>CAVYPX010000012.1:162500-253286 GCA_963770485.1 uncultured Acidobacteriota bacterium
CCCGATGTTCCACACACCAATCCTGCAGTTCGCCCACAAGTTTTTCTGTGGCGCAGGGATCCCAATAGCTGGCAGTTCCGATCTGCACGGCCGTCGCCCCGGCCAACATGAACTCCACGATGTCCTCGGCAGTTGAAACGCCGCCCATGCCGATGACCGGAATCTTTACCGCCTTGGATGCGTCGTACACCATGCGCAGAGCGATCGGCTTGATGGCCGGGCCCGACAGTCCCGCGGTCACGTTGGCGATACGCGGTTTGCGAGTTTCCGCGTCAATGGCCATGGCCACGAAAGTATTGACCAGGGAAACGGCATCCGCCCCGGCTTCCTGGGCTACGTGCGCCATCTGCGCGATGCTGGTCACGTTGGGAGAAAGTTTCACGATCAACGGCCGCTGCGTGTAGTGCCGGGCGGTAGCGACAACCTCGTCGAGTGAGCGGGGATCGCTGCCGAACTGAAGTCCGCCAGATGCAGTGTTTGGGCAGGAGACGTTGAGTTCGTAAGCCGCGATGCCCTCGCCTTCGTTCAGGATCTGAATAGTGTGTTCGTAGTCTTCGCGGGTGTACCCGAAAACATTGGCGAAGACAACGATGTTTTTCAGCTGGTTCAGCTTCGGCAGTTTCTCTTCAATAAAGGCGCGCGCCCCGATGTTCTGCAAGCCGATGGCGTTGAGCATGCCCGCTGCCGTTTCGTAAAGCCGCGGCGGAGGATTGCCCGCCATGGGCTCTTTCGACAATCCCTTGACCACGAAGCCGCCGAGTTTGTCGAGATGGACAACGTCCTCGAACTCGATGCCGTAGCCGAACGTCCCGCTCGCGGCAACGACTGGATTCTTGAGTTGGATGCCGGCAAAGCTGACGGCAAGGTCAGGCGTGCGCGTGCTTGCGCGGGCTGCAGGGGAGGCGGTCATCGCGGTTGTAGTGTACCGCGTGGCGGCGTTGCTGCCAAAGAGGTTCCCGAGTTGCAGTTGGGGCCTCGCTCCGCCCCAGCGCGGCGCGCGCAAGGATAGCGGTACGGTTCGATGCAGCGCTCGTTCCATCTTCCATTCGGTATCTGCTGTTGTCAATATGACACCAATATAGTGTCAATTTATTACCATTTTATTGCTTGACAATGTTTGGTTTTCTGCTTAATATGATGTCTATAAACATGCAATCATCTCGTGCAAGCGATGTCAAGAACTTGACATACAGCTTTCCTCAGGAGTAAGGCTAATTAAATCAATCGGTTGGCTGATGTAGAAACGGAGGAACCCACCATGGCAGCGTCCGCGCTCTTTAATTATGATCCCAATATCAAGCACGTTGGAGTTAGCAAGCTGCGCGACCTGAACGCCACTAAACTGAAGGAGCGGCCTGAGGAAACACTGTTCATCCAGGAGAACGATAGGCCATTAGCCGTACTGTTGAGCTACCAGAGGTTCCTCGAAATCAAGGATGAATTTAACGCGCTTACGGGCATGATTGAGATGCTTGTCAGCGACACGGAACGCAAGAGCCTGGTGCAGGCATTTGAAGACTTGCGCGCCGGTCGGGTCCGGTCTCTGGCGGAAATCGAGGCTGAACTGGAGAACGAATAGCTTGATGGCGGCGAAGGGGCGCAAAGCGCGCAAATCAGTAGCAGATAACGCGCCTTCTTCTCCTTACGAAGTAGATATGACCGCGACGGCCGAGGCTGTTTACAAAACCCTCTACCGGCAGGCGAAAGACGCGGAGCAGCGCGCCGATTACACCAGTGCCCACATCACCACATTCGACATGGTGAAAGACGCCGTCAAGCGAGTTATTCCCGGTGATCCACTCAATAGGAAATATGCCCTCCGGGGACAGTTGTCGAACATCTTTCGCCTCAAAAAGGGGAGGATGAGAATTTGTTGGATTGCGTCTTCCAAAATGCGCCGTGTATGTATTTTGTTTGTTTCAGAGACGTTGCGTAAGGAAGGAGATGCAAGCGATCCCTACGTGATTCTCCAAAACATGGTCGATTCCGGCACGTTCGACGCAATTTTTACTCAGTTTGGTATCAGAATGCCAAAGTTGCGCAGCCAGAACCCCAGTGACAAGCCACAATAAGAAAATTCTGGCTATTTGTCTTCAAGCTACATCCCTACCCGTCAATCGGCCACGTGCATTCCTCGCCACTTTTCCGTTACAGTAATTAGTTTCCATGCTTGATCTCAACTTCGTCCGGGACAATTTGCCTTTGGTCGAGGCCAAGCTCCGCCAGCGCGGCCTGAAACCGAACGAAATCCTGAAGGATTTCGCCCAGGTCGACGCCCAGCGGCGGGCGGCCATCACGAGCGCCGAAACCATGAAGGCGCACCGCAATCGTGCATCTGAAGAGGTCGCAAAGTTAAAGAAGAGCGGGCAGGATGCAGCGGCGCTGATTGCGGAAACCAAGGAACTGCGCGAGCAGATCCAGGAACTGGAAAAAGCGGCAGAAGAATATGAAACTCGGCTGCAGCAGATTCTCTCTGGCATTCCCAACCTGCCCCACGAAAGTGTTCCCATCGGCAAGACGGCTGAAGATAACGTGGAAGTTCGCCGTTGGGGTTCGGCGCCGAAGTTCGACTTTCCGCCCAAGCCTCATTGGGAACTGGGCGAGCAACTTGGCGTGCTTGATCTGGAGCGAGCTGCCAAACTCACAGGCGCTCGCTTTGCAGTGTATTGGGATTTGGGTGCGCGATTGGAGCGGGCGCTGGCCAACTTCATGCTCGATCTGCATACGCGCGAGCACGGCTACATTGAGGTCTTGCCGCCCTACATGGTGAATTCCGATTCCATGTACGGAACCGGGCAGCTTCCTAAGTTTGCCGCCGATCTCTTCCGCGTTCCCCACGGCGACAAAGATCTGTGGCTGATTCCGACCGCGGAAGTTCCAGTTACGAATCTCTATCGCAATGAAGTGCTCGATGCTGCGCGCCTTCCGGTGTCGCTGACCGCGTACACGCCATGCTTTCGCAGCGAGGCCGGATCTTATGGGAAGGATGTGCGCGGCATTATTCGGCAGCATCAGTTTCAGAAAGTCGAATTGGTGAAGTTTTCGCGGCCCGAGGATTCCTACCCGCAACTGGAAAAGCTTACGCATGATGCCGAGGAAGTCTTGCAGAAACTCGGATTGCATTACCGCGTGGTCGCGCTCTGCACCGGCGACATTGGACCCAGTTCGGCGAAAACCTATGATCTGGAAGTTTGGCTGCCGGGACAGCAGTTATTTCGCGAGATTTCTTCCTGCTCGAACTTCGAGTCGTTTCAGGCGCGGCGCGCGAACATTCGCTATCGTCCGGAGGGAAAGAACAAGACTGAATTTGTGCACACGCTCAATGGCAGCGGCTTGGCCATTGGACGCACCTGGGTGGCGATTGTCGAGAACTACCAGCAACCCGACGGCAGTGTGCTGATTCCAGAGGCGCTGCGGCCATACATGGGCGCGGACCGCATCACGCCCAAGAAGTTTTAGGCGCATGGGTCGGCGCAGATTCTGAGCAACTCGGAACGGCACAAAGTGATCTACATTGTCTTAGGAGAACTTAAGACTTAGACTTTGGACAGGGCAGAGGCAAATCCGACAGTTCCGGCCGCGCCCCCGGTGCCGATGACTTCGATCTGGCGCACAATTCGCGGCTATATCCTCTGGTCTTATGAGCGGGGCACCATCCAGTACGATGTGATGGTGACCCTGATCTTGCTTTTTGTTTTCCTTTCGCCGTACTGGATCAACTTCAAGGACAAACCAGTCGAGCACAATCCGTATCGTACAGGAGTCTTGGTGCTGCCCGATGGCCAGGGCGGACTGATTTACCAGGTTGAGGGCTCGGCGATTTCCGGACAGGATGACGCGGCGATTCGTGGAGAATTGCTGCAGATTATCGAGCCCATTTCCGGCTCGGTGGCGATCAAGAAGGTCGAAACGGAGAAAGACCGCTTGGGGCATATTCTGCATTACAGGGTTTGGGTGGAAAGAGAGTAGCGACGGTTCGCTCCAGTTCTGAAGCATGAATCCTCTCCAACGATCGAAGTGCTGGGTCGCAGGCGTTCTTTTCCTGGCTGCTGCCTGGGCACAGCAACCGCCGAAGCCGGAGTCGAATGCCGAACTGGAGCACGTCCTCAGCCAGATGGATCGCATGGCCGCAAATTTCCACACTACCCAGGCTAGTTTTGTGTGGGATCAGTACCAGAAAGTGGTGGACGAGACCGACACGCAGAAAGGCATCATCTATTTTCGCCGCGTCGGAAACGAGACTCAGATGGCAGCGGATATCAGCGCGCCGGCGCCTCCGAAGTACGTACTCTTCACTGACAGCAAGATCCAGTTGTTCCGGCCGAAAATTGATCAAGTGGACATTTACAACGCGGGTAAGGACCGCGCCGCATTTGAGAGCTTCCTGGTGCTCGGGTTCGGCGGCAGTGGGCAGGAGATGCTGAAATCCTTTGATGTGAAATTCCTCGGGTCTGAGAAAGTGGACAACCTCGATACCGCCAAGCTGGACCTGGTGCCCAAGTCGGAAAAGGTCCGCAACACCTTTAACCACATCTGGTTGTGGATCGACCCCTCGCGCGGGGTGTCGGTCCAGCAGCAACTGTTCGCCCCCGGAGGCGACTACCGCCTGGCCAAATACTCCGATATCCGGCTGAACGAGAAAATTCCAGATACAGTCTTCAAGCTGAAAACAACCAGCAAAACGAAAATTGTGTCCCCGCAGGGATAGACCGTCTAACCACAGCCAGATCGAAGCCGGAAAAGGATGGTGGCTGAGCTTGCTCTCTGCCGGGTTTCTCGGCGCACTCTGCGGTTTTCTCAGGGCGTCTCCGCGTTTTAGGGTTTTAGTGAGACTTCGGCAAGCAAAGTCTTAAATCGCGGAGGTCGCGGAGAACAGGCGCGGAGTGCGCAGAGATAGCAAATCCCTACTGAGGAATCTTCACGGTTTGAAATTGAGACACTGCCAGAACAGAAAAGATAAAGGCTGAAAAACCGAGCGCGAGGCGTTATACTGCAAAAACGCTCACGCTACAGACAAAAACTAGGTCACAAACGCAGTCGGCGGGAACATTTTGACTTCCATGGCCAAGGTATTCACGATCCCGGTTCCTCCCAAGATTGAAGGACCGAAGCGGCGTGAGCGAAACCCCGACCCGCGCTACGTGGATGGGCAGCGGCTGTTGGTGCAAGCGATCAAATACCTTTCCCAGGCCGATCGCGTGGCCAACCGCGAGGCCATTGCCCTGCTTTCCGAGCACGTGCGGACCCGCTTCCGCATGACGGATTCGCCGTTGGGTTGAGACAGGATCGCTATACCAATCTCCCCGTAAGGCTTCAGAAAATAATCTCTGTAGCTATCGTTGAAGGTCAGCCATTGGGATGCGATGTTTTCTGAAACAGCCCGGAAGCAGAGACGAGCAGCACCGGATAACATTCCAAAGTGTAGCGCGGTTCGGGATTTTCCAAAGTGCCGAGGAAAACGGATCGCAGGATCAGGAACGCAAGCAGCAGGCCGAGGCAAGGCACGAATCGTCCTCGCGCCAAGCCCAGCAACGCGGCCAGCACATAAAACAGATTTATCATCCCGAGCGCCAGCGCCAGCGCCAACCATCTCGGATCATCATTGAACTCCCACCATCGCGTATCGGAAGGCAAAATCTCTGTCCGCGGCCGAAGCCACATGTCCGCGATGCGCAGCAGTGGCAGCCAGACGCAGTAGCGCAACGGAGCGCGATGGACGCGTTCCGCTGCCAGTGTACCGAATCTGGCATCCATATCTGGGGTGAGGCGCAAGGTGCTGTTGTAGTCTTCCAGCAATCTCGCTGTCTGCTCCCGCTCGCCGGGCGAATCAAAAGCACGGGAAGGAAGTTTCCCCGCGTCCACCGCATTTCCCGGCGCCTGCCAATAGATCTCCTCGACGGAGACGTAGTCGGCGATCCAGGTTTTCACCCAGCGGTTAAAACCCACGGGCACGAACGCGTTCTCTTCATTGGCGTAGCGCGGCGTGAGCGGTTCGAACTGATGCAAGGTGTACAGATTGCGCAGAGTCCAGGGAACCAGTGGCGCGAGCGACACAACGGCAAGAATCAAGCCGGCCCGCAGCAGATATAGCATGTGCGGCGCGGGCGCCCCCGCCCGCGTTTGCCGCCTCGATTGCAGCAAAAGCAGCACAAGCAAATAGATTTCGATGCTGACCAGTAACAGTCCTCCATCCGGGCGCAGCAAAATGGCTGCTCCAATCGCTAACCCAGATCCCAACCAAGGACGCAATCTGGATTGATGCAAGGGGTCGAGTCCGACCACGGCAAAATCCAGAGCCAGTGCGGTGAAGAAAATCTCCCAGGCTTCGGTGAGCGCCGCAGCGGCATAGTTAGCGAGAAACGGACAAAGTGCAGCCAGCAGGAAAGCTGCCCGTGCAGCACGTGGAGAGACCAAGCGGCGGGACAGATCGGCGATAAGGAAACAGGTGCCGATGTCCACAAACATCTGCAACACCAGCGCCGCCCGGTAGTGCTCCATGCCAAAGACGGCGAACACTGCGGCGAGGAATGCGGGATATCCTGGCAGGCGGATATAAGTAGGGGAGATTTCGTTGATTCCGCTCAGGCCAAAGATGCCGTGCTGCAGCCAATTCTTGGCGATGTCGCCGTAAACCAAAGAATCAGCCGTGACCGCGGGAAAGCGGAAAATAAACAGGAGACGCAGCGCAAGGGCTGCAAGTGTGCCGAATAAGAAGAAGCGAAAATGTTGGCGCACGATTTCGCGCACGCTGGAAATATAACAGCTATTGGCGCTTAGCCTTTGGCCATTAGCTTAACTACTCTTTCCCCAGCCAAAGTCTTTCCCCAGCCAAAGGCCAAAAGCTAAGAGCCAATAGCTGCACTTGAAAGTTTGACCCTGCTTTCCCCGCAGCTTAGGATGGAGCCAGCTCAAACTTCATGGCGCAACCGGTTTTCTACGATCCACGACAAGCCCGCTGGCGGCGGCTACGGCGGTTCTTTGACCTTCTGGGCATCAGCGTGATGCTGCTGGTTATTTTCTTCATTTACAATGCGTTGCAGGGGGAACGCCTGCCAGAGCTGTTCTGGGCTAACCAGAAAAAGCCCTACCATGCTCTGAAAGAAAATGAAAAAGAGAAGGCGCGGGAGAAGCGTCGCAAACTGGCGGCGCAGCGCGGATCCCGCAAGTCCAAGTCAAAGCCTTCCCTGTCACTCAATTCCGAAGAAGGTATTCGCGCCGGCTTCTATGCTCCCTGGGATGCGGCCAGTTTTTCCTCCTTGCGTGAGTACGCTCACCAGATCGACCTGCTCTATCCCGACTGGCTACACATGATAACCCCCGATGGCCACCTGCAGGGCGTCGATGAGCAGACAAATACTTACTTTGATGTCGTACAGGGGGCAACCATTCATCCGGTCGACGACAGGGTGATGCCCTTCGTCAAGTCCGAGGATACCGGGATGGAAGTCTTCCCCATGGTGAACAATTCGAACGGGAGCGGGTGGGTGGATATTGCGTCGTTCTTGAATGATTCCGACGCTCGGGCTCGTTTCCGGCAACAGGTAGCGGCGTTCCTTGCCACCGATAAATATCGCGGCCTCATGGTGGACTTTGAAGAAATCCGGCCCAAGGCCCAGCCGGGTTACATGGCCTTACTGCAGGAGCTTTCTGGTGATCTTCACGGCAAAGCCATGAAGCTCTACGTCAGCGTGCCCCCGCATAATGAAGACTTCAACTATCGCGCCATAGCCAGCCTAGTGGATGGCGCGGTTCTGATGAACTATGACGAACATTATCCCGAAGGTATCCCGGGCCCGGTAGCTTCGCAGGACTGGTTCGTGGCCAATCTGACGGCGGCCAGCAAAGTGATTCCGCGCGAAAAACTGATCTGCGCGATCGGCAACTACGGGTATGACTGGGTGCATAAGCCGTCGCGCGGCAAATTGCCTCCCGACGTGAAAGACATCACTGTTACGGTGCAAGAGGCGTGGCTGGCGGCGCGTGATTCCGAAGAGGATGTCGACTTCGACGGCGACAGCAGCAATCCCCACATCAGCTATCTGGACGAACAAAATCGGCAGCATGATATCTGGTTCCTGGATGCGGTTACCGCGCTCAACCAGATGCGCGCTGCGCAACGATTGGGTATTCAGACTTTCGCCCTCTGGCGGCTTGGCGGCGAAGACCGCTCCCTGTGGCGGGTGTGGGATGTGCCAGGCGAGCCCGCGGCTCCGGACAAATTGAAAGATGTTCCTCCCGGACAAGATGTGGACATGGAGGGACAGGGTGAAATCCTGCGCATCGAGGCACGTCCATCCAATGGAACGCGGCAGATCACAGTGGATCCCTCCGGAATCATCACCGACGAGAGCTTCGATCCGCTGCCGGAACCGTACCGTGTCGCCCGTTACGGCTACAATCCCAAAGCCGTCGCCATCACCTTTGATGACGGTCCTGACCCGGAGTGGACCCCCAAGATTCTCGACGTCCTGAAACGTGAAAATGCCTTCGCCACTTTCTTTCTCATCGGCATTCAGGCAGACCGTTTCGGGACCGTCACCTCGCGCGTCTACCGCGAAGGGCATGAGATCGGCAACCACACGTTCACTCACCCGGACATCAGCAACATCTCGCATAGTTACATGAAACTGGAGGTGAACCTTACCGAGCAGCTTTTTGCCAGCCGTTTGGGAATCCACACCATCCTGTTTCGGCCGCCTTACTCCATCGACCAGGAACCCGACACCGAAGACCAGGTTCGCCCGCTGGAAGTGGTTCAGGATATGGGCTACATCAGCGTGGGCGACAAGATCGATCCCAATGACTGGCGCGACAACCCGCGTCGTACGGCCGAACAGATCGCCGACGCGGTACTGGCTCACAGCCCGCCTTGCGATCCCAAAGACCGGCTCTGCGGGAGCGTCATCCTGTTACACGATGGCGGAGGCAATCGCGCCGAAACGGTTCGTGCCCTGCCCCTGATCATCGAGGGTGTGCGGGCCAAAGGCGATGAAGTCGTACCGCTGTATCAACTGTTGGGGAAAACCAAGGCGGATGTGATGCCTCCGATTCCTTACAACGAGCGCTGGGCAGCTCGGCTGGATTGGATCGGCTTCGCTCTGTTCGACTTCGGGATCAAAGGGATTACCTGGATCTTTTTCGTCGGCGATTTGCTCATGACCGGCCGCCTGCTGTTCATCGGCGCCTTCGCCATTTTCGATCGCGTGCGGCCCAGGCGGTACGGCACTCCGGCCGAAGCTGAGCGCTACAAACCGGCTGTCGCGGTGCTGATTCCGGCCTACAACGAGGAGAAGGTTATCGAGCGCACGGTTCGCGCCGTCCTGGCGTCGAACTATCCGGAACTGCATGTGATCGTCATTGACGACGGATCGAGCGACCGGACCCTGGACGTTGCCCGTCGCGCTTTTGTGGCCGAAGAAGCCTCAGGCCGCGTGCTGATCCTGACCAAGCCCAATTCCGGGAAAGCGGAGGCGCTCAACTTTGGACTGCAGCATTTGCGAGATGAGGAGATTTTCGTCGGCATCGATGCCGACACGGTCATTGCCCGCGAAGCCATCGCGCGGTTGGTGCCGCATTTTCTCGATCCCAAAGTCGCGGCCGTCGCCGGCAACGCCAAAGTCGGGAACCGGGTCAATCTTTGGACCCGCTGGCAGGCGCTGGAGTACATCACCAGCCAGAACTTCGAGCGGCGCGCCCTGAACACTCTGGGTGCGGTGAGCGTGGTGCCCGGAGCCATCGGCGCGTGGCGAACTTCCGCAGTGCTCGCAGCCGGTGGGTACCAAACCGACACCGTGGCCGAAGATGCGGATCTGACCATGGCCCTGCTGCGGCGCGGTTACCGGGTGGAATATGAGGATTTGGCGCTCGCCTACACCGAGGCGCCGATTAACGCCAACGGACTCATGCGACAACGCTTCCGCTGGTCCTTCGGCATTTTGCAGGCGGTCTGGAAACATCGCGGTGTCTTCGCGCGCAAAGGGGCGCTGGGCTGGGTGGCGCTGCCAAATATTGTCATCTTTCAAATCCTGCTGCCACTGGTCTCGCCGTTCATTGACCTGATGTTCGTGGTGGGCGCGATCTGGTACTTCGTGCAGAAGTCGTTTCATCCGGATTCCACCGACCCGGCCAGCTTCCAGCGGCTCGTACTCTTCTTTGCCGCTTTTCTGATCATTGACTTCATCACTTCCGCCATCGCCTTTGCGCTCGAGCGCCGCCAGCCGGAGGCCCGCGAAGATGTCGGCCTGCTCAGCCAGGTGTGGCTGCAGCGTTTCGCTTACCGCCAACTGTTTTCCCTGGTCTTGTTCAAGACCCTGAAGCGCGCCATCGAAGGCCAGCGCTTCGCCTGGGACAAACTGGAACGCACCGCCGCCATGAGCTACCGGCCAGCCGAACACCACGACTCGATCAACGTCTAGCCTCGGCTGCCTGTGTCAACCAGAATAGGTGCTATTGTTAGGAAATCCAGGTGACAAAGTGGAGCAAAACTCGCCGCGACCCAGGACGTGTCTATCTCGACGAGGAGAAGGTCCAACGCACTCGTAGGATGCTGGCCAGGGTCCACGAACTCGTGGAATGCGGACTCGAAGCGGAGCCGCAGGTGGTGGAAGCTGCCAAAGCCGCTAACCCGGAAATCACGGAGGAGCAACTAAAAGAGGTAGTTATGTTGTTTCGCGACGCCGTTTATTGGCGACAGCACCGTCAATAGCGTCATTAAATTTCTTTTCCGACTTGCGCAGTTGTTCAGCGTTCATATCTTTGGCGCCAGTCTCGATGATCTCGCCAAACCGCTCGAGCAACGAATCCATCGCGTTCTTTTCTTTGAGTGGTGACGTAGCCATCTCGCAGCCTTTCCTGCCACTGCTGGCATCATTATACGTCACCCCGCTACTCGGCTCCGCACAACCGATAGTGACGAATGTACCCGTCCTGATGGAGACCGACAACGACGTGCCCCGACCCCGAGCGCCTAAAGCATTGATTCTATGCTCTAATGTGATGTCAGTCACAGACATACGTTTGGGCCCTGGTGTGTTCTGTACGAAGGAGAACCACCCTATGGCCAAGACCATCATCGAGCCTTTCCGCATCAAAAGTGTAGAGCCCATCCGCTGGACCACTCGCCTGGAGCGCGAGCAGTTGCTGCGCGCCGCTCACTACAACCTGTTCCAGCTTCCCGCGGACGACGTGCTGATCGACCTGCTCACCGACTCGGGCACCGGCGCCATGTCCACTCATCAATGGGCGGCAATCATGGAGGGCGATGAGAGTTACGCCGGCAGCAAGAGCTACGACCGGTTTCGGGACTCGATCCAGAACATCTTCGGATACAAGCACGTGATCCCGACTCATCAGGGACGCGCCGCTGAGCGCATCCTGTTCAGCGTGATGTGCAAGAAGGGCGACGTCGTCCCCAATAACACCCACTTCGACACCACGCGTGCCAATATCGAATTCGTGGGCGCGGAGGCTGTGGATCTGGTCATTGCGGAAGGCAAGCAGCCCAGCTTGATCCATCCCTTCAAAGGCAACATGGACGTGGAGGCGCTGGAAGACCTGATTCACAAAGTTGGGCGGGAGCGGATTCCCCTGGTCATGCTGACTATCACCAACAATTCCGGCGGCGGCCAGCCAGTCTCAATGGAAAATGTTCGACAGGTTAGCGCGGTCTGCCGGCACCACGAAATTCCCCTGTACTTCGACGCTTGCCGTTTCGCCGAGAATGCCTATTTCATCAAGCTGCGGGAGCCGGGATACCAAGCCAAATCTCCCAAGCAGATCGCGCAGGAAATGTTCGGCTACGGCGATGGCTGCACCATGTCGGCCAAGAAAGATGGCATGGCTAACATTGGCGGCTTTCTCTGCACCAACGACGATGTGCTTGCCCAGCAGGAGAAGAACCTCTTGATTTTGACCGAGGGCTATCCGACTTACGGTGGCCTTGCCGGGCGCGATCTCGAAGCAATCGCAGTCGGCGTGCAGGAGGCCCTGCACGAAGACTACTTGCGCTACCGCATCGCTTCAACGGCATACCTTGGCAATCACATCGCGCAGCAGGGTGTGCCGATCGTCCAGCCGCCCGGCGGACATGCCGTGTATCTCGATGCGCGAGCCTTTCTGCCGCACATTCCGCCGGAGCAGTTCCCCGGCGTGGCGCTGGCTGCGGAACTGTATCTTGAAGGCGGAATCCGGTCGGTCGAGATTGGCAGCCTGATGTTCGGAGCTGCAGCAAAAATGGACCTGGTGCGTCTGGCGATCCCGCGCCGCGTTTACACGCAAAGCCACATCGACTACGTAGTCGAAGTGATTCTGGAAGTCTGGAAGAAACGCGAGCAAATCCAAGGATTGACGCTGACCTATGAGGCGCCGTTTCTGCGGCACTTCACCGCCCGTCTGGAACCGGCAGAACAGCCGGTCGCCACCTTAATCTGACAGCTTCTTCGCGGACTACGGCGTCATTGACGGGGCCGCATGTTATTGACGGACACGCTTTCTTTGTCGAAGGCAATTGAATCGTGAACGATTTTCTCCATATCGTCTGACGTCACTACATCTCTCGCCGACACCAGCACGACCGCTTCGGCGAACTTGGCTGGGTCCCACGATTTGAGGTGGATCTCCTTGACACCACTGTTGCGCGCGAATTCATCATCCTCGGCGCCCAAAACCAGAACGGCGCTGCGATGCAGTCGTTTCCTTTGGATTTTTTGGAGTCGACTGCGCGATCAGACTCACCTTGCTTCCAATTCATGGGGCTCCTTTAAACCGCTAATCCGGAGCGTATAGCAAAGAATCAGAAACAAAGTCACGACAGTAACCTGGTCCCGAATCAACAACCTTCGCTTGCGCCCCGGCGGCGAAGTATCCGCGATGATCCGACGTAGTCCTGTGTGGCCCTGTGGAAAACAACAACTCGCATCGACTCGTTTGCTATGCCATCATGTGTGGCAAAGAAAGGTGAAGCGGTTGGAGGCCGTGATGACAAGTACATCTATAGCGAAGAGAATCAGTCCCATGCTGGCGACCGACAATATGGAGGAAACCATCTCGTTCTACCAGAACGTGCTTGGATTTACGCCCACCATGAAATCGCCGGAGTACTCGATTGTGGAGCGCGATGGCCAAACCATCCACTTCCAACGGGCCGATTCCGAGGAGGTCATGAAGTGTGTCCGCGGGCATACCGAAATATACATTGAAGTTTCCGGCATTCATGCGCTGTGGGAGCATGTGAAAGCTTTCAAAAGCCGCTATCGGGTGCGAGATTTATTCGACAGGGAATACGGGATGACCGAGTTTCACATTGGCGATCCAAACGGATGCCTGGTGTTTGTAGGAGAGCCGACATCCAAGCCAAACTGATGGCGGCATGTTGACGGGCTCGGCGAGGCACAGCCGGGTGCTAAAATTGATGGTTCCTGGCAGGTTCGCGAGGCATCTACATGCTTTCGCAGAACTTTCTTGAGGTGTACTTATGGCAACCATTGAAGCCCCCG
Organism: uncultured Acidobacteriota bacterium; assembly: GCA_963770485.1. Lineage (GTDB taxonomy): Bacteria > Acidobacteriota > Terriglobia > Terriglobales > Acidobacteriaceae > CAVVEC01. The sequence continues at coordinate 175,994 of CAVYPX010000012.1, forward strand.
TAAAACCCCAGATTCGCCTGCACGAAGGCCGATTCTCGAACGAACCGTTCACCGACTTCAGCCGCGAAGAAAATGCCCGCAAGATGCGCGCCGCCATCGAGAAAGTTCGCGGCCAGTTGGGCCGTGAGTACGACCTCATCATCGGCGGCAAGCGCGTCAAAACCCCGGACAAGATTCAGTCCCTGAACCCGGCCAAACCGTCGCAGGTTGTGGGCCTGCACCAGAAGGCGGGGAAAGATCATGTCGAGCCGGCTATGCAGGCTGCGCTCCGCGCTTTTGAATCCTGGAGCCGCACTTCGATCGAAGAGCGTGCCAGCCTGCTGTTCCATGTTGCCGATCTGCTGCGGGAACGCAAGTTTGAGTTCTGCGCCTGGCTGGTCTTTGAAGTGAGCAAGAATTGGGCGGAGGCCGAAGCCGACATTGGCGAGACCATCGATTTCTTGGAATACTACGGCCGCGAAGCTCTGCGGCTTGCGAAGGTCAAACCCGACGTGCAGCTGCCCGGCGAGCGCGATTCGCTGTTCTATATTCCGCTCGGCGTCGGCGCCGTGATTCCACCGTGGAACTTCCCCTGCGCAATTATGGCGGGAATGACGATGGCTTCCGTCGTCGCCGGCAACACCGTCATTCTCAAGCCATCGAGCGATTCGCCCACCATCGCGGCGAAATTCGTTGAACTGCTGGAGGAAGCCGGCCTGCCCGAGGGTGTGGTGAACTTCTGCCCCGGAGCGGGCGCCAGCTTCGGTAACGCCGTGGTTACGCATCCTAAGACTCGCTACATCGCTTTCACTGGCTCGCGCGAGGTCGGCCTCGACATTCACAAACGCGCCGCGGAACACCTTCCCGGCCAAAAGTGGATCAAGCGCACCATCCTCGAAATGGGCGGTAAGGACGCCATCATCGTCGATGCCGACGCGGATTTCGATGCCGCAGTGGAAGGCGTCGCTCAGTCTGCCTTTGGTTTCCAGGGACAGAAATGCTCAGCCTGCTCCCGCGCCATCATCGACGAACGAATCTACGACAAATTCCTCGATGCGCTGAAAGCTCGCGTGGAGAAGATTACCGTTGGCGATCCGGCTGAAAACCCGAACATGGGTGCGGTGATCAACGAAAGTTCGATGAAGTCGATTCTTGCTTACGTCGCGATCGGCAAGCATGATGGACGTCTGATCACGGGCGGGGATCGTGCGCCGGGCGAAGGCTACTTCATTCGGCCCACTGTGATCGCCGACATCAAGCCGAAGTCGAAGCTGGAACAGGAAGAGATTTTTGGCCCCGTGCTGGCGGTGATCAAGTCGAAGAATTTCGATCATGCGCTGGAGATCGCGAACGATACCGAATTCGGCCTGACGGGCGCCGCGTACACCAGTTCGCAAGATAAGATTGATCGCGCAATACGCGAGTTCCACGTTGGCAACCTCTACATCAATCGCAAATGCACCGGCGCGATGGTCGGCGCGCATCCCTTCGGCGGATTCAATATGTCGGGCACCGACTCGAAGGCCGGCGGCCCGGATTACTTGTATTTGTTCACGCAGGCGAAGTCGGTGGGAGAGAAGATCCGGTAAAGTCCCTTTTCTGTAATGAGCCGGAGGCAACGCCTCCGGCTTTTGCTCGCCGGGCAGCAATCATGTGGGAACAGCCGCCGAAGCCTGCCCTGAGCATCTATGGACCAAGGCCCACCAAAGGGAATGAAGCTGGCCCCGCCACGAAATGTCATCCTGAGCGTAGCCGCGCGATTCGCTTGGCGAATCGCGCCGCGAAGTCGAAGGACCCCTACGCCGCTGGTCGAACCAAACAAATCGGCAAGGCATTCGAACCATGACCTCGGAAGAATCCGGCCAGAATTCCCTGCGACAGCGCAACAGCCCACGCCCGGCAGGGGCCTTTCGACTGCGCGACGGCTTTCGTGAACGAAAGCCATCGACTCCGCTCAAGGTGACACTTTCTGTGGGAGCTTCGACAGAGCGAAGTCGAAGGGGCTGTTCCCGCGCCTTTGGAGACTGCAAAATAGTCTGACACTTCAGCAAAATTGTCATTCCGAGGAGCGCAGCGACGAGGAATCTGCTTTGCGCTTGTGCAACAGCAGATTCCTCACCGCTAAAGCGGATTCGGAATGACAAGTTTTGGTGTAGGGCGCAAACAGTGATTCCGGCCACTCGGCTCTCGGCCGGACGAGGGCGTCCGGGCCTGCCGAAGAAAAAGGCCGCCCACGGGCGGCCTTTTCTCAGAAAGGAAAGACTACGACGCGGCTCCAGCGGCTCCCTGCCCCGCCAACGGCGGGGTGGCAGCGGTGGCAGCTGCAGCTTCGTTCAGAATGCGATGGTGAATGGTGAATAGTGCCAGCTCCAGCCGGTCCGAGACGCCGATCTTGTCGTACACGTTGCGTAGATAATTCTTGATCACCTGCTCGGTCGTCCCCAGCTGTGAAGCAATTTCCTTGTTCTTGTATCCCTGCACAATGAGCGCAACAATGCGCAGTTCCTTCGCGGTCAGCCGGTCGCGCACGCGCAGTCCGACCATGTCGTTTTCGGTGAGCTCGCTGGGGACTGCAATATCCTGTACCCAGGTTTCACCGCGAGCGACTTTGCGGACGCAATCCACCAAGGCCGCGCTGGTCACGTTGCGGTACACCACGCCGTGGGACCCCGTGCCCATGTAGCGTTGCGCGCTTTCGCCGGTATCGGCGAGCACCACGACGCGGGTCTTGGCTTTGTTCGCCGCCTGCAGCACGGCATTGAAATCGGTGTGGAATCCGCCCGCGACCACCAGCACGGCGGCGCGAAATTTATCCAGCGCCATGAACATCTGTTCTTGGGTTTGCGCCTGCGCCACAATGCGCATTTCGTCTTCGACTGCCAGCACTTTGGCGATTCCCGCGCGGAAAATTGCTTGATTGTCGGCCAGAATTAGTTTCAGCATCGCTTCAGCACCTCGATGATTTACGAGTGGCGAACGAAGTCGTACGAATCGATCACGCAGGCCACGCCACGGGCCTCCGCAGGAGTTGAACTGCTGCCGGCAGCGGGTTCGTCGGTGCGCACCACGCGTCCCCGGCATTGCACAATCACGTTCTCTTTGGCGCCCGTCACCTCAGGCGGCAAAGCGATTTCAAACTCCACGTTGGAGCCCACCTCCAGAGCGGCGTCGGCCCGGATGTAGACTCCGGCGGCGCTCAGGTTCCCTGTGACTCCACTGTGTTGTCCGTCTTCTTCCGCCTTATGAATCTTGATGGGTAATTCCAGAGGGAATCGTTTTCCCGTCCGCGCTTCGGCCACAAGACCTCCTTGTTCCTGGCCATTCTTGCTTGTCAAAGCCAGCTCCATGCCGCAATCTCCTGCTGGAGTTCAGTGATCTACTTCTCCGCTTATATCACGGAAGTTACTCTACATAAAAGGCCTGAGTGACTTTAGTAACACGGGTAGAAACTAGGTTCCCCCTCGGGGGCATTCGCTCCAGGGGGCTGGTTTTTCACCTTCGCAAGTTTCTGTCACAATAGTTGCTCGTTTCTCATCTAACCCCAGCAGACCAGAACATTGTTTGAAGGAGCTGCCTCGATGCCGGGTCCAAGCCTCGTTGATCGAGATCCGATCCGCACTTTCCATTTGGGTCGGTGCCTCGCTGCCGTCTTCCTGTTGACAGCAGTCAGCGCAATCGCCCAGCAAACGCCGCCGAATGCCACGCCCAAGGCCTCCGCAAAAACGGACTCACGAAAGGCCAATCCGACCGCAGACCTGGGGAAAGCCTCCGTCCCGCGGCCTTCCGAGACGCCGCCGATTCTCCAGCAGCTCAATTCCGCAATGGAAGGACTCGTCGCCAAGGTTGCACCGGCAGTGGTGCAAGTCCTGGTTACCGGATACGGTTCCTTGGACGAGAGCAACCACTCGCAAACCGCGCTGGTGGTTCGTCAACACGCCGTCGGCTCAGGCGTGATCGTCGATCCTAGCGGCTACATCATGACCAATGCGCACGTAGTCGAGGGAGCGCAGCGTATCCGGGTGGTGCTGCCCTTGCCCATGGCCGATTCTCCTCAAATTGAGCCGGTTGGAAAACAGCGGATTTTGGACGCCAAACTCATCGGCATGCACAAGGAGAGCGATCTGGCTCTGCTGAAAATTGAGGGAAAGGACTTGCCCACGCTGGAGCTGGGCAGCGCTCGCCCCGTGCATCAGGGCCAACTGGTATTCGCCATCGGCAGCCCGGAAGGTTTGCAGAACACGGTCACCATGGGTGTGGTGAGTGCCGTGGGCCGCCAGCCGGATCCCGACAAACCCATGGTTTACATCCAGACTGACGCTCCCATCAACCCCGGCAACAGCGGTGGCCCGCTGGTGGACATGGACGGTTATGTCCTGGGAATTAACACCCTGATTCTTTCCCAAGGCGGAGGCAGCGAAGGGTTGGGATTTGCGATTCCCGCGCGGGTCGTCCGCTTTGTATATCAGAGCCTGCGTAAGTTCGGCCACGTGCATCGCGTCGAGATTCAAGCCGGCGCTCAGACCATCACTCCCACTCTGGCCGAAGCCTTAGGACTTGCTCAGAGCTACGGAGTGATCGTTTCCGATGTAACGCCGGGAGGCCCTGCCGACACGGCCGGGCTGAAAGTGGGAGACATTGTGCTGCGCGCCGATGACCGCCGAATCGACACGCTTCCCGGCCTCACCGCCGCCATGTACCTGCATCCTCTGGATCAGGTGATGCGCCTGAGCGTCTTGCGCGGAACCGGGAAACGGACCCTTGAAGTCCCGGTCATCGAACACCGAGATTCAATGGACAAGTTCATGGATGCGGTCGATCCCGAAAACAGTCTGATCGAGCATCTGGGCATTCTGGCAATCGATTTGACCCCGGAACTGCGCGCCGCGGCGGGGGATGTGCGGATTCCGAGCGGGGTGGTGGTCATCGGCCGTGCCGCCAACCTCCTCGGCCCCGAGACGGGACTGAAAACCGGCGACATTATCCATAGCGTAAATTCGACGCCCATCGATTCGGTGGATGCGCTGCGCACAGCCTTGCACGGGCTTAAGCCCAATGCGGCGGTGGCTCTGCAAGTGGAGCGCGACGGAGGCTTGCAGTGGGTGGCGTTTGAGATGGAGTGAGGAACGATTTGCCAGCGGACGGACGGGTGGCTTACTCAAGCCCGGTTTTGGCTTGAGTGGGGGACGGGTGGGCTGCTCGAGATCACAGTCATGTGTGACGTAGTTCATCGTCATCGGCTCACGCACGGTCTCTAATGGTGTTGACGACAGAGCAAGGAGGAGGCCTATGCGCAACTCAATTCTTGCGTTGGCAATCCTGTTTTCGTTGGGGACCGCGGTTGCAGCTCAACAGACCACCGTCAACCAGGTTTCCATCAAACGCACCTCTTGGGCACCCGGTCAGCAGATGTATCACGAGTATTGCGCCGCTTGCCATGGAGAAAACGCCGCCGGCGGAGGTCCAGCCGCATCCGCCTGCGTCGTCAAGCCGGCGGACCTGACAAAGCTCGCTGCCAACAACCGCGGCAAGTTTCCCTATGACCATTTCTACGCCGTAATGCAGTTTGGAAGCTTGATGGCGACTCCCGCCCACGGATCGGCAGATATGCCTGTGTGGCTGCCTTTATTTTCGTCACTCGATCCAAGCCGGGACGCCATCGCGCAGCAGCGCATGCACAATCTCGCGCGCTATATCGCGACGCTTCAGTCGAAGTAGCTGGCAGCGAGCGACTGCGGAAGAGTCGGGGAGACCTGTATGCTGCCGCTGGACACTCAGGGGCTGATCTTGAACACCACGCCGCATCCCTGACCACTGCCTGCCTTGCACTTCAGATCCCCGCCAGACGATGCTGCTCCGTATAGGGGTGGGCCAGCCCCCAGGTTCGAGATTGCCGACTTGCTAACTTTGGCCCTACGATTACTGCTCACGCTGCCTGAGGGCAATCCCCGCTGCCCCGATGGCAAGCTTGCCAAGCGACCCCGAGCGGGCAACACCAATCGGCTTCGCGATGGACGCAGCGGAACCGGAATCGTCCGGGTTGGCGAAGCCCGGGCTGGCTGTGACGTCGTCTCCTTCTTCGGTCTGGCCAGCTTTGATTGGTTTACGTGCAACGGTTTCATACGCGTAGCCCGTGAGCACGGCCGTGATTGACCGCTGCGAATCGTCAACCTGCACGCTCAGCCGCGCCCAACCATAGTGAGTCTTAGCGCGTATCTTGAATTTCAGTCCCAGATAGCGGTTCTTGACGTTTACCCAACTTCCCCCGCTAACCGTCCCGCCATCGCCGGTGGTACCCACCCAAGCCATGTTCCTGCCCGGAAAGTATCGCCGGGTGCCGATCAGCGCGCCACGTCGAAGGGCGGAGGCATAAACGTTGCTGAATCCGCTAGCCCCGTTGCCGGCGGCGGCGACGACAGACAAGTCCGCTCCTGTACCACAGCTCTTGCAGGCGGAGTTGACCAGGGTGAAGTCAATTACCCGATCGTGGTTGAGGTCAAGCTTATAGCTCGTGCCGCCATTGATGACGCGATGGGTGGGGGTGTAGACGATCTTAGCCTCGCTTGGGGGAGCCAGAGCCAGCACTCCGACTCCAGCCGCAGTCGCGGCCAGTTCATACGCGTTCAGGCGGCGGTGGATTGACTCGGGTAACTCCGCCATGATCCTCGTGCGGAAAGAACGGTTCATAAAGCACTCCTGCGAATGGGTATTCTCGATTGGCTGACGGAGGAGCCCACCGTATTTTTGCGCGCGGAGTGAGCGAAGCCTATCATGGCGTCACCTCGAACGCGACCCCATTCCCGGTTGTACCGCCCATTTGGGCTACACCGTACAGGTTCCCTTTCTTGTCGGGGATTAAACCGCCGTTCGGCAGGCCACCGTCTTGGCCGCCGGTGAAGTCGTAAAGATCGGTGTATTTCCATCTGCCATGGCGGCCCGGAGCCAATTTGTAGACCAGTCCGCAACCGCCTCCGTTACAGTTGCCCGTGCCGTAAGTCCACGCCGTGCCGTAGAGGTTCCCAGCTTGGTCCAGCGCCAGCCCACTCCTGAACAAATAGTCTCCCATATAGCCAGGGCCGAATTCATGCAGCACGCTATACTTCCAACGGCCATTCGAATCGGGCCTCAAGCTGAATGCCGTACCAGCGCCAAAAGCTCCAGCGGCGGTTGTTGTACCATACAGATTGCCGTGACCGTCCGATATCAGGACGCCGACGGGATAGGCGCCGTCCGCGGGGGCGAGCGTATGGAGTACGCTCTCCCTCCACTCGTCCTTCGATTTATGCGTGAGCTTGAACAAGACTCCGCAACCGAAATAGCAGCCGAAGGAGTTCTGGCCACCCTCGTAGGTCGTACCATAAAGAATGCCGCCAACGCCCCAAATTAGTCCTCCCGTTGGGCCACTGCCATCCCTGCAGTTCTGCCCGGAGCAGAAAGTATAAAGGTCCTTCTCGGTCCAACTCCCCGAACCCGGAGTCAAAACGAAAGCCGCGTCACCGCCGGTGCCGTAAAGATTTCCCTTCTGGTCGAAAATCAGGCCACCAGTGGGACCACCTATGCGTTGTTGAAACTGGTAGAGGAGCTTATACTGCCAACCTCCTTTCGAGTCTGGGGCTAGCTCGAATGCAATGCCACAGCCGTCGTAAGTGCCGCAGCCTCCGCCGTAGCCAGTCGTGCCGTACAATGCTCCCGCGGCGTCCAGCACCATGCTGCCGTTGGGATAGGCGCCGTCGGCGCAACTGCTCTGGGAACAGAAGGCATAAAGCACACTCTCGGTCCATGCGCCTGATCCTGGAGTCAGCCTGAACACCGTGCCGCAGCCCATACCGTCAATGGTGTCGCACTGCTGATTGTCGGCGCCGCCGTAGTATGTCGCCCCGTACAGATTCCCACTTGCATCGAATGTCAGCCCACCATACGGATCTGCGCCGTCACTCCCGCCCTGGAACGAATACAGCACCTTGTACTTGCTGGCTGCCAAGCCATTCGGCGCAATCACCAGAATTAGCCCGCAAACTACCAAAGACGTGATCAAAGCGGATCGCAGCGGTTTCCGTACCATCGGGCACCACCTAGGTCGAGAGATTTGGACAGGAGGGAGAGTGCGCGAGCCGGAGACTCTCGACGGGCAGCAAGTATACTACGAAACCAGACGGGCTTCTAGCCTGCGTTCAGAAAAGAGGACTCGAGGGCCAAGTCCCCTCCAGTTTTGGCAGTGGCTCAGTTTGATTGTTTATCCCGAGCAAGCGTTCTTTTGCGCAGCGAGGGATCTGGGCGAGCCGCGCGGAAGCGTCGCGTTCGTCGCGACGCAATAATCGCGCGTTTGGCTCGCTTCCATATCAAACTGAGCCACTCCTCCAGTTTTTATTTCTTATTTTCGTTGTTCCCATTCTTCGCGACGGCGCGCTCCTCGAGCGCCCGGGTCACCACGAAGAGCATTTCATCCCAGGGCGCAGGCTTGCCGGTCCAGATCTCAAATTGGCGGGCGGCCTGATGCACGAACATCTCGATTCCCGGGATAATCTCCGCGCCGGCCGCTTTGGCCAGCTTCACCAGGCGAGTCTCGGGCGGGTCGTAGATCATATCGAAAACATAACGCGCCTTGATTTCGTTTTCATTCAAAGGAGACTCGCGGGTGTTGCCCAATCCCACGGGCGTCGCGTTGATGATCACATCGAAGGTGAGTTTCTTCAGGTCGGCGCGCTTGAGGAGGCGGGCCCGGGCGGAGCGGGCAAGTTTCTGCGCCGGGCCGAGCGTGCGATTCAAAATGTAAACTTCAGCGCCGCGTTCCTTGAGTCCAAAAACGGCAGCCCGGGCCGCGCCTCCGGCTCCCAGGACCAGTATTTTGGCCTGCTCCAGCGTAATCCGCTGCTGCAGTGGACGCAGCACGCCCGCGGCGTCGGTATTGAAGCCGTAGAGCTTCGCGTCCTGGGCCCGGACCACCGTATTACAGGCCCCGATTTTGGTAGTGTGAGTATCGGTGTTGTCGAGGTGGGAAACGATTGCCTGCTTGTACGGCATCGTGATGGAAAGCCCGTGGATGGGGATGTCTCGCACGCAGGACAGCAGATCCTTCAGGGTTTTGGCGTGCAGCGCGAGATAGACTCCGTTCACGGTTTCGCGGCGCAGAGCCGCGTTCATGATGACGGGCGAAAGCGAGTGCGCTACAGGATCGCCCGCCACCCCGTATACCCGGGTGGCGGCATCGACTTGTTCGATGCGATAGGTGCTGCGTAACTCCTGTGCCGTGACCTGGCCCGGAGCGGTCTTTTCGTCCTCGCTGACCGCCCCGAAGGTGAACACACTGCCGGCGCGGACGCCCAGCACCCGGCTGATGATGCCCTGTTCGCCCATACACAGCCCGATCAGCGAGTGCCGGTCGCTGTTCTTCTCCAGGAACTTCATCATGAGTACGTTGTCGTAGAGAGTGGTAGCGGTGGTGACGATCTTGTAGAAGTCGGCGGAGAGCGCCACCATCTTTTCCAGTGTCTCCTCCAGCTTCTTGGTCGTGTGGAAATCATGGTAGGAGAGGATCAAAGCCGCATGCGTGCGCAGACGTTGCAGTTGGGCTGCCTTGCACCGCGTTGCACTCTGCAGTTCGAGGTCAACAAGCTGGCAGCCAGCGGCCGAAGCTTTAGTCAGGATCTCCAACTCGGAGGCGATCGAGCCCCGAAACTTGCCGCCATTCGGAACCCGGCGGCAGGTGCCGATAGCCACCACGTGGGGATGGTATTCCGTGAACTGCTTGATCTTGGGCAGCGCCAGCGCCGGGCGTGGCAGGTAATCTAACCTGAACTCAAGAAAGGTGTTATCCCGAACCAAGGCCTCAGCCTTTTGGATCATTTCGGCTGGATCGGAGCCAATGACAGCCACACACACACGCGGCAAGCGCAGAGGACGAAGACGAGGCACATAGCTGTTGGATGCAGCAGTCATCATTTTATGAGAGTGGCGCGATATTACAGTCCCGTAATTGCAGATGCAACAACGGATTATGAATTTTTGCGGCAAAAACTTTTTAACGTATCCGGCATGACACCAGCGTAACCTTGACCCGGAGTACCCGAATTGTTACTGTCCGGGCTGGAAGCCCTTTTATTTTCTGTAGTTAACGGGAAACGAGCTGGGCTGATCTTTCGCCCTTCGCTCTGGAGGTAACATGAAGAAAACAGGACTATTGCTGATTCTGTGCCTGGTGGCTGCGGCGCCTGCCCAGCAATCAACTCCCATGCCCGCGGCGGATGCGGCAGAACTGGTGGCTCCCGCCGGGACCCAGCCCACCACGGCCAGCTTCCCCTTCGAGCGCGTGCAGACGCCGACCAAGATTGACTTGACCTGCGCCGGATTCGTCAGCAAACAACTGCTGCCCAATGCCAATTTCGTGGCGGGCGGATTGCAAACCCCCAATACCACCAAGTACTCCAATGGCGAGTTGGTGTATCTGGCGGGAAAGGGCTACGAGGTTGGCCAGGAATACACGATTGTGCGCGAACTGCGCGATCCCAATCGCTATGAACTGTTCGCCGGCCAGCACGCTCTGCTGAATGCCATGGGCCAGCCCTATTCCGAGTTAGCCAAGGTGCGCATCGTCGATACCCGTAGCCGGATGGCCATTGCGGAAATCGAGGTCAGTTGTGATCCGGTCAATCCCGGCGACATTGCTATTCCCTGGGTGGAAAAAGCACCAATTACCTTCCGTCCTCCGCTGCGCTTTGATCGTTTTCTACCCGCGAATGGAAAAGCCAGCGGTCGGATCGTGATGGCTCGGGATTTTGATTCAGAAGTGGGACCTGGCATGAAAGTCTATATGAACATAGGCTCAAATCAAGGTGTGAAGCCGGGAGACTACTTCCGCGCCGTCCGTTCCTACGAAGCGGACCTGCATGATCCGGTGGATTCGCTCTCCTTCAAGGCCTCCACCAACGAGGATACGCAGAAGCACCAGGCCTCGATTGACCCCAACTTCTTTACGAAGACCGGCGGGCCCGTCATCCATGTGGCCGATCTGCCGCGCCGAGCCGTCGGCGAAGTCGTCATCCTTTCCACCACGCCAACCACGAGCACCGGCATGGTCGTATTTGCCAATGAGAGTGTGCACCCGGGCGACGTCGTGGAACTGGATCCGCCCCAGTAAGATTTTCAGAGAAGTTTTGGCCACCGCAGCCGTGATCCGGGGAGGAGCGAACCGCTTCTCCCCGGATTTTTATTGGGCCACCGCTCGGTTTTCGGCGCCGATGCTGGTGTGGGCGGACACTCCTGTCCGCCGCTTTTGACTTTGCTCTTGAGGTTGGGAGCGGTCGCCTACAACCCAGGATTTAGGGTCGGTAGCTGCACGATTCCCCCGGCGACTGAAAAAAGTCAACGTCAAGGGCGGCGGACAAGAGTGTCCGCCCTACATGGGCCATTGGACGGGAAATCTACCATCATCTGTCTGTGACGAATCGAACAATTTGATGTTGTGCCCAGAAGGCGAGCATTTACCACTGTGCGGTCAGGCGTGCAGCCAGGTCACTCCGACACCCAGAGCCGCTCCGCCCAGCACCAGCCACGCCGAGTTCATCCGATAGCACACTAGCAGGAACAGACTCAGCGCCGCCAGAACGAGTGTGGTCCCATCCACCACGGCGGCGCGGAAAAGTTGCCAGGTCACGACCGTGATCAGGGCCAGCGCCGCAACATTCACTCCATCAAGCATCGCGCCGGCCAGAGCTGACTGGCGCAAGCGAGGCACCAGCGGCCCGCTGATCGCAACCAGAAAGAACGCGGGCAGAAAAATCGCGATCGTCGCAACCGCCGCGCCGCGAAAACCTCCCAGCACATATCCGATGAACGTCGCCGCAGTGGAGATTGGGCCGGGAGTCACTTGACCCATCGCGATCGCATCGAGCAACTGCCGTTCGCTGATCCAGCCCAGTCTGGCCACCAGGTTGGACCGAATCAGCGCCACCAGCACGTAGCCGCCGCCGAAAAGAATGGCGCCGATCTTCAGAAAGACCAGGAAGAGAGCACCAAGACCGAACGGCGTGCCGGCGCCGAGTCCAGCCCAAAGGCCGCTTCCGGAACCGAGAAAAGCCAGAGCGGACGACGGTTTGCTTTTTTCGCGGGAGCGCGCCCAATGGATGAACCCGGTCAATAAGCCTCCACCCGCGAGCACGAGGAGTTCATCCACTCGCAGAGCCGTTGCCACCACCGCCAGCGCGCCTACGGCTGCAAGCCAAGTGGTCTTGACTGCGGTCTTGGCCAGCTTGAAAACTGCCTGCGCAATCACCGCAATCACCACCGGCTTGACTCCGTAGAGCACGCCCGTGACCTGCGGCAGAGATCCAAAGCGCACGTAAGCCCACGCCAGCGCGGTAACCATGACAGCCGAGGGCAGAATGAAGCTGCCTCCGGCCACCAGCAATCCTGGCCAGCCCGCCTGCATTCGGCCAAGGTGGATGGCCATCTCGGTCGAGGTTGGTCCAGGGATCAGGTTCGCCGCGCCGATAAAATCAAGAAATTGTTCTCGCGTGAGCCAGCCGCGGCGGGTGACAACTTCGTCTTCCATCATGGCAATGTGCGCCGGTGGCCCGCCAAAGGCAATCGCCCCCAGCTTCAGAAAGAGCCAGGCGAGGGTGAGCAGGGACGCGTGGCTCCCCGTCGCCGGATTCTCACTTGTGGAAGACTCGTGCAAGGGATTGTCGTGATCCTGATAACCGCACCAATTATAGTGACGATGCGGACGCCACTGTAAAAATGTCATTCTGAGCGAGCACGAGCGAATGCGTGCGCGAGTCGAAGAACCCCTCTCATTTCAGCTTTCGGTGATGCCGTGTCAAGGCGTTTGGGCACGGCTGCCATGGCCAGCCAAGTCGCGAGCAAAGGGAGAACTCCCCGGAGCATCTTCTTGGACGAAAGATCGTAGGGATCCTTCGACTCGCCCCCGTCCGCGCGCCGCGGGACTCGGGTTCGCTCAGGATGAGAGGAACCAAAAACGTGACGAATGAGCCCAGAGAGTCGAGGAAACCCAGGTCTCGAAAAACCGCGAGACCTGGGGCACCCGCTTATCTTTTAACGACGACCTCACTTCCCCTCCCCATCCCCGAACACTTCTGCGGTGAAGGCTTCCAGCGTCGCGCCCTTCTGCCAGGCGTCCAGCGGCAAGCCCGCCTTGCGGCAGGTTTGTTCGAGGAACGTGACCCGGTCCCATTCATGCTCGACCGGCACTTGCGGAAGCAACAGGCCGCGATGTCCGTGCTGGCCGACCAGCAGCCCGTGCCGCCCGACTTCCACTTCCTCCGCTTTAATCAGCCGAAGCGGAGAAAGAATACTGAGAGAAACCTCCAGGTCTGCAACTTCCTCCCGCGTGATCGGGAAGAAGCGCGTGTCTTCGAAAGCGGCCGAGCGCGCCGTCTCGGCTACCGTGCGATAGAGCGAAGCCACAGGGAACACGTAGCCGACACAGCCCCGCAGTTCGCGGTGAAAGAAAATCGTGGTAAAAGCGCCGCGGGGTTCGGCCAGGTGCGGCGAAGGCGGATCCAGGGAGATATCACGCTTTTCCAGAGCGGACAAAATGGCCTCATGGGCCAGCTTCAACAAGATTCTGCGTTCTTCGAGAGTGTACTCATTCGGAGTGGAACTGACGCTGCTCGGGCTGTCCTTCACACACACGTCACCACTGCGCACGTCTTTAAGACGCGAATCCGCCGACGGCTCTTCAGGTGGCGGCGACATCGCGCTTCCTCCGCCTGCTGAGGACAAAAGCGCGGCGGCGCCGCTTCACAACTTGCCGGTCAATCTTCGACCAAAATGCGATGAAGTAATCTCCGGCCGATACCAGCGATAACACCACCATGAACCAGACAGCCAGCCGCGCGATCCATTCCACCGGGAAGAAGTAGGGACCGTAAATCGGCCATTCTTTCCAGCGGTGATCCAGGATGACGGCGACCACGGAAACGATTTGCACCAGCATCTTGAACTTGCCCAATTCGCTGGCTTCAATCGCGAATCCTTCTGAAGCCGCGATCGAACGCAATCCGCTCACCAGAAACTCGCGGCCGATGATGACGACCGCCATCCACGCCGGAACCAGGCGGGGATTGAACTGCACCAGGCTGATGAACGCCGCGGCAATCAGAAGCTTGTCAGCCAGCGGATCCAGCAGCACGCCCATGGTGGTGATCTGTCCTCGCTTGCGCGCCAGATAGCCGTCGATGCCGTCGGTGATCGAGGCTGCAATGAATAGCGCCGAAGCCAGAAGTTCCTTTTCGCCGCCTGTGTTCTGGAAGCGGCTGGTGGACAGGATCCAGATCAGCAGCGGGATGCTGAAAATGCGGGTGAGCGTGATGGAGTTGGGCAGATTCACCGGGGACACGAAACGCCGCGTGCGAACGACATCAAATTATCCTCCAGTGGGAACAGTGAAAGCAATGAAGGAAAGGGCAGGGCGGTGAGTTAAGAGTGCGTTGATGGATTGGCAGGAGAGGCCTGCGTTGGTGGGAGTTCTTCCGACTTACTCTTTAGTTCCTTTTTCTGCTCTGATTTCCCATATACAAAAACGCCTACAAGAGCACCAAGAGCGCCGATTATGGCGGTCAAGCCTGTACCGCTCATACCCTTTAGTGATAGCCACACGCCGCCGCAAATCGCGCTCATCGCAATGATGAACGCGCAGACTAGGCCCCGCTGTTGGGTCGAACTGTTCGATCCTATAACTACTTTTTCTAAATGTTGACGGTGCGCGGATTGTTCCTCTGCCATGCGGAGTATGCGGTCAGCCGCTCCCGGGAGAATCTGCTCGTACTTAGCCAAGGCTTCTGGCGGCGGCAGGGGGCCAGAATAGGAGATTTCGATGGCAGCTCGCATCATAGCTGCCGCGGCCTCGCGCCTTTCTTCTGGACTCACGGGAAGAAACTCATCTGCTGACCAGCCCCGCAGGGTTCATCGTAGCGGGCAACGCTGCTGGCCGGCAAGGAGTGCTCAAACGTCTTCATGGCACCAAGAATATCTTGGCCAACTACGCTCCAGTCGCAGAGGAGAGCTTTGTAGTCTGCCTCATGTTCGGTGCAGCCAGCGTTATACGTATCGTAGACCCCATACAAGTCAAGCACATGAGCAGCGCCAGAGATGAACGTTGGAGTCGCAAAGAGAAAACCAGACCTAGCGTTTTTCAAAGTTCCATTCCTCGAACGAGAGATGCTACCACAATGTTAAGATGGCGGGATGTGACGGAAGGGTTCGTCCCCCACTGGCGACCCCTAGGCATCACCACGGAAAGTACTGTAAATACTTATACTTACAGGGTCAAGCGCCTTGTGGTGAATTTCCCCTGCCACTAATTCTCAACTTCACAGGCAAGATGCAACTGACCCCGGCCTGTTAGGACACTACCAAAGGCAATGCCGACCGGCAGGCAAGAAATACAGGAGAAACCCTGATCAGTCCCTCTTGGCGGCTTTGTAGCCCGCCTTCTTGGCCTCATCCTCCGTCATGAACTTGCCATCCTTAGTCTTGCCATACCAGCGTCCACCCTTGTGGTAGACGCCGCTGTCGAGGTTTACCCACACCTTGTGACTTGCCTTGGCGGCGGCGATATCGGACGCGGATGCGCCGGAGGACGTTCTCGCGGAGGATGCTGGCGTCGGAGCTGAGTTACTGGCCGGAGCCGCCTGGTTCGTCGAAGCTGCATCTTGCGGATGCGCGAAGGCGACCGGAGAGCACCACACAAACAGCAGCAAGAACGTTGTGGACAAAGCGATGCGTCTGACTCGTATACTTCCTCCCACGACTGCCGGAGCTTTGCTCCGCCGGACAGCCCAGGGCGGCTGTCCCCACGCGAGCACACTGCTACGCGTAAATCCCGCGCTGGCGAATGGTGTAGGCAACGCGGTCAATTGCCAGCATGTACGCTGCGATCCGGTTGTTGACATGGTGGGTCTCAGCGTAGCGCACGACATCGTCGAAGGCCTCTACCATGATCGTCTCTAACTGTTCGTTGACTACTGACTCCTTCCAGAAATATCCCTGGCGATCCTGCACCCACTCGAAATAGGAAGTAGTCACGCCACCGGCATTGCACAAGATGTCAGGAATCACGAACACGTGCTTGTCGGCCAGAATTTCGTCGGCGCTCGCGGTGGTGGGACCATTGGCCCCCTCGGCCAGAATCTTGCACTTGACCTGGTCGGCGTTGCGGCTGGTGATCTGGTTCTCGGTCGCGGCGGGAATCAGGATGTCGCAATCCGTGATGAGCAGTTCGGCGGGATCAGCTTTCTCGGCTCCCGGAAATCCAGCTACCGTGCGGTTGCGCTGCCGGTAATCCGAGAGCGCCTTCACGTCAATTCCGTTGCGGCTATATAAGCTGCCATCTACCTCAATGATGCCGATGATCTTGTAACCCGCCTCCGCCATGAGCAGCGCGGCATTGGAACCCACGTTGCCGAAGCCCTGCACGATCACCCGTGTCGACTCGCGCGACATCCCCAGCTTCTTGATCGCTTCATCGCACACGATCATGATGCCACGGCCGGTGGCCTCGCGTCGTCCTCGTGATCCGCCAATGTTGATCGGCTTGCCCGTGACCACGGCGGTCACGGTCTGGCGCATATGCATGGAGTAGGTATCCATCATCCACGCCATGATCTGCTCGTTGGTGTTGACGTCGGGCGCAGGCACATCTTTCTCCGGGCCAATGAATTCGAACAGCTCCGCCGTGTAGCGCCGGGTCATGCGCTCCAGCTCACCCATGGACATTTTGTGCGGATCGCAAATCACGCCGCCTTTGGCGCCGCCGAAAGGAATGTTCACCACCGCACACTTCCAGGTCATCCAGGCGGCCAGAGCGCGGACCTCGTCCAAAGTTACATCCGGAGCATAGCGAATCCCGCCCTTCGAAGGGCCGCGCGCAATCGAGTGCTGCACCCGGAAACCGGTGAACACCTCAAGCTTGCCGTTATCCATGGCGACCGGGATGTGTACGGTAATCTCGCGGTTGGGATAGCGCAAGACCTTCCACAGTCCCTCGTCTAGATTGAGCTTGTGCGCGGCCAGATCGAAGCGGGCAGCCTGCGCCTCCATGGGGTTGAATTCGCGTTCGATGGAAATGTTGTTCACGGTGGTGGCAGTCATGGCGGTCTCCGATGCGCACTCCGATGCTGAGATGCTGGCCGGCGCCGGGCAGAATTCCGGGTTGGGCTGCAGATTCAGAAGTATAAGCAGGCGCGGGCGGTGAGGCAAGTAAGGGGGGCTGCGAGCGGCACTTTGCCTGCTTCGATGGGATACGGGCGTCCCCCCTGTACAGCCCGAGCGAAGCTCGGCTCCTCTCGCCGGCCGTCCACGTCCACTCGGGTGACAAGTGGGAAACCATGCCGCGCCCGCACCATTCACCCCCTCTTCTTCTTCACCCTCGCTTCCACCGTTCCTTTCGCCAGCCGCGCCGTAATCTCATCCCCGACCTTCACCTGCGCCACGTCCTTCAACAACTTTCCTGACCCATCAAACACCAGCGCATACCCGCGCTCCAGTATCGCCAACGGAGACAGCGCCTGCAGCGCCGTATCCATGCGCTCCAGACGAACTTTGCGTTCGAGCAGCAGGTTGCGGAAAGCGGAAATCAGCGCCGTAGCCTGCGCGTCCAAATCTTTCCTCATGCCTGCGAGGACGCGCCGTACGTCATAATGGCGCACTGCAGCCGACAAAGTCTCAAAACGCCGCCGCTGCTTTTCGATCATGCCGCGCTGGGCCTGCGCCAGCCGGTGCACCAAATCGTCTAATTTCTGCTGCCGCCGATGAATCCCGTCCATCATGCGGGCGAAAGCGCGGTGCCGGGACAGTTCCGTCAGGTTCTGACGCGCGATCAGCAGGTGGTAGCGCACCGCCTTTGCCAGCCGCTGGTGTAACCCCTCTAACTGCTCTTCCACTTCCTGACGCGAGCGAATCACCAGCTCCGCTGCCGCCGACGGCGTAGGCGCGCGCAGGTCAGAAACAAAATCGAGGATGGTGAAGTCGGTTTCGTGGCCGACTGCGGAGATGACCGGAATCGCGGAACCGGCAACCGTGCGCGCGAGCCCCTCGTGGTTAAACGCAGCCAGATCCTCGGCTGACCCTCCGCCGCGAGCTATGATAATCACGTCCACATTGCGAGTTTTATTGAAGTAGCGGATACCGGCGCTGACCTCGACGGGCGCGGCTTCTCCCTGAACCTGCGCAGGAAAAATCAGAACGTTCACGCTATAGTGCCGGCGCTGCAGAATATTCAGAATGTCGCGCAGCGCCGCCCCTTGTGGCGAGGTCACAATGCCAATTCTGCCGGGGAGCGTCGGGATCGGTTTCTTACGGGCGGAGTCAAACAGCCCCTCGGCCTCGAGCTTTGCCTTGAGCTGCTCGAACGCGATCTGCAGCGCGCCGGCGCCCTTGGGCTCAAGGTATTCCGCTGAGATTTGCAGTTCCCCGCGATCTTCATAGATCGTCACCCGTCCGCGCACCACCACCTGCATGCCATTGTCCGGACGGAAACGCAGCAGCCGCGCTGAAGACCGGAACATCACCACGCGGATCTGAGCGCTTTCGTCCTTCAGCGTGAAATAGAGGTGGCCCGAGTCGTGCGCCCGGAAGTTGGAGATCTCGCCTTCCACCCAGGTATCGCCGTATTCCCGCTCAACGTGAGTGCGCACAGCCGCGACCAGCGCGCGCACTGTCCACGTGCGGCGGTCCGCGGGCCGGAAGCTGAACCCAAGCTGGTCGGCAGAAGCCATTATGGGGAAGTGTACCGCAGGAAGGCTAGTACTCAGCACGTAGCACTTAGCATTTAGCTTTACCACCATGCCTGGTCAAGACAAGCTGACAGTTGCCCCCGCTAGAATCTGAGTGCTGAGTGCCGACTGCTTTTTGGGCTGCGCCGCCGGCATGGAATCGCCGCAATGCAGCTGCGAACCAGCGGCATAACTTAGCCCAGGGAGTGAGCCCTGGGTCAACGTGGATCGAAAGTCACGCCCCGCAGGGCGGGGCTTAGTGCTGAATGCTAAGTGCTAAATGCTGACCGCTGACCGCTGACTCCTGACTACTGACTACTGACTACTAACTACTGACTACTGACTGCTACTTCCTCATCCTCCCAATCACATACAACACTACCGACAGCACCACGCTCAGCACGATCGAAGTCGCCAGCGGGAAGTAGAAAGTCGTATTCTTGCCGCGATAAATGATGTCGCCGGGCAGGCGGCCAAGCGGGATATTAGTTCGCCCGAACAGGATGAGAGCCAACCCGGCGATCATGACCAGCGCGCCCAGCCAGACCAGCAATTTGCCCAAGTCCGCCATTCCAAGAGTCTAAATCAGGTCCGCGTTCAGCTTTGTCATCCTAAGCAAGCGTTCTTTGCGCAGCGAGGGATCTGGGCGAGCCGCGCGGAAGCATCGCGTTCTTTGCGACGCAATAATCGCGCGTTTGGCTCGCTTCCATATCCAAACTGGGCCACTACCCCCGTCAGACGGTGCTAGAATCTGCTCTCATGAGAATTCGTCTGATACTCTCCGCGTTCTTATTTGCCGCCATGACCCTGACCGCGCAAAACACATCCGAGGTCGAGATCACCGCCGAGCCCCACCATCATCTTCTCTTCGAAAATCAGCAGGTTCGGGTGTGGCTGGCGGAGGTCGCTCCGCAAGATGCGACCCTGATGCATCGCCATACCCATGACTACGTTTTCGTTTCTCTCGGGGAGATGAACATCTCGAATGAAGTCGAGGGTAAGGCACCGGTTACGCTTAAAATGCAGGATGGCGAGACGCGATTTGCTCCCGGCGGCTTCGCCCACATCGCGCGCGACCTCGCAAGTACGCCATTCCGCGCTGTGGCGGTCGAATTGTTGCAGGATGAAGCCGCGCACAAAACCCCGCCGCCGAAATGGGACGAAGAACGCGGCTTGCACGTCTTCGCCAGGGGCACCCAGGACATCATCTTCGTGAAGGACGGCGTGCGAGTGTCCGAGGTCGAGCTGCAGCCAGGGGGCGTCGTTCCGAAGCACCACCACGTCGGGCCGCATCTGCTGGTCGCGGTCAGCGATCTTGATATGCGCAGCGACGTCGATGGCATGGGACCGATGCCGGGGCACTTCAAGTCCGGCGAGGTGAAGTGGCTGCCCGGCGGCTACACCCACACACTGACGAATGTGGGCAAGCAGCAAGCGAAGTTCGTGACCCTGGAATTTCAATGAATCCTGTGTCGAGTAGCGCCGCCGTCCCGGCGGCTGTCCGGCGGGCGTCTCGCCCGTCGAACGCAATTCCACCGATGTTGCACGTTATGTGCGGAAGAATCCAACGTTCCGCGACAAATCACTGCAAAGCGGGTTTAGGTCCAGCGGATGCTTAAGCAAATCATCTTTTCTCTCATACTGAGCCCACTCTTCTTGGTCCCGTTGCACGCTGCCGAACCCTCCACCGCAGCGCTGATCGAGCAGGGCCATTACCGGCGCGCCGAGGCAATCCTCACGGAACGCCTCAAGGCGAATCCAAACGACGCGCAAAGCTACTGTGAAATGTCCAAAGTCTCTGAGGCTTTTCAGCGTTGGGATGAGGCCATCCAGCAGGCGGAGAAGGCCGTAGCGCTAGACGGCAAGAATACAGACCGCAAGAATCCCGGGTTCCAGGCCGCCCTCGCCGATGCCGTCGGGTCAAAGCTTTCGGGCGCCCATCTGGGTTTTTTCGCGCAAGCGTCTTTGGCTCGCCGCTTCAAGAAAGAGGCCGATCTTGCTCTCCAACTCGACCCCAATAATGTGGATGCCAACGAGGATCTGATGGAGTTCAACCTGGATGCGCCCGGCCTGGTCGGCGGTGACAAGAAGAAGGCCGCCGAGCTTGCCGATCACATGGTTCGCATCAATCCGGTGCAGGGATATCTGATGAAGATTGAGTTGGCTACGCATGAGAAGCGAACCGGGGAACTGGAACAGCTCGTCCAGCAGGCGATCAACGCCGACCCCAAGAACTATGAGGCTCGCATGCAGGCCGCAAGTTTCTATGTGGACAAAGGAACGGCAAGTTTCCCGCAAGCTGAAGACCAGGCGAAGCAGGCCATCCGGCTCGACCCTGGCCGGGCTCGCGCCTACAACACGCTGGCGATCATTTACGCGCAGCAGAGCCGCTGGAAGGACTTGGACGCGGCGCTTGCCGATGCGGAGCACAACGTCTCGGATGATCTGGCGCCGCTATATCAAGCCGCCAGAGTCATTTTCGTCAGCAATCAAACTCAGGAACTGGCTCGGGCAGAAAAATACATGCGCACCTATCTAAACCAGCCGGCGGAAGGAAACGAGCCCAGCCTCGCGGCAGCCCACTGGCGTCTCGGCCTCATTCTGGAAAAGGAAGGACACAAGGATCAGGCAAAACAAGAGCTGCAACAAGCCCTGAATCTCGACCCTGCACTTGAGCCCGCCAGAAAAGATTTGCAGCGTCTGCAGTAGGCTGCGTGTGCCAAACTCACGTCACACGCAACGGTGACAATTCTCCTTGCGAGACGCAGCCAACCGGAATAGCCTTTAAGCTGCAAAAGTTTGTAAATTAGCTGTCGGCCCCGTCAGACCAAGCCGAGTCGACTCGGGGACACGCTGGGTTCCTCTCAGCGAAATTCTGACGGGCAATCGCTGGTGCGGGTGTTCGCCATGGGCAGTGCCCTCAGAGCACCGATACCCTTTCCTGCCCCAGGTGATCTAGCGGGCAGAAGTGTAGGCCGGTTTGTAATCCACTCCAAGCTGGGGGCCGGAGCAATGGGCGAGGTCTACTACGCGGAGGACACTGAACTCAAGCGCCCGGTAGCCCTCAAGCGCGTAGCTCACAAGCTGGGCAATGATCCTGAGGCCCGCCGGCAAATCCTGCGAGAGGCGCGTCGCGCCTCCGCGCTTAGCTCCGAACACATCGCCAGCATTTACGACGTAGTCGAGGATCTCGACGAACTGCTCCTGGTAATGGAGTACGTCGAAGCGACCAAGGTGCATGAAAGATATGAGTACGAAGTCCGTGACAGCTTGGGCAATGTCTTGGTGACGCCTCAGAAATCGTCATCAAGCCCTGAAGAGTGTGTACGCGAATCAACTCTGAGCGTGAACACGTGAACATCGAAGACTAGCGAGTCATTCCTATTAGGAGGCCGATCATGACAACAGTAACTGCGGTTCAAATCCGCATCGATACGAGAAAGAAGCTTGTCGATCGAGAGTTGGTGGTATTGAGCAAGCGCAACAAAGATGAGGTCGAGTGGGTTTCCGAAGACAATGTGAACTACAGCGTTCGCTTCCACAAACGCACTCCATTTCATGCCCATGAGTTTCATGTGCCCGCCAATGACGGTGCTTTGTCTGGACCGCCGCTGGCGAAAGCCGAGGCGTGCGAGAGGTGTTCATACGAGTCGCCAGTTCGGGGACACCCTGAGCACTACAGATACGAGATCTGGGTCGGCGAGAAGCTGATGCTGGATTCGGAGATCGTTATCAAGCCGTAGTCGTTGTTTTGGTCTAAAAGGCGGACTTCAGGGTGGTGGGCGGCGCACGCAGCCTCTGCGACCCCTCACCACCGCCCTGTCGAACGGACAAGAATGCCGGGAAGCAGCTGGCAGTACGCGCCTGGTAGGGATCCTTCGACCGCAGGACTGCTTCGCGTTGCGGCGCAGTTCCTCGGCAGGATGACGACAGGGCGAAAGGAAGCGGTATAGTTGTCCCAAACCGCAAGGCACCGAAATCTCCGCGCCTCCGGTTTTGAGATTTTTCATTTAAAATGCCCTCGTGCTCCCAAACAGATTGGTTCTCCTGATCGGCCTCGGCGTGACGCAGTTTGCTCTCGCTCAACAGCGGTCGCAGCCGCAAGTCAAGGTCAATGTGCTGAATGTCTGCACGCCATCGCCCGAGGAGCAGAAGGAGATTGCATCCGCCTTCGACCACATCCCCAAGCAACCGCTTTTCAGCACGGATTTTGAAGTTGACCGCGGACGCTCCACCCTTGAGCAACGCCCGGAATTTCTCAAGGCCGGCGACAGCGCGCAATTTTCGTCCGATTCCGGAACCGCCGCCTGGGTGCGTATCCGTCGCGAATTTTCTGTGCAGGCCCTGTTTTCAACCGTGCAGTACTCGTTCAGCCAGGACCCGATGAATATGATGGAGACGCTGGCGTTTCACGTGCGTGATCCCAAAGACCTGCTGCAAGTTTCCATCGAAGACAGCGCCTCCGCAGTGACCACTCCGGCGGCCATGCTGGGTACGAACACACCAGCCAGTCGGATACAGTTGGAGCGGTTCGGAAAGTCGTCGGTCGTGCTGGCTCGCTGTTCCGCTACCCAAGACAAGCCGGCACCCGACCAAAGCGCTTACGAGCCGCTGTTCCGGAGCGCATCGGCGATCGTGGCCAACTATCGTACTCTCTTGGGCGCGAGCCACACGGTACCGGAGGAATTGGCAAGGGTTGGCGCTTTGGGAGCAAGTAAGTCGAAGCGGAAGAGTGCGGCCAAGAAGTCGGCATCGGGAGACAAGTGAACTTCTTGCTGACTCCGCCGAGGTGGGGACGCCCGCGCCTGCATTGGAAAACTAATCTCCCGGGTGCGAGGGTTCCTGAGTTTGAACCCAAATCGTGAGATCCGCAATCTAATCTGATTCCTATGGAAGAGATCCGCAATGTCGTGATTATCGGTTCCGGCTGCGCCGGACACACTGCTGCGCTCTACACCGCGCGTGCCAACCTGAAACCGTTGGTGCTGGAAGGCCACGAACCGGGCGGGCAGCTTTCGCTCACTACGTCAGTAGAGAACTTTCCCGGCTTCCCCGAAGGCATACAAGGGCCCGAGCTCATCGACAACATGCGCAAGCAAGCTTCGCGCTTTGGCGCGGACTATAAACACGGGCATGTAACTAGCGTGGATCTCAGCCAGCGTCCGTTCAAGCTTCATGTCAGCCATGAAGTCATCCACGCGCGCACGCTGATCATCGCCAGCGGCGCGTCGGCGCGCTGGCTCGGGCTGCCCCACGAGCAGCAACTGATCGGACACGGCGTGTCCTCCTGCGCGACCTGTGATGGGTTCTTTTTTTCGGGCAAGGAGATTACCGTGATCGGCGGCGGCGACTCCGCCATGGAGGAAGCGATTTTCCTTACTCGCTTTGCCACCAAGGTTACGCTCATTCATCGTCGCGAGAACTTCCGCGCGTCGAAGATCATGCTGGAGCGGGCGCAGCACAACGACAAAATTCATTTCCTTACCGATACCGTGGTGGAAGACGTGTACGACGTCCAAAAGAAGGAAGTCACAGCTTTGAAACTGCGCAATCTGAAGACGGACAAAGTTTGGGATTTCCCGACCAGCGCGATGTTTCTCGGTATCGGCCACATCCCCAACACGAAAATATTCGAGGGCCAGCTTGAGATGGATCAAGACGGCTATTTGAAAACCCATAGTTATGTCTTCACCCGTGTCCATGGGGTTTACGCCTGCGGAGATGTGCAAGACCGACGCTATCGCCAAGCCGTTACCGCAGCCGGTACCGGCTGCATGGCGGCGCTGGAAGTAGAGAAGTTTTTGGAAGAGCAGTAGCGAGTAGCTGGGACCTAGTAGCTAGTCATTTAGCTCGTGGCAATAAAGCTGTCATCCCGACCGGAGCGAAGCGGAGTGGAGGGACCTGCTTTTCTTCCGTGACTCCGCCCGCCGCGGCCGTTGGCAGTTGCTATGAACGTCCGACCGAACAGGAGGCCATTCCATGTCACAAACAAGTTGCCCGCATGTCAAAGAAATCCGCCCCGTCACTCCCAGCGGTAAAGGCTGCAAGGAATGCCTCGAGATGGGCGACACCTGGGTTCATCTTCGAGAGTGCCTGACGTGTGGCCATGTCGGTTGCTGCGATTCATCCAAGAACAAGCATGCCACCAAGCACTTTCATCAGACCAAGCATCCCATCATGCGCTCGTTTGAGCCGGGTGAGAACTGGCGCTGGTGCTACGTGGACGAAATGTTCCTGAATTAGAGACTCGCCGAACCGGGATCAGCGTTGAGCTGCGCAATCTGCGGCGATTTTATGCCGGTTGTGATACAAATTCTTGTGATGTTCATGCGCCTGCAAGGCACTCCTAGCTCCATCTTCTATCTGTGCGCGGGTATCTCGTGCTGAGGGCGATCTTCATCTCGCTTTCGGAGAGCCGCTGGCTGCGTGGAGTCGCTGAGCGGTCCGCGATCGGCCAGAAGTTCTCCAGCCGCTTTGTCGCGGGCACTCAGGTGGAAGATGTACTGCGGGCGACCAAGGCGGTCAATCAAGCCGGCCTGAGCGTGTCCATCGACAACCTGGGCGAGAACGTCACGAATGCCGAGGAGGCCCGCGCCAGCGCCCAGCTCTACCACCAGTTGCTGGACGACATCGCTGCTCAGAAACTGGACGCCAACATCAGCTTGAAGCTCACCCACATGGGCCTGGACGTGGACGAAAAACTCGCTCGCGAGCAGGTATCGAGTCTGGTCGCCAAAGCAGCCGCCATGAACCCGCGCAACTTTGTCCGTGTAGACATGGAAGGCTCGCCCTACACCCAGCGCACGCTTGACTTCGTCCACGAACTGCACCGCGTGCCCGGAAACCGGGGATGCGTTGGAGCCGTCATCCAGTCCTACATGCGCCGCTCTGAGAGCGATATTGAGAAGTTACTGGCTGACGGAATCCGGATCCGCCTGTGCAAGGGCGCCTACAAAGAACCGCCCGAGATTGCGTTTCAGAAGAAGTCTGAGGTCGACGCCAGCTATGTCAAGTTGATGAAGATATTGATGAAGAGCAATGTCTACCACGGTCTGGCGACTCACGACGAAAACATCATCAACCAGGCCAAAGCTTTCGCAATCAGCGAAAAAATCTCCCGCGACGCGTTCGAGTTTCAGATGCTCAACGGTATCCGCCGCGACCTGCAGCAGAATTTGGTACAGAATGGCTGGCGCATGCGAGTCTACATTCCATTCGGCACGGAGTGGTATCCCTACTTAATGCGCCGCCTGGCCGAGCGCCCGGCGAATGTGCTGTTCATCGCGAAAAACCTGCTGCGCAGGTAAGGCGCAATTGCTTCCTCTCAATTCTCGATGGGCACGCCTATTCGCGTGAGCAGATCGCGGTATGTGGGCTCGTCGCGCAGGCCCTCGAATTCCGGGTCGTTATTGACGAAGAGCATCGAGCCATCACGCTGTTCGTAGGCTGCTTTCAAGTACCGCAAAGCTCCGTCGTTGTTCCCCAGCCAAGCGCAGGTCTGGGCCAGAGTTGTCGGTGGAACCATCCCTTGCGCATAAAACTTCTTCTGGGCGCGCAGCATGCCTTCGAACATGCCACGTGACCCGCTGGCAGCGAAGCCCTTCTCTGCCGCGGTCTCGATCGCGAGCCCTGAATTGTCATGCATCAGCTGAGCATCCAGCTTTAGCTCGGCAAGGAAGTGGGGATAATCCTTATTCCTTAGGTAGAAATATTGCAGGTAAAGATGGGGCGAACGGAACCCCGGCTCCGTCTTCTCCATCTGTTGCAGCAGCACCAGCGCCTCGTCTTTGCGACCCGTGGTGAGAAGGATGTTGCCTTTGTCGGCCAAAATGGAGGTAGAGGTAGGATCAAGCGCCTGGGCGCGCTCAATCTCCGCCAGCGATTCAGGGAAACGGTGAAGCGCAAGCAGACAATTGGCATACCAGTGATGCGCGCTTGCGTTATTGGGATCGAGAGCAATCGCGCGCTGGAATTCCCGTTCCCCAGCTTTCAAGTCCCAGGTTCCAAAGAACAAGGTAAATGCCAGCGAGGCGTGTGCGGCGGAAGATTGATCGTCAAGTTCCACAGCCCTTTTCGCTGCCGCCAGGGCGCGAGTGTAGGCCTCGCCGCTGGGCATGAGCGTGTACTCCCGCAACA
Organism: uncultured Acidobacteriota bacterium; assembly: GCA_963770485.1. GTDB lineage: Bacteria > Acidobacteriota > Terriglobia > Terriglobales > Acidobacteriaceae > CAVVEC01. The sequence goes on from CAVYPX010000012.1 coordinate 202,837, forward strand.
GGTTGTAACAATCTGCGAGGCCTACGTAAGCCGCAGCATAACTGGGATCGTGCACAATAGCCTGGGTGAAGTAATCTACGGCCTTGTTCAAGTCCTCTGGCGTTCTCTTGTTCCAGTAGTACCTTCCCTTGAGGTAAAGCTGCTCGGCTTCGGGACTATGGACAGGGGACGAGGCCTGCACCACCCCGCGCGGCGAGGCTTGTTGTGAACCGGTGGCCGCGCTTCCCGTATCTGTGGCGGAGGTGAGACTCGCAGTTGGATGGTAGAGCATTAGGGCCAAAGTCGCCACAATGAGCAGAGCCCCTGCCACCAGCCACCCGGTTTTCGCAGGACCGCCATGCCTAGGACCGGCATGCAGCACCGTGGACGGTGCCGGTACAGCTTCGAGTCGTGTACTGCTGTCAGGGACCAGGATAGCCGGAGATGTGCGCTCGGGTAGGACTTTGAGGCTCGCGCCCGTGGCCCCCGACAAACCCGCTCCCCCAGTGCGAGGCGCTGCCAGCCAATCCGAGAGTTCGTCAGTGTAGGCGTAAACCCGCCCCTTGGTCCCCGGCAAACGGTGGACGGGCAGGCCTAATTCCTTCTCCCAGCGATTAACCGTGCGCTCGTCGCGGCCAAAAAAGACCGCGATCTCCTTCCAGGAGTCGAGCCGCTGACGACTTGTAGACGGATTACTCCCCACCGTATGCCCGGAAGTGTCTGGTTTTATCGGGTAATGCCTATTGCCCGACGGGGGAGGGGCAACTCAGTATATGCGAAAGCTGGGGTGACAGGTAAGCTTTATCCAAATTCTTGGGCCTCTTCCAGCTTGTTCCGCACCCCGCAGGAACCGTAAGTGTTTTAGAACCATAAACTTCCGAAATGACCGTGAGGGAGCATGCAGCGCGCAGTCACCGACAGTGTAGAGAAGAATTGCCTGAACAATTCTGAGTTCGCGTCGAACCTCGGTTCGACAAAACCCAACTCAACGAAACTAACCTTTGCCACGCGCGGCAATTTGGCGCTGGCCCTGCTTTCCGCGCTGTTGCTGGTTAGCATTCAGCCAGCCCACGCCCAAACCGAAACGCTGCTCTACAGCTTCGGGAGTCAATCAGGAGACGGAATTGAGCCCTCCACCGCCCTGGTTCTGAACAGCAAGGGCACCCTCTATGGCACTACCATCAGCGGTGGGACAGCTAACGCGGGCACGGTTTTCAAACTCACTTTGACTGGGAAAGAAACCGTGCTCTACAGCATAGGGAGCCAAGCCGGGGACGGCGTCAATCCGTACGGAGGCTTGATCATGGACAAGAAGGGCACTCTCTACGGCACTACCGTGCTGGGAGGCGCCTATGGCGGCGGAACAGTATTCAAAGTCACCTCCGCCGGGAAAGAGAGCGTGCTCTACAGCTTTGGCAGCCAGTCCGGGGACGGCAACTCCCCTTGGGATGGGCTCATCATGGATGCCAAAGGCACTCTCTATGGCACTACTGCCGCGGGCGGGGCGAAGAACGCAGGCACCGTGTTTAAGCTCACCTCGACTGGGAAAGAAAGCGTGCTCTACAGTTTCGGGACTCAATCCGGAGACGGATCTGTTCCCTACGCGGGGGTGATTCTGGACAACCAGGGCAATATCTATGGCACCACAAACTTCGGCGGCGCGCACGGGAGCGGCACGATCTTCAAGCTTACCTCGCGGGGGAAAGAACGCGTGCTTTACAGCTTCTGCGCCCAGCAGAACTGCGATGACGGGAACTACCCCTACGCGGGCTTGATCAGGGATCGGCACGGCAACCTCTTTGGCACTACTATCGACGGCGGCGTGCAAAACAACTCAGGCGCGGTGTTTGAGCTTACCGCAGCCGGGAAGGAAAACCTGCTTTACAGCTTCGTGAACGGCGGTGATGGACTGAACCCCTATGCGGGGTTGGTTATGGACAAGAAAGGCAACCTTTATGGTGCCTCGCTGCAGGGCAGCTCTAACGCCGGAGCGGCGTTCGAGCTGTCGCCGGGCAAGGCAGGGGTCTGGACCTTCACTGTTCTCCATGACTTCACTGGCGGCAAGGGGGATGGGGCGAATCCATACGGTACGCCGGTCCTGGACAAGCACGGCAATCTCTATGGCACCACAGAATACGGGGGCACTTACGGTAACGGCACGGTCTATAAGCTGACCCCATAGAACCTGGCGGAGAGGGAGGGCTTGGATCCGCAAATTTCCATCTCATCGCGACAGAGGAGAACACAAATGAATTTCGCACACATGTCAGCATGGTACAAGCAAAGCGCGCAAGGGTTGCAGTTGAAGCTCGCCCTTTTCCTGGTGCCTTTTCTCGCGTCATTGAGCACGCCAAGTGCGCTGGGACAGGGCTTCCAAATGACCAAGATCAACGTTTCCGGCAACGTTAACGGGACGTTCCCAAATGCCCTGAATAAAAACCAAGCTGTGGTTGGCGCCTACACCAATAGCTCCGGAGCCGTTGTGGGTTTCTTATATGCCAAGGGCAAATACACCACTCTCACGTTCCCCGGATCGGACAACTTCACCCGTGCTCTCGGTATTAACGATTCCGGTGAGATCGTCGGCGACTTCTTCGGTTCAGATGGCGCCTACCATGGCTACACCTATGTGAATGGAACCTACACTCAGTTCGACGTAGATAAGGGCAAGGCCTCGACTTCGCTCTTCGAAATTAACAGCGCTGGAGATTTCGTTGGGGTCGTCAACCCTAACGGCGGTGAAGAGGGTTTTACAGACATCGGTGGCAACGTCACAGAGTTCTATGCCAGCGGCACAGATGCCACGTATGCCTATTCCATCAACAGCGCCGATGAAGTCGTGGGGCAGTACTTTGATTCCAGCAATAACTCTCACGGCTTCTACCGGGACGCCTCCGGAAAAATCACTGAGATCGCTTACCCAGGCGCAAGTCAGACCGGGTGCATTGGACTCAACGACTCCGGCGAAATCACCGGTTATTACGTAGATAGTTCAGGAAATAGTCATGGCTTCAGCGACGTCAAAGGCAAGTTCGCGAGTAACGACTTTCCCTCCACTTATGGGGTTAACAGCAAAGGCGCCTATGTCGGGTACTATTTTGGGCCCGACGGCGCTGTGTTCGGATATCTGGCCTCGCCGCAAGCATTTAAGTTATCCGAGGTGAAGATTTCAAAAGAGCAGCAAGGCTTCCTCTACGGCGTCAACAAGGCAGGCGTGATGGTCGGCAACTACGTCACTTCTACCGGAACCCCGCACGGCATGATGATTTCCGGCACCAAAGTGACCAATATCGATGATCCCAAGGCCGCCACGGGTACGACCGTTTGCCTCAACATTAACTCCAACGGCGTGATCGTCGGCTATTATTTGGACAGCGGCGGCAACCCGCACGGATTTCAATACAAAGCAAAGAAATTCACAGACATTCCGGGTCCTACGGGGGCAACTTCCAGCGAAGCGGCCGGCATCACCGACGCCGGGGAGATCGCCGGGGAGTTCTCGGACTCGACCGGAAACTTTCACGGATTCGTCCTCAAAGGCGGCCAATACACGCAGCTCGATGTGCCGGGGGCAACCGAAAGCTTCGCTTGGGGCATCAACCAAGCCGGCGAGGTCACCATGCAGTGGGCTGACTCGAGCGGCTACCTGCAGTCTTCTCTCTATAAGGGAACGAAATACACGACGATTAACGTTCCGGGAGCGTTAACCACGGGAGTGCATTCCATCAACACTGCCGGCGACATCGTGTTCAGTTGGGAAGACGTTTACGGAACCCAGCACGGCGCGTTGAAGAAAGGAAGTTCGTACTTTATCTTTGACTATCCCAAGAGCTCAAACACCGGGGCGGAAGGTATCAATGACAGCGGCCTGCTGGTTGGACACTACCTGCCGGCTGGCCAAAACAATCCCCAGCCCTACAAGGGTACGGAGTAGGAACGGTACATTCGCTGAAGCGGCTCGCGGAGCAAGAACGAACGTCTGGGAAAGGGGCGTGGGGATCGCTCGCGCCCCAATTGTCAAATCAATTGGGGGGATGAATCGAAGGGTCGGTCAATGCGATCAGCTTTCCCAAGGGATAATCTTCCTCAGTCAGCGGGGTCTCAGTGTCCGCATTCGTGATCCTCAATACGTCCCCGCTGCGAACTCCCCGCAGCACGAGACCTTGATGGTCAACCGCGATCACTCGGTACTTCTCCCCAAATATCGCTCTTTCTCCCATAATTGTTTAGATGAGAAATTATAGACCGGTGACTCTGAAGTAGCGGGCTGATTTGGCTGCGGACCGGAAACGAAGGATACGGACCCTTTGGTTCATCCCGCGACGGGATTTCATTGCCCGGGAGGCTTGGGCACGTTGGCTGCACCGGGTGGCTTGGGTACGTTCGATTCCGGCGGCGCCAGCGGCAGTTTGGAAGCGCCGCCGAGGATTTCCCGTTCCTGGGGCGAGAATTGTCTCTTGTAGGCGTCAGAGTCGATCTGGCGCTGCCGCGCCTCCGGGGGCATTCCGCGCAGCGCCTTGATGGCGTTCCCTACCGCCTGGCGGCGTTCCGGCGGGAGCTGTTGCATCCGGGAATGAACCTGCCGAGCCTGATCTTTCTGGTCCTGCGTGAGATGACCCCAAGTGTCCATCCGGTTCAGCATTTGCTGCTGTTTTTCCGGCGGCATGTTGTTGAAACGCTGGAGTTGATTACGTAACTGCTGCTTTTGTTGCGACGGCAGCCGGCGGAACTGCGGATCGTTTTCCAGGGCCCTCCGCTGCTGCTCAGGGGGCTTGTTCTTGTTCTGGCGCAGCCATTGTCCGGCATGGCGCCCCTGAGGTTGTCGCCCCGGGTGCTGCTCGCCACCACGGCGACCGCCCTGCGCCAGCGACGGAGCGGCGCTTGCCAACGCCACCGCAAGGGCGGCCACTCCCACCCACGCCGTCATGGACCTCAACCGCACCCTAGCCCCCGTTCTGCTCCCCGTTTTGAAACAATCACGCCAACTTCTTACGGATTTACGCTCACGTCCTGCTGCGCTTGCAAATCGTCGAGTATTTCGTAATCGGAATACAACTCGCCATTCTTGTCCAAGGCCTGCAAGTCCCCCACCGCTGTGCCCGGTTCGGCAGTGACTGCGATCTGTTCATTGCGATAACCCTGATCACTACGGAACAAAGTGATGCTCGCCACCAGGCACACGGCCAGCGAAGCCGCCAGCACCGGCTTGCGAATCCACTGCCACCAGCCGATGGGCTTGGCGGCTTCCTCTCGCAAGCGAGCGCGCAGCCGCACATCGAAATATGGCGACGGCTCGGGCGCACCCCATTCATCCAGAAGCGCCATGGTTCGGCGGAATTCCTCCAGCTTGCCGGCGCAACCCGGGCAAGTTCGGAGATGTTCATTCACATCGGGTGTAACTGCGTCCAAGCCGGCGGCCAGGTCCGGCATCAGTTCACAGATCTCATCGCATTTCATAACGGCGTCCTTCATAAAAACTCTTTCAGTTGCACGCGCAGGGTTTCATAGGCGCGAAACAACAGTGACTTCGTGGCGGACTCACTCAGCTTCAGAACTTGCGCAATCTGGCGATAGTCCATCTGCTGATACTTATGCATCACGACTGCCATGCGCTGCCGTTCCGGCAGGGCCTGCACGTGCTGGCGGATGGCGGCCAGGCGCTCTCGCCGGACAATGGCCTCTTCCGCGCTCAGCGAGGTGTCCGGCACATCCACCGTCAATCCGGTATCCTCATCCGGCTCGTCGATACTGACGGTGACCTCGGCGCGTTCGTGGCGGGTGTCGCGCGCGTAGTTCGCGGCAAGATTGGTCGCGATACGATACAACCACGTAGTGAACTTGGCGCTGGCTTCGTACTTCTCGCGCGAGCGGTACACCCGCAAAAATACTTCCTGCGCCAGATCTTCCGCCGTGGTCGCATTGTGAGCCATGCGGAACATGAAGCTCACCATCGGCCGGCGGTATTTCTGCACCAGGTACTCAAAAGCCGAATCATCCCCGGCCTTGGCCCGCAACATGATCTGGGCATCGGTCAGCCCGTCACCGGAGGAAACCGCATCCGCCGCCCCGGTTCGAAGCGACCCGCCGCCAAGCGCGAGCAACCCGCGATCCATGGCTATGCTGCTCACATCTGATTGAACCCCTCCCGGGTCTGAAAGTTGCGAGCCCGGCGGTCCAGAAGTCCTCTCGGGAGAGGCGGCTACGGGTGCTTTGACGGGGATGGTTTTGCGTGACATCGGGACCTGCGCCGTTGCTCGGGAACTCCCCTATCCGGGGCCCCTGAAACTACGGAAAATCTAGGCTATCACGGACCAAGCCTGCGGAAGATGGTTTCTTTGCTAGAGCATAGCGGCGGATCGTGTGGCGATGAGAGGTGCCGCCCCGAGCCGCAACTCCCCCAAACAGCCCAAAGAATCAAAGAGCAGGGGTATGCAAAAAGTGGAGATAGTCACCCCTTGGCGGTAACTTGCGTAATCCTCGCCTGGTGCGGAAAGTAATCAATTCAAAGCGGTTAATAGCACTAACTGGCTATTCACTCCGACCCGCGAATCCAGTAGTACTAGTACCACAGGCCGATGCTGGGCCACTACTAAAGTCATGCAGACAACCTGGTTTCACGCCCTGCTTAAGCCGACAGCCAAAGCGCTGCTACTCGCATCCACGCTCTGCACCGCTGCCTTTGCTCAGCAGACCTTTGCTCAACAAAGCTGGGCAATGCTCGATTCCGAAGCGATCGAAGTTCCCCCAGCCGTGACGGCGGCCGGGCCTCGGGTTCTGCCCGAAGCGCCCAGCCGGCATCGGTTCTGGGATACCGAGAATCGAGTTCTCTTTTCCGCCGTGGCCGCATCCAGCATCGCCGATTTCGCCGTGACTCGTTCCAACCTGCAGAATGGCGGCAGAGAACTGAACCCGGTGACCCGCATCTTCAGCGGCAGCACCGCCGGACTGGCAGTGAATTTCGCAGGCGAAACCGCAGGGGTGATCGGTGTGAGCTACTTTCTCCACAAAACCGGACACCACCGCCTGGAGCGGGTCGTGCCTCTGCTCAATTTTGGCGCCTCCGCTGTGGCCGTGACCTACGGCCTCACCCACCGATAAGGACTTGGCGCGACCGGCGTTGCGGCTTTTCGAGCGACTCAACGGCCAGCTAGTGTCCTGATTTTTCGGGACCGCGCAAATTGTCGCCTGGCTCCAGAGCCGAGGCTGGGCCACTGAATTTTATTTCTTTGCTAAAATGTAGCCACTCATCGCGTGGGCGCTTAACTCAGCGGTAGAGTGCCATCTTCACACGGTGGAAGTCATAGGTTCGAATCCTATAGCGCCCACCATCGAACTCACTGTAGCGACGCGGGTTCGATTGCCCCGCTTTTCCCGTTGGCGCGAAACTCGTCACCATTCGTCACCAATTGGGAAAGTTTCTCTACCGCCGCCCTTTGATGGGCGGGAACGGGGATAGTGTAAATCCCCAGAGTGGCTGTGATCTGCGCGGGCCCAAGCTGTGCCTGGGCATCCTTGGCCGATCCCCCGGCCAATTGCAGAAGCGTGGCATGGGTACGCCGGAAGGTATGCCAGCTCACCCACGGGACTCCGATCTGCTCTCCGGCGGGTTTCAAATGCCGAAGAAGCAAATTGGTATCGTTGAGGACCGTGCCCTTGCGCGAGCAAAACACCAGTCTTTCTGGATTCCCATTGGGGCGGACGAGGTTGTAGGAAAGAATCGCATCTGCTAAAAGGCGTGGTGCGCTGCTCGTGACTCATAGCGATTCGCAGGCACGCATGAAGTCTATGACATCTGCTTTCTTGATCGAATGGTCAGTGGAGGATGGTCGCGCGATCCGGAAGTTAGACGACGATTCCCAAAGCCGCCAAGTGACGACACCGGCTGCGACCGCCTAGACGGTCCTCGGTAATGAAACCCTCGTGACCACCACCTACTTGCCAAAAATGCCAATGGCAGGGAGTACGTTCTTTTCCGCCGTCCAACTGCCCCTGTAAAGGGCAAAGGGGTGGGCCCTCATGTCAGTGCTGTTGAGATTCCAACCGTCGCTACTGTCCATCGAGTTCGAGTCGGTGCCAACAACAATCCAGTACTGTGTGCCTTTGGTGAGGGGCACGCTGTTGAATTTCGCTACGGCGAGCGAGCAGCAGCTTCCGGCCTTCGGCAAATTACCGACGTCGTCAGGGCCGGCAAGCGTGTCTCCGGGCAAACCGCTGGCATCCGCCGCCAGCCAGATCGCCACGGGACCGGTTCCCCAAAGGTAGCTCACGCCTGCTTCGATCCTGGTGAGCTTCACGTTTGCATTGGGGGTAAAAGGCACCGCAGCCCAGTTAACGCCGTACCGCCCGTTTGGCCCATCAATATCCTGCTCTTCGCAGCAGAAATACGTGCCGTATTGGTAGTCACTGAGGTTGCTAAACAGGGTCTTGAGTCTCGCCTCATTCCGCATCGCCGGGACGACAACCCCCGGTGCGCTGGCGACGATGATGTGTCTGCCGTCATCGGCCATGGTGTAACCTTGGCCAGCGGCCACAACCGTTAGGCCAGCCACCACGAGCAGAGCTAAACAAATCACGTTTTTCATTTATCCTCCTTCTGTTGCAAACAGCGACGGTAAAGGACAAGTTAGGCAGCCGCACACCAGCCGCGGCCTCCATTCCTGCCTGCTACTTGCCAAAGATGCCAACAGCCGGCAGTACGTAGTGCTCCAACTGCCAACCGTCGGGGTGGTAGAAGGCAGAGGGCATGATTCTCATGTCAGTGTTGTTGATGCTCCATCCGTCGACACTGTCCATCGAATGCGAGTCGGTGCCAACAATGATCCAGTACTGTGTGCCCTTGATGAGGGGAACGCGCTTGAATTTCGCGACGGCGAGCGAGCAGCAGCCTCCGGCCAGCGGCAAATGACCGACGTCGACCGGGCCGGCAAGCGTGTCTCCGGGCAAACCGCCGGCATCCGCCGCCAGCCAGATCGCCACGGAGTTGGTTCCCCCGAAGTATCTGACGCCTGCTTCGACCTTGGTGAGCTTCACGTTTGCATCGGGGGTAAAAGGCACCGCATCCCAGTACCTTCCGTGCCCCGAGTTTGGCCCCGAAACGCCCTCGAGGATGCAGCAGAAATAGGTGCCGTACTTATAGTCGCTGAGATTACTAAACACGGTCTTCAGTTTGCCGTCACGCCGGATCGCCGGAACGACGATCCCCGATGCGCTTGTCGTGGTGATGTATCTGCGGCCATCGGTCGTGGTGTACCTCTGGCCAGCGGCCAGGGCGGTCGAGCTGGCCGCCAGCAGAGCTAAACAAATTATGAGCGTTCTCCTCACTTGGGTACCTCCGTTTCTGGACAGTTGGCCTGGGCTTGGCTGACGAGTTTAGACTAGACTTTGTCTAAGCTGGCCCCGTCTTTGACCTCGAGGCTGCCAAGCCCCGGAAAAGACAGACGCGATTCTAGCACCTGAGGCCCCCGCGAAGAGCCGGGGGGCCGGGGCGCGAACTCCGCTGGCAGACATAGTGTCATTGCTTTTCGGTACCCGTCAGCGACAGTGCGAGGCAGACAACTCCGTTGCACGCGCTCTCGGCGCCCTGGTATACGTTTAGGCAAGCGTTAGGGTCGCCGAGGGTATCACACCGATTCGTCCAGGAATTCTGCTGCAACTGAATTTGGTAATCGTTGTCAGAAGCAACGTTGTGCACGTCAAGTTGAGTGGAAGAGTAATCAGCCACCCACCAGATCGGAGCGCCTGCCGGTCCGCAGTTGAGTGCGTATGCAGGACTCTGAATATTAATCTCGCCCGAAGCCGTGCAAACAACCTGCTGCTGCGCCAATGCTCCGGTCCCCAGCAGCAGGACAGTCACAACCAAGCCAAGTAGATTTTTCACTTATCCTCCTTGATGGGACCTCCATCAATCGTTTAGCAAATCTAAGGGGGCGAACTTCAGGATGGGCTGACTTAGTTCAGGAGACCTGAAAGAGTGAGAAGACTTAGCTCACCGACTTACACCATTACTCTCTGCGGCAGGAATGTCAACCGAAATGGCTATAGAAGTCAATTCTTGCGATGCGGCCATACGGAAGGCGTACCATCGCGATTTCACCCCCAATTCCGTCAAACGGCCCGTCTACATGATTGGATCACTGCTCGCTCTGAAAACTCGTCACCAACTCGTCACCAAAACTACCCGTTTTTGTGGCATTTCCGGGGCGGCACAACACGGAAAAACAAAGCAGGCAAAGGGTTTAACTGTGCGGATGATTGCTTTGCTCAACATCCAGGCGAGAGCAAAGCTCATTGACACCAAGCTCGCCCCTCCGGAGCTCATCTAATATCCTGATCCGCAACGGGTGGGCGAGGGCCTTGAAGAACTCGGCCATGAACTGGCTGATAAAGAGTGCTAGCAGTGAAGGACGGTGGTACATGACCGAAGTCTGCGATAACTCCCGGATGGTGGGCAAACCGGAAACTATCCGACAGCCGCTCACAATCCGCTCAATGAGTGATTCCACGACAGCCAAGAACTTCGGGTTGTTCAGCCCGATGCCGGCGCACGTCTCATTGGCTTATACTTCCTGACCATGTTGACGCGAGCAATCTGTCGAACAGAACTTGCGGTGATCTCGTTGCTGATGCTGCTGGTCACAGCAGTCCAGGGAACAAATCCATCCAACGGAGTGCTTGATCTGCTGGTGAATCGGCACAGTTGCAGCCAGCCGGGCGAGGGAGCTTACTCAGTTCTGGCAGCGAGCGCCCGAGACAACGCTGCAGCCTATTTTGCGGACATGGGGTTCGTCCTGGAGAAACAGGACATCGCCCACAAGGTGGAGGTCTTCTGTACAAGAGAGTCGGCCAGGAAAGCGATCGCCGCTGAATTTCACGCGCCGGAAACAGACATACCTGTTACTTTCAGTGGCACCGTACAGAATGCAACCCTGTTCGTCGTCTCGAAGGAGATCTACAAGGAGAACTTCACTCAACTGTACGGCGCCGAAAACTGGGCAGATGGGGAATACGAAAAACTGATGACCCATGAAATGATGCACAGCGCCCATGCGATCGTAGCAAGGCGTTTGTTCGGCACAGAGGATGGAATGGGTCCGCAATGGCTGTTCGAAGGAATGGCCATAGACGCAAGTGGTCAACTGCCGACCAGCGAGGCCGAATTGAACAAAATAACCGGTGATGATTTCCATGAGTTCCTTCAGAACGCGGAAAAGGGAGCCCTGAAGCCACCGGTCTACGTACAGTACGCCAAGTTTTACAGGTACGTGCGGCGGTTTGTTTCCAGCAAGTGGATCGTGGAGAATGCGGGACGACCCGATGTGATCGATCGCATACGTCAGGCAATGCGAGCCTCGATAACCCACTGATATCGGGATCGAAGGCAAAGCCCGGAAGCCGTGAGACAGGTTCTACTCTTTCACGTGAAAACCAGAAAAACACCGGCAGATTCGCGCCCCAAGGGATGATCCCTCCTCACGCAGCTTCCGCAATCGCGATTTATCAACACCGAAGCAGACAACCACCCTTGCAAAAAGCGCAAGGAAATGGGGCAGCCTCATGTGGTGGTCGTCCATGTAATCAGGCCTGCGCCCCGAAGATTCTGCATAACAATTCCTGATCCCTTCCATAAATAGTTTCAATTTCCATGAACCGGTTCTGGAAGGTAGAGTGATCGGCTTAAGTGCGACTTCGCGCCGAACAAGGTTGATGTTCATGGGAAAGAGTTACGTTGCCTGGTTGATCGTCCTCCCCCTTCTAATTCTGATTTGCACGGCCAGCCTGCTGGCGCAGACGGCGCCCGCGTCACAAACTGCGACTGTGTCCTCGGCCGCTGCGGATGCTCAAATCGCCCGCGTGGCAAAGCTGGAGCAGCAAATCGCCGACGCCAAGGGCTCGGCTGACAATGCCTGGATGCTGACGTCCGCGGCTCTGGTTCTGATGATGACCGGGCCGGGACTGGCGCTGTTTTACGGCGGGCTAGTCCGGAAAAAGAATGTTCTGGCTACCATGATGCAGAGTTTTGCCCTGATGGCCATCGTCACGGTGGTGTGGGCGATACTCGGCTATAGCTTGTCGTTTGGGCCGGGAAACAGCTTGGTCGGCGGCTTGCATAATCTTTTTCTGCATGGAGTGGGGGCGCAACCGGATGCCGATTATGCAGCCACCATCCCGGCGCAGACTTTCATGGTGTATCAGTTGATGTTTGCCATTATTACGCCGGCCTTGATCACCGGCGCCTTCGCCGAGCGGATGAAGTTCAGTGCCATGGTTCTGTTCATGATCCTGTGGTCGGTGCTGGTCTACGATCCGATGGCTCACATGGTGTGGGGCAAAGGCGGAGTTCTGAATGCGGCTCTGGGCGGGCGTTTTCCAACGCTCGACTTTGCCGGTGGAACGGTGGTCCACATCACTTCGGGAGTGTCGGCGCTGGTGTGTGCGCTGTATCTGGGACGCCGTGTCGGCTATCCCAGGCAGGCGATGCCGCCGCACAGTGTGGTACTGAGTTTCATCGGAGCATGCCTGTTGTGGGTGGGCTGGTTCGGATTCAACGCCGGTAGCGCCCTATCGGCGGGCAGCCTGGCGACGAGCGCTTTTGTAGCCACGCATTTCGCGGCTGCGGCCGCAGTGATCGGATGGGCCGGCGCGGAATGGATGCGCAATGGCAAGCCCAGCGCCCTGGGTGCGATTTCCGGATCAGTTGCCGGATTGGTGGCAATCACTCCCGCCGCGGGCTTTGTCGGACCCAGAGCCGCCTTGGCGATCGGCTTGGCTGCCGGAGTCTTCTGCTATCTCATGGTGGTGAAAGTGAAAGCGCGATTCGGCTATGACGACTCGCTGGACGCATTCGGCGTCCACGGTGCAGGCGGAACTCTGGGTGCGCTGCTGACCGGTGTGTTCGCTAAGAGTGTCGTGAATCCGATTTTCAAGGACGCACAAGGGAACACCCTGGCTTCCGGGTTGCTCGAGGGCAACGCGCATCAACTGGTCAATCAACTTGTAGGCGTGGGGATTGCCTGGGCGCTGGCGATTGTAGGCACGCTGATCATTCTCAAGTTTGTGGATATGACGATCGGGTTGCGCGTCACGGAAGAACATGAGGTCCAGGGGCTGGATCTCTCGCAACATGGAGAAGAAGGCTATTACTGGGAAGTGCCGGCGTAAACGAAGGGTGCAAGGGTATTGTCATTCCGAGGAGCGGGGCGACGAGGAATCTGCAGTTTCCTCAGATCATGAAAGCCTGCAGATCCCTCGCTAGGCTCGGGATGACAACAAGACAAACACACGACGATGACTAAAATCGAAGCAATTATTCAGAACTCCAAGCTGGAAGCGGTGAAGAGCGCCCTGCACGAGATCGGCGTCGAAGGAATGACGGTGCTCGAAGTGCGCGGCCACGGCCGTCAGAAAGGCCACACGGAGTTTTACCGCGGGCGCGAGTACACCGTCGATCTGATTCCGAAGATCAAGCTCGAAATGGTGCTCGCCGATAACATGGTGGAAAAAACGGTGAAGGCCATTGTCAGCGCGGCCCGCAGCGGCAAGATTGGAGACGGCAAGATTTTTCTTTCCCGGGTGGATGAGGTGATTCGCATCCGCAACGATGAGCGCGGCGAAGGAGCTTTGTGAGGCAGTTCGTGAGCAGGGAGCAGGTTGCTACGGGAGAAGCGCGGTCTTCCCACACCTGAAATGTTCCGCAATGACCACAGCACTCTCATTAAGCAGCCATCTGCGGGATCTTTACGCCGAGGAATCGGCGCGCATTCAGCGGGAATTTGAGGCCACAAGCGACGGCCGCGCCGCATTGGCAAGGCGCACTTCCCTGGTGGAGAACCTCATCCGCCGGTTATGGCAGGAAAAGATTTCTCCGGAGGAGAGCCGCCCGTCCAATTTCGCGCTCGTAGCCCTGGGAGGATTCGGGCGCGGCTGGCTGTTTCCCTGCTCTGACGTCGATCTGCTGTTTCTCCACGCGGATCGCGACACCGAGCAAGCATTCAAGGACCCTGTACGCGCTTTCTCGCAAGAACTGTGGGACCTGCGAATGAAGCTGAGCCCCACCACGCGCACCCTGGCGGAGTGCGACCGGTTTGATCCCAACAATGTTGAATTCACCCTGGCGTTGCTCGACTGCCGTTATCTGGCCGGCGACCGCGAGTTGTTCTCGCGACTGCGCGACAAGCTGATTCCCAAGCTGATCATGCGCGAGTCGCAGGCTCTGGTGCAGCGATTGGCCGATGTTACCCGCGACCGTCACGCCAAGTACGGAGACACCGTTTTTCACCTCGAACCCAACGTTAAGGAAGCTCCCGGTGGCCTGCGCGATTACAACGTGGCCTGCTGGCTGGCGCTGATCTCCGCCATGGACAAGCTGCGCGACTGGCCGGATCCGAAATCACTGCTACCCGCATCGGCGCGCCGGCAACTGGGACCCGCGCTGGAATTTCTGATGTCGGTGCGATGCTTTTTGCATTTCCGCCACGGACGCGACGACAACGCCCTGAGCTGGGAAGATCAGGATGAGGCTGCGACGCGGAAGATCGGCGCCTTAGAAACCATCAGCACGGCGGAGTGGATGAGGGTTTACTTTGGTCATGCGCGGGCCATTCATCGGGTCTCGACCCAGTTATTGGAAGAAATTCCAGCCGCATGGTCTTCGCTGTACCGGCAATTTCAACATTGGCGGGCGCGGCTCTCGAACGCGGATTTTTCCGTGGTGGACGGCCTCATCTTTCTGCAGCAGCCAACCGCGCTGCAGGATCCGGAACTGCTGCTGCGCATGTTTGACTTTATGGCCCATCACGGCCTGAAGCTGAGCACCACGACTGAATACCGGATCGAGCAGGTTCTGCCCGCGCTCGCCGCAACCCCTCCCAAGGGCGCCGAACTCTGGCAGTATCTGCAGGTGATCCTGCTGGAGCCCTACGCTGCGGATGCTTTGCGGGCGATGCACTCCTTGCGTTTGCTGACCCTGCTGCTTCCCGAGCTGAACAGCATCGACTCACTCGTCGTCCGTGATTTTTATCACCGCTTCACGGTGGACGAGCACACCTTTCATGCGATCGAGAGCCTGCATCGCCTGAGCCAGTCCCAGTCGGAATGGGACCAGCGGTATGCGGCTCTATTCAAGGAACTGGAACGGCCGGAACTGCTTTTTCTCTCGCTGCTGCTGCACGACACGGGCAAGGGCATGCCGACAGAGGATCATGTGAAGGCGAGCCTCGAAACCGCCTCGCAGTGCCTGGACCGTCTCGACCTGGACCCGGCGGATCGGGAGACGGTTCTGTTCCTGATCAGCAATCACCTGGAATTGTCAGCCGTCTTGCGCCGCGATATTTTCGCTCCGGAAACCGTCAGCGCCTTTGCCGAGAGAACGGGTACACCCGAACGCTTGAAGATGCTTTGCCTGATGACGTATGCGGATATTAAGTCGGTGAACCCCGAGGCTCTTACTCCGTGGAAGGCCGAAAATGTCTGGCAGGTTTACATCGCGACCGCGAATCACCTGAATCGCCATGCTGATCAGCGGATGCACGCCGATGCCGCTGGCGAGAATCTTTCCCGGTTGCAAACCCTGGCACCGGTTGCAGGCAAGAAGATCAAGACTTTTCTTGAAGGCCTGCCCGAGCGTTATCTGAGAAGTTACGCGGCCGAGGAAGTGTTGCACCACCTCGCAATGGCGCAGCGACTGCAGAAAGATCCGGTTCAGCTGCATTTGCAACGCGGGCGTCAGTGGTATGAAGTGACGCTGGTTACGGCCGATCGTCCGTTTCTCTTTGCCACCATGGCCGGCGTGCTCGCCGCCTGGGGCATGAACATCGTGAAAGCCAACGCGTTTTCCAATCACGCCGGGACCGTGGTTGACACGTTCTATTTCACCGACCGGTTCCGCACTCTCGAGCTGAACTTGCCGGAGTGGGAACGCTTCCAGCGCAGCATTGCGGAGGTGTTAACCGGAGAAGCCGATCTGGATCGCATGCTGCAGGATCGCCTGCGCGCGGAGAAGAACGGCACCGCCAAAGTAAAGATCGAGACCCGCATCGAATTTGATGACCAGTGCTCTTCCCACAGCACTCTGGTACAGGTCATAGCCCAGGACCGTCCGGGACTTTTGCACCGCATCAGCTCGCGGCTCGCACATCACAAGTGCAACATCGAAATTGCGCTGATCGATACCGAAGGACAGATGGCAATCGACGTGTTTTATCTCAGCGCAAACCGGGCCAAGCTCAGTCGCGATCACCAGAAAAAACTGAAAATAGACCTCCTGGACGAGTTGAGCAACAACTGAGCATCGGCGTGATTTTGGTTCCCGTCTAAACGGGTGCTTCATCTGATCATCTGAGTCCCACTCCATACAAGTAGTCATACGTACTGCCGGGGCCCCACGGCAAGTTGGCCTTGAAGGAAGAGAACAACACCCCCCGATCCATGAAAGTTACGAAAACATCGTTCTGGGAATTGGCCGTGATTACCCGAAAAGTGAAAAGGCCGAAGCAAGGGTCCTGAAGTTTATCAGCCCCATAGAGATAAGCCGCGTCGGCAACCGGCGTCAGCATCGCCTCCAGCAGCAGGTTGCCACGAGAGTCTTTCGTGGAGACTTGTCCCGTGGCGTCAATGACGATAGTGGCGTCGCCCAGGCTGGGCGTGCCCGTTTCGAAATTGCCCTGGTCGGTCTTGGCGCCAGTTTTCTGATAGTAGATCCCCTTGTACGTTCCAGCGAAGGAGGGATCGAAGTCCTTGCTGGCGGCCTTCTTGAAACCCAGGATTGCGCCGTTTGGCGTGTCCAGGGCGAGAGTTCCGGTTCCAGTTCCGAAAACGTAGTGGGAATCGCCGTCATTGTCGGGAAGCCGCAAAAAGGTTCCCGATGCATCCTGCTGGAGGCTGCGGCCACTGAAGCCGCCGCGATGAAAAGCCCTTGCCCCCTGGCTGAGAGCCCCAAGCGGCCAATATGCCGTGGTACTGACGTTGCCCTGTCCGTCGGCCGCTATGAAACCCACCTCTACGCCCCCCGCGCCGCTGCCGAACTGCATATAGTCGTAATTGTGGCTGGCCCATTTTGGAACGGAGATGCTTGCGGTTTGCATGGCCAGGATAATCGCGGGCGCGTCGTGATCTGGGCCGGTGTTGGTAGCTTCGACAAGCAAGGCATAATTTGGTATCTCATAGGCCCCAACCAAGTTGTGATTGGGATCGTCAAGTTGATAAGTTCCATCCGAATTCACCTGATAGGAAATAGTTCCGCTATCGCCGTTGGACAAGTCGGTGTAAGCCAACGTATAGGCGACTGGATCCACGGTCATGGTGAAGAAATCGCCGACCGATGCGGTGCCGTTGTAGGAACGCGTGGTGCTGACAGATGTGGCGAGGGGTGAAGAACTGCGGCCCATGAATATGGGTAGCAAAAGACTTAACCAAAGCACTCGATGTTTCATAGGAGGACTCCTTAGGTCCCAGACTGCGGGAGACGTATAACTAGCCTGGTATCGCCGCAATTACTCCTCCCTAACCCGCCCCACGGGAACCGAGCCTTGCCCGCAACATCCGGATAGCTCGGCGGCGCGGGCTTTGCCTAAACTGCCGACCAGACGGCAAACTGTCGAAAAGGCGGCAGAGAATCATGGAAAAATCCATCGCCCAAAGGCTGGCGGGCTTGGATTGGGCTGCGATTCGGGAACGGAATGTCCTAGATTAAGGTAGTGCTGTTCTCTATACTGATATGGCCGTGGCAGGGTGTGTTCGGGGTATTCCGTTATCTGGAACAAACCAATGATTTTAGTGGACAATAGGATGATGAGGAATATGATGCGCGGCAAGTGGGAACGAGACCACAGCCGCGAGGCCCAAAAGAGGCGGAGTTCATTCTTCGCTATAAGAAACTGGAGATGTGGGCGGATGCTGTGCATCTAATATTTCCATGGGGTTCTCTGGTAGCGATATTCCTTCTTCTGTACATGATGGTTAACCGACTCGCCGGACAAATCACCATGGCTCAATTGGGTATGAGTTTTGTAAGCAGCATTCGCGTCCCTGATGCTGTGCTCGTGTTGTTTGGTGGAAGTGCTGGAACTCTGGCTTTCCGGGAACGGAACCTACGGCGAAAGAAAATAGCCGACATGTCAGACTACATCCACCGCCTCGAAACCATCATAGACGCCAACAGAACATCGAGCGGCCTGACGCAGCATGGAACGACTAGACCGGAGGACAAAATATGAGTGACATTGGACCTCTTCTCCTAACCGGACTCGGCCTCCTATCGCTCTGGCTTGTTGCGTATTTCGGTTGGAGACCGTACAGAATTGATAAGGTTAGAAATGAACTATTCGATTTGCGAAACGACCTTTTTCTGTACGCAGCCGAAGGCGGTGTAGTTTTCGATGATCCGGCGTACCGGATACAGCGGGACCGCCTCAATGCGCTTATTCGGTTTGCGCACATCATTACCGTGACACGAGCACTCATCTTCATGGCTGCTGAGCGTTATCGTCCTAACGAGCGTGTCCAATCAATCCAACAAAAATATCTCGTAGCCGTGAGTAATCTATCCGAATCGGCTCAGGTCAAGATGCGGTATATCTACGACCGCACAGCAACGATTCTGGCATGGCAGCTTGTATCTGGTTCCCCATTGTTGCTAATTGCTGCAGCTATATATTTGCCACTGGTCGCTGCCTCGAAATTCCTGCGGCGTACACCAAAGGAAAGCACAGGACTCATAGTCGCCCGAGAGCTGCGTGTGGAACTCATTGAGGAGCAGGCAATGCTTGCGCAGACTCAACAAATAGATCTTGAGGCTTGCGAGCTAGCTCACCCGTGAGGCAGGCTCCAAGTCTGAATCCTCCGGAAAGTTTAACACCATATTGCTATTCAGCTTCGGGAATGCCCTCTGCATCATTCGGTAGAACTGGTCCCAAGTAGATGCGGCACGCATGAATCCAATGGTCGCATAAAGATGCTGAGCTAGGGCAGGATGTCCAATATCCTCAGTCAGCCATTGATGGTGTTTGCTCTTTCGGTTGCCCTTATCATCCTTCGGGTTAAGCCTTTCCAATTCTTCGGGAATACCAGGGGCAAGGCGGGAATAAACCAAGTCCTTGGTGTAGTTGCCGACTACGGACGGACGATTGACTTTCATGCCACGCCATTGCCAACCGCGCAGACGGAACATCTCGCGATAGAAGTCATCCGGGAATCGCTTCGCCCATGCCGCATACGCTTTGAGAAGGTACTTATCGAGAATCTGCTGAAGGGCTTCACGATCTCTAATCTCTTGATAGCCAGTAACCTCGTCAATCAGAGCGATAATTCCAACTTTGGCGAATGCGCGGGTGAGGATTTCACATTGGTCAGCAACCAACAACTCCGGTGGGGTAAGATTGTCTCTTTTCCGGGCATCCAACAGTGCATCGCAAATATCCGGCAAGATCGTGGCTTCGTATCCAGTTGCGAGTTTTCCGCCGCGACCGGGACGCACAAAGCGCAAAGGGCTATCCAGAGCCATGGCTAACTCATTGCTGATGTGTGGTTTGATGTTCGCACTGCTCAGTAACTTCTTGAGTTTAGAGCCATGGCTCTGCCCAAGCTGCAAAGCGGTCTGCATACCGCGCCCTGAGAGGACTCTGGTTCCGTTCTCTAAGACATACGCAGGGATTTCCAGATTCCCGATTTTAAGCGGTCTGTCTGGCGAACCCCACACTGCTTTCCAAATCTTTTGCTCTGCCATAGCTAAACTCCTAATGCCCTCGAAATAGTGACATCGAACAGGGCCGGATTGTCGCGACCGTTGTAGCGGTAGCAAAACTCGGTGATGTATTGATGCAGATGGCGCAAGGTGGTTTTGTGATACTGGCCCATAATGCCGCGCTTCAAAAGTCCCCAAAAGCCCTCGATGGAGTTGGTGTGAATCTCACCGTCCGCATAGGAAATCTGATGGTTGATGACGAAATGCGGCGTGAATTTCTTGACCGTAACGTAGCCACAGAACTCATCGGTAATGAGGGCGGATTCTGCGATCTCGACGTTCTCTCGCACAAACTTGGCGAGACTCTTAGAGTTCAATTGTGCCTTGTCCACATGGCGAGCGATGACCTTACCGCCGCGCTGAATGATGCCAATAACCGGAGCCTTAGAAGTACCGCGTCCGCGCTTGTGTGGGCCGCTGCCTTTGCGCGGCTTGCCGCCGATGTAACACTCATCCATTTCCACGATGCCCTTGAGCAGCTCACCCTGTTCAAACATGGCGTTGCGAATCCGCATCCCCATAAACCAAGCTGTGTTTTTATTCACTTCCAGATCGCGGGCAAGCTGGCGTGCAGATATACCCTTCTTAGCGTTCAGCACAAGAGAGATCGCCAGAAACCACTTTTGCAGCGGCAGATGGGTGTGATGGAAGATTGTGCCCACGGTGACGCTGAACGTGGTATTGCAGCTATTGCAGTGATGCCGGGATTCGCTGGGGATCGGTGTTGTCCGCGTGGATTTGCAGTAAGGGCAGACGGGCGTGCCGTTCCAACGAACCCGCTCAATATGCCGGATGCAATCGGCCTCAGTAGGGAACTTTTTGTAGATCGCGACGATGTTCATGGCTACCCTCTGCTAGGACACCTAAAATGTACGCCTAGGCAAAAAGGTGGTCAAGAGAAATCGCCTACCCTAATCTAGGACATTCCGTTCGGGAATCCCTATGGGGATACGGCTACGCTCTCACTCCCTGGCTCTTGACCCCGGGCGAGTGTGCGGCGGAACAACAGCAGGTCACGCTGCGGGTTGTATACGGTGCGGCGACCGCCAAACCAGGTCTGAGATTTCTCCGCGCTGCGCAGGGGAAACATAATCAGCCAGCACGAAGGCAAAACCCCAAAATATAACGCACAGATAGTACCCTACTGCGAAAAGCCAATCCTCGAATGCTGCATGGACGAGACCAGCGAGAACCACTGCGGCAATCGGTACGAGCGGGGACAGGAGAAGTCCCGACCGGCGGATCTGGGCCAACGACTTGGCCACGCGCATGGCAATCATGAACAGCAGCGCGAGGAATGGCGACACGCCCAAGATGCCAACCCACTCTAAGATCGCCAAGTAACTATTTCCGTGTTCCCGAGTATCTCGCGCCGTTGACGTGAAGTCGCTGGCGCCTTCGCTGGCGTCGGTTCCAGTGGTGCTCGTGCCAAATCCCGTGCCAAACCAGGGATGCTCATGCACCGAGGAGACTGCTTGTTGCCAGGGTGATTTTCGGGAACCGAGAATGCCCTCCTCCGGATGTCCCTTGTAGATAAATGCTGACGTAAGCGACTGCGGCTGGTTGACGGCAGGAGGGAATGCAAAGACGACTGCCAATGCGGCCAGCAAGCCCGTGCCGACGAGCATCAGCAGCGTTCTGTAGCGGCGTAGGGCTATGCAAATCAGGGCACAGGAGACAATTGCGGCAAGAATCCCGGCGCGTGCGTAACTGGTCGCAAGAAGCAAAATCGATAACACAAGCGCGAATACTTCACGTTTTTGCGTTGATGTACCTTCGGTCACGAAGACTCCCCACAACATCATGGGTAGGACAAGTACGCCCATCACTGCACCCAAGGAGTTAGGGTTTCCGAAGAAATCATATTGAAAAATGAAGTAGCAAGCCGCCGTAACGTAGGTCAGAAGCTCGCAGAACAATAGCAGTCTTGAAAGAAATTGACGCTCTCTTCCGAATACGGCAACTCGCATGCCAGATGCCGCATAGAGAAACAACAGCGAAAAACTAAATACCTTGAACAAAGAATGTTGGCGATATACGGACGCTGAACAGGAAACCAGAGCTGCAACCACACAAAAGAATGCCGCCAAGTGAAATCCGCCGAGACGAAAGCGCTGATCTCTCAGATATTGAACAAGGCCCGCAAGTGCACCTGCCCCAAGCACGAACCATCGTCCAGCATTCCAAAACCCTAGTGGAGGCACGCCGGTGCCAGCGAAAAAAAAGACGAGAACCAGAAATGGGAAGAACATCGGTCTGTAGTTCCAGAGGGCCACCAGGACAATCTCCGCAAAAAGTAGCATCCCCAGGAGATTGGCGTTTGTAGTGTACCCGGGGAAGAGCACCGCCACGGAGATCGCAACCGCACAACAAAGGGCAAGTGCGATCGCGAGGCGAGCGTTTCCCGCAACTCTGTTCATTCCAGCCATCCCGGATTACGCGCCTGACAGCGCATACCTTTTGAACTTCCTCACGTTTGCGGCAATTGGGCCAGACCCGCGCACGCCTGAGATGTGCGATGGAACGCTGATTCTGGTTTGGCTATCCAATGTCTGCTCAGGCCCATCGCGTACAGTAGCGCGAAGGAGATCAGGAGCACTGCCCAAATCTCATGGGGTACAACAAACGCATTCCACCACCAAGTTGTCGCCATACCAACTGGGACCACGCCGTCGCTGCTTAAAATCGTCAATAGTGACGCCCCTGGAACCAGAAATGGCAGGAGGAGAACCATCACGATTCGCGAGACCGGCTTGAGTTCGTTCCTTTGCACACTAAAGCACCAACTGAGCGGCACAATCAGCAGCATACCGTCAACAAAACGGTGGTAGACCGGCAGCAATGCAATCGCTGTTATCGCGCTCAAGTCCAACAATTCAGGAGTCGTATCACTCTGCAACGCGAATCCTAACCAGACCAACAGCAAGACAGCAGATATCGACCAGGCGATTTCGTTAGCCACCGCTGGACTAGTAGCGAAGGAAGAAATTGGCACCTGCAGGTTCAGCAGATGGAAGCGTAAAGGGTTTGCTTTCGTGAAATCGTTAATCGCTCCCGAGGCGAACATCTTGTTGAGGTTGACGGAATAGGCTTGTATCCAATCCACGTGAGACGTCCACAGCCGCAGGATGGCTGCTGCGGTGACTAACGCGCTTAGAACGACGGCCACTAAGGTCACATGCCAACGGCGGCGGATGACAGCAAGGACAACAAAAATAATCCCAACCGGAGGTTTCAGGCAGATGGCAACAGCGAGAAAAGCGCCAGAGAGTGTATTGTGATCGCGAATGGCACACCAGATGGCCACGACCCCACAGGTGCAAGCCGGAATTATCAAGTTCCCAGTGGCAAGCGCAGCGTGGAGTGGGGCAATCCCCAGGGCTAAACCCAGAAAGGCGTAAGTTCGACGGTCGCTGAGGCCGAGTCCCGAAAGTGACAGCAAAACACCAATCAACAGCAACGAACCAAGGACGTTCGAGACTAGCAGGACGATGCGGGCAATATGCCAGGGTATTCCAGAAAATAGAGCGAGCACGGCCAAGCAACTGAGCGGATAAGGAGAGGGAACGCCATCTTTGGCTTGCATCGTTCCAGCCGCCGCATCTTTCACGAGAAAAGTGAGCTGTGCTGAGTCCTTGGGCCAAAGTCGCAGCAGTTCCTGAGGACTGTACGGGTCCACTCCTCGCGCCAATGCCTTAGCCTGCACAAAGGGTGGCATGAAATCGTTGATCGCAGATCCTTGCTGTAGGAATCGAACCGGTCCCCTGACTAGAAATTCCGCGGCAAAGACCGCAACCAGCAGGAAGAGAACTACTCTCCGCGACAGGGCGAGCGACAAAAGATTGTTCTGGGTATCGATCACTAGCTTACCGTTGCATTGAGATCGCACGTCTGCCTCAAACGCAGTTCTTTTGATCTTCTCTCAGCTTTCCCGCTCCGACCATCCTTTAGGCTTAGGAAGTATTCCTCAAAGCAACGTCTGGACAGGGTGGCAACTATGATTGACGCGCCTCCCGCGCATATGAACTGCAGGACGACGTTGCCAAATTGTCCGTTAACAACCCCGAGCGATGGCCAATACCGTCTCACCGTCTCTTCATAGCCGTAGAAAAAAAGCATGTGGAGGAGGTAGAGTCCGTAGCTGATTTCCCCAAAGAACCGCAGGAAGGGTATGTTCACCACGAAGCTGGAAGGGGCCGTTCCCAGCAATAAGGTAAGAACAAGGAGGGCGGCAAACCCGGAGTTTAATAGCGTCAATCTCAAGGCGAAGCCGGATGTCGAGGCCCACGCAAGGGCATTCACCTTGGCTGCCGCAACCAGAGTGGCTCCGCTGAACCCCGCCACAAATAGGGAGAGTCCCCAAAGCAGGCGCCGGCTAATGTCAGGAACGCGAAGCGCCATCGCCAGGAGTGCCCCTAACGCCAAGCCGTCCGCATTGCACCACGTGTAGAAGTTCCCGTTTGTGAGACTCCCAAAGCGTATCGTGAATGCGCGAAGGATCGGTGCAGAAAGAAATACGCCCAGGCCAACGAGAGCTAATGCGCGACGTGAAATATTGCGAACAATCATCGGCCAAACCAGATAAAAGTGCTCCTCGACCGCAAGGGACCACAACACGGTGTATTGAATGGGGATGCCGAACAGTGGCGTAACATTTGAAAGATACGCAAAGCTGAAGAGCAGAAACGGCAGGCCGGTGCGATGCCCAAGCCAGGAGGTCTGGTTAAGAGCGAGCAAGATCAACAGCAATCCGTAGTATGCGGGAAGGATTCGAAGAGCGCGGCGCTTGTAGAACCTGCGGTAGTAGTCGGGTCTGAGCCTGCTTTCGAGCAATATGCCGGTGATAAGGAATCCCGAGAGCACAAAGAAGAGTTGCACTCCGATCCAACCGTAGGAGGTAAGCACCATGAATTCCCGGCGCAGTCCCGTGAACGAGCTCGGGTCGGCGACGTAGGCAAAGCCGTGTAGGAACAGGACGAGCAAAATCGCAATGCCCCGAAGGGAATCGAGCTCCGGCATCCTGGCGCGGAGCAGTGGCTGTTCGACAACCGCGACCGGAGTTTGACTGTGCATTCTGCGACATCTTGAACGATAGCCCAGTGCTTCCTTAAATGGGAGTCCTTCCCCATCAGCGGTGTTTATCTACTAGGTGCGGGTACGCCGCGGGGGCGCCTTCGCTTTGTCAAGGCAGTCCAGAATCAAAGGATCGCAGGCGGACGCGTTTGATTCCGCCTGCGTGGGTCGGCCAGGGTTTGAGGCCGGTTGCAACTGAATTTTACTGCATAGACTTCTCAATTGGGACATACCACACGTAGTACGCAAGAATGAAAATCAAACCAACGAAAACAGCAATTCCGAAGACCAGCATTAGCCCCTGGCGGGTGCTGAAAGATATCTTATTCTTGCGTCGTCGGCGAGTGCTGAGCAGCCTCTTCCTCTTCGATACGAGCAACAACTGCCGAATGAGAGAAGTCACGTTAGATCCCCGTGGTCTCGTAGGTCAAAACTGCCAGGCTCAGGCGGTAGTCGTAGCCGGCTTGCGCGTTACTGATCTGGGCTTGCGTCTGCTGGAGCTGGGCTTGGCTCAGTTCGACGATTGAGCCTAGTCCCAAGTTGTAGCGAGATTGGGCAAGACTCAGCGCCAGGTTGGCTTGCTGCAACAATTGCTGCGTGACCGCCAGCCGCTGGTACGCCGTATTCGCATTCAGCCAACTGGTGCGTACATCCCGCGAAATCAGGTTTCGCATATCCAATAACCGTTCTTGCGTCGCCTGTGCTCTGAGATTCGCCTCACGTGCCCTTGCCGTATACAAGAAACCGTTGAAGAGCGGGATTTCGATATTTGCGCCGACTGCTCCGTAGGTGTTGCTCAGAGCGCCGGGATTCGGGGCCACTGCGGGATTGCCTGCCGGTGTGTCGCCAACTGCCCCAAGGGCGCTAATGCTGGGAAAGAGCAGATCTCTTTCTGCGGTTTGGAACTTCCTGGCGGACTGGTACTGGAATTGTAGCGAGAGTATTTCCGGACGCACCGAGAACGCCTGGGAAATCAAATTATCGACGTTGTCCGGCGGCGGTGTAACTGGACTTGTTTCCTCGATAAGCTGGAAATTCTGCACGGCCGCAAAACCCAGCACCATGGCCAGGTTAGCGAAAGCGGCGTTCTCGTTGTTTTGAGCGTCCAGCAGCAGAAGTTTGGCCTGCGCCAGGTTGACACTTGCAAAACTGAAATCCAATTCAGATTTCAGTTTGCTCTTGTAAAGTGCTTCCACCTGGTTGGCAACGGTCTGGCGTTCATTTACCGTTTCCTGCGCAACGATCAGCACGGCCTGGGCTTGCAGGGCATTGTAGAAAGCTTTGTTCACGGCCAGGAGGATTTGCTCTTTGGTGGCCATGGCGTTCTCATTCTCGGCCTTGGCTGCATAGTTCGCACTGGAGACCAGGTTCGTAGTGCGCCCAAAATCGGTGATCAGTTGAGTGACCATGACTCCGGCCGCGGAACGTTCGTAGATGATCGGGTTATTCAGCGCGCCTGCCGTAATGCGGCTGCCGGACTGCGCATCTACCCCCGTAAGATCACCAGTGGCCGTGGGCCACAGATTCGACCTTACCTCGCGGGTAACCTGCTCGGAGGCAAGAGCGATCAACCGGGCAACAGAAATTTGTGGATTGTTCTTGATCGCCAGCGCTTCTGCCTGATTCAAGGTCAAGGACATGGGCGTGCCAGTATTGACCTGGGAAGCGGAGGATGGCGGTGCATTCATGGGCGGATTGGAGGTCTTTTGATTGGGAAGGGTTTGCGGCATTGGGGATTGAGGTAAACCCTGCGCCGTCTGCACATTGACGGACACTTGGGCAAAGCCAAACAAGGACAAGACCAGCCCCAGCAAGAACGGGACGGTGTACTTATATTTTCGCTTCATGGATTAGCCTTTGCGGAACCATATCTGAGAATTGCATATTGTTTTGATGTGACTCAGTAAGAACATTGTCATTCCGAGCGCCCGCTTTTGGCGCGAGGAATCTGCATTTCCGGCAGCTCCAAGTAACTGCAGATTCCTCGCTGCGCTCGGAATGACAATTTGGTTGAAGTGTCACAATATTTTGCGATTCTCAATAGTTTCAATCTCGCACCTGCTTGCTGCAGCAGTACGAAATCGTAATTTTTCCGCCGTAAAACCTTCCAAACCCGACAGCTGCGACTAGCGATTCTGCCCGCATTGCGCACGGCGGCGGACAATTCCCATTCTCATATCCGGGTCGTTCGGCAGGTCAAAGTACATGACATGCCTGGTCAACCGCACCTGGATCGGCTGATGGGGAGTAAAGTCCGACGGCAAATCGTTAAACGGGGTTTCGTAACGCCCGATGTAGGTCTTGCAATCGACGCGCACAGAGACGTCGTAAGCGTAGTACTGCGAACTCAGTGGCGCATCGGACGGGTTGCTGCCTCCCATCGTGTAAGCCGGGAAATAGACTTTGTGTTTCTGTACCTCTACTACAGTTCCCGGCACGTATGGATTGGAGTTGCCTTGGGTTTGAGAGGCGTAGAGCATTGGTACGATGACCAACGCTGCGATGCTGATCGAAAGATTCTTTCTCATAGTCTCCTCCATGAGATCGCCTGCGAAAATCGCAGGGCATGACACGACCGTCTGATTCGAACCAATGTTCCGCCGTGGAACTTGTTCGCAGGTTCTTCAAGACAGGAGGTTCAGCAGGAAGGAGGAGGCCGGTTGCGCAGGCCATCTTCTGGATAAAGTCGGATATGGGGAGCAACGGCGGGTAGCAGCGCAACCGCAGTCCACGCGGGCTGACGCAAACCGAAGGTCGCAGCCGGAGCAAACCAGTGGAACCCGTCATTCAGCAGATGCTGCCGCTTGGCGTCGAGAGATTGCGGCGTCACGCGATTTGTCGCGTGGGTCTCATCTCGCACTACCGGGCAGTAACGGGTTGCAACGCTAACTGCGAGCGACAGAACGGTAACAAGAGTTACCGCAACGCGCCGTGGGCAAGGTGGGCGCATGGAGGTGCTGAAACAGTTCAGCAATGAAATCCGCGTATCGCACCGCGAGGCTGTCCCGAGCTTCATTGCGCCAGCTCCGGAGCCTGCTCGGCACGACCGCGATCTTCATTCTTGCCGTAAACCAAGAGGTATGCGGCGGGCACGATAAAAACGGTCAGGATTACGGACGCAGTCAGGCCACCAATAATGGCACGGGCTAAGGGAGCGTACTGTTCGCTCCCAGTACCCAGCTTGAGAGCCATCGGTACCATGCCGATAATGGTGGCCAGCGACGTCATCAGAATCGGACGCAGACGTACGCGGCACGAAGTAATCACCGCCTCTTCTACCCCCTTCCCCTGTTCCTCAAGGCGATGAGCAAACTCGACAATAAGAATGCTGTTCGACGCTGAAATGCCGACCAGCATGAGCACTCCCATCAGGGACATCACGTTAAGGGTCGTCCCGGTCAGAGGCAGAATAATAAGGACACCGATGAACCCCATCGGAATCGCCAGCATAATCAGGAGGGGATCTTTGAACGACTTGAACTGCGCTACGAGAATGAGGTAAAGAAGAATCACTGACATCGACAGCCCGATCGCAAAACTGCGGAATGAGGCATTCATCCCTTGCACCATCCCGCGTAGGTCAACCCGCACGTTTTCCGGCAATTCCATACCTTGAATCGTGTGTTGAACCGAGTCCGCAATCTTCCCCAAACCCTCTCCCGAAGGCGTTACGTAAACATCCGTCACTCTTTGTATCTGGTAATGATCGACCTCAGTCGGTGTCTGTACGTTTCTGAGTTTCACCACGCTATCCAGGGTCGTGGGTTTTTTCAGGTTAGGGGCACGGAGGGGAATATTGGTCAGATCAGCGAAATTGTGAATCGCCGGTCGTCCGTTCTCGAAATATTGAACGGTCAGGAAATAATCATTGCCGGTTTTGTGGTCCACCCAATAATTGGGGGCGATCATGGTATTGGAGTTCAGCGCCGTGATCACGTTGTCCACCACTTCTTTTTCGCTGAGGCCCAGTTCGCCCGCGTGTACACGATCGATATCCAGCCGCAATCCAGGGTAATTCAGGTCCTGCGGAATGTAGACTTCTCCAACTCCCGGAAGCTGCCGGATACGGCTCGCTAACTCCTGCGCGATGCTGTAAGACTCTCCCAGGCTGCGACTGCTGACCTGTACGTCAATCGGGGCGGGCATTCCCGAGTTCAGCACTGCATCGACCATTGAACCGCTCGAAAAGAAGGTTCGGATTTCCGGGTATTGTGCCGCCATTTTGTCGCGCACCCGGTCCATGTACTCAAAGCTACTCAACTGGTGTGGTTCCTGCAGTGCGACTTGAACCGTTGCCGTATACGGCCCGGCATTCGTTGTATACAGCGAGGAGAAATCAGGAACTACTCCGATGTTGGAGACGACCATCTTCAGGTCTTTGGAACCGACAACATTGCGGATAAGGTCCTCCACCTTTGCCACGTACTGCTCGGTCAGTTCGAGACGAGTTCCCGTCGGAACCTTCATGTTGATTGTGAATTGTCCGGCATCAGTGCGCGGGAAGAATGCCAGTCCGAGAAATGGATAGATAGCCAAGCTGATTAGGAACACGCCACTCAGAATCGCCACGGTAACGCCGGGCCGCACCAACGCCCGCTTTACCCAATATTCGTAGTAATCGAGCAGCCGGTTAAATAGCCGGTTGAAGCCCACAGTGAACCTCCCCCACCAAGACCGGTCGAGGACTAATGTCGGTTCAACCTCGTATTCAGGTGCATTGCTCGCTGCGGCATGAGGAACCGCTTTGAGAAACCGCGAACAAAACAACGGAATGACGGTCATCGCTACCACATAGGACGCAAAAAGCGAGATGACGACTGCGAGGGCTAGCGCCGAGAACAGAAACTTGCTGACGCCGTATAGAAACGTCACCGGGAAAAAGACCACGACTGTGGTCAAAGTAGCGGCCAGCACAGCAAGGCTCACCTCCGAGCCCCCGGTTTCGGCTGCCGCCAGCGGCGCTGCACCATGTTCCAGATGGCGATAGATGTTTTCGAGCGAGATCACCGAATTGTCTATGATTCGCGAGAAGGCCAGCGCCAACCCTCCCAGAATCATCGTATTGACGGTACTCCCCATCATGTAGAGAACCACGAAGGTTGCCAGGGCGGAAAGTGGAATGGAGAGGAACACCGCCGACGTAGCGCGGAAACTACTAAGAAAAATGAGAATCATCAGGCTAGTGAGTGCCAGCCCGATGACACCTTCATGGAGCAGAGTCTTGATGGCCTCTCTCACGAAAGCGGACTGATCAAAAACCACCGTGGAAACCAGCTGCTTGGGTATGTCGTACAGGTGTTTGATTGCGTCACGAATGCCCTGCACAACCTCGATGGTATTGGTGTCCCCGCCCTGCTTCATGATGGGGAGATAGACGGATCTCTGACCATCCACCCGCACCAGGTTGTACTGGATCTGGTTTGCATCCTCGGCTTTGCCAACGTCATCGACCGAAACCCACGAACTCCCTACGGTCTTGATCGGAACCTTTGCCAGTTGATCCATGTTGTCAACCAGACTGTTCGAATAGACGTAATAATCGAACGGTCCGATCTTTACGTCGCCTGCAGGGAGAATCAGATTCGAACTGTTGACCGCATCTACCACATCCATGGGGCTCAGCTGCCGCGATGCAAGCTTATAGGGGTCGACATACACCATGATCTGCCGATACTTGCCCCCGAATGGAGGTGGGATTTCAGCGCCCTTGACCACCGCGATCTGATTGCGGATCGAGAATTGACCCACATCGTGGAGTTCGGTCTGGCTCAATCCCTCACCTTGGAGGGTCACCAGGCAAACTGGCAAGCTGGAAGCGTCGAACTTCAGGACGACCGGCGGCAGGGTGCCAGGCGGTAAACGTTTCAGATCCGCGAGTGCGAGATTCGAAATCTCCGTTACGTCCGCGTCCGGGCTGGTGTCTGGTTGAAAATACAGTTTGATGATGCTGACGCCCAGCAGCGAGCGTGACTCCATATGATCGATGCCACTAGCCAACGTAAAGAATCTCTCAAGAGGATCGGTGATGTCGGTCTCGATGTCCTCAGGCGGCATCCCGGAATAAAAAGTCGCTACCACGACTTCCGGCAAATTAATGGTTGGGAACAGGTCAACCGGCATGCGTGCCAGGCTGGTGATACCAATCACCGTCAGCACCAGGCAGATGACAACAATGAAGTACGGGTTACGTATTGAAAAGCCTGACATTTTTTCTCACACTCTGGAGCTCCGCCGCGAACAGCGGCCTCTACTCCGGCTTCGCTTCCTGGTACTGCACAACCTGCACGACCTGCGGATGAACTTTCTGACCCGGTTTCAGTCCGCTGCGATCACTGACGATCACTTGCTCGCCCTCGCTTAAACCAGAAACCACCTCAGCGTCCGTGGCGGTTTGGATTCCCAGCATGATGGGGCGGTCCTCAATCTCACCGTCACGATTGACGACAAACACCGTGCTCTTGTCCCCTTCATGGTTGATGGCCTGCAAAGGCACCGCCGGGATATCGTCGCGATGTTCAAGTGCGACATCGGCTTCGGCATACAGGCCTGGCATCAGCACACGTTGGGGGTTCGGAACATCCACTTCGGTGTGCATGGTGCGAGTGTCTTGCCTCACATCGACCGAAAAACGCGATACCTTGCCGGGAAAGGTCCGATTCAGCGAGGGCACACGAACGTCGACGTGATCGCCGACACGTATGTAGTGGACATAGGACTCCGGGACTGGGATCACTAAGCGGAATAAGTCATCCTGGGAAAGCCGAACGATTGGGATCGCCTGGGTGCTCGAACTTGTCCCTGCCTGAACAAGAGTGCCCAGGTTCGCGTAGCGTTCGGTCACCACCCCCGCGAATGGCGCGGTAATCTTGGAATAGTCGTAGAGTGTCTGGTCGTGGATGAGCTTTGCCTTGGCTGCCAGCAACTGGCTCTGTGCCGCCTCAAACGCAGCTTTTCCGGCGTCGACTTGGGAGGCAGCGGCAAGGTCTTTTCCTTGGGCATCGTCCACTTCCTGCTGGGCCACGATACCGGGCTGTGTCTCGAAGACTCCGTTTAAGCGCGTGTATTCAAGGTGCAGCGCTTTGTACTGCGCGTCGTATCGCTTTAATTCGTTTTCCGCCCGGCTCACTTGGTTCGTCGCGTTCTTAATCTCGGCTTGATCCTCCTGTAACTGCGCCTGCAGTTCCGGAATCTCCAGGGTCGCCATCACCTCGCCCGTCTTTACGTGGGTTCCGTAGTCGACATTCAATTTCTGCACGTAGCCGGACTCCTTCGCATAAACGTCGATCTCCTGAAAAGGCACCAATTCGGAAGACAGAGTAATTTGCCGGCTCAGCGTTTTCTTGACTACGTTGGTCACTCCGACCGTGACTACCTGCTGAGAATTTGCCTGAACCTTCTCACTGTGCCCGCCGCTGCACGATGACAGTCCGAGTGCCAGCATCGCGGCAAGTCCCATAGTTGCGTAACTGAAAGCGTTGAACCTGCCCGCTGGCAGACGATTTCCGCCGTCAAGGTTGCAATGTCGATTCATCAGTTGCAAGCACCGGCCTTCTCTGGCGTCCAGCCAGCAATTTGTAACTCCCTACCTCATTCCTTTGAGCACTTGTCGTAACTTATCCACTGAAAATTCCTGTGAGCGGCAAAAGTCGATGACCCTCTGCTCAGCCTGCTGCAATTTGACCGCAGCTGCGGGAATCTCTGAAGCAATCTCTTTGGGAACGGTCAGCAGGCCGTGGCGGTCCCCGTGCAAGAGGTCGCCCGGGTAAACTTCCAAGCCACCCACCTTGACCATCGATCCAAAGTCGAAGATATGAGCATAGGCATGCGACACCGCCACGTTTCCCGCAAACAGATGCAAGCCTAGATCTCGTACCCGGGGTAGTTCCCTGACGGCACCATCGGTCACATACCCGACACACCCAAGCGCCCTTAAGATGGCGGCGTGCATGTCACCAAGGAAAGAGCCCAGGCCTGGCGGTTTGTCCAAATCCTCCAACACCACAATTCGCGGCGCCGGTACTTGGAGAATGCTGTTCCACCAGTCGGTGCGATCCGTATAGGTTCGCCCTGCAATGGGGGGCTCGCCGCTACGAAGACGGGCCGTGGCCGCGTATCCGACCATGGGCGGAAAATCTTCAAACATGCAGCGAATGCTGGCGTCGGCGAAGCCGGTGTTCCGTAGCCTAATCTCAAAGGCCTCGATCGCGTTCGAGACCGTGCAGGTGTCCAAGCGCCGGAGAGCTTCAAGCTCCTCGACATGTACAGGAGGCTCAAGGGCCATGCGAATCCTCTCACGAACTCTCAATCGACCGTGACCGGTTGCGATCGGGCGCGTCGCCAAAATACCGTCAAAGCAGCAGAAGGCCGCCGATCATGGCACAACACCGCTTCAAAGCAATACAGAATTAGTGCCAGGAAAAAACTAAAGAGAAAATGCAGATGATGGAGGGGGCCGGTTGTACAGGCTGTCGGTAAAAACATGTTTCGGGAGCAGAGGTTCGACGGGAACCAGACGGGTTTCGATGACGATGGGCTCGGCGACGGTGAAATTGGCGCATGGCGCCAGCCACTGGGTAGCGTCTCTGTCCAGATGCTGCCGCTGGGGTGCGACCGGGTGACGGTCAACAGACTTTATGGTGGGAACCTGAGAAGCGGACGGAATCCAAAAACGAGTCGCCAGACTGAATGTCAGCGAGCAAATGGCAATGAGAATCAGGACACCACGCCATCCGCGCTCACCAACTCTAGGATGTATCAGCAATTGCATGTTGCAGTCAGCGCTAAGCCCCACTTCCCGTGATTATACAACACTGACAATGCGGCAAACATCACTTCGGTAACGAACCTCCCAAGTCAAGTTGGATACCGAACCCAGAATCTTGGTTGCACGAATGAATATTCCCACGTACCCCCATGCCCCTTCGTCAGCGGCATATGGGGCACAGCTGAATCGGCGGATGCATGAGTTCCAGCTCACTAGGCCAGTGGGTAGGATTCTGGAACCACCGTGCCGGATTCCCGCGTCTAACGCTGGGACGCCGCTACTCCTGGTCCGCCGCTTTGCAGTGTTTCGAGAGCGTACGCACGTCCGTCTGCACATCTGCTACTTGGAATACAACGCCATCAATACCGTGTGCCGTATCGCTGGGGTTACTGCCTACCTTCTCCGGCCTTACGCCGGTCTTGATGGCGCCGGGTAGCATTTTCCCCTTCACTTCAACCTCATGGTGCAGATAATTGTCGAGTTTGTTGCCGACTCCCTTTAACACGTACACCATGCTGGTTTTGTTTTCGACGACAATGTAGTTTCCACGCTCGCCGGCGAGGCAGCCGCGAACTGTGCTAACGTTGGACGCTGGCGCTGTGCTATTGCCAGCGGATGTTGGTGGCGCGGCAGGTGATTGCTGCGCGAATAATCCCACCGCGAATAACAGAAATACGAAGAACGCAACTACAACCCGCCGACTCATGCGATCCATACCGGTTCCTCTTTACGGATTGATTATCCGAGATAGCCGACTACCCGATGATCTTTCGGGCTTCGACTCCAAGTTTAGTTTAGCCGTTTGCGAGCGGCTGTCTATAGCGAGCTATCTGTCCCTTTCACAAACGTCATCACCCCGCACGGTTTCACTATAGCCCCGAAAAAAGCGAAGAATTAAGATGTGACCGTCCCTCTTCACACGCGCAAAATCATCACTTCGGTCGCCTTGATCAGGGCAGCTGCGGATTGTCCGGGTTTGAGCTGCATTTCACGAGCCGACCTGGCGGTGATGATTGACGTGATCTGCTGGTTCCCAATCGAAAGCGTCACTTCGGCCATAAGACCGCTGATCCGGACGTCCTCAATCCGGCCGACGAGCTGATTGCGTCCGCTGACGCGGCGCATGAGGTCCTGGCGCTCGGGGGCGGTTTTCGCCCGGGTTCGGAACAAAAGCCGGTCCACTTCGCTCTGCGGAATTCGATGATGACCTCCCGGCGTTTTCACACTGCGGATCTTACGCGCATAGATCCACTGCTTGATTGTAGGAAAGCTGATTCTCAGCTGCAGGGCGGCTTCACGAGGTTTCAATAGCTCTTCATGCCGGCGTCTCGGTTCGGCAGACTTGTTTTTCATAAGTTGTTCCGGGCGAAATCCTATCGTGCGCGCCCGGACTTGGTCAAAAATTGGGAAAGGCCATCCTGATTGGCTATCGAGTCACGCTCTGGGGATCGCGCGGACGATATAACTGTATAAAATCGTATACTCCTTGCGTTTGTAAATAGCCTGTGTATACAATCAACAACTTTCAAATCTAATTTTTGGAGATAGCATGCGTAAGGCTGCATTGATGTGCGCGCTCATCGTACTGTGTCTGATTCCGATATTGACGACTGCTCAGGATGGATACTTTGCCGACTGGTTTGACCGCGTAGACAAGACGCAGGCGGAGCAGCCTCACTGGATCACGCCCCTGGCAACCACAACACCGCGCCTTGAAGAGGAGCTCCGCTACGATCAGTTGTGGCAGGAAAACGCCAAGGGCGTGACCACCGACAATTACGATGGCGGCAAAGGGCTGGAATTAATTCCTTTCGAGAAGGTTGAAGTGATTTTCAATTTGCCTCCCTACATTGAGCACAATAACCCCGCCGACAAGAATGGATTCGGAGATGTCGCATTTCTGGTCAAATACAGATTGCTCGCCGCGAACGAGGAACATGGCAATTACATTCTGACCGCTTTCCTGGGCTGGAGTCTGCCGACCGGCTCTCACACCAACGGCGCCTTGCATGCGGTCGTCACGCCTACCATTGCCTATGGGAAGGGGTTCGGCCACTTCGATGCGCAGGGGACGTTCGGCATCGGCTTCCCGGTGGCCGATACCAATCTCGTTGGACGAAGCTATCTTTGGAACAACACCTTCCAGTACCGGCTTTATCGCAAGTTCTGGCCTGAGGTCGAGCTCAATTCAACGTTCTTTCAGCAGGGCGAACATGATGGCATGAAACAGAACTTTGTGACTCCAGGTCTCATCATCGGTCGGCTTCACCTTTGGAATAGAGTCGGCTTCACCTTTGGCGGCGGATACCAGATCGCAACCACTCGCTTTCACACCAACAACCACAATGCCATTCTGTCAATTCGCTTCCCATTCTAAGCGCGCATTCACCCGACAACGCCGGGACCGTTTCTGAAGCGATTTGGAGTGAGGAACAGGATTTAAACCGCGATCGGACTCCCTCATCACCGACACGCCTGAGCCTAACGTCAAGGCATCTCGACCAGAGGTAGCTCGATGAAGCTCGCCTGGCCGGGCGCGTGATACACGCGCTGCACAGCCTTGCGGTAATCCGCTGGCTTGGCCCAAAAGATGCTGGGCACGAATGTCTGCGGATTGCGGTCGTACAGTGGGAACCAGCTCGACTGGATCTGCACCATCAGCCGGTGGCCCGGCAGGAAAACGTGGTTCGCCGTAGGCAGGGAGAAGCGGTATAGCAGAGGCTTGTCGGCCGCGATGGGTTTGGCGGTCTCCAGGCTCTCGCGATAGCGGCCGCGAAAGATGTCTGCCGACACCATCAGTTGGTAACCGCCCAGAGCAGGCTGGCCGGCCACTTCGTCGGGATAGACGTCAATCACCTTGACCGCCCAGTCTGAGTCCGTGCCGCTGGTGGAGGCAACCAGATTGGCAACCGGTTGCCCGCTGATCTTCACCGGTGCGGTCAAGACGTCGGAGACGAAGACCGCGACGTCGGGGCGACCGGACGCCTCGCGTTGGTCGTCCACAAGCCATTGAGGCCAGGTATAGCCGGTTGTATAACCCACGGGCTGAATGGGGCGCGCGCGGAAGGGCACAGGTTTGGCGGGGTCCGAGACATATTCATCGAATGCAGCGTCGTCAGGCTTCGGCGCAACGAAGCTCAGCTTCAGCCCGGGGTTGAGATAGAGCGGAGTCGGCTGGATTGTGCAGCCGACCGCGCAGCCAGCCGGCCACGCCGGCAGGCGCCGCCACGTATTGGTCCCAGTTTCGAATGCGCTGACGGGCGGGACGTCGGCTTTT
The DNA here is from genome assembly GCA_963770485.1 of uncultured Acidobacteriota bacterium. Lineage (GTDB taxonomy): Bacteria > Acidobacteriota > Terriglobia > Terriglobales > Acidobacteriaceae > CAVVEC01. The sequence continues at coordinate 239,665 of CAVYPX010000012.1, forward strand.
GGCGCGCCATCCTTGAGGTAGTGATCCAAAAACGGCCGCAGGATGTTTTGGCGGAAGTAGAGCGCGGTGTCGCTGTTGAATCTCAGAGCGCCCAGGCTGCTGCCATCCTCGATCTCCTGGCCATGATGCCAAGGACCGATCACCAGGAAGACTTTGTCATTGTTTATATCTTTCGGCTTGATCGCTTTGTAAACAGCGATTGCACCGTAGATATCCTCCTGGTCCCAGAGGCTGTGCACCAGCATCACCGGCACGTTAAGGGGCTGGGCTGAGAGCACCTTGTCCATTGCCTGATCGCGCCAGAAGGCGTCGTAAGTTGGATGATCGAGAATCTTCCGCCAGAACCCGACCTGTTCGAGCCCGCGGCGGCGTCCGAGTTCGCCCGCTGATCCTGCCTGCATGAACATGTCATAGTCGTCAAAGTGGCTGGTCCACCACTTGGCGTCATTGTCGCGCGTCGCCTCCTGTTCATAGATGTAGGGCAAATTCTGCTGGCGGAAAGCGCCATAGTGGAACCAGTCGTCGCCCATCCAGCCATCAACCATCGGGTTCATGGGCACTGCGACTCTGAGTGCGGGGTGCGGATTCACGAGAGCCATTAGTGGCAGAAAACCGTCGTAGGAAATGCCGAGGATACCGACCTTGCCGTTGCTTTCCGGAATGTTTTTCACCAGCCAGTCAATGGTGTCGTAGGTATCGGTGGCGTGATCCACCGGGGTCAGGTTTTGCGGCCCGTGCAGCGGGCGGTTCATCACGTAGTCCCCCTCGGAACCGTACTTGCCGCGCACGTCCTGGACTACTCGGATATAGCCGCCTTCGATGATCACGTCGGTGGCGTTGTCATAGCCGTACAGGATCGGGCCGAGGTGGGCGCTGAAAGGCGGGTTCGTAATTTCGCCGCCGCGCGGGTCGTGGTTGGTGAGCTCTGTGGCGCTGTAGGGCGTGCGCGTAAGCAGGATGGGCGCGTTCCTGGCGCCCTTCGGCACGAGGATGACGGTGTGCAGCTTCACCCCGTCGCGCATTGGGATCATTACGTCGCGCCTGACGTAATCGTAACTGTCAGTGACAGGCTCGAATTTTGCAGGCGTTTCGCTTGGCAGAGCGGGATACTGCGGCCGCCTGACCGCCTGCCCCAACGACGGTTCAACGAACAACAGAGCAACCGGCACAACGGAGAGACAGCCTAGAATGCCAAGTAGGAAGCTTACCGTCCGCCAACGGTATAGCCTGGAACCAAGAAGCCTGCCCAGCTTTACCATAGACCGCACCTCGCGCCACAAAGAGTGTACCGATGGAGGGCATTGCGAACAACTTCCTGAATTCTGATCCAAGCTCTCAACGCCAGGCCGTTTTATGGCAGGCGCACAATCCGGTGATAGTTCTTGCTACCATCCTGTGGACCAAAAGGAATGCCAGTTACCGCCCCATCCCGGCTTGCCTACGTCGACTGGATGCGCGGGCTAGCCTGTTTGCTGATGTTTCAGACCCATTGCTACGACTCCTGGCTGGGCGGGGATGCGCGCAAGACCACGTTCTTTATGTGGTCGCAGTTGGGCGGAACTTTGCCGGCGCCGCTGTTTCTTTTCCTCGCTGGAATCTCTTTTGCATTAGTAACCGATAAGTTACAGAAGAAAGGCTGGCCCGCCGGACAGATTGCCCGCACCACAATCCGCCGCGGGGCTGAGATTTTTGGACTCGGGCTGCTGTTTCGCCTGCAGGAATTTCTAATCGCGTGGGGCTGGGCGCCGTGGAGCGATTTGTTTCGAGTGGACATCCTCAACACCATCGGCCTCTCCATGATGCTGATGGGGGCTTTCTGCTGGATCGTGTTGTCCCTCAGCCACGGCCCTCGCACTCGGCTGGCTTTGGGTGCGACCGCGGCCGGCGTTGGCCTGACTATCGCTTTGCTGACCCCACCGCTTTACACGACCGGGCGCCCGCGCTGGCTGCCCTGGCCGATTGAGTCTTATTTCAATGGCGTGCACAACCTGGGCCAGCCGCAACCGTGGCTCTTTCCCATCTTTCCCTGGACGGCTTTCGCATTCGCCGGCTTGGCGGTGGGATTCTTTTTGTTGGGCGACTGGGCAAAAAAACGTGGCGCTGGGGCCTTCGTGCTGACGGGCGCGGGAGGCGTGGGATTGATCTATCTGGCGCGCTGGCTGGACAGGCGTCCGCAGCAGCTTTACGCAGTTTACGATTTCTGGCACACCAGTCCGAATTTCTTTCTTATTCGAGTGGGCTTGCTGCTGGTGATCCTGGGGGCGGTTTACCTGTGGTGCCGCTGGGGACTGGGGCAGTGGGGCTTCAGCCCTTTGGTGCAGATGGGGCAGACTTCCCTGCTGGTTTATTGGGTGCACATCGAGTTTGTGTATGGGCGGTTTTCCATCCTGCCCAAGCGGGCCCAGGACATTCGCACCGCTTCCCTGGGATTGCTGGTGATTTTCCTTTCCATGCTTCTGCTGTCCGTTTTGCGTACCAAACTTAAAGGCCGCGGCGCGGAAGCACTTGCGTGGTTGCGGGGACCAGCGCGAGCAAGCTAAGGCGGAACTGCGGTTGCGTCCATCCGCCTGCACAGCCCAGACGGGCGGGGGCGCCCGTCCGCCATCGGGCATGATTCAGCGCGCCGATAACTGGCGAATTGCGTTCTCTACCAGCTTCAATGCGATTGCCCAACGCTGGTGCGACTGTATCTCGTCGTCGCCGTACCCAAAGAGATAAAAAGTGAGGTAGAAGCCCTCGCGAATCTTCTCATCCCGATGGTAATAGCAGCGGCGGATGAGGAATTCGGCGGCAGCAGGGATCTCAGGTACGCGCTTCAAGAGCTCGGTGAGGCGCTTCGCCAGTTGCTCATGCTCGGAGAACGAAGAACGGGCAGGCTCATCGGAAAACAAGAGATCGACGTAGGAACCAAACTTGTGAGTGGCTCCGAAGATTGCCTCTTCTGGACTTATTTCGGTGCTCTCCCAGGCATCGCACTTGGCTGTTTCGAGGATGCTGTCCTGGACATTGACGGCAGACAGAAATTGGCCGAGTTCTGTCGCTCGACGAGCCTCCTCAACGTTGAGCAGAAGTTCGGGATGGCGCTTCAAATCATAATAGCGAGGGCCGCCTGCCTCGGCGGCCCAGGGCATCTCGAGCGTTTCGTCGTCCGGCCCGAGTTCGACTGCGAAGTCCACCTGCATGTCACTTCGCGGGCGCGGGTTGAGGCTGCGCTTGCGGGGTTCCACCCAAAGGCGTGAACTGCACCTTTGGAACCTGACGGGAGTCCTCGGTCGCGGCGAAATATGCTTCGTTGGGTTTGAAGCCGGCCCAGCCGGCATAAATGTTGTTGGGAAATTTCTGGATGTAGGTGTTGTAGTCCTGCAGGGTGTCGTTGTAGCGCTTGCGCTCGACTGCGATGCGATTCTCGGTTCCCGCCAGTTCATCCTGCAAGCGCAGGAAATTCTCGTTCGATTTCAACTGGGGATAATTTTCCACGATCAGCAGCAAGCGGCCCAGAGCGCCGTCCAGTTGCTGGTTGGCGGCGATCTTGTCCTGGGGAGTGCCCGCCGAGAGCAACGCAGAACGGGCTTTTGCAATGTCACCGAACACGGTTTGCTCCTGCTGTGCGTATCCTTTCACGGTCTCGACCAAGTTGGGTATCAGGTCGGCGCGGCGTTGCAATACGATGTCCACCTGCGACCACGCGGCTTTGACCGCCTCATTCTTGGTCACCAGTGTGTTGCGAACGCTCACATATTGGCTGAATGCGACCAGCACGATCAAAATCAGGACAACAATTACGATCAAGCCTTTATTCATCGTTTCTCTCCTGCAGAAAAATCTGCCAGCGTTACGAGATGCGTGGTCCCGGAGAATCTAACATTTTATCCACCGCCGAGGTTACCTGCTGCACCGCCGCCAGATATCGCGTAAAGATGTCGTTTACATGGTATTGCTTGCGTGTCGCCAGGTGTTCACGAATATCGAACAATTGCAGGAACGCGGAAGGATCGAAGGGAATGTGCGCCGCCAGCAACTGGATGGTCTCCCGCTTGGAACTGGCCGGCTTTGCGCCCAGCGCGATCAGGGCATGCCGGAACAGGGTGGCAAAAGTTGAGACCGATCCCAGAAGCAACTCCCAAAGCTGCTTTTCATGGTTCGCGGCCAGCAGCAAGCGTTCACGCAAGAGGATCAGCTTCTCGCGCAGTTCGTACTCCAGTTGCGCGCGATGCAGGTGCATGGGAATCTGCAGCCCGCTCAGAACGTCATCGCCAAAGAGCACGCGATGGCGCTGCTGCATATCGAGCAACTCGATGGAGAAAACGTCTGCGGAACGCTCCAGTTCGTCGCGAGTGAGCAGCAGCGGCGGACGGTGCTTCTGCCGAGTCCACCATACCGCCGCCGGAGCGATGGCGCGGAGCCCGGGAAAGAAGTGTCGCGCAGTATGCAAAGCAGGTTGACATTGGAGAACTCTGGGTGGAACTCCCCGCCAGCAGCGGAACCGTACAGAATCACGCTCTGGAGGTTTTCCCCTGCCGCCTGACGCAGCCGGTCGACGAATTCGTTGATCTGTTTTTCTGGAACCATAAACGCCTCTTGTCTCTGAAGCTACCAGCCTCCGCTGGCGCCGCCACCGCCCGAACTCCCGCCGCCGAAACCTCCGAAACCACCGCCGCCGCCAAATCCTCCACCGCCCCAGCCTCCACCGCCGCCTCGGCCTCCAGACAGGAGCAACCAGAACAGCACGCTTCGCAAGGGCGTGAGCAACACAATTAGTAGAATGACAATAATGACGAGAATTGCTCCGGCGGATAGTCCAGACTCCGGTTGTTCCTGCGGCGAGGGAGCAGGTGTTCCACTGAGTTGAATGCCGGCGTCCTGAGCAATCACCTGTGCGACCCGCGACGTCATCAGCAAGACGGCGCCGTTATAGTCGTCCCGGCGCAGCAGCGGGACAGCTTCGCGGCCGAAACCGCCCACCTTGCCATCGGGCAGAATGGGCTCCAGGCCATAGCCGACTTCAGTCCGGTAGCGCCGGTCCTGGGTGGCGAGCAGGATCAGCACACCGCGGTTGGTGGACTTGCTTCCAATGCCCCATTGCTTGAACAGATCGACCGCATAACTTTCGATGTCGGAGCCGTCAAGAGATTTGATTGTGACAACGGCGATCTGGGCATGCGCCTTCTGGTCGATCTGCCGGCAAATGTCATCCAGTTGCGCGATCGTGCTCTGATCCAGGACATGAGCAAAATCATTGACGTAATCCGTGGGCTGCAGTTGCGAGACCGGCTCGGACCACAGGGTCAGAGTGAGCGTCAGAAGGGTAACAACGAAAACGAAGGTTTTCGCGCAGGATTTCACTCGAGAGTGATTGTAGACGAAGCTGAGCTTATTCTCTCCAGACAGTCGTGGGTGATCTCTGCTCGATGACATACTCAGAATGCCCGCAGGAATTCGACCACCTGGCGCTCGGCCCAGCGTCCGTCGTCGCCATCGGGATCGCCGAGAAACGAACAGTGACCACCATCCGCGGTTTCGACGAACACGATGTCGCGGTTGGAAAGGATTTTCTGACGTGTCTGGGGAAGGATGCGGATAAAGGGATCGTTTGCGGCGTGCAGAATTAACGTCGGCACGGCAATTCGCTCCACCACATTGGCTGCTGCAGAGCGCGCGTAATAATCCGATGCACCGGCAAAACCGCAGTAATAAGCCGTAATCTTGTCGTCGAAATCGCGCAGGCTGGTCACACCGCGCAGGCGCGAGGTGTCGAACTTGCCCGGGAACAACCGGGCTTTGGACAGCAAGCGGACACGAAGCTTCCACATAAAGTAATACTCATAAAGACGATTGCTCGGCAGATGAAGCGCATCCGCAGATGCTGCCAGATTCATAGAAGGGCAGACGGCCGTAACTGCCCGGAATTGCGGCGGCCCTTCCCTGCCCCACTCACCGGCAAGCTTGAGCACCAGATTGCCGCCCATGGAAAATCCGGCCAACGCAAATCGCGAGATTCCGTCCTCGTCAACAAGATGTTGGGCGACAGCGGCCACATCGCGAGACCGTCCTGAGTGGTAGAGCGTAGGAGACAGAGCGTCAGTGCCGCCACAATTTCGCTGATTCATGCGCACGACGTTCATGCCGGCGGCCATGCCCTTCTTGGCGACGCCCAGCATATACTGCGACTCGCTGCAGCCCTCGAGCCCGTGCACTACGATGACGGTCAGCGCGTTTTGTCGATCTGCCTGCCAATTGCAGTGGCAAAGAACTCGAACTCCCGGCTCGACTTCGATAAGGCGGTCTTCGACCGGTGGCAAGACTATGCGCCGCGGAAGGAAAAAACTGGCGAGGGTCTGGAGATGGCCGCCGCCTAACCCGCGGCGCGCGACGAACTTCGGCACTTCTGTTTGCGCAATCCCCACATCTTGATTTTAAATGGAGACTGCGAGTGCAAGAGTCAGGTGAGGAGCGTCCATGCCCATTTTTGAGTACGTCTGCAAGCAATGCGATCACGAATTTGAAGCTTTGGTCTACGGCAATCAGAAAGCCGAATGCCCTAAGTGCCACAGCAAGAAACTGGCGCCACAACTCTCGGTGTTCGCGGTCTCGGCCAAGGGCGCCGCGGGTGCGAGTGCTTCCCCTGCAGCAAGCGCCTGCGGCTCTTGTGGGGATCCGCGCGGGCCGGGCGCATGCTCGATGCCGGATCTGGATTAGCTGCCCCAGCACCGAGAGTGTCCAGGCGCGGTGGGCTCGCGGAGAGCGAGTCAAGACCAGTTCTCGGTTCTCAGTTCCCGGCCTCCGCTCTGCGTTGCGGTTGCGCACACGCTTCCACTATTCTTCCCATTCCACGTGAAATCACCGGAGAATGAATTGTGCGGATTATTCTGGTCGTTCTGATGTTGTGCACAGCTCTGGTAACGGCGCAGCCGCAACAACTGAACCTCATGCCGATGCCGACCGACGTGCGGATCGGCCCCGGTCAGCTCTTGATTGATTCTTCTTTTTCAGTGGGAATCAGCGGCCGCTCTGATGCGCGGTTGCAGCGGGCAATAGAACTCTTCTTGCAGAACCTCCGGCGTCAAACCGGAATGTCTCCATTGGACGTGAAAGTGACGGATGCATCTGCGGCCAAGCTGGTGGTTCACAGCGAGCGCGGGAGTAAGAATGTACAGGAACTCGGCGAGGATGAATCCTATTCGCTGGAGATCACCAGCTCCGGCGCGAAACTCCAGGCAATTACGCCTCTGGGAATCATGCACGGCTTGCAAACATTCCTGCAATTGGTGCAGATAGCTCCCCAAGGATTTGCCGTGCCGTCTGTCGTAATCCACGACAAACCGCGTTTTCCCTGGCGTGGATTGATGATCGACGTGAGCCGCCACTTCATCCCCCTTGACGTGCTCAAGCGCAATCTGGACGGGATGGCGGCCGTGAAGCTCAACGTATTCCACTGGCACCTTTCCGATGACCAAGGCTTCCGCATTGAGAGCAAGAAATTCCCGAAGCTGCAGGAGGCGGGTTCCGACGGACTTTACTACACGCAAGACGAAGTTCGCGATTTGATTGCGTACGCGCGCGATCGCGGTATTCGCATCGTGCCTGAGTTCGATATGCCGGGGCATAGCACCGCGTGGTTTGTGGGGTATCCCGAACTGGCCAGCGGCCCAGGACCTTATCACATCGAACGCAAGTGGGGCGTTTTCGATGCGGCGATGGATCCGACTCAGGAACGCACTTACAAGTTTCTTGACGAATTCATCGGTGAGATGGCCCGGCTTTTTCCTGACCCGTATTTTCACATTGGCGGCGACGAGGTCAATGGCAAGCAGTGGGGCGCGAATCCGAAGATCCAGGAATTCATGCACGCGCATGGACTCAAGAACAATCGAGACCTTCAGGGCTATTTCAGCCAGCGCGTGCAAAAGATCGTAAAGAAACACGGGAAGACCATGATCGGATGGGATGAGGTGTTGAGCCCGGACTTGCCCAAGGACATCGTCATACAGTCATGGCGGGGACAGGCGTCTCTGGCCGACGCGGCCGGACGGGGTTATCGCGGGCTTCTTTCCTTTGGATATTATCTCGATCTGATCTGGCCGGCTTCGAGGCATTATGCGGTCGATCCCATGAGCGACGCCGCAAGCCTGAGCTTGGATGAGCAACCGCGGATTCTCGGGGGCGAAGCTTGTATGTGGTCGGAATACGTGTCTCCGGAAAACATTGATTCACGCATATGGCCCCGGCTGGCGGCAATCGCGGAACGGTTGTGGTCGGCGCAGGATGTGAAAGACACCGCTTCGATGTATCAACGTCTCGAAGTGATCAGCCGGTGGCTGGACTGGCTTGGACTCACCCACAATTCAAGTTATGAGCCGATGCTGCGCCGCATCGCAGGTTCAGATGATATTTCTGCGCTTCGTGTGCTTGCAGATGTTGTAGAACCGGTCAAGGACTACACGCGCGAGGAAGTCGCTCTTGTAGAAGCAACAAGCCTCTCGCCGCTGAATCGCCTGATTGATGCGGCCCGGCCGGAGAGTGCGACCGCCCGGCATTTTGCCGAAATGGTGAATGCATTGCTCGCTGGCGGCGGAGATTCCGGCACGAAAGAGGAAATCAGAACCATGCTGATCCGCTGGCGTGACAATCAGGCGAGTCTGCAGCCGCTGGAGGCACAGTCTTTTCTCCTGAAGGAAGTCGTTCCGGTGTCCGAGAACCTTTCGGCTGTAGCTGGGGCCGGGTTGCAAGCAATGGACTATTTGGCTCGCGGCGAGCGCGCACCAGACCCGTGGAAAACAGAGCATCTTGCGCGGATCGAGCAGGCGAAGAAGCCCGAGGCCCAACTGCTGCTCATGGTGGCGCCGTCGGTGCAGAGGCTGATTGAGGCGGCCGGTCAGAGCCCGCAGATGCCGGAGAAATAGCGCGCGAGAAGCGGCGCGCAGGTCGTAGCGAAAAGAGGAAAGCCGATTTTACTTCCACCAGAAGGAAGTGCCAACCAAGGCCAACACTTCAAGAACCGCGAGCGACACCCAGACCCGTTGGCGAAAACGAGAACGCCACAAGTCCCTTTTCAAATCGGCTTCCAGCACGTGAATGAACTCAACTTCCGCTGGATCGGGCTTGGGTAGGGGCGCGCCGACTCTGGGCTGCGGCGGTGCGTAGGCCGGCTTGGCCTTATCGGGCAAGAAAACCTTGGGTGTGCTGATCACCGAGGACCAGCGAGGCAGCAGCATCGGACCGGAAGCTGAGCCGGGATCCATGGGGCTTGAGGTCAACTGCAAGGGAGGCATTCTCTCCGGCGCGACCGTGTCGGCCAGGTTGCGCAGCAGCGAGGTCCACCACATCCGACTCATCTGGTCGCCAATCAATTCACCTACATCCACCGGGCGCGACTCCAATTCCAAGGGGGGCTGAGTCTCCGGCGAAATCACGTCGCCAAGGTTTGTGAACACGGTACGGTACCAGGGCAGACTCACCATGTCGCCAGCCAGCATGCCTACGTCCACGGGGCGCGAGCTGAGGTGCAGCGGAGGCAGTTTCTCCGGCGCGAAGGTGTCCCGAAGATTGCCGAGCAACCTTCTCCACAGAGGGAGGTTCCAGCTGTCGGACAACAAAAGCTCAAGATCGTGGTCGCCGCTCTTCGACGGCTGATCGGGAGGCGGTTCGCCGGGAGAGTCGGGGCTAGTGGGCTGGGAGAACATTCTTCGCATCCTTCTTCGCTGTTTAGAGTCGCATGGTCACAACTTGGACTCAGAATTCGTTTTGCTTGAACTCTCGATTAGTTTAATACAGTTCTGCTGCGTGAGCGCAGCCTACGCGAGTGCCTTTGAATCGCGTATCTGCAGAGCTACGTCGTTCGTCTCAACACGTAAATCACCCAGGGAGGGATACTGGTTTCGTTCACCCACGCGTAGGACTCGTCACCCTTTGCCAGCGGCTTCACAACTTGGATGGCTTGCAGACTCGCTTCCCTATAAACCGCCCGATACGATTCGTCGGTCCAGAGGATGTCTTCGACAGGCCTCCCATCTTGGTGGTCGGTAACGATGATGTGCACCACGTCACCGCTTCGAGCTGATGCGTTTTCCGGAAAATCCTTGGTCGTAAATGAAGCCCATTCGTGGGTGTAAATCTCGGGTGACGAAACCAGGTTGACGATGGTCCCACTTGGCGTCAGTAGCTTTCCGAGGTCGCAAAGGATGCTTGCCTTCATCGCCCCAGGAATGTTGTCGAAGGTGAAAGCCGAGAGCACGAGGTCAAAGGCCCCAGCGTCAAGTTCGGCGAAATTGTCGCCCGGCACGAGACGGTAATCGCCGACAGGATCGACGCCGCGTGCGATCCGCAGCATGTCCTCTGAGACATCGACTCCGGTCACGTCGAACCCGAGTCTTCGTAGGAACCTTGTTGACCTGCCGGTGCCACAGCCGAAGTCGAGCGCTCTCCTTCCGGTTACGTGCTCGTCCAGAATCGCGGGCAGGTCACGGTATGCGAGATAATACGTGTTGGCGAACTCCAGCGTGGCGTACGCGCCGGCACGGTTAGGATCCGCGTAGCAGTTAACGAAGTCCATCTTCAATCTCTTTCCTCAGTTTCTTCGCATTCTTACTTTAAACGAAGTCGAGGGAATATTCGCGCGAGATCGTGCCGGCGCATATGCTCTCTCGAACTGCTTACCGGCCTCGCGCCTCTATTAGGATGGGACTGTGCAAGGTTGGCCCCCAAGGGTAATCGTGGCTCTCGTGTGGTCTGTTCTCCCCTTGTTCGCTTTTGGTTTCGTAGGCGATCACATCACGCGGGCTGCACGGCGCTTGCCCATCAGCGTACAACTCCTGCTGCCTTCTGTCTTCGGCATTTCTTATTGGCTGGTCGCGCGTGCATCGGACGTTCGAGCAGGCTGGCTCGCGCTCTATCTCGCGCTTCCTGTTCTGGTGGCCGTGATCCTGTGGCGCGCCAAGCAGAGCGATCCGCAGCAGCGGGGAAATTGGCGGGATCTTACCGTTCTTCTGGCCCTCGGGCTGGCCGTTGATTTGCGCTGGTTCGAGCCGGCGTGGCCCGCGCATCTTACCGTGGTCAGCAAACTGATCCTGCTCGACGCGGGTCTCTATGGTTTCCTGGTGGTCCGGCAACTGACCAACGTGGGGTTCGACTTGCGGGTTCGCAGCCAAGATCTGAAGATTGGTCTGCGCGAGTTGGTGTTCTACGCGCCCATTGCCGTATCGCTGGGACTGGCGTTGGGATTTCTTCACTGGCACGCTTACCTCCCGCGAGTTGGCGGCGCCGCATTAACCTGGATTTTTACCCTGGTCTTTATTGCCATCCCAGAAGAGATCTACTTTCGCGGTTGGATCCAGAACCTGATCGAGCGCCGCCTTGGGAGCCGCAGCTCACTGTGGCTGACCGCGCTGATCTTTGGCCTTTCCCACTTCAACAAACGAGCTGCGCACTTCAACTGGCGCTATGTATTGCTGGCAACGCTCGCGGGCATTTTCTATGGGAGGGCTTGGCAGCAGCGGCACCGAATTGCCGCTTCTGCAATCACCCATGCGTGCGTGGACGCAGTCTGGTCGATCTGGCTGCACTGAATCTGATGTAAGCCCAACCTATAAAATGAACCCCGCCTGATCGAGATCGAGTCTAATGAGGACGGTGAATTCTGACCGCAAACCGGCTGGGACCCGACCCGCGCGCGAGCAACTGCGTCTCATTTTTCCGGTGCTCCGGGAACTCGTTCGTCCACGCCGGGGCCTGCTGGCAATTGGCTTTGTTCTGATGGTGATCAATCGCGTTTCGGGGCTGGTGCTTCCCTACTCCACCAAGTTCCTGATCGACAGCGTGATCATCAAGCATCGCATCGAGATGCTGAAGCCGCTGGTTCTGCTGGTATTGCTTGCAACGGCCATCCAGGGGATCACGTCGTTCTCACTGACCCAGTTGTTGTCGAAAGCGGCGCAACGCCTTATCACGGAGCTTCGTCAAAAAGTGCAGGCCCACATCGGCCGGCTGCCGGTGGCTTTCCACGATTCCACGAAAAGCGGGGTGCTGGTCTCCCGCATCATGAGCGATGTGGAGGGCGTCCGCAATCTGATCGGGACTGGGCTGGTGGATTTAGTCGGAGGGCTTCTGACTGCAAGCATTGCGTTGGTGGTTTTGTTTCGCATCAGTGCGCTTATGACGGCCCTCGCGTTCGGATTCCTGCTGTGCTTCGCTCTTGCTCTCAAGAAAGCTTTTGGCACGATCCGCCCGATTTTCCGGGAGCGCGGCAAGATTAACGCCGAGGTCACGGGACGCCTCTCTGAGTCGCTCGGCGGCGTGCGCGTAGTCAAGGGCTATCATGCGGAGGAGCGCGAGGAGAACGTTTTCTCCCGTGGAGTGCACCGCCTGCTCGACAACGTGCTTCGCACCCTGACGGCCACTTCCGTCATGAGCCTTTCCGCAAGCCTGCTGATGGGTGTGGTCGGAGCCGTGATCATGTATGTGGGCGCACGCCAGATCGCGGCTGGGGCGCTGACCATCGGCGGATTCTTTACTTACACGCTTTTTCTTGGTTTTCTCATTGCACCCATCATGCAGATCGTTCAAGTAGGGACCCAACTCACCGAAGCGTTGGCGGGTTTGGAACGAACGCAAGAGATTCTGAGCGAGCGGCGTGAGGATCTCGATCCCAGGCGCACTACTACTCTCAACGAGATCGACGGCAACGTGGATTTTGACCATGTCAGCTTCAGTTACGATGGCGCCCGTACGGTGCTGAATGATGTGTCGTTTCATGCCGGACCGGGCACAGTCACCGCGCTGGTTGGCTCCTCCGGTTCTGGCAAGTCAACGACCATCGGGCTGATTGCCGCTTTTTACGTGCCGACCCGCGGCAGGGTCCTGGTCGACGAAATTGATCTGAGCACGGTGCGACTCGATTCCTATCGAACGCAGTTGGGTGTGGTCTTGCAGGAGTCGTTTTTGTTCGACGGTACGATTCGCGAAAACGTCTCATTCTCGCGGCCGGAAGCAAGCGAAGAACAGGTCATGCGGGCTTGCCGCATTGCCCGCGTAGATGAATTCGCGGAGAGCTTTCCTGACGAGTACGACACGGTCGTCGGCGAGCGCGGAGTGAAGCTTTCCGGCGGGCAGCGGCAGCGGATTTCGATTGCTCGCGCGATTCTGGCGGAACCACGCATCCTGATACTCGACGAAGCCACGTCCAGCCTTGATTCTGAATCCGAGGCTTTGATTCAGCAGGGTCTGTCCTACCTGATGCAGGGACGCACAACCTTCGTAATCGCGCACCGGCTCTCCACCATTCGCCGTGCTGACCAAATTCTGGTTGTTGAACAAGGTCAGATTCTTGAACGTGGCACGCATGAGGAGCTCTACGCCTTGCGCGGCCGATATTACGAGCTATACACGAAACAGCATGGCGTGGAGAGCAATCTCTTCCTTGCACCCGGCGAGGGCGATGCAACACTCGTGCCCTCTGAAGAAGAAAAAGCTAAGGCGAACGGCGACGACGGCGTCGATTTGGCCGACACTTTGCGTATGGTAAGAGGAGAAATCCGTTAACCTCATGATCGAAGGCCCAGTCGCAGCCAGCTCGAACGGTTCCGTCGCACTCCGCACAGAAAATCTCTGCCGCCACTATCAAATGGGGG
>CAVYPX010000013.1:0-19688 GCA_963770485.1 uncultured Acidobacteriota bacterium
CTCAAGGGCGTCATTGAATTCACTCCCGCGAATTCACGCCCGCGCGTTTCGCTCCGTCGACAAAAAGTACGCTCTGAGCTCCCACCTCTGGCGAAGAAGGAATCAGCAGCAACCAACATGCTTTTGCCCAACAGGCAGATTTTCTCGGCGTACCAGCCGCGCACAAAATGTGACCTCCATCCATTACAATCTTTTGCCGAGGGGGATTCATGGCAAATCTAGAGGGACTGGTGTCTCTGGTATCGGGCTTGAGAGCAGAAAGAGCCAATCTGGTGAACCGTCTGAAGCATGTGGACGCGGCTTTGACAGTTCTCGGCAAGTTGAATGGCGGCGGTTCGTATACCAAGCCCCGGCGTACCCTGTCGGCTTCTGCTCGCAGGAGAATCAGCCTCGCGCAGAAAGCGCGATGGGCGAGAAACGCGAACAGCCACGCGGGGAGCGTAAAACCGGCGCGCACGATGTCAGCAGCGGCGCGCCGGAAGATCGCGGCAGCTCAACGAGCAAGGTGGGCGAGGTGGAAAGCGAAGAACAAAGCTGCATAGAGCAGAGAGCGCCCGCGCAACCGGCCTCTCGGAAGCGCGCCAGAAAAGGCACGAACGCCCCGAAAAAGAAAGCCGCTTCGCGATTGCCGTTCAACCGGCGAGTTTCCGCGGACCACCGGGCACGGTAAGGCCACGATCATGCTGCTGCGCTCTTGCCATTGTGACTACGGGGTCAGCTTCCATGCGGTTCCGGCGTTGCTGCCACCACCGTACACCGCAGTGCCGTAAAGATTGCCCTGCGCGTCGCGAATCAGGCCTCCGGAGGGAGAAGAGCCGTCGGCTCCTCCAGTGAAGCTGTGCAGCACCGTCTCTTTGCCGTTCCGGTCCAGCTTGAAGACCGTGCCACAGCCGTAGCCGCCATAGCATCCTGTCCCCCCGCCTAGCACGGTGACGCCATAGAAGTTGCCTTGCGCGTCTGGAATTACACCTGCGACGGGATCGGCTCCGTCCGATGCCCCGCCAGCAAAGCTGTGCAGCACGGTCTCTTTGCCGCTCTTGTCCAACTTCCATTCGACTCCTCCGTCGGAGGAACCGCACTGCTGGGTAGTACCATAGAGACTGCCGGTTTCATCAAGAACCAGATTTCCGCTGGGATAACAGCCGTCCGCCGCTCCCCCAGCGAAATTGTGCAGCACGGTCTCTTTGCCGTTCGAATTCAGCATGTACACGACTCCGTAGTTGTAGGGACCGCCGTCCTGGGCGGTGCCATAAAGATTGCCCCTGCGGTCCATCACCACAGTTGTAAGGGCCGGATATGCCCCGTCAGAATTCCCGTTTACAAACTCGTGCAGCACGGTCAGGTTCCCGGTCCTGCTTAGCTTGAACACGGTTCCGAAGCCGTTACCACATTCGAAGGCAGTGCCGTAGAGCGTGCCTGACTTGTCCAGGAGCAAACTGCTGATGATCTCGCATCCGTCCGCCAGCCCCCGAAAGCCATACAACTCTGTCGCCTTGCCCATGCGATTCAATTTAAACACCTCTCCGCCGTTGTGGGAGCCACCGATGTATGTAGTGCCGTAAAGGTTACCCGCGTTGTCCCGGATCAAACCGGCGTAGGGCCACGCCCCATCTGGCTGCCCAGAAAAGCTGTGCAGCAGAGTCTTATGGCCGTGCGAGTCCAGCTTGAACACCAGGCCGCATCCCGGTGAGCATGCACTACTACGCCCGCCGAAATGGGTGTTGCCGTACAGATTGCCAGCGGCATCCCGGACTAAACTCGCGTAAGGATTTTGTCCGTCCACCCCTCCCTTAAACGAGTAGAGTATCTTGAAGGTTTGCGCTTGCGAGGATTGGATTGTAATTACTCCTGACAGCAGCGCGGCCACCAGCGTCAGCGCGGCGCTTACCGCTGCCGGAGACAACCTCGAAATCAAGCTTCGATTCTGCTCTAAATTTGTCATGACCACCCTCCCCGCTTAACGCCAACCATCCTACCCCTCCGTCGCAATAGGGCAAAGAGACTTTCGACCCACCGGCAGCCAGCGTCTGTCCGGCGGCTTGGATCGCGGATGGGGTTGGTTAGGACTTCTTAGGGGGTGTCTTCCGTCTTGCCACGGTGTTCAAAAAACAAGGGAGAGCCGAAGCTCCCCCTTCAATGAAGTGACAGAGGCGATATCATTTACATAGAGGTTTGCTGCCGCAAGAAAGTTGTCTGTCAGAGAAAGTAAACTGCCATGAAAGGCGCAGTGGGAGCGGAAACCGGCCTGCCACAGACGTGCCCGATCGAAGCGCGCTGGATCACAATGGACGGCGCGCGCATGCGCTATCTGCACGCCGGTTCGGGCTCGCCATTGCTCCTGATTCACGGACTGCTGGGCTACTCTTTTTCATGGCGGCGCGCGATCCCGGCTCTGGCGCAGCAGTCCGAGATCTATGCCGCCGAAGTTTATGCGATCGACATGCTGGGAGTGGGTTTCTCCGACCGGCCCGCCGGCATGGACTGTTCGTTGCGGGCAAGCGGCGAACGGTTGCTGCGCTTCATGGACAAAGCGGGTCTCCGCTCCTGCGACCTGCTGGGCTCCTCGCACGGTGGCGCCGCCGCTATGATGGCCGCCGCCCTGGAGCCAGATCGCGTTCGTCGTTTGATCCTGGTTTCCCCGGTCAATCCCTGGTCCGCCTATCGGAAACACTTGATCGCTCTTCTGCGTAGCCCGCTGCTGGCGCCAATCATTCTCGCTCTTGCCCCTCACCTGCAGATTCTCTACGGCGTTTATCTGCGCCGGCTCTATGGCGACACGCGCCGCATCCGGCCCGGAACTCTGGAGGGCTACATCGAACCATTGCGGTTGCCGGGTTCGTTCAAGTACCCGCTGGCTGTGCTGCGCTCGTGGAACCGGGATCTGCACGAACTGGAGTCGGTGTTGCCAAGAATCGCTCATATCCCAACTCTGCTGATCTGGGGCAGCCTGGATAGAGCGGTAGATCCGTCGTCAGCAGCGAGCTTGAAGCAGCAGTTCAGAAATTGCCGGCTCGTGATGCTCGAGGGCGTGGGGCACATGCCGTATGAGGAAGTGCCGGAAGAATTCAACCGCACTGTAGCCGAGTTTTTGGCACGAGACCCGTTAACCAAGTAGCTGCGAAAAAACTCGGATTTTGGGTGGCTGGCCCACCTTTACGGACACCACCGCATGCCGACCCGGATTGATACCGCAGCCACGCGGTGCTAACCTCGAAGCGAGAAACCCTGCCGGTGCACGCTCCCACGACCTCCGCTCGAATCGCGCCTCTCTCCCGCGTCCAGCGGCTTTCACATTTCCTGCACATCAACATTCCTGAAGTCTGGGTACGCTTCCTGCTGGCGATTGTTGGGCTGATTCTCGCTTTCGGAGCGGCGCTTTTTTCCACGGTTTCGCGGGAGTCCGGAAACCTGTGGGCCACCCTCATCCTGGCATCGCTGGCGCTCTTGCTGGCGGTGATTGTGGGACTGACCACGGTGCCCTATCTCGCCCGCCGCGTGGCCGTGGCCCGCATCCGCGACGCCTTCGATTATGACGTGACCCGGGTGGGAATCGTCTATGTTGTCGTCGTGCTGCTCATCGGAATTGCAGCCCTGAACACAGGCAACAATCTGCTCTATATCGTTGTGGCCGCCATGCTGGCCGCAATTCTGGTTTCCGGTTTTGCCTCCGCTCTGGTGTTGCGTGATCTGGAATTGGACGTCCACCTGCCCGAGCACGTCTTCGCAGGGCGAGCCATGCTGGGGAGAATCGTGTTGCGCAATCCCCGGCGCTGGCTGCCCTCGTTTTCCGTCAATGTCGTGCCGGTCAAAAAAGAGAAGGCTGCCAAGCACTGGCGATGGGCGCGCGCGACTTTTGCGCTGCCAGCCGGACGTCCGCCAGAGAAGCAGTGGATCAAGCTGCCGGACCGTAAGCTGAGCCGCGTCGGCGAAGGCCCAGCTCTGCCCAATATCTTTGACGGGTCGGCCTATTTCCCATACCTGCCCGCCGGCGGCGAACTCCGCGCTGATCTGGAACTGCGCTTCGATCGCCGCGGCCGCTACCAGCAGGAGACCTTTGGCTTAGCAACCCGTTTTCCTTTTGCATTCCTGACCAAGACCCGCCGCGTGCCTCTGCTTCGCGAAATCATTGTGTATCCTCCAGTGGAACCGGCGGATGAGTTCTTTGAGGTGCTGCCTCTGATCACGGGAGAGTTCGAAACTTTTGCCCGGGGGCGGGGCTACGACTTGTATCGCATCCGGGAATATATGCCCGAAGATTCAGCCCGTCACGTGGACTGGAAAGCGACGGCCAAGTCGGGCTCGCTCAAAGTGCGGGAATTCAGCCGTGAAGACGAGCGCAAGCTGCGCATCGTCTTCGACAATCCTGCCGGCGGGCTGGTTTCCGAGCAGGCTTACGAGGACGCGGTGGCGCTGGCAGCGTCGTTAAGTTGGCACTTTGCGGAAGCGAATACGGAAATCTCCTTCCTCGCCCAGGGCTATGACGGAGATCCCGATATTTATCACTTTCTCGGCTATCTGGCGGTCGTGGAACCTCAGCCCTTGCCATCTGTGATCGATCGGCTGCCGCTTTCCGACGACTACAACATTATTCTCACGGCGCGGCCGCGCGGCAGCATTCCCACGGTCCTCTGGGCCTGCTCTTACTTCGTGTTCATGGGCCAGAAAGACTAGACCCGACCACCTCGTACAGAGTCCTGGCGCCTCCTTGCAGGATCGCTTAGGGGACGAAATCAGGTCCGATCCGGGAATTCCCCGCAAAAAATAGTATATTTACCTCTTCCCCAGAGTAGTATTTCGTCATATACTCTCGCCCGCGTGTGTGTAAGTGAGGTTGGAGCGCAAATCGAGCGCAAATCGAGGATGACCTATGCGTATTTACGATTTGATTAACAATCAGGATACCTACCATGCGGACGCCAATCACAGCGTGTTCGACGCCGCCCAAGCCATGGTAGCCCGCAACATCGGCGCCGTGCCGGTGCTGCGCGACGGCCTGCTGGTAGGCATCTTCTCCGAACGCGACCTGATGCGGCGGGTAGTGGCGGAAGGGCGCGATCCGCGAGTCACTCGGGTCGAGGAAGTCATGACCGAGGACCCGCTCACAGTAACTCCTAGCGAGAGCGTGGAAACTTGCATGCTCCTGATGCGGCGCCACGGCTTCCGCCATTTGCCGATCTGTGAAGGCGGGGAACTCCGCGGGGTCGTCTCCCTGCGGGATGTGCTCCTGCATGACCTCAGCGAAAAAGACCACGAAGTCCGGATGATGCGCGCCTACATCCAGGCCTCTCCGGAGGTGTGACAGAAACCGCGCCAGCCTCCGCGCGCGTCGATTCAGGACGCTGCCTCCAGTCGGTAAAAGGGGGCTGAAACGGGCTGGATTAGTGGTATCCTTTGACACTGCTGTGAGGATTGGCTTTCGCTCCCCTCCCTTGTCCCCGGCCACATTCCCGAAGTGAGGTAACGGTCATGCGACGGAAACCCTGCTTGAAAATGATCGTAGGTTTCGTGATTCTGACGACAGCTCTGGTGTCGGTATCTGGTGTCTGGGCTGTTGAAAGGAACCAGGGCAGTAACGACGGAAATGTGACGTTCACCGTGCTGTACAACTTTGACGGAGCAGAGCTGATATATCCCGCAGGACCGATTGTGGCGCAGGGTCGCGACGGCAGCCTCTACAGCACGACAGCTTATGGCGGAACATACAACGACGGCGTGGTTTTCACGATTACCCCCGGCGGCAATGCGACGGTGCTGTACCAAGTCAATGCCTATAACGGTTCTAACGGCCTCACTTTAGGCACCGAAGGAAACTTCTACGGCACAACGGTTTATGGTGGAAACGGGAGCGGCTATGGGACGTTGTTCAAAATTACGCCGAAGGGCAATCTGACAACGCTCTACAACTTTTCGGGACAAAACTATGATGCCTACCCGCCTGCTCCACCGATCCAGGCAAGTGACGGTGATTTTTACGGGACGACGGCGGGGGACTTCAACGGAAACGGCGGCACAGTGTACAAGATGACTCCCTCCGGACACGAAACAACACTATTTAAGTTTGATCGCACTGATGGGGCGGCTCCCGCCGATCCGCTAATTCAAGGGACCGACGGTAATTTCTACGGCACGACCAGCGGAGGCGGAGCATCTGGTCGATGCGAGCAGTACGGATGCGGAACTGTGTTCAGGATCACGCCGAAGGGTGCATTTACTTTATTGCATAGCTTCCTTGTCAAGGATTTCGATGGATACTATCCATATGCTCCTGTGACTGAGAGCAACGACGGCAATTTTTACGGAACCGTTACCCGCGGTGGCGCGTACGGCTACGGCATCGTATTCCGGATCACCCGCACCGGCAAGTACACGATTGTTCACAGCTTCGACCTCACTGATGGCGAAACACCATTTACCGGGCTTGTGCCGGCGACTGATGAGAATTTGTATGGTACAACTGAAGGGGGTGGCACGTCGAACGTTGGAACCATCTTTAGAATTACACCCAGCGGGGAGTTTTCCGTTGTTTACAATTTCGACAAAACAACGGGTGCATATCCATCGGCAGGCCTACTTCAACACACAAACGGGAAGTTGTATGGGTTCGCCGGACAGGGAGGCACGTACAATTACGGCACTTTCTTCAGCGTTGATCTGGGCGTGGGACCGTTTGTGAGCCTGGTCACGAGCGCGGGAAAAGTTGGGAAATCCATCGGTATACTAGGCCAAGGGCTCACTGGAGCGACCGGCGTTTCATTTAATGGGACGGCCGCAAAGTTCAAAGTTTCCTCCGACACCTACCTAACGGCCACCGTTCCTCCCGGCGCGACCACGGGGTTTGTTACAGTGACGACGCCAAGCGGAAATCTGAAAAGCAACAGGAGGTTCCAAGTGATACGGTGAGTGGGTCGCGCAAGAAAAGACGGGAGGAGAGAAGATTCCCCTCCCCCGTATTAGCGAGCGCCTACATCCAGGCCTCTCCGGAGGTGTAAGCTGACAAACGGCTTTTCCCCGCCGTCCCGTAACGGGAAAACCGGGGCTGGGTAACCCCCTTTAGTAACCAGCAGGCAGTGCTGCCGCCCGGTTTTTGTCCAATATCTGGAATCCATCCCATTCTCCAGGAATAGTTTAGAGCCATTTCGGGGTAACTGTTACCTCTGGTTACCTTCGTCCATTGACCTCCGAGCCAGACCTGTTAAGGTCTGAGCAGCGGAGGGGGAGACCCTGTCCGTGCGCAACCGCTTACGATGCATGCCAAGGTCCAACTCGCGCTCTGGATTGCCCATCCGGTCCTGGAGTTATCCTTGGCCGCGATCATGATTGTGCGTAAGCTGCACCGCATGTTTCCTGTTTTTTTTGCTTATATTCTTTCCCAAATCTTGAGCTTCGCGATTCTGTTCCCGATTTACCTTTATCAAAGCAGCGCGAATGGGAATACTCGATATTTCTACGCCTACTGGATCACCTCTGCGATTAGTCTGGCCATCGGGTTTAAGGTCATTCATGAGATCTTTCTCGATGTATTTCGTCCGTACCACACCTTGAAGGACTTGGGTACGGTGCTGTTCAAGTGGTCGGCTCTGGTCATGTTGCTGGTGGCGATCGTGGTGGCCGCCTCCAGTTCGGCAGGAATGCAGGCGCCCATCACTGTGGCCGTTATTACGGTGCAACGCTGCGTGCGCGTGATTCAGTGCGGCCTGATCTTGTTCCTGCTGGTTTTTTCCGGATACCTGGGCGTTTCCTGGCGGCAGCACAGTTTCGGCATTGCTCTGGGATTCGGGGGCTTCGCGAGTGTCGAACTCATCGCCCTGGCTCTGTATTCTGGCGGTCAAATTCGTCCGCCGACCCTGTCCCTGTTGAATTCGACCGGGTACGGTTTTTCCATTCTGGCCTGGCTCGCGTACGCAGTATTCAAGACGGCATCGCGGGATGCATCCGCCAGCCTGCTGATGTCGCAGCGCTGGGACCAGAGCCTCGGTGATCTGCAGCGCCCGGTTGGCAACGATTCGCTGATCCCGATGTTCGAAGGCATGGTCGACCGAGCCTTCTCCCGTACTCCGAGAGAGACCGAGGCAATCGCCACCAGGGAATTTTCTAAGAAAGGGCCCGCGTCCGAGGAACTGGAACCCTCTCTCGCCGCCCGTCATGCTGCCTCGAAGGGGTAGTCCGCCAGGTATTTTTTCTCAGTCTTGGACAAGTTGATCCTCCGCCTGCCTATCCCGCCAGACACTCAATCGTTTCTGTCAATGCTTATATCTAATTGAAAAATCAAGAGAAACTGCCCATGGCTAGGTCGCCATCTTTCCCGATCGAGAAGTGAATCTTGCAGCTCGACAAAAAATAATCTTCCCTACTTGCCGAGAACCTGTATAATCTCGCGCCAGTTAGGGTTTCCGCTCCCAGGGGACCCGTACGACTAAGGAGAACAATCCATGAAACGTGCGATCAGGGTTTTGTTCCTGATGGTAGGTCTGCTTTGCACGTATACGGCGCTGGCCGCTCCAGTGGTTCCCACTTTGGACGGCGCGCCAATACCGGTGTGTCCAACCTGCGGTGGTTAGCACATCGAAGTTTCGAGCCGCCTGAAAGCGGCGTTCTAATCTGATCTTGTTAGGCTGGCGATTGCGAGAAGCAACGCCAGCCTCTTTTCGTTTAGGGGCGTTGGGGCGGTTGTGGCAGGCCGGGGGTAAGAGTGCCACGCAGGATGCGCGCCAATTCCTCGGCATCGGAGATCGGCGGCTGGCAGGAAAACCCGGAGCAGATCACTGCCACAGTTTTTCTTTCTTTTACTGCCGGCAACTGGGGAATCGTCTCCGCCAGCACCGGTGGAAGGTTCTGCGGGACTGCGCTGTCGGATGGGAACTGGAGCACCGTCTTACCGATCGAGAACGGCCTCGCTGCCGCGGCGTACAACCGATCCGCGAGTTCGTCGGTCCCGATGATCACAATCTGTGTGCCCGGTTGCGAGAAATGCGCCCCGGCAAGTCCGTAGGTTCCCGCAAACATTCCGTATTGCCCGGCGATCCCGGCAAGAACCTCCAGGGTCTGCGCCGCCTGGTCACGATAACTTTGGTCGTGGGTATATGCGTGGAGTCGCAGCAGGGCGATCGCCGCCACCGAATTCCCTGCGGGGGTGGGAGAGTCCTGAAATGGCTTGCGACGCGTTCCTAGCACGCCGAGAACGTTTTGGTTGGCTGCGAGCTTGCCGGTGTCGAAGAATCCGCCGGAAAGAGGGTCAAAGAAACGTTCGATCATTCGATCCGCGATGCGCTGCGCAAACTTGAAGTAGCTGAGGTCCGCGCTGGCTTCATAGGCGTCCAGACACGCCACTGCAGTGAATGCGTAATCATCGAGCACGCCTGGAATATGGCGCCGTTCCGCCTTCTCGTCGGAATAGGCCAGCACATGCAGCAATCCGTTCTCCGGCGACCATCCCTCGGCGAGTATGCGATCCAGCGAGCGCAGTGCGAAATGCCGGGCTGCGGCAAGCCGAAGCACTCTCGCGGCTTCCAGATATGCCGAAATACAAAGCGCATTCCAGCCTACGTACACAGTCTTGTCCACGTAGGGAGTAGGCCGCTTCAGCCGGGCCGCATACATCTTTTCTTTGGCCGATTGCAATAACGCCTGGATCCTTTCTGGCGCCAGACTCAGCCGCCTGGCAATCTCCTCCACCGAAGCCCGCACGTAGAGCACGTTCTTGGCGGGGTTGTGGTGCATCTCGCCGATTTCGTTGATGTCGTAGTACAAGCTGGCAACCTGGGATTCTTCTTCCGTGAGTGCGGCGCGAGCTTCCTGCAAAGTCCAGGTGAAGTAGTCGCCGTCGTCGTCCATGGAGTAGTCGGCGTCCTGGGAGGCATAGAAGCCGCCGCGGTCACGGTCGCTGAGCCATTCATCCATCCAGCGGATGATGTCGCGCGCGATGGCCGCAAAGAATTCGGAGCCAGTCGCCTGATAGGCGTGCACGTAATTCTTCAGCAGTTCGGAGTTGTCGTAGCACATCTTTTCGAAGTGCGGCACCACCCAGCGCTCGTCTACGGAATAACGATGAAATCCGCCGGCGAGCTGATCGTAGACGCCGCCACGGGCCATTTTCTCCAGCGTCGTGACAACAACATTCCGCAATTCGTCGTCGCCGGACCGCACATATCGATCCATCAGCAGATCAACGACGGCAGGATGGGAAAACTTGGGCGCGCTTCCGAAGCCGCCATTCTGCGGGTCAAACATTTTGAGCCCTGACTTCACAATGGCGTCGACCACGGTAGGGGAGAATTCGGCGTTCTTTCCGGCGAATGATTCCGCATGGGAGATGGCGTTCTCCACCATCTTGGCCTGTTCGACCACGTCGCTATTTTTCTCGCGATATGCATCGGAGATGGCGAGCAACACCCGCTTGAAGCTGGGCCGGCCGTAGTGATCATCGGGTGGAAAGTAGGTTCCGCCGTAAAACGGCCTGCCGTCCGGGGTGAGAAAGGCGGTCAGCGGCCAGCCGCCTTGCCCTGAGATCGAACTCACCGCGACCTGGTATCGGCTGTCGATATCCGGACGCTCGTCGCGATCCACCTTTACGGCAACAAAACGTTCGTTCACGAGTTGCGCGATTTCGGGATTGTCGTAAGACTCGCGATCCATCACATGACACCAATGGCACCACACGGCGCCAATATCGAGCAGGATGGGTTTGTTCTCCCGTTGCGCCACGGCAAAGGCTTCCTCGCCCCACTCGTGCCATTGGATCGGCTGGTGCATGGCGGAGCGCAGGTAGGAAGAGGACGCCTTGGCAAGGGAGTTGAGCGTCTCGGTAGTCATGAATTAAGTCTATACGCTGATTAGGTTATACGCTGCCGGCAAACCGCGACGAGGAATCGCAGACTTGGGCGGCGAATCGGGATGGAACAGAGATACCGCATCACTCTCGCCCCGTTGTCATCCTGAGAGGCTGTGACTTTTTGAGTTCTAGCATTTCAGGATGACATGGCCTTTCACGAATTCACCGGCCCCCTCCAAAGCTGTCATCCTGAGCGAAGTTGTCGTGGGCGAAGCGCACGGCAACGCAGTCGAAGGACCCCTATGGTGCAATCGCCGCCAAGACGCCGCAGGGAATTCTCACCATCTTCCAGGAAGAATGCCTCGAAGCTGCCGGACCAAGCCTGGCGTTATAGGGATTCTTCGACTCCAGGGGATGTTCGCTTCGCGAACTTCCCACTCCGCTCAGAATGACAATTCCTGGTGTGCCTGTGCCTTTATCAATCCGCTGTCATCCTGGGATACAGGAAAAAGTCACAGCCTCTGAGCGCAGCCGAAGAGCCTGCCCCGAGCGAAGCCGAGGGGACCCCCACCAAGTTTGCGCTGCCTCGCGGTGTTTAGGCATTCTCCCGAGCAGCGTGTTGCGTCGTCGTGGATGGGGAGTTGCGTCTCAATCTGATTCGCTCCGAGCTAAGTTGTTGAATCCTCGTTCAGCCCGTGCTCAAGGTCGAAAATGGCGGTCTGACCGTCGCGTAGAATGCCATTTAATTGCGTTTGGAGGCCCGTAGGGCGACGATCAAGCTCCTGATGACCCTAGAGGCCGTCCGGGCATCCGGGAGCCCGCCAGAGGTCAGCTGCGTGGCAATTATCTACCAGCTATAGCCAAGATTCCCGAATTGGAACAGATGGTCCCCGCCGGCGGGTTCGGCGGGCCACTTGTTCCATCGTGGAACACTTACTTCGGCGGCGTGTGCTCGAACGGCAACTTGGTATAGCGCGCTTTCTCCACCTCGATCAGCAAGGCCACTCGCCCTTCAGGGCTCCGAAAAGGAAACGGCTTGCCGGTGTACTTGTGCGAGATCGGGTCCATTATTTTCAGGTCAGGATCGGGGCGGCGCTCAACCACCCGGCCGCGAATCTGCGCCTCCGAATACGGATTGTGGAAATCCACGATGGACAAGGCGACTCGCGGGTCGCGGCGTGTGTTCTTCGCCTTGAGCGAGCTTTCCCCGGTACAGATGATAATGCGGTCGCTCTCGCGGCCAACCCAGACGGGCACAGATTGTGGAGAACCATCCGGCATCAGCGTGGCCAGGTGGGCGAAGTTGGGACTATCTAACAACTGCTTGATCTCTTCCGATAAAGCAATGGGCATAATCTCCTCTTTTCAAGCGTTGCTTGCCACTCTAGAGCCGATTAATCAGCGATGCCACATACCCCGCCCCGAATCCGTTGTCAATGTTCACCACGCTCACGTTCGACGCGCACGAATTCATCATTCCCAGCAACGCGGCCACTCCCTTAAACGCCGCGCCATAGCCTACGCTTGTGGGTACGGCGATCACCGGAACGCCCACCAATCCGCCGACTACGCTGGGCAGCGCGCCTTCCATTCCGGCGCATACGATCACCACTCGGGCCCGAGTCAGCGTTCCGCGGTTCGCCAGCAAGCGATGAATGCCGGCCACGCCAACGTCGTAAAGATGCTCGACATCGTTGCCCATGACCTCGGCAGTCACGACCGCCTCTTCCGCCACGGGAATATCGCTGGTGCCCGCCGAGACGACAGCGATGATTCCTTTCCCATACTTCTTCTGGTCGCGCTGCAACACAATCGCCTGAGCCAGTTCGCGATATTCCGCCTTGCGCACCTTTTTTTTGACTGCGGAGAACTGCCCTCTGCTGGCGCGCGTAGCCAGAATATTTCCTCCGTGCTGGGCCAGCCGGGAAAAGATCTGCGCCATCTGGGCCGGCGTCTTTCCCTGCCCGAAGATGACTTCCGGCATTCCGGCGCGCAAGGTACGATGATGATCGACCTTGGCGAAACCCAGATCTTCGAACGGTAGATGCCGCAGGCGCTGGACGGCTTCGTCCGGCGACAGCCCGCCCTTGCGCACCTGCTCGAAGAGTTTGCGGATGGATTCGGCGTTCAAAGCAGCACTCAGCGATCAGCAGTCAGCATTCAGCCAACAAAGCTAGGTTAGCATTTCTGTTAACGGATAGGTTTTGCTGGGAAGCAGCACGAAGGCTGGTTGGAAGGTGAGTGCTGACTCCTGACTCCTGACTCCTGACTCCTCCCTCCTGACTCCTCCCTCCTGACTCCTGACACTACTCGAAGGTATCTGCTATCCAGAAAGTTATCGCGTTTCCACAGTGACCCAGAGTATGCTGCGCACATGGGAGTGACGGTCTCGGTGCTGGCCAGCGGCAGCCGGGGAAACAGCACCATTGTGCAAAGTTCAGCGACGCGGATCCTGGTGGATGCCGGAATCTCCTGCCGCGAAACTTTCAAGCGTATGAAGGCGGCCGGGGATGATCCCCGCTCGCTTTCCGCCATTCTCATCACCCATGAGCACTCCGATCATGTTTGCGGCCTGCTGGTGCTGGCCAGGAAATTGAACCTTCCCGTGTTCATGACCGGGGCTACTCACCAGGCCTGGTCGAAGTCGGTGCGCGATGCGACTGGCGATCGCCCCGAACTCGCCAAACTCGAATTCTTTTCTTCCGGCCGCAGTTTCCAGATCGGAGACATTGCGGTCACGCCTTTCACCATTCCGCACGATGCCGCCGACCCGGTGGGGTTTACCTTCCGGGTAGAAGGGTTGAAGATCGGCGTGGCCACCGATCTCGGATACATTCCCGCCAGCGTGGGCGACCAGTTACGCCGCTGCGACCTGCTGGTGCTCGAATCCAACCACGATCTGGAAATGCTGCGGGTGGGTTCCTATCCCTGGTCGGTGAAGCAGCGTGTGATGAGCCGGGTGGGGCACCTCTCCAATACGGCGCTCGCGGAATTCTTTGCTACCGATTATGATGGGAGCGCATCCTACATAGTGCTGGCGCATCTCTCCGAGCAGAATAACCACCCGGAACTGGCTCGGAGTTCGGCGGAAAAAGCCCTGGGTGGCCGCCGCACGCTGCTGCACAATCGGGTGATGCTGGCCGCGCAGTCGGAACCAACGCCACCGATCCGGTTGTAAGCCGATTGCAAGTAAAGATCGGTACAGGTTATGAGTCACTGTGTTGACCCCATCGTGGGTAAGATTCTGGCGGGCTGGCGCTATGACATTTCCGGCATTGCGCCCGAGATGCGTGGCGACTACGAGGAGCACTTCGCCGCTTGCGAACGCTGTCACAGCCGCCAGCGCCTGCATCGCACCATTGACATCGCTTTGATCGTCCTGGCTTCGGTTTCGGCCGGAGTGTTCCTGTTCGCTTTCGGAGTAATCCGTTACTTTGGCCCGCGGCACGCCTTCTGGCTGGAAATCGGGGCGCTGGCGGGTTTCGCCTTGTCGGCTTTGATCTGGCTGGTCGTGGCCGTCGCGACCCCCGCTCCCATGGCGGTCGTGGACGCCGCCAAAATTGGCGCCCGCCATGTGCATGATCGCCTGCCTGCGGAAATCCGCGAACTTTTGCCGGAAGAGCTGCGACTGAAAATCACGGGCTCATGACCTCCGCAGTTTCCCTGCATCTCACCTCATTGCTCCCAGGGCCAGAAAGCAGGAACACCATCAAGGTCATGAAGTATGGCGAAAGAACCGGTCACCGAGGACAGCTGCAGGTTTGAAACCGAACCGCATCAGTCAGGCTATATGGATCTGCGGGCTCTGCCTTGTAGCGGCAGCGCAGAATCGGAATGATTCCGCTTCGATGCCGGGAATGCCTCCCACACAGAAAGAGTCCGGCTACCCAGCGCATGAGATGAACATGAACATGACTACGCCGCCGTCTCTGCCGTCGTTTCATTCCTCCTCGGGCACCGCCTGGCAGCCCGCGTCAGTCCCGGAGCGGATGTGGATGACCTCGCGCGGCGGCTGGGATTTGATGTTCCATGGCGTAGTTTTCCTCACCTACAACCAGCAGGGCGGACCGCGCGGCGAGGGCAAAGCCGAGTCGGTGAACTACCTAATGCTGATGGAACAACATCGGCTGGGATCGGGAACACTGTTGCTGCGGGAGATGTTTTCCGCGGAATCGCTGACCTCGCCGCATCCCGGTTTCCCTGAGCTGTTTCAGACTGGCGAAACCTATCACGGCCAGCCGCTGGTCGATCACCAGCATCCGCATAACGTTTTTGCTGAACTAGCCGCACTCTACACTGTGCCGGTTCACGAGAAAGTCACATGGCTTCTATACGGCGGTCCATCGGCCGAGCCTGCGCTGGGACCGGTGACTTATCTCCATCGCGAGTCGGCGTCGGAAGACCCGGCAGCGCCGCTCAGCCATCATGAACAGGACTCAACTCATACCAGCTTTGGAGTGGTGACCACGGGATTCATCTTTGATTATTCGAAGCTGGTTCGCGTCAAGATCGAGGGGTCGGCGTTCAATGGACGTGAGCCCGATGAGCAGCGCTGGAGCATTCAGCTAGCACCGCTGGATTCCTGGTCGTTTCGGGTGAGCACCGCTCCCACTCGCAACTGGACGGCGCAATACAGCTATGGTCACCTGGTGCACCCGGAGGCACTGGAGCCAGGCAATCAGACCCGGCAAACGGCATCGCTCGAATACAATCGTCCGCTGGCGCGGGGGAACTGGGCGACCTCGCTTATCTGGGGAAGGGTACAGAAGGAGTTCGCGATCTTTCCCCTCAACAGCTACCTGCTGGAATCGACGTTGAATTTTCGCCAGTGGAATTACGCTTACACCCGGCTCGAACTGGTGGACAAAGACGAACTGTTTCCCAACGCACTGACCCATCCCTCTTACCGCATCGGCGCGTACACTTTTGGCGGCGTGCGCGACCTGCTGCACAATGAGCACTGGCAGCTTGGCTTGGGTGCGGATGTGACTTTATATTCAAAGCCCGCGGCGCTGGATGCAGCGTATGGAAACGATCCAGTTTCGTTTCACGTGTTTGTTCGCGTGCGGCCGGGGTTGATGGGGAACGCGCACTAGAATAATCACGTAGCGGCGGACGCCCTCGTCCGTCGAGCCGAAATCACAAATCGCGGACAGGAGCGCCCGCGCTACACAGCACTACCCCTTGATGTGGCAGGTCGCCAGGCCTTTCTTCTCGAGATACTGCTGATGGTATTCCTCTGCCTCGTAAAAAGTTACCGCCGGTACGATTTGCGTGACAATCGGCTTGCTGTAGTGGTGCGACTTTTCCAGTCTCTCCTTCGAAGCCTTGGCCGTGGCTTCCTGTTCCGGACTGTGAAAGAAGATGGCGGAGCGATACTGCGTGCCCCAATCCGGCCCTTGCCGGTTGAGCTGCGTGGGATCGTGGTTCTCCCAGAAGACTTCGAGCAGTTGATCGTAAGAAATCTTGCCGGGATCGTATTCGACCTCGACTGCCTCGGCGTGTCCGGTGCGGTCGGTGCAAACGTCTTTATAGGTCGGATCGGCGAAGTTCCCGCCAGTGTAGCCGACCCGGGTCGAAATCACGCCGGGCAACTGGCGAAATGTGGCTTCTACTCCCCAGAAACAGCCTGCGGCAAATGTGGCTTTGGCCATGTCAGTGACTCCCCGAGTTCTACCGATTGTATTGGATGTAAGAAACGGCGAAAAGTGGCGATGGAGCAAGAATTTGTTATACCGACCCTGGCATGGAGCCAAAATGAGAAAATCATCTTATGGCAAATCTGACACTGGTCTATGGACTGCGCTTGCTGCCGTCCGGCGAAGTGGCGGAAGTCGGAGACGCAACCCTCAAACTGAAAAATGGGCGCGAAGCCCACGTGACGATGCACCTGCTCGAAGGCGGCAAGGAAGATATCGAGAAACAGTTGAAGACCAGCCTGGAGGCGTTCTTCGATTTCTATCCAGAGATTTGAAAGACGGCCTTCGGACGTCAGGTCGGAGTCATCCCAGTTGCCCCGACACGCAAGATCTGACTCCTGACTCCTGCCCCGTGACTTCTGACTCCTGAGCCCGCCTCCCGTACCCGGTCCGTGAGGCCCATCTCTCCATCTATAATTCGAGTCTATGGGCGTGTCGAAGGACCTAGAGTCTTGTCATTCCGAGGAGCGAGAGCGACGAGGAATCTGCAGTTTTCTTGTGAAGAACTCCAGATCCCTCCCCCTCGGCTTCGCTCGGGGCTCGACCTTCGGTCTCGGCAAGGATCGCTCGGGATGACAACGAGACAGGATTTTTCAACAATCCACTAGCCATGGAACTGTCCTACCGTAATCTCCGTCTGCGGCTAACCTACGCCGGCTTCTGGCCGACCAGCAAAGTCGCGCTGATCGCCTGGTATCTCTTGGGCTTGGACCTGTTGCTGTCCGTGCTGCACAAGGCGCTAGCGGCGCTCAAGCTTTCCTGGGGCCAGAGCCTGGACGGATGGGTCAGCTTCCTGAACTTCGTTGTCTTGGTTCTCTTTTCGATTCTGGCGTTCCGCTGGCTGAAGGCCAAACTGCTGTGGCGGCTGCGCAACCGGCTGATCGTCACCTATGTTTTCATCGGGGTGATTCCGGTGGTCATGCTCGTCGCCCTGGCTCTGGGCTCGGCCTACTTGTTCGGCGGACAGTTTGCGACCTTTATCGTGACCAGCGCTTTGGGTTCCGAATTAGACAGCCTGGATGCCGCCAACACTACGATTGCCCATCATCTGGCCGCTGCCATGAAACGCGGCGCGAGCAGTGATACGGCCGCTATCCAGAGCCTGCAGGAAGCAGATAAAGAGTGGGCCGACCGTCAAGTCTGTGTTTGGCTGAATAAGAAGATCGTTCTGAATAGTTCTCCGGCAGGAGTGACTTCTTCGCCTCCGACGCTTCCTGTCCGGCTCAAGAACTCCTTTCGGGGCGTGGTCCGCGATCACGATAAGCTCTTCGTGCGCGTGATGGAGACGGTTCCTGTAGGCAGCCGGACCCTGGCTGTCGTCTCCGGCGAGCCGCTGGATCAGCGCCTGCTGCAGCGCCTGGCCGCGAATTTGGGTGAAGTCACGCTGTACGAAGGCCTGTCTCGCCAGCAAGTCAGCCCGACGTCCGGCTCCGGTACAGGGAACAGCGGAGTGTCCTCGCCGGGAAAGGCAAGCAACCCTAAAGGCGACTTCGTGATATTAGACACGGGGAAAGGGCAACCATACGTCCTGCGCACGGACGAGGCGAAGCTCACATTCATCGCGGGTGCGGTTCCGCCTCCGGCTCGCGCTTTGGATCCTCAAGTATTGTTTGCAACTTCAGTCTGGGTAGTGGATTGGGACACGGGCGACACCTCCAATCCCGCTGGCATCAGCGTACAAACCCGCGTCTCCAAGCTCTATGAGCGATTGTTCGCCGCTCAGGGAGACTTTGCGCCGGCGGCCGAAGTGTTGCTATCCGTCGCCTTGATCGTTTTCGCGATCATTGAAGTCGCTGCTGTGGTGATTGGTACCCGTCTGACTCGCACGGTCACAGGTGCGGTCGCTGAACTCTATGACGGAACCCAGCACGTGAACCGGGGCGACTTCGGCCATCGTATTCCGGTGAAATCCAATGACCAGGTCGCAACCTTGGCCAATGCGTTCAACTCGATGACCGCGTCGCTGCAAAAGCTGATCGAGGAGCAAAAGGAAAAACAGCGGCTGGAGAACGAACTGGTAATCGCACAGGAAGTGCAGGCCCAGCTCTTCCCGCGGGAGATTTCGCAACTCGCCTCGCTGGAGGTTCACGGCTTCTGCCGCCCGGCGCGGACGGTGAGCGGCGACTATTACGATTTCCTGGCTCTCGAACCCGAAAAGCTGCTGCTTGCGGTTGGCGACATCAGCGGCAAGGGAATCTCGGCGGCGCTGCTGATGGCGACCATCCATTCCGCAGTGCGCGCCTACAGCGTGGAAAATATTCCTGTGCTGCGCGAACCCGCCGCCGTGGGCGCGGCCATCGGTTCCGGCATGATGCTGGCCTCAGGGTTGCACGGCGCTGAAGTATCTCCCGGCGCGTTGCTGTCACTGCTGAACCATCAGCTCTACGAAAGCACGCCCGCGGAAAAATATGCGACCTTGTTTCTGGGAATTTACGACGGCGCGGAACGCAAATTCACTTACAGCAACGGCGGGCACCTGCCCCCGATCATCATGAGCGAGGACGGCAGCCTCCGGCGGCTGGATCGTGGCGGGACCGTGGTTGGGTTATTTGATCACCAGAGTTATGAAGAAGGCTCGGTCCAACTTCGGCCCGGTGAGCTGCTTCTGGCCTATACCGACGGCGTCACCGAGCCGGAGAATGATTTTGGTGAGTTCGGAGAACGCCGGCTGATCAACTTGTTACGCGAAAATCGCGATTTGCCGCTGGCCCGCATCAGTGAAATTGTCACGGCGGCGGTGGATGATTGGATCGGGGCCAACGAA
Organism: uncultured Acidobacteriota bacterium; assembly: GCA_963770485.1. Lineage (GTDB taxonomy): Bacteria > Acidobacteriota > Terriglobia > Terriglobales > Acidobacteriaceae > CAVVEC01. The sequence goes on from CAVYPX010000013.1 coordinate 19,232, forward strand.
CAACCGGACGACGTGACCCTGGTGCTGGCACGGGCAAGATAAGAGCCTCCGGGCTGTGGTTGGCCCCCAGCGCCGGGTGAGTCTGGTGTACATGAGTTCGTTGATAACGTCGACGAGAAAGGAGTAACTGATTACAACAGTTACTTTTCAGGACGCTTGATCGGCGCAAGAATATCGGCAGCAGCTGTAGGTGACTGCGTCGATGCGTCAAAAATCAGCGAAGCTTATTTGTAGGATTGACGTGGCTGGCCTTGCGAGCGTCATGTTTGCGCTGGTGGCAATGTTCCTCTTGCCTGCCTCGATGGTGGTCGACTCTCCCCGAAATGCGGCAGGTGTGGCAATAGACTTAGCGAGCGTTTCGCACCCGGCTGTGATGCGGGGTGCCGCTCGTGAAGATGCTTTGCTCATTGCGGTTCAACGAGACGGTAGCATCTGGTTCGATAAAGATCGAATCAAC
>CAVYPX010000014.1:0-446988 GCA_963770485.1 uncultured Acidobacteriota bacterium
ATCATCAGGAAGTGCGAGCTTTCCCGCTCGCGCGGGACGCGCACCATCTTGCCCTCGCGCTGCAACAAGAACTCGCCCAGCGTGCGCCGCTCTTTGGTGATAAAACCGACGCCATTCGATTGCTGGCTGCGATTGAACTGCGCCGCCGTTGCCAGCTCCGGGCCTTTCGTCCTGCGCCCGTACTTCCGCATCCGCCGCCGCTGGCGGTCGCGCGGAAGCGCCAACGCCAGCCCCACCAGCAGCACGCCCGCGCCCACCTTCCACGTCGCCGCCCACAGCAGCAGCCACGGCGATTGCCCTCCGTAGATCGCCCGCTCTAACCACTGGCGCAGCTCCGCATTGTTGTACGTCCCGCGCTCCCATTCCAGCTTCGCCTTGCCCTGGGTCTCCTTGCCAACGACCACCGCCGGATCGCTCAGGTCCCGGTCCACCGCCGCCCGCTTTTGTTTGCCCTCGATTCGATACGCCACGAGCGACGGCGTGGTCTTCGACCACAGCCGCACTTCGCTGCCGATGTAGGTCCCCAGATACGCCTGCTGAAAGTACGTCCATTCCCGCAGGTACTCATGCGTTGCCGCCGCCAGCACGGCCACGACCGTCAGCGCCAGCGCCGTGATCGTCCACACCGGCTTGTCGCTCGGCCAGCGATACGTTTCCTCCCGTCCCCACACCCGGCTCATGGACACACCTCCACCTGCATTGGTCCCCTACTTATCTAGGAACCCAGAAACAGGAAAAACGATCAAAATATTTTCAGGATTTTTCTTCTGGATGTACTTCCGGCCCTGCCGCCTGCGCCAACCGCTCCCGCGCCTTCTTCAGCTTGTCCGCGTCGGCCCGGTCGATCAGCCGTTGCATCTCCTCCGCCGTCGGCTTCTCTCCGTTCGCCAGCTTGAAGAGCACATTGAGCAGGATCGCCCTGAGCGCCACCAGCTCGGCCATGAGCGCCTGGGCCTCGGCTCCTCCCGGCCCAGCCTTCGACGGCTGGCCGTTCGCGCTCCCCAGCACCGCCGCCTCCCGGCACCACTCCCCGAGCGTCTGCCCGTCGGCCTGCGCCGCCGTTTCCAGTTGCGCGTACTCCTCTTCGCTCACTTTGAAACCGATGGATTTCGTGCGCAGCGGCGGCTTCACCATGATTTGGCTTCCTTCAGGGATTACAAGCCGAGAGTAGCAGGGCGGGCTTAAAAATCAACAAGTTCGCCTGCGCTAACCTGCGGTTGCTGCACAGCAACCCGATGGCGGGATTTTTTCTTTAGCTGCTCTGCTTTCAACAAGTTCGCGCGCGCCAACGCGCCGTTCGCGCGCAGCACCCATTCGGGGGTGACGTGTCACCCCTCCACCCGACGCCGTAGGCGGCGCGCTTTTCACTTCCCACCGGTACCGCACAGTAACCACGAAACAGGACGCCCGGAACCACCCGAACGACACCCCGGACAGCGGCAGATCGGGAAAGCCAGCGGCGGATCGGCGGCTAAAGGAAAAACTATCTCACCCCAGATCGCAGCTCTAAACCGCCCCCAGGAACTCCAAGGGCACACACTTTGCTCAGTGGCCGGATGGCGGCCCGGTCGTTTTCTGGTAAGCAACAGCCGGAGGAGTTGGCGCTAGACTTTTAGTCGCATTCCTGTTCTCGGCGGCTTTGCTGAGGTCTCGTACAGAAATGTCAATGCCATCCCACTTGACCGCTTGAAAGACGACGCTCTGATTCCCCTTAACCGTCAACTCCAAATGGGTTGGAGTTAACCAGTTCATCTCCACACGTGTGTCCACCGGGTCATCGGTCGCGTCAGCGAGTTCAAGAATCGATGTTTCGCCCCGTGATCCCTTAGCCCATTTCAGCTGTACGTCCGTCATCGTGTTACTCACTATTGACAAGCCCCTGCCTGTCACGACCGTAGACGCGTTGGCGATCACTTTTCCGTCGGGAGATCGGGATTCCGTCGACCAAAGTGTTTGCGACCTTCCGCAGCCGGAAAGGAGAGGGCAGACTCCAGAGGTTAGCAGCAGAATCAGTTTGAGGCTCCAGGAACGCCCTCGCATCGTTGGCTTCATTCGAATCACCTCTAGTTGTGGCATACGGTGCCGTTCGCGTAGGCGTTGTACCCGTTCGTGATGTTCGTGACGCTAGCCGCTGGGAGCGATCCCTGGTTCGGGTCCATCGGTGTGCTCTTGGAATAGCTGGAGAAGAAAAAGGCGTACGTGTTCGCCCCGGACAAGGCTGTGTTTAGCGAAACCCCGGCGGCTGCCATGTAAACCCCGAACGTATAGTTTCCGTATGCCTGCCTTTGAAACACGTTTCCAGATGCAAGCGGCTGCGGATCAAGGTAATGACCGGCAGGAAAACCCATGGCAACGTCCAAAGCAAAGTTCACAGTGCTGCCGTTCGCTTGCTGTCCTTGCGTTGCATATGCACCTGGCGGTAGAGCGCGGCCTTGGACTTGGCAGGGATTCTTCAGAACCACAGGCCCGTTGTTTGCGGCCAACCCACCGTTTGTCAACGATCCCGGAGGCAAGTCACTCTGTACCCACCTATTGTCGTCGCTCGGATCATTGTAACCCCAAGCACCCAGAAAGAAGAGCTGTTCAAAGAAATTGGCAAAGCTGCCTTGCGAACAGGGATGCAGATGGTCTTCGCGGAACCACAGCATACAGTACTGGCCCGTCGGATCAACATAGCTCAGAGGGTTGTTCATCACGTAGGCATAGCGGTTCCAGGTCTGTGGGTTGGTCATGTCCACGGCACCCAGTCCCGCCGGGTCGGGTGAAATCCAGCGCCCCTGCGTCGGATGGTATTCCCGAAACGTCGCGTCAAACAGATCGAGCGTGAGCTCTTCGTGTATACCTCCGAAGAGGGCATGGGACGCTTGTCCAGTGATGGCATAGCGCTCTCCATACGGGGCGAAGGCCATGTCCGAGACTGGGGGAGTGCCTAGCTGGCTTTGCGTCGAACTGAAACGCCCGCTTCCTTGCCAGTCGGGATGTACGTCGTAGTTTGCTGGCGTCCCACCCGTGTAAGCCACCTGCCCTCCCCCCGGCAACGGAACATACGTCCACCCGACTACCCCAGGATGGCTAAACCCGAATCGGTAGCCATTTTCATCGTACAAGAACTGGCCGATCCAGCCACCATTATTCCAGTTCTGCTCGACCATGTGGCCGAAGGCATCGTACGTCTGGACGGAGAGTTGAGAATTCAAGTCGACCGAGGTCATGTGGCCTTGCGCATCCCACTGGTACTGATGAAAGCTGTCGTTGGTAAGTTCCCCGTCCGCGTCATAGGTCGGATTGAATCCGGGCAACGAGTAGATTTGATTGTTGATCGATCCATTCGGCTGTACGTAGGAGGCTTGAAAGCTGGTGCCGGTTCCCCCCGAGGGGACGGTCTTGGCGATGTTGCCGAACGCGTCAAGAGTGAAGTTCTGATTCCAGACGTTGGTGCTGCCATTGACACAATTGACGCTGTTTACACGCGCAAGATCGTCGTAAGCGTAAGTGCAGTTTTGCTGATTCCCGCTGTTGAACGGATCGACAATATTCTGTGTTTGTAAGGTGCCGTTTTGGTTCCAAGTCAGTGTGCCCATCACAGCCTGCCCCGAAGAGCCAACATAAAAGGCATATCCATTCATGCTACCGGTCTTTGTGTCGTAAGCGTAAGTATCGAAGGCCCCCGAGCCGTAGACAAGCTTGGTCATCGCCCCAATCGGGAGAGAGCTGTTATTGTAGTCGATCTCTGTCGCGGGGCTCAGTCCAGAGCTCGCCGTAACCTGTGTTGCGCGACCTTCCCCATCCAGGCCCGATCCATCCGAAGCTCCGTAATAAATGGTTGGCACTCCCGGCAAATCGCTCAGGATTTTCAACGCGCCATTCGCCCAGTACGTTTTGTTAATGTGGTAATAGCCGTTGGAATTGGGCGTCTCCATGTAGATGTCAGTGACCTCGCCGCGTGCGGAGTATCCAAACCATTCATCCGTAACAATACTGGAATGGCCATTACACTGGTTGTTGGTGTAAGCCTCGATCAGACGACCTGCCGTGTTCTGCAGATTGCTGCCGCTCGGCGGATTCACGCCCGCTGGTGGAGCATCATATACATAGCCTGTGCAATTTGTGCTGTTGGTCGGACCAAAACCGAGTAGCCTATGCATCGCGTCATAGCCATAGCAAATCGAGACACCGGCGTTATCACTCTTTGCCATCAGGTCCCCATTACTCGTATATGCGCCACAGGCCGAATTGCCGGTATCCCAATAGTACTGCGTGGTTCCGCTCTCCGGGTTGGTCTCGGAGGTCAGGCGACCTAGCATGTCGTACTGGTAGGTCCGGGTCTGTGCGGTTCCGCCTTGGGCACTCTGCGTGACCTTCATCGAATTTATCGGGCTGTCGTAGGCGTATTTAGTCCAATACCCGGTGGATGAAGAAATCTGGTAGCAAGTACCATTCCCTGACAAGGTGCTTGTGACCTCGCATACAGAAGTCAAGCGGCCAACCGCGTCATACTCCATCTGCCGGTCTTTAGTCTTCTCCCCGCTCGGAGCCGGAGCGAGGCTCTGATACACGTCGTTCAAATTCGGATAGCTCACGTTCACGATTGGCCCACTACTGCTGGTGGTGTAACCGTAGGTCGTCTTAATCGGGCGGCCTGCGCCGTCGTAGTAGGTAATGTTTTCAGGGGTGCCGCTGGGAGCCGAGCCTCCCGCCCCTGCCGCGTAGGGCACCGATGTCCAATAAGGTCGGCCCAAGGCGTCGTACTGTTGCTCGACAGAATCGTAGAAGGACGAACTCTGGCCCTGCTTCCGCTGGGTAAGGTACGGTCGTCCAAGTCCATCAAGCGTGGTCAGAACGTCTACGGTAGAAATCTGGCCGTTGAAGTTCATGTAACTCTCAGTCTGCGTCAGACTGGAATATGTGAAGTTAGTGACATTTTGCAGTTGGTCCTGGGCGCTCTCCGGTCGCCAGAAGTATGCGTCCTTCGTATAGTTGATCTTGACTTCTTGGCTGTTTTCATCCGTGAAGGATGTCATCACGCCGCCTGTGCAGTTCCAGGTCATTGATCTGGACATACTATTCACGGGTAGGGTGACTGAAGTGAGAAAACTGTTTCCACAGGAAGTATAATAATAGTAGGTAAATGCTTGGTTAGCGTCCTCGATCTTATAAGGTGTACCCGTGTCGTTATACCAGAATTGCTGGCTGAGCGTGGCAGAACTCGTTACATATCGAGTGATGGTTGTAACATTGCCGCGACTTCCACTGAAGGTTGTGTTGTGGTTGGGCGAGGTTGTTGTCTGCAGTGCATTTTGGTCATACGCGTAGGCGGTCTTAGCCTTCATGTTGCTGCTGCCATCGTATGCGGTTACCGTGCTGGGTCGATAAAACTTGATGGTGTTGCTGGGGTCGAACGGGTTTTGGTATGAAGTGTAGCTGGTGGCCTGATCCGAAAGCTTTGACCAATTGTTCGTGTTCCAGAACAACTGTTGCGTATCTGTGGGAAGCCCGCTTGTACTATTGTAGGTGACCTGAGTTTGCGAACTGTTGGTGCCATTTGTCCCATCCACGGAACGATACACGTTTAATTGGGTGATCGGCGCGTAAGGATTGGTGCTGCAGCTAGTGTTGTAGCAGGTTTGCACCGTCTGTTGAATTGAGCTGGACCCGGAATAAACCTTGCGCAGAGTTTCGTAGCCGTTATAGAAGTTGATGACCGTCTGATTCTTGTTACCGGTATTGGGGTCGGGGGGACTCGTGACCGTTGTTGTGGTTGACGGGATAGTCCCACTACGTACATATGTCCAGGCGGTAGAGCTGTCAGGGGTAGTCCGATTCAGCCCAGCGGCGCTCCCGTCGGCACATTCGATGCCATTATTGCTGCCGGTATACGCGTAAGAGATCTTGCCTCCTGTGGGCAACGTCACGGATGCGATGCGGCCCGAATAGTGCGGCGTCGAATCGCTTTTTTCATAAGTAAAGGTGTATTGGGAATTGTCAGGAAGCGTGATGCTACTCACCAGAGAAATGTTTTGCAGGCCGAAGTCTGTGATCCCAGAGCAGTTGAAATGTGTTTCGACCGGATATGATTGATAATCGACCTCATAAACTGCGCTTGCCCCCGATGGGGCAGTGTACGTGTACTTTGTCCAGTTTGAACCCGAGGAGATCGTCAACTCTGTCGTTCCTGATTGGTCGGTTGTGTCAGTAAACTTTAGACCGTCGGTCGTCTGGATGTAGTTTCCGTTGGGGTCGGTAATCGTCGCGGCGCCGGTCTGGGACGAATTGAGGTCGGGGAAGTATATGCTCCCGCCCGATGGAGGAAACACAGTCGCCGTCCATGGGGCTCCCGAGGCGTCAACATAAATGCCGTAGCCCGATCCGTCTGGGGCCACACCGCTTCCCTTTAACGTGCCACAATTTTGGTTGGGGTCTATCGCTGGATATAACGGAAAGTCGTGAGGTGTACCACTTGGGTCGTGATAGGTGAAAGTCCACCAAGAACCGCACTGTATATTAAAGTGGAGTTTTTTGCTGACATATCCGGCTAGGCTCTCCGTAGTTGCTCGCCAGCCCCAGTTCGCCACCGGCGTCCAATATGTGCTACCGCCGCCCGTCACCGGAGTCCAAATCGACGAGTCGTAGCTCAAGGCGTAGTTAAAGGGAATTCCCCGACCAGCTTTGTTCACCACAGGAATGGCAAAATGCACATTGAGATTTCCGAGATCCAAGGTGTCAAAAGGGCCTCCGCCGAGGCTGCTGAAGGGAGGCGTTCCAGTCACAACCTGCCCAAAACTCAAGCGAGCGCCTAGAAGCAAGCCGACAAAGCAAAGGCAACGAATGAGGCGGCTAGAATTCTTCACAAGTTTCTCCTTCTGCATTTTCATTGTCGAATGGCGAACGAGCCATCGGAAAGGCCTGAGTTTACAGTGCCGTTACTGACACTAATGTCCAACGTGGGACAACCTTGAACAAACCGCTGAATGTGAAATGGCAGCCGCACACCGTTAACCACCTGATAGTTGGAAAAATCAATCTCGATCCGAATGTCAGTGCTTGGATCGTTATCGGGGTGGGTGTTGAATGTGATTGCCACGGGGAAGAAGGAACCCGAATCCAAATAGAAGTCCTGTGTGCTCAGTCGCTGAATGCTTGACGGCCTTGCAAGGTACGAGTACGACTTTGGCAAATCTCGGAGGAGCCCGTTTCCACGTCTTTCCGGGACCATGTAAGACCGCAGATGTTGGACCGAGCGGTTTCCTCGATTTTCCAGACCAACGTAGGAGAGTATGACGCTTGGGTTCGAGAGCCCGGCTGCGAGAGATGAAAGCCCCGCATAAAACCAGGCGGAGTCTGTCCAGGAGTTGTGAGGAGCGTAATGCTTCGTTTCGCCGCCGTTGAGGACCCAAGCACCTTGGGGAATGCCGGTGGAGTTATCGAGGATATCGCTACGCTGGAAACTGCTCATGTTCAAGTCGACCCGACTTTGGCCGATACCCTTCGCCATCAACGTCACAGAACCGGTCTCCTTGTTTGGCCCGACCCTCCACGTGGCATTGCCTTGAAGGGTTATGTCGGCGATGGATGTTCTACCGGTGAGCGCGGCTATCGACTGAGTCGCCAATTTTAGGGCCTGTTGGTCGCTTTTTTGAGCAAAAGAGTTTGGTGGGGCAGCCAAAAGACAACCGAACATCGTGAGCAATACCGCCACATTACGAGTCACTGTCGTTTCCTCCTGCATATAGTTCCGTCGCTGGTTAAGCTCAGAAACCTGTTATTTCTCCGTGGGCTCCAATCGGGTCGCTGTGTTACGAGCGTTTTCCAGTTCTGCCTCCAGCGCCTTGGCCAGCGGAGGGTCAGTCCCCCGGAGACCGTTTTTCTCGGCGAGATGCCAGATGCATTTTGTGGGCGTTTGGCCGTCGAGTACCCGGATCGCGTCTCTCCTAGCCCGGCTGCTCACCACGACGATGATGTCCGCCTTCTCCTTGGCGTACACCATGCGCAACTGTTGACTGTTTGCTATAGCTCCCCGCATTGCAACGAGCGCCTCTTTGTCCTCGGGCATTGGGAACATACCGAATTCGTCGCCTGAGGGGCTTGTGATGTAAACGGACCTTGCAGAGCTAAGGAGGTAGGACGCTGCGGTTGGCTTACTAGTCTTGCCGAGCGTAAACGGAACTGCGGCTACTAGGAGTGAGAGAACAACAGCGAAACGTGCCATACAGACCAGCTTTTTGTCAAAGGACTTTGTATAGTTTGTATTGGTCGTTTCTGTACCTGTTCGCGCCAGATGTCAAGCGGCCTTATCACGGATCATCGTGACAGAAATCACCCAATCCAAGGATGTCCTACGAATCGTATTAGTTGGCGATTGTAAAAAAAACGCGCGATGATTTCAGCGATTGAAAGAGTGTCCAAAACTCGGACATTTTGTCATCGATTTCTAAACTTCAGACAGTCATGGTCCGCGAACCAGCCATTCCTCGGTCTAAGTGCTCTTTATCGTTGTTCCATACCTGAGGTCACGCCACGCAGCTTCCGCATAAGAGACAGGTTCGGCAGTTCATTTTCACACGCGGCGTGTATTAGTGCGTCCGGGAGTGAAATCTCTTAACTAACCCCCGTTTTCTTGCCCGGTGCAGCCACAGGCGAAAGGCCTCTGGGTCCTCGGGTAGTACTGCCCCTGCCGACTTTAGTGCCGAATACAGCTCCACCTGCGTAAGCGGTTCCGTCTGGTGCTCCAGTATGGCATCTGCCAAGCTCGCCAGCTCGACGTTGAACCTGCCGGGTGGTTTCGTGACGTTTCCGCGAAACATTTCTGCGGCCCAATCGAGGTTCTGCGCTATTGCCCAGAACAATTCAAAAGGGCGGGGAGCTTTCGTACCGAGTTGCTTTTTCAAGCCCCCGGAAAACATTTGCCGCAGCCACACAATCCCGCACGCCACAGCCTCGTAGACCTCGATTCGCTTGTTCTGGTCAGCTTCCAATACCAGGGCTATGCGCTCTGTCCACTCCAATTCCTCGGCCCGCAGCAAGGGAAATTCCTCGTTCTCCAACAACAGCCGTGTCTTTTCTTCGTCCAGTTCAACGTCCCGACAGGCACGGAGATAGAGTCGAGCGAACTCTGGGTCGAGCTTGACCTTTCGCTTTTGCTCTAGTTGGGGATAGGCGGACAGGACGACCCTTAACTCCCTGAGCCAACGGGTTATCTCGTTGAAATCCGTGTTTGCAAGGGGCCTAATCTTCCGCGCTTTGGCGCTCGCCTCTACCAAATTCACACCCTTTTCGTCGAGCTTCTCCTTCCAGGAACGTTTCATTTCCTTCTCCTTTCGTGAAACTGACCTCTAAACAGCTTGGCAGTAGAGTCAGAGTGCCTTTAGAGAATCTCTAAAGGCGGACCAGCAGGATCGTCGATTCCGCCAACGGTGAATTGAACATGGATGAAGACAAAGATAAACCACGCAAGAGCATTTTCCGAAGTCTGGCGCTGAAACCAGCGGAAGATAGCGCCAAGGACAGGCCCATGATGGAACTGGCACCCGCAATGCCGGAGCTGGGGATTGCTCCCTGCCCAGTGTGCGGGCATAAAGTCGCCGTGTTTGTGACCCGGACCAAGCGGCCCTTTATCAATTGTGGCTTCTGTTCCGCCCGCATCTTTTACAACGGTTCGCGCTCCCAGCACCTTTTACAAAAGCAAATCGAGCCTGCCAAAGAAACCGATGGGAGCAACGGATCGAAGGTGTTGAACGGCCTGAAAACCATCGTGGGAGGAAAGCAATGACTGCGGTTATCTCGCTTCGCCTGCCAGCGGCGCTGGAACGCACCGTTCGTGGTCACGCGGTTCACTCGAAAATGACGGTCCCGGAGATCGTTCGCGTGATTCTCATGCACGCGCCGGACGGCCAGTACGACTTTTCTGTGCTGCCTGACGTTCCACAACGTCTGGACGCCAAACTCGATGTCCGGTTGCCCGAAGAGTTGGTTTCACGGCTACGTGCCGAATCCGAACGGTTAAGAATTTCGGTTTCTGTCTACAGCCGAGTGATTTTGTACGCCTATTACACCAAACGGCTGATTCTTGTCGAAATAGGAGAGCGTTACACACTAGCGGAGAACCATGACCAAAAGAAGAGTGCTTGAGATATTTGCGGCAAGTTCGAGATTCATAACGCCGGATGAAATAAGGAAATGTCTACAAGGGAACCCGCAGCGCAGTTCTGTCTACAGTTATTTATCCCGTCTGTGTAGACAAGGACTTCTGGAACGGGCGCAAGGCTGGTCACGGGTTGCGTACCGGATTACGCCCCGTGGAATAGAGCGCCTTAGATATTTTCGGTCTATCACCGAGTCTTCAACCGCTCCGTAAAGCAGGCAGAATGACGACCAATCTCCAGTCCGAATGGCTGACAGTTGAGGAAGCAGCGCAATACCTGAAGGTCAAGCATCGCACGCTATTGCTCTGGGTCCGCCAGGGCAAAGTGAAAGCTTTTGCACTGTCGGGCACGAAGCGCCGGGTCTGGCGCTTTCGGCTGGCGGATTTAGACGCGGCTCTTCTGGAATCCCCCGTGCTACCATCCACTACGCCATCCGTGCGCCCTGCGGAAAGGATGGAGCAATGAAAAGGGCTGCACGGTTTAAGACAGGAAGTGTGGTTTTTGACAAACGACGGAGGACTTGGAATTTCCTGTGGTGGGAGAATCGCAAGCGACGCTCCAAGGTGATTGGCTCTGGTCGCGATTTCCCAACCAAGGCATCCGCATCGATGGCCGCCAAGCCTCTTATGGATGCGATGGAAAACCAAGTCAGACCGAACAGTAACTTGCCAACGGTTCGTGCGTTGGTGGAACAGTACCGAGCAGAGAAAATGCCACAGCGGACGATGACACGACAGGGCTACAATACGTGGCTCAATCACTACATCATTCCGACCTGGGGCGACCGAATGATACAGGAGCTAGAGGCACGTCCTATTGACCTGTGGTTGCAATCTCTGAAACTGGCACCCAAGTCCAAGGTCCACATTCGTGGATTGATGCGTGTTTTGTGGGATTTCGCCATGTGGCGCGGATACGTGCCCGTGCAGCGCAATCCGATGGAATTGGTCACGGTTAAAGGAGCAAGCAAACGCACACGGCAACCCCGCAGCTTGACCGTGGGGGAGTTTCAGCACCTTATCGGGCACATGGAGGAACCCTTTCGCACGATGGCTCTGGTCTGTGTCTGCTTTGGCCTTCGCATCAGCGAGTGCCTGGCGCTGAAATGGTCCGACGTGGAGTGGCTGAACTGCACGCTCCGCATCGAACGCGGCATCGTGCATCAAGTCGTTGATGACGTGAAAACGCCTGAGTCACAGCGTTCCATGCACATCGACGCCGAAATGCTGGGAGTGCTAAAGCAATGGAAGCAGACAACTCAGTTCTCCGCACCGGGAGATTGGATGTTCGCTTCCCCAGCGCAGATTGGCCGCTTGCCGTTCTCCTATGCAGGAGTTTGGCGGGCGATTCGCAGGGCTGCGGTGAAAGCTGGAACTAACCCGCTTAGTTCCCACACCTTCCGTCACACATACAGGTCGTGGCTGGATTCTGTTGGCACCCCGGTGGGCGTGCAGCAACGCCTCATGCGTCATACGGACATCCGCACCACGATGAACGTTTACGGGGCAGCAGCCACAGCGGACATGCGACAGGCGCACGAGAAAATCGTTCGTCTGGCGCTGCCACAGAGCTAAACGGATTGCGCTACGGATTGCACGGTATGTAAGTGATTGAAAACCTGGCGGAGAGGGAGGGATTCGAACCCTCGGTACAGGTGTTAGCCCGTACAACGGTTTAGCAAACCGCCGCATTCGGCCACTCTGCCACCTCTCCGGCGCGTGCGGAGCCCATAGTCTATCACTTTTTTCTGGTCATGCCTCCCGTGGGGAAATAGTAACTCCGCACACTGACTGGGGTTCTAACCGGCATCAGCCTCGTCTTCGCGACGATGCTTTTGGATGTCGATTCCCAGTTGCTCCGCTTTCTTGTAGAGATGACTGCGCTCCAGTCCCAACACCTTGGCAGCATTTGTCATGTGGTAGCTGCTGCGCTTCAGTTCCGCCAGAATCGTCTCGCGCTCGAAGTTGGCCACGCGATCGGCCAGCGGTCCTGAGCCCATTCCAAGTGCGGGGGAAATATCAGCAGCAGCGGGCAAAGCAGAGCGCACGCTCTCAAGGGTCACCTGTTCCCCGGTTGCCAACAGCATCAGGCGCTCCACCACGTTGCGCAGTTCGCGTATGTTGCCGGGCCAAGAATAAATGGTAAGCGCCTCGATGGCTTCCGGAGTGAAGGCGATCGTCTTCCAACTATTCTGGGCACAAACCTGCTGGTCGAAATGCTCCACCAGCGCGGGAATATCTTCCCGACGCTCGCGCAGGGGCGGCAGGGCGAGCGGAAATACGTAAACGCGGTGAAACAGATCCTGACGAAACTTGCCCTCGCGCATCAGACTCTCCAGGTTGCGGTGGGTGGCGACCAGCACGCGCACATCCACGGAAATTGGTTTGTCGCCGCCGATGCGTTCGACTTCGCCTTCTTCGAGCACCCGCAGCAGCTTGGCTTGCATGGGCAAGGGCATGTCCCCGATTTCGTCCAGAAAGATTGTGCCGTGATCCGCTTGTTCGAACTTTCCCATGTGACGCCCGGCGGCGCCGGTGAAAGAACCTTTCTCGTGCCCGAACAATTCAGACTCGATCAACTCCGCCGGGACTGCGGCACAGTTCAAAGTGACGAACGGACCCGACGCGCGTGGGCTGCGTTCATGCAGCGTGCGGGCAACCAGTTCCTTTCCCGTGCCGGTTTCTCCCAGGATGCAGACTCGGGATTCGCTGGCGGCCACGCGTTCTACCTGAGTCATAATCTTCCGCATAACTTCCCCGGTCCAGATGATCTCGTGCTTGCCCAGGCGCTGGCGAAGCTGGCGATTCTCTGATTCCAGGCGCTGCAGCTTCAGTGCGTTCTCCACCGTGAGCAGCAGTCTTTCCGTGGAGATCGGTTTCTCCAGGAAGTCGAGTGCGCCCAGCCTCGTGGCTCGCACTGCCATGTCGATGTGGGCCTGCCCCGACATCATGACCACTGGAACCGTAATGCCCTGTGACCGGAGATCTTCGAGCAGAGAAAGCCCGTCCTTGCCGGGCATGACCACATCAGAAAAGACCAGGTCGAAGTTTTGCTCTTTGGTGAGCTCAAGTGCCTTGACCGCGTTGTCACACACCGTGGCCTCATGGCCTGCGAGACGAAACGCGCGTGAGAGCGAGGCCAGGGTGTTGGCCTCGTCGTCCACAATCAGGAGGTTCGCTTTTTGCGTCGCCAAATTACTCCTCAAGGTGCTGCAGGGGATGGGCCGCGGGCCTGCTCAGGAGCTCGCAGCTTGTCGGCATTGGCCGGCAGTTCGATTATGAATGTTGTCCCACGTCCGGGTTCGCTTCGCACATTGATTCTGCCGCCATGATCGCTGATCACCGACTGCACGATGGCGAGCCCCAGGCCAGTGCCATGCGCTTTACTGGTGTAATAAGGAGTGAAGAGGCGTTCGCACTCTTCCGGCGTGAGCCCGATGCCGCTATCGGAAACCTCGACGTAAGAACGATCGCCCTCCCGCCGTGTTCGTAACGTGAGTGTTCCGCCTTGGGGCATGGCATCCATCGCATTCAACAACAGGTTCGAGAGCGCGCGGTGCAGAAGTTCCGCGTCGGCGCCAATCGGCTCCATCGGTTCGGCAAGCTCCAGTTTACATTCGATCGGGACGCGCTCCGGCGCGCGCAACTGCGCCTGAAACAGCCGGGCCACATTCTGCACCACGTCATTCAGTTGTACCACCTGGAACTGCGGCTGCGGCATCTTTGAAAACTCGCTGAAGCGCGAGATAATGGCTTTGAGGTTCGCAATCTCAGCGAGCAGTGCGGAAGAGCTTTCCTTGAAAATCTCGTCGAATTGCTCCGGGCTCTGCTGGCGCGCTCGCAGCAGATTTTCCACCGTCAACTGCAGCGGGAACAGAGGATTCTTCAGCTCATGCGCCAGGCGCCGCGCCAACTCACGCCATGCTGCGACTCGCTCCGCCTGCAGTAAATGCTCCCTTTGTTCCAGCAGTTCGCGAGTCATGCGGTTGAAGGAATCCGCTAACTCGCCTAACTCGTCAGAGGAAGTAACCGCGACCTGCGCATTCCAGTTGCCCGAAGCCACTTCCCGCGCGGCTTGCGCGAGTTGCTCCACCGGGCGAGTAACCCGTGCGGCGGCCCAACCGCTCAGCAGAATGGCCAACAATACGCCCGCGCTTCCCGACAACAAGGCGGCGGATCGGATGTGCTGGCGCAGTTCCACGTAAGCGCGGCGAGAGTTCCCCACCAACAATATTCCCAGCAGCCGATTATCTTGACCGGTCAACGAGGCGGAGAGTGGAATCGCATCGATAGTCTCGTCATCGGCAGCGTCGGAGGACCAGTGAATCAGGGTTGTGATTTCCTGCCGCTGCTGCTGGACCCGCCGGATCAGCGGCGCAATCTGATCCGACTGTCTCACTGCGCCGGAAGGATCGATCAAAAGTTCGGGAGAAAACCCGGATCCGAGATTCTGATAAAACATGGCTCGCATGCCGGCGGGAAGTTCGAGCCCGGCGAGGAAATTCTTATCCAGCCGCCGGCCTCCGATTACGAAGAGCGCCTTATCTCCCACGTCCACCGTTCTGATCGCACACAAACCTAAGGCGGCGCCCTCCGGCAGTTCTTCCTGCTGCAGAAAGGCCTGTTGGGGAGCCGCGCCCGTGGGAAAGAAAGTTTCCTTGTAGCCGAATTTCGCCGGCCATTGTGCCGACGAAATGATTGTCCCCTGGCTATCCACGAATTCAAGAAAGTCCAGCTGCTGACTTTCTGCCATCGTTCTTGCTTGGTTCAGATACGCTCCGTAGTCCGGGGCGCCATGGCTCAGCGCGAGTGCCATGTGGGTTGCCGCCTCGCTCGAGGCGACGGTTTCCACATGCTGTACGACTTCCCCGCCCCTCCGATCGAACTCCCGGCGGAATTGCGCCACCAGAGCGGTCGTGCGCTCTTCGTTGGCCTTCTCAAAAGCGCGACGCGTAAGCGACGAGATGATCCAGGCCACCGCCGCGACCGACAGGAACACGGTCAGCGCGAATACGATTAGAAGCTTACGCCGGAGACTCATGGTTTCTCCGCGGCGAGCCAGACATCTGGCAAGCCCCAGCTGCCATCGCGGACTTCACTCCAATTCCTCACCGTCGCAGACACGCCGCAGGCCGCCCGCAGATGCAGCAAAGGAATAACCCGCTGCGCTTGCAGCAAGGAATTTTCCGCGCTGTAGAGATCATCCACGGAATTACCTGCAAATTTAGGCCGTGGAAGCCCCAGTGCTGCCGCCAGTTCCCCAAGCGCAACGTGAGCGTCGAGCGAAGCCAACGGAACCCGGACCAGCCGCACATCTGCTGTATTCCCGGTAGCAAGCTGCAGCCGGAGTCCGGCATCGCGTGCGCTCAGCGCGATTCGCTCGGCCAGCACCCGTTCCACGGGATCATCGGCGTCGTAGCCGAGACTCCACAGGGTTGTCGTTTGCACCTCCGCGCGTTCCTGCTGCGCAAGCGTCAGGTTCGCACTGGCGGGAAAAACAAATGCGTAACCACTCATCCAGTTGGGCAGAAGTCCACCGGCAGGCTCGCCGCCACCTTGCAGCACAACATTGTTCAGCAACTCGCGATCAATGCTAAGCTCCAGAACCTGGCGCTGTCTCCCATCCGCGGGCGACTGGGGATCGTGGCTGAAGACCAGCGCCACCAGTTCCATCGCAGCCGAGCGCTCGACGCGGCGGCCTTCCGCCGACGCTCCATGCGCTTGCTCTGCCGCCACCTCGATCACCTGTGCCTTACCCAGATCGAAGGAAATCATTTGTTCGCGAAAACTTTTTCCCATTTCAATTTCGATGGAATCCGGGAAGGGACGGCCGCCCCAATAGTCGTCACGCGCCACCAGGGCAAGTTTCTTCCCTGCGTCCCACTGCGTGACTGCAAACGGACCCGTGCCCACGATTCTTCCACTTTCCCGCTTAGCAATAACGTTGCGCCGCAAAGCCAGTTCTGCAGGGAGGTCGGGGGCAGGGGAATCACGCTCGATGGTGACCGCGTCTCCCGTGGGAAACACTTTCCAGGTTGGATTCACGGCACGCAAGGAAGCGGCCACAGCATCCGGCGTAACCGGCGTTCCGCCTTGAAAAGTAACGCCCTGCCGCAAAGAAAATTCCCAGCGTTGGTAGCCCGGCTCCGACTGCCAGGAATTTGCCAGCGCCGGTTTCGTCCTGCCCTGCTCGTCCAACGAGACCAGGGTGTCAAAAATCAGGGCAAACAAATTGCGGGACCCGGCCCAGTCCGGCTGATTGGGATCCGCCGGGTCGAGAGAAGCCGGAGCGGCTCGCATGGCGACATGCAAAGTTCCGCCGTAATGCGGGCGCGTGGCCGCGTTGGCTACGCCAGCCGCAAGCAGGCTACAGGCCGCAAGTAAGGGAAAGCCGGTAAGCCTCATATCTCCCCGTTTCCGAATTCTGCGAGACCGCGATGGCGCTGTTCGCGTCTGCTTCCGTCCACAGCGCAGTGACGTTGCCAGTAAACTCCACCGGCTGGCTTACGGCCACCGGCTCGCGATCTGCGATTTCGAAAGCCCGCACCGTGTCGCTCATGCCATCCCCATTTCCTGTGGCTAAAATTTGCCACCCCAGACCGCACCCGCTTTTCACGCTGGCGATGTCGCTGCCCCAGCCGAGTCGTGCCGCGGTCTGATCGGTGATGCCATCCAGCAAGTGGACTCGACCGTCCACGGCAGCAAAGAGCCAAAGCGTGTATTTGTTTCGCGGAAGCGCCGCGGCAGAATAAAAGGCCGGAGCCGTGGTTTGCTTTTCAATTCCAGGCGAAAGTGCGCCAGTAAAGAAATTTCTCGTGGAAGCAAAGAACGCACTCAAGCCGGACGGCTCTGCCCCCAACGGCCACGTCACTAACGGCCAAGGATCATCGCTCTCGAAGCAGTTGACGGCGAGCGGCGCAGTCGCCGTGCTGCGGCAGAAAATCCCTGGCAGGTAGGCGTCGAACAGGTGATCTTTCCTCAGAACCAACCGGCCCCGCAGATCGCGTGGCCAGGGATGCAAGTGGGGTACGGGAAATTCCTGTTCCTGCTGCCAACGGCTGTCTTGAAGCCGGTAGAGCAAGATATTCTCCGGCTCGAGCAGAATCATGTGCTGCGGGTTTGCGTTTACCATCGCAACATCAAGAATGCGGTTTTCGTCCGACCAGAGGAGCGCTTTGTGAACCGTCAGCCCTGCCGGCGGGTGCTCGGTCATTGCCGCATTCGGTCGCGGCGCGGCAACCATGACTACGGAAGACTGGTTGTCGCCCTGATGAATCTCCGCCACCCAAACGTAGTCCTGCAAATTTTCGGAGAGCGAAATCTGTACCGTGACCGCAGCCTGATCTGCATTTACAAAATGAACGCCCAGGGCTCCGAGTTCGGCGAGAAGTGCCCGGCGGATTTCCTCGACTTCACTATTACTGAGAGACGAACGGTTTCCCACCTTCACGGCCACCGCGCCCGGCCCCGTAGCCACCGCGATCTTTCGGGCCAGTTGCTCGGCGGGCGCACGCCAATCGCTTGCCCGGGACACTGGCACGAGCAGCATCATCAACAGCAAGAAGCGGGCAACGCGCCGACGGTCTGACAGGGGAACGAGCATCTTCAGAACGCGCAAAGCATAAGCCGCATTGTAAGTCGTTCTCGGCATATAGCCCCTGTACTGGTTGTAGACACCGATGGTTGCTCCGTGAGTCTGCACCGCCGTCCTGAGGGAAGCCGAAGCAGCCTCCGGCAGGACGGCAGCGCTACGCAAATCTTATTTTGGTTCCTGATTTTCCGGCTCTTCCGCTTGGCTGGCATGGTTTGACACGTTCATGCTGCGCAGCACGTCATTGGCGAAGAAAAACTTCCCGTCCGCCGGCACCATCATGATCTGCAGCTTGTCCGAGAGCCGTTCCGCCACGATCTTATTAATCAGCAGCGGATTCTGTTTCAGGATCGCGCCTTCGCTCTGCATTCGTTCAGCATCCGCCGCCGCGGTTACACGGATGCGGTCGGCTTCGGCCTGAGTCAGCAATTTGCGCCGTTCCATCTCCGCTTTGCTGTCGATCACCTTGGCCTCAGCCTGGGCTTCGGCATTCTTTACCGTGGTTTCTTTCCGAGCTTCCGCTTCCAGCTTCGATTGCTCAATCTGCTTCTGTTTCAGAGGCAACGTGTACTGCATCGCATCGGCCTCGCCTTTCGCCTGCAGCACCCGCACTTGCGCCTCGCCCTCGGCTTGCTTCACCTGCTGAGCTTTCGTTGCCTCCGCCTCAAGTTCCGAAATTCTCACTTGCTTGGCCTGGATTTCAGTCTGCACGCCCATCTGATCGTTCTCCTGCTCCTTGAGCAACAAGCTCTCCAGCCCTTTCGCGTATTCCGGCGGCAATTGGATATCGCGCAGCATCACTTCCTTCACAATGATTCCGTCCGTGGCCAATTTCTGCGTGATGACGTCGGAGGCGCGCTTGCGCACTTCTTCACGTTTCGTCGCAAACACATCGCGCACCGTGTAGTTCGGCACCAGTTCGCGCCAAGCGCTCGCCACGACTGCTGGCACGATCTCTTTTTCTACGGGTTGCGGCAAGTTGCTTTGAATGGAATCCAGCCGCTTGGGATCGAGCCGGTAGCGCACCGTAATCGCCAAGCCCAGGGTCAGTCCCTCCTTCGCCTGCACGTTGAGCGGCTCAGCCTTGGCCTTCGCGACCGTCTCGGCTTTGCCATCTTCCAACGCGCCTGTAGTAAACAACTGGTCGCGTGTGTCAAAGAGCGCCACGTTTTCGGCGAGCGGCGTTACAAAGTGCGCCCCCGGATAAAGCGTCCCTGGCAGCGTGCCGCTGGTCTGGCTCACGCGAACTCCCGCCATGCCGCTGGGCACCACTACGATGCCCAGCGCCAACAGCATCGGTCCCCAAGCCAGCAACGCCAGCGCGAGCGCGCTCCGCCAGCGCACCTGCGGAACCGCCGGCAGCGGCCCCGGACCGCCTGCTGCAACCGCTCCCCGGTATCGCATCTCAAGGTAAAGGTCATAGCCGAGAATTCCCGCGGCCACCGCCATCATTCCGATGCCGCCCCACATCAGCAAGTATTTCAGGAACAACATAGGTCCTCCTTCCGCGCCTTAGCGCTGCTGCCCGGATTTCACGCGTGTTGCCTGCCGGGCAAAAAGCGGGCAGAACACTTTCCCGAAAATCCACTCTTCTACGAGAATGGCGATCGCCAGCGAGAAGGTCATCCCGGCGATCACTGAAATGAATGTCATCACGATTTGCATTGCATCCTCCCGGCGCGCTGAGTCATCGGTCGCGGCAACAGAGTCCTAACCACAGCGTTCCAGCCACCGACTTGTCATCCCGACCGGAACATTCGGCCTGTCATCCCGACCGGAACATTCGACCTGCCATCCCGACCGGAACACTCGACTTGTCATTCCGACCGGAACATTCGACCTGTCATCCCGACCGGAGCGAAGCGGAGTGGAGGGACCTGCTTTTCCTATCGCCGCGTTCGCCCGTGCGCTCACGCCAAACCCAATGGCAGGGCTGGGACCAAAGCATATGTCGCTGATTTTGGGTTGCTTACTGGAATGACTTTACGGACGGATTGTGTTCCGTGAGAGACACTGTGTCTGGCTGGCTACGACTGAGATAACACGGATCTGGTTCTTGAGCTTAAGCGACCAGGGGGGTGCCCCGCTCCTTGCGTTTTTTGAAGCTGTGAAAAAACCTTGTTGCTGCAGTCGTTGGGGCGGGTTGCGGAACGAGGTTGCATCGGGGATCAATTGGGGATGGTTGAGACTGAGGCGTTGGAGAATGTCAGGGTTGGCCTGGCTAGGCGGTAGCGGATGCGGCCTGCAGTCGGCGTAAGCGAATCCATTGTTGGAAGTTGTAAGTGAGGCAGGCCCAGAGCATCTCGGTCTGCACTTGGCCAGGCCGCGCAGGTGGAACTGGCGCAGACCCAGTTTGCTTTTGATCCAGGCGTGGCAGAACTCGATCACCCGGCTGCGGCGGCGATACTGTTGCTGCGCTTGGGGCGTGGCCATCTTGCGGCGGAAGGCGATCATGGCCTCGGTCTCCACGGTGCGCAGCAGGCCGCGCCCACGATGCTGATTGCCGGGACAGCATTGCGGCTGCAGCGGACAGCTCTGACAATCCTGGGCCCGGGCTCGCGGCTTGTGCGGACGCAGTTTTTGCAACTCGTCCAAAGCCTGCTCCAGCCGCTGTTGGCGCTCGCGTCGCGCCCGCCGCCGCGCTTGCTCTCCCCCGTCCGGATTGGCTTCCTGATCCGGTTCTCCCATCTCTCGCACCCGTCGCCGCGCCCGTTCTAAATGTTCCTCAATCCGCGCGGCCCCTTGAAAGCTGTCGTTCGCCGCCTGCGCCTTGATCTTGGTCCCATCCTGCACCACCTGCTCCAGCCGGATCAGACCTTCCGCGCTCAGCAGCCCCAACACTTGCGTGAACAACTCATCCAACTCGCTCCGGTACTCCACTCGAAAACTGGCCAGGGTGTGATAGTTCACCGCTTCGCACCCCGTCAGCCACTGCAATGCCGGCTCCCATTCGCAGCGCCGCGCCACTTCCCGCGCCGACCCAATCCCCTGACTGTAGGCATAAATCCACAAACTGATCAGCAGCCGCGGATCAAACGCCGGTCGCCCGCCTTCCTCGGCGCTGCACTCGATGCCTTCATAGAAGCCGCTCAAATCCAAGCGTCCCACCAGTTCCCACATCGCCCGCGCCGGATGATCTTCCTCGATCAGTCGTTCCACGTCCACCGCCCGCCACAACATCTGTTCGCGATTGATCCTGCGCAGTAAAGGCTCGCCCATGCCCAGAGCTTACCCCGCTTTATTTTTCTGTCAATTGACTTCCTGGGTGGTTTTTTCACAGCTTCGTTTTGTGCAAGGGGCGGGTACCGGTGCCGCGTGGAACCCAGCTCCCACTCCCTTAATCCAATGTGGCCCGCCGACCAGTGGGAAGGGCACGGCTTCCAGCCGTGCCAAGTCCAGCGAGACGCACAGCACACGGCCGCGCCAGCGCATGAGCCCTGACCAAGCCTAACAATTACGCGCGCCCTCCATCCGCGCTAGAATTCCGTCTCAGTGAACAAAAATCAGCTCTATTACGGCGACAACCTCGTCGTCCTGCGCGAGCACATCAAGGACGAATCGGTCGATCTGATCTACCTCGACCCGCCCTTCAACAGCCGCCAGGACTACAACGTGCTCTTCGCCGAGAAAAGCGGCGAGCGCTCTGCCTCGCAGATCATGGCCTTCGAGGACACCTGGGAGTGGAACATGGACGCCGAACGCGCCTACGAGGAGATCGTCGAGCGCGGCGGCCGAGTCTCCGACGCCATGCGCGCCTTCCGCACTTTCCTCAGCCACAGCGACATGATGGCCTATCTGGCGATGATGGCCCCGCGCCTGATCGAACTACATCGCGTGCTCAAAGTCACCGGCTCAATCTATCTCCACTGCGATCCGACGGCCAGCCATTATTTGAAGATGCTGATGGATGCGGTGTTCGGCCCAGAGCATTTTGTCAACGAAATCATTTGGCAGAGAACGTCCGCGCACAACGACCCAAGCCGATATGGTCGAGTACATGACGCCATACTTTTCTATTCAAATGACGCACGACACACATGGAACACGGGTTTTGAAGAACCTGATGGCGCCTATTTTAAGTCCCACGATTTCGAGAAGGATACGGACGGAAGAGCCTATCGAAAACGCGATCTGACCGCTCCTGCACACGGCCGGGGTTCGGGACAGTACGAGTGGAGGGGCAAGTTTCCACCGAAGGGACGCATGTGGTCCTACACTAGGGAGAATATGGAGGCCCTCGAAAAGGAGGGGAGGATAGCCTACACAAAGACTGGAATGCCCCGGTTGAAGATCTATGTTGAGCATCTCCAAGGCGTGCCCTATCAGGACGTCTGGTCAAATCCAGATCTCTGGCTTAATTCGGCAGCCTCCGAGAGGCTGGGCTATCCAACGCAAAAACCCGAGGCCCTGTTAGAACGCGTTGTCTCGTGCAGCAGCAACGAGGGCGACGTCGTCCTTGACCCCTTTTGCGGATGCGGCACCGCCATCTCCGTTGCCCAGCGCCTCAACCGCCGCTGGATTGGCATTGACATCACGCACGTCGCTATCGGTCTGATTAAGAAGCGACTGGACGATGCTTTCGGCGAGAGCGTGCGCGATACATACGAAGTCATCGGTGAGCCAGTCGATCTATCAGGCGCCCAAAAACTCGCCCAGGACGATCCGTATCAATTTCAGTGGTGGGCGCTCAGTCAGGTCCACGCGCGCCCGCTGGAAAAGAAGAAAGGCGCGGACCAGGGCATCGATGGGCGACTCTACTTCCACGATGAACACAAAAGCGGCAAAAGCAAGCAGATTATTTTTTCGGTCAAAGCCGGGCACGTGCAGGCCGCGTACGTCCGCGACCTGCGGGGCGTCATCGAGCGCGAGAAGGCCGAAATCGGCGTGCTCATCTCAATGGAGCCTCCAACCAAGCCCATGCTCAAAGAAGCTGCCGAAGCGGGCTTTTACCAGCCTCCGGGGCTTACCGACAAGTATCCACGCTTGCAAGTTCTAAGCATTGCCGAGCTGCTGGCGGGCAAGAAGATCGAGTACCCGCGCCTGCTCGATGTGACGTTCAAGAAAGCGCCCAAGGCCCGCAAAGCCGCCGAAGAGCAAATCCTGCTCGGCACCGAGATCGAAGACGAAGGCCCATTCTAAATTTCGTCCCTGTTTTCCTAAGGCAACAACACCTATTCGCCGATATCCACATTTTTTCCGCAACTCGCCCGCCCTGCTATATTCCCTTCAGCCCCTCTCTGGCGCACAATTCCTGCGGATCACTCTGTCCATGGCCAACCCCGGCGACTTCGCGTACACGGTCAAGCAGCAGGCCGACATCGTCCGTATCGTCGGCGAGTACGTCAAACTGAAAAAGGCCGGGGCGCAGAACTACGCGGGGCTGTGTCCCTTCCACAACGAGAACACGCCATCTTTTTCCGTCCACGCCACGCGGCAGTTTTTTCACTGCTTCGGATGCGGCACTTCGGGCGACATTTTCACCTTCGTTCAGAAGATCGAGAACATCACGTTCGCCGAATCCGTCAGGGCCGTAGCCCAGAAGCTGGGAATTCCCCTGCCGAAGGCCAGCTACAGCAGCCCGGCCGAGGCCCAGGAAGCCAAGCTGCGCGGCGTGTTGCTCGAAATCCACGAGCGCGCCTGTGCTTTCTTTCAGGAATATCTCCGGCGGCCTGAAGGAGCGCGCGCCCGCGAATACCTGGCCGGACGCGGCCTGAACGACGAGATCATCAAAGCCTTTCATATCGGCTACGCGCCCGATTCCGGGTTCCTGCTGCGCGACCACTTGCGCGGAGAGTACGCCGAAGAGGCGCTGCGCGAGAGCGGGCTGTTCTCGTGGAAGCAGGAAGACGGGAGTCAGGGGTCAGGAGTCAGGAGTCAGCCAAACAGCAGGTCCCTCGACTCCACCGAACCGGTCGCGAGCGACCGTTCCGGCTCCGCTCGCGATGACAAGGGTACGGAGGAGGCTGGCAAGACGACGGCTGCGAATCAGACAAAGCGAACGACGGACGACGAACGACCAACGACGGACGCTCAGCCGACGACCAACGACGAAGGACGAACGACGGAGGGCGAGCCAAGAGCCAACAGCCAACAGCCAAAGGCGGCTGTTTCCTCTATCTACTCCAAGTTCCGCAACCGGGTGATGTTTCCCATCGCCAACGAGACGGGGCGGGTGATCGCCTTCACTGGGCGTACGCTCTCGACCGACGAGAAGGCCGGTCCCAAGTATTTGAATTCGCCGGAAACGGGCATTTATTCCAAATCGCGCGTGCTGTTCAATCTCGACCAGGCCAAGGAAGCCATTCGCAAGCTGGATTACGCCATCCTGGTCGAGGGTCAAATGGACTGCATCTCGGTCTACGCCGCCGGCTTTCACAATGTGATTGCCAGTTCGGGTACTGCGTTCACCCAGCTCCAAGCCAGGTTGCTGGCACGCTTCAGCAAGAATGTTGTCGTCAATTTCGACCCGGACACCGCCGGCGCCCGGGCCACCGAGCGCACCCTGGGTCTGCTGGTAGAAGAAGAGTTCCAGATCAAAGTGCTTACGTTGGAAGCGGGTTTCGATCCCGATCTCTTCATTCGCCGCAAAGGGAAGGACGCCTACGCTGCGGCGCTCAAGAATTCGCAGCCATATTTTGCCTATCTGATCGAACGTGCGCGGGCCCAGTTTCCCGTGCGCAGCGCCGAAGGCAAGGTGAAGGCGGTGAATTATCTGCTGCCACACATTCAGCGGGTTCCCAGCCGCATCGTTCGCGATGAACTGACCCGCGAGATCGCGCAGAAGCTGGCTATCGATTCGGCCGTCCTGCGCCAGGAGTTGAAACATGCCGCAGCCAGCCGGTCCATCTCCATTTTGAAGGCGCCGGCAGAAGCGCAGGTCACGGATGCCGAACGTATCCTGATCCGGGCCCTCACTTCAGCCCGGGAAATGCAGCCGTCCGAGGAGCACCTCTCTTCCCGCGACGGCGCCGAAGAAGAATTCGATCCTGCGCGCCAGGCCCACTTCGCGCTCAAGAACGAGCGCCTTCACGCTGGTCTGGCGACCGAGTCGCTGATCGAAACCGTGCTGACCGCACCAGAATCCGCCGACGTGATGGCGCTGGAGTTACCAGAAGCGGACCGTAATCTTCTGGCCGCAATCCTGATGAGGGACGACGAGGAGCTCACTGCAGATCGGCTGGAAGGCGCGGTCCGGGCGCTTCGGCGCATCCAGCTCCGGCACAAGCAGGAGCAAGTGCAGCGCGAGATCCAGGCCTGTGGCAAGCACGAACCGGAGCGGCGGAATTCTCTGTTACGGGAGAAGGACCGGCTAAAGCGCGCATTGATGGACCCCGGCGTACCCGAAACTGGGTCGGCCCCTCCCGCCGCGTGATCCGGGGACAAGTTGAAACTTAACGGGCTGATTTAACATCTAAGTTATTAGCGGCGAGCGACATACGGCGGCGGCGGAATGTTTGTACTGGCAGGCGACTCAATACCTGCCAGTTCTTGTGCTATACTCTGAAAGTTTGTGTCGGCGCTGATCCGCCATATCACGTTCCCACCGTTATTAACGACGATTCGACGTCCTTCCAGGGGACGACTTGAGGGTAATCCGTCTTGGCTCTAGACGATAAATACGACGATATTAAAAAGCTGATCGATACCGGGAAAGAAAAGGGATATCTGACTTACGACCAGGTAAACGACTTGATCCCGCACGACGTGCACTCTCCCGAAGACCTCGACGATCTGCTCACCACCATTGGCACCCAGGGAATCGATGTGCTCGAGGGACCGAAGCTTCCCTCCGCCGCTCTCGATAAGAAGTTTGAGGAAGACGAGATCGGAGAGGATGTCGAACTCGACCTCACTCCCGGCGCGATGGAGAAAACCAACGACCCTGTCCGCATGTATTTGCGGGAGATGGGCACGGTTCCGCTGCTCACGCGCGAGGGCGAAGTCGAAATCGCCAAGCGCATCGAGCGGGGACAACTCCGCGTTCTGAAAGCGCTTTCCCGTTCGCCGATCGTGATCAACGAGCTGCTGGCGATGGGCGAAGACCTCAAAAAAGGTGTTCGCTCCATCAAAGAAGTGGTCACTTTCGACGAGGAAGAGATCACCGATGAAATCCTGCAGAACCGGCTGAAGGAGTTCACCGGAAAGATCGACGAGTTGGCCAAGGCCTACAAAAAGGCCAATCTGCTGCTGGAGAAGTTCGCCGCAGTTTCGCAGAAGAAGCGTCCGAAAGATTATCGCCGCTATCGTCTGGCGCTGGCCCGGGCCATTGTCAACGTTTCGCTATGCGTGCGGAACCTGGGTTTCACGAACAGCGAGCGCAAGCGGCTCATCGACCGGGTCAACAAGACGGTCGACATGATGCGCTCGCTCGACCGCCAGTCTCTGAATCTGGAGAAGAAGGCGGACGCGACCCGCAGCGAGGATCAGCGCAAGGACTACCGGCGACAGTCGCGCACCATCCGGATGGAACTGGAAAAGCTCGAGATCGAAGCCGGCGTGTCGTTCCAGGAGCTCAAGCGCACCCAGCGCGAAATCATCCAGGGCGACATGGACGCGGAGCAGGCCAAGCGCGAGCTCATCGAGGCCAACCTCCGCCTGGTGGTTTCGATTGCCAAGAAATACACCAATCGCGGCTTGCAGTTCCTGGACCTGATTCAGGAAGGCAACATCGGTCTGATGAAGGCCGTGGACAAGTTCGAATATCGCCGCGGGTATAAGTTTTCGACTTATGCCACGTGGTGGATTCGGCAGGCGATTACTCGTGCCATTGCGGATCAAGCGCGTACGATTCGCATCCCCGTCCACATGATCGAAACCATTAACAAACTGATCCGCACCTCGCGGCAACTGGTGCAGGAACTGGGACGCGAGCCTACGTCGGAAGAAATTGCCAAGCGCATGGATATTCCGGTGGCCAAAGTGCGCAAGGTGCTCAAGATTGCTCAAGAACCGATCTCGCTGGAAACGCCCATCGGGGAAGAAGAAGATTCGCACCTCGGCGACTTCATCGAAGACCGCGCCGTGGTCTCGCCGGCTGAAGCAGTCATCAACGTAAATCTCAAAGACCAGACCTCGCAGGTGCTGCGCACCTTGACTCCGCGCGAGGAAAAGGTCATCAAGATGCGCTTTGGGCTGGAAGATGGCAGCGAGCACACGCTGGAAGAAGTCGGCCAGTCGTTTGCCGTTACTCGCGAGCGCATCCGCCAGATCGAAGCCAAAGCCCTGCGCAAGCTGCGTCATCCATCGCGTTCGCGAAAACTGCGCGCGTTTATGGATGGAGTGAGGGACTAACTTTTCGGATTTGTCATTCCGAGCGTAGCGAGGAATCTGCTTTTCCTTACCGCCTTTGGTTACTTGACGACCCGCCAGAGAGAGTTATTCTGATATTGCTTCGCAGGCGGCGCTTCAGTGCCGATTAAAAGCCCCGGATGATCCGGGGCTCTTGATTTGTGCGCATTTGCATCGCTGATACCGTAGAGATTCCCCGCACCATGTCAGTTAGTAAGAGCGAACGAAATCGTGAGAGTATTGGGGACGTGAACACGGCACAGTCGCCCGCTCAGCCCAACCCTAGCAAGCTCGCCATCATCATCCAGCAGGGCAAAGTTCTCGATTTCATCGACGGCATAACGCAGCGCAATGACACACCCGAGGAATACGTCCGACAGGAGATCGCCAAGTCGCTCGTGCGGGAATACCGCTACGATAAGACGAATATCGATGTGGAGTTTACGATCCGGGTCGGCAGCAAGAAGCCTCGTGCCGACCTAGTCATTTTCCCGCCTACCACTGACCACAAACAAGAAAACGCGCTTATCATCGTCGAGTGCAAATCTGCGAAGGTAAAATCCGAGGACAAAAAGGACGGCGTTGGCCAGCTTCAGAGCTACATGGCCGCATGCCCAAACGTCACCTATGGGATGTGGACGAATGGCGTCGAGCGGTTCTGCTACCGTCGTATCGTCAAAGGCGGCCAGGTTGTCATCGAGGACGTACCGGACATCCCGGAATTTGGACAGGACGAGGAAAGCGAAGATCGGCCCCGATTCGACCAGCTTAAACCGGCCACTTCGGATGCACTCCTTTTCGGATTCCGGCGCTGCCACAACTACATTGCGGGAAATCAGGGGTTACAGAAGCCGCAGGCGTTCTGGGAATTGCTCAAGCTAATCTTCTGCAAGATACATGACGAACGGCATAACGATGAGGTGGAATTCTACGCCGCTGCGAACGAGAGGCACGGCATCAATGGCCCGCTTAAAGTGCAGAAACGCATCGAAGCCCTCTTCACTCAGGTAAAAGACGACTACCCGACCATATTCAAAACTTCCGAGGTCATCGACCTGAAACCGGGAGTTCTCGCCTATCTGGTGACGCAACTCCAAATGTACTCGCTCTTGGAGAGCGACATCGACGTGAAAGGCCGCGCCTACGAGGAAATTGTAGGCTCCAACCTTCGCGGCGACCGCGGCGAGTTTTTCACGCCTAGGAACATCTGTCGCATGGCGGTGGCCATGCTTGATCCCAGCGAGAAGCAGTTGATCCTCGATCCCGCGTGCGGCACCGGCGGGTTTCTCATCACTGCGATGAATCAGGTCATCGAAAAAATTCGAGCTGCAGAGCTCTCCAAGTGGGGCAACAACATCACGCGCGCCGAGGAGGCCATCAAGGCGCGCATCAAGAAATTCGCTGAACAGTTCATAGTGGGCATGGACTTCAACCCCGAACTGGTGAAGGCGTCGAAGATGAACATGGTGATGAACAACGACGGCGCCGGGAGCCTTTTCCAAGCGAATTCGCTCGAAGCGCCGCCGACTTGGGAGCCCGATCTTGTCGCACGAAAACTGATGGGCCGGGTTGATATCCTGTTCACCAACCCGCCATTTGGCTCGAAAATCCCGGTCGATCAGCCCTCAATTCTGGAGAAGCACGATCTCGGCTACATCTGGAACTACGATAAGGTCAGCGACAGATGGATCAAGTCCGAAAATGTTCAGAAGTCCCAGCCCCCTGAAATTCTATTCATTGAGCGGTGTGTCAATTTTCTAAAACCCGGCACCGGCTGTCTCGCTATCGTCTTGCCGGATGGAATTCTCGGCTCACCCGGTCTGGGGTATGTCCGTCAGTGGATTTTGAAGCACACCAAAATTCTCGCCAGCATTGACCTGCACCCGGATACCTTCCAGCCGGACGTAAGTATCCAAACCAGCGTTCTGGTCTTGCAGCGCAAATCCGCCGATCTCATCGCAGTAGAGGCGGCAGCCGGCACGATCAACGACTACTCTGTTTTTATGGCGGTCGCGAACCACGTCGGCCACGACAAGCCGGGGCAATAAGACCTATGTCCGCGACCCCAAGGGCAACGAGGTTATCGAGGAGGCCGAAGAACTGGTCAAAGAATGGGATAACGGCACCCCCACTTATCGGAAGCAGACAACTCGCAGGAAAGTCGCGGACGATAACACTCTACAAATTGCCCAGGAGTTCCGCCGATGGCTCTCCGAGCAAGATTAACTCCACCATCGCCGCCCCCGCGAACTGTCTGGCCCTATCACAAGGCCAAAATCGGTACTATCGCGGCCCACATCCTATTTGCAGACGACCGCCGAATGGAGGCTGAGACTTATCTTTCCTCCGGCTACGGCATACGCATGGCCATCCAGAGCAAGCCGAACGGATGGAGCCATTTTCGCCAATTTGCAAAAGTTTGGATGCCGAACCGACTGAAGGGAATCCTGGTTTCACCGGAGTACGGAAACCCGTTTTTTTCAGCGACTCAGGTCTTCGATGTGCGCCCGATCGCTCGAAAGTTTTTAGCGCTGGAGAAGATGAGTGGCGCGAAAAATTGCTTCGTTCAAGACGGCCTAATTCTGGCTACTCGATCCGGCTCCGTGGGGAGGCCCGCGCTCACCCACGCCCCACACAGGGGCGTGGTGATTTCCGACGATCTGCTTCGCGTCGAAGCCATCAACCCTAAAGACCGGGGATGGCTCTACGCCTACTTACTTGCGCCGCAAACGCGCGCGATGACCAAAAGCGCCCACTATGGCCACATCATCAAGCATCTGG
Organism: uncultured Acidobacteriota bacterium; assembly: GCA_963770485.1. Classification (GTDB taxonomy): domain Bacteria; phylum Acidobacteriota; class Terriglobia; order Terriglobales; family Acidobacteriaceae; genus CAVVEC01. The sequence goes on from CAVYPX010000014.1 coordinate 29,799, forward strand.
AAACGTCGCACCTCGATGCGCTGCCTATTCCAAGCGTTGATGATGCGACTACGCTCGATTTCTCAAAGCGAGTGACAAGGATTCTGGAGCTACGGAACGAAGGGTACAGGCTGACATTGGAGGCCGAGGCTCAGTTTGGAAAGGCGCTTGGCTCCCTCGCCGTCAAGGACTGGGGGGAACGCGGCTTCACGGCGAAAGCATCGAAATCGTTTCTGGACGGACGCCGCAGACTCGATGCCGCGCGTCACAACCCCGGAGCCGCCGCAATCCATCGTTTTCTCGCCAAACACGGCCAAGGATTTTCGACGCTACCGCAGGCTGGTTACGACGTTTGGGTCCCTGGGCGGTATAAGAGGATTCCAGTCGAGGACGGCATTATCTACCGCGACAGTGCAGACCTATTGGAAGTTAACCCTGACCTACCGAAACGATATGCCGACTGCAAATTCGGTGACAGGTTCCGAGGCCGAGTCAAAAATGGCTGGATTCTCGTCGCTTGCTCTGGACAAGTTTACGGCATCATCGGAAGCGCGGTGCTTGCTACGCAAGCCCTCAACGACCAGGTCGTTTCCAATCACGTCCTGCGAGCCGCTCCCAAGAAGGGCAGCGTTCCCGCCGGATACATCGTCACGGCATTGACTCATCCGCTTTTCGGCAGGCCCATCGTTAAGGCTCTGGCATTCGGTTCCAGCGTTCCGGAGATCGACGGCGACGATCTTGCACAACTTCATATCGTCCGACTTAAGCCTAGCCAGGAATCGGCTATTGCCGAGGCCGCAGAAGAATCCGCGAATGTTCGAGCCGCCGCCGACCTTTTGGAACGCGAGATCTCTGCCGACGCCCAGAGGATCATCGCCAAGTTCATGGCCGAATAAGCACCCGCCTGATCGGGTTCGCGGCTTTTCGCGGGCGAGGGCGCTCGCGCCACATTTTGTTTGCAGTTCCCATTTCGGGAATCGCACTTTTCTTTCTCTTGCCTTCGACTTCTCAGAAGTTTCCAATAGAGACATAAGGCGGCGCTGGCGAGTTTTCACCGGATGCCGGCTTTCTAATTCTGAGGTGGGCGGGTGAAGCGGAAACCGAAGATTATCAAGGACAAGAAACTGCGGGGGGAGTGGGCGGAGTCGGTTTTTATGGCGCGGGCCAGCGAGCAGGGCTTGCCCGTGAGCAAACCCTGGGGAGAAATGAGCCCCTATGACTTCGTCATCGGCAAGACCGGGCGATTTGTCAGCGTACAGGTGAAATCCACCACTTGCGTGGAAAAGACAGGGTACATGTGCGTCGTGCGCGGCGGGCACAAGGCATACCCCGCAGGCTCATTCGATTTCCTCGCTGCCTATGCCGTCATCGCCGACGCCTGGTACATCATCCCGGCGGAATTGATTCCCGGTAAAAAGTACATCACGCTCTATCCGAGTTCGCCAACCGCGAAATATGAGAAATACCGCGAAGCCTGGCATCTGTTGCGGGAAGCGGCTGAGTCGTGTCGGGAGACCGAGACTGGCGCGGAAGAGCCTGCTGCGGTGGAGTGTGTCGAGACGCGTCCCACGGGCGCGCTGGGCCGGCTGGAGGCGGCTATGAGCTTCTTCCAGCGGCAACTCGAGCGGGGTGGCGATCCACGGAAGCGCAGCGATGACGTCTGAGACACGGCATAAGGCGTTGCGGAAGCTGCGGCATCCCTCGCGTTCGCCAAAGCTGCGAGCGTTCATGGGTGGGGTAAGAGACTAGTACCCCTTTCACCACAGAGTCACAGAGTCGCGGAGAAAGACTGGGCACGACTTCTGGCTGGCATGTCTGGTTCCAGGATTGGTTTGGATCCGTGCTGATCTGTGAAATCCGTGGGCGATTTTTTCTGTGTTTTCCTCCCCTTTCCACAAACAATCCCGGTCCTCCACAGCTTCTGCACAATCCGGCGTTAGTTTTCTGTTGCAGGGGTTTTCCTCTTGAAGCAGAGTACCGCCAGTGCATTCGTGGGGTGCCTTAAGAGCGCTGCCACAGATTGCGACTAGGCTGGCGGTCCCAGTGGTTCTCGAGGGTGAACCGCTGGAGGGTTTCCTAAGATGTGTCATGGCAGATGCGTCATGGCGCGTGGTTGGGAACACCGGGCGTTGCGGCCTCCTCAAGGTCCTCCTCACTGGTAGGACTGAGCCGCCGGCTTGAGCAATCACTGCGGATCGGGGTGCGCGGCGCCAAGCCGGGGAACTGCGATCTGCAGGGTGCGTGGAGAAACGAGTGTTCCTCGGTGAATGCGGTTTCGAAACGCGCGCTGACTGCCTTGTGCGGTGAGAGAGCAGGCGGGACATCCTACGAGCAAATGCGGCCCAACTGGCTGGGTTGGGCCGCATCTTAATTTTGAGAACATTTTCTTTAACAGATCGTTTTTTTGGCACACATCCTTTCGGCCGCTGATTTGGCGCAGATCAACGCCGAAGAGAACGATTTCATTCCGCGCACTCCGAGGCGCCGGAGAAAGAAGGGCCGGAGCCCGTTTCATAACTTGAGCTGCGCTTTTTATTCCCCTATACTGGCGGTGAATGAAATCGCAGTTCAAGGTGAGCAACTACGCCGCCGGAAAAAATCGATTAGGTCCGCGTTTTCCGAAGTTGTTGCCGCGCATTCACAAGTCAGTTGCGAGTAATATCGCGTTCGCGTTCCCCAACAATTTTTCCCGGACAGACTAGAAGACTTTGGCCACCACTGATTACAGTCTCGCGCACACTTTGCCGGCCAATGTAGAAGCCGAGCGCTCGATCCTGGGCGCGATTCTGCTCGACAATCTGGCCTACAACCAGGCCGCCGAGCATCTGAAGCCGGAAGATTTTTCGCTCGACTCGCACCGCCGCGTGTACACCCGCATGATGGATCTGGCCGAGTCCTCGCGGCCGATCGACATGATCACGTTGGTCGAAGAACTGGACCGGCGCAAAGAACTGGAGGCGATTGGCGACGTCGCCTACATCTCCGGTCTGGTGGATGGCGTTCCCGACCGGCCGAGCATTGAACATTACATCAAGATCGTCCGTGACAAGGCGCTGCTGCGCGGGCTGATTCACGCCGCCAATGCCGCGATTGCGCGAGCGGCGGAGCAGAGCGATCCGGCGGAAGAAATTCTGAATGACGCCGAAGCTGCCATCTTCCAGATTTCGGAGAAGCGCATTGGGCGCGGCTTCATGGGCGTGCAGGAGATCGTCAAAGAGTCTTTCGGATCGGTCGATGCGTTGCTGCAGCGCGGCCAGCGTATCACCGGCATTGCCACGCACTACGCCGACCTGGACGAAATGACCAGCGGGCTGCAACGCTCGGATCTGGTCATCATTGCCGGCCGCCCGTCGATGGGGAAGACGGCGTTCGCCATGAACATCGCCGAGAATGCAGCCATCGAAGATCAGCGAGTGGTCGGAATGTTTTCGCTGGAAATGTCAAAAGAGGCCTTGCTGCAAAGGCTGTTGTGTTCGGTGGCACGAGTGGATTCGCACAAGTTCAGAACCGGCTCGCTGTGGAAGGACGATACGCGCAAGATCCTGGAGGCGGCGGAGAAGCTGGCGCATGCCCCCATTTTCATCGACGATACGCCGGGCATCGCCCTGAGCGAAATGCGGGCCAAAGCTCGCCGCCTGAAGCAGTCGCAAGGCAAACTCGACCTGCTGATCGTGGATTACCTGCAGCTCATGTCAGGCGGAAGCCGGCGTTATGAAAACCGCACTCAGGAAGTGTCGGCAATTTCACGCGGCTTGAAAGGGCTGGCTAAGGAGTTAACAGTGCCAGTGGTTGCCCTGTCCCAGTTGAGCCGTGCGCCGGAGAGCCGGGGCGGCGACCATCGTCCGCAACTGGCTGACCTGCGGGAGTCAGGGTCGATCGAGCAGGACGCCGATGTTGTGACCTTTATCTTCCGGGAAGAGGTTTACAAGCCGGATGATCCCGACTTGCAAGGTAAGGCGGAACTGATTATTGCTAAACAGCGCAATGGTCCCACAGGCAAGGTAAAGCTGGCATTTTTGAAGAATTCGACCCGGTTTGAGTCGCTGCTGCAGGGGGACTCGGAGCCAGAGTGAGCGGTCCATTGCTCGGCAGGAGTGTGTGATTCGGATCACTAGCAGCTGTGGAAAATTTTGTGGAAGGGTGGGTCCCCGTCGAACTATCACCTGTAGTAGTACCGGCGTGGGTGCCACTTTAGCGGCGCCAAGATCCCCTAAGTCACACGATCCCGTGACGTTACCAGTTTGTAAAGATATCTGCGAGGTCTCCTTGGAGAGTTCGATAATTTCAGGCAACCTTTGAGATTTGCACATGCGCGGGGACGTCCGTCCGTTCCTGGGCCGCAGAGTGAACAACTTTCCCGCCCTAACGTCGCAAAAAGCGCGACGTTGAGGATGGGGCACCCCGGCATTCGCGCGGCAGGATGGATTCCAATCTGCCCCCGGTGGCGTGCCGTCCAATGCGATTCGATCTCCACAACATCGTCTTCTCCGGTGGCGTAGTGGCGGAAGCGGGTCGAACGCCAATCCTCCGGGCGCACGACCAGGCCCCGCCGACTTCTCCGTAAGCGTAGGTCCGCGCTGCTGGCGCCGCCGAGCGTCGAATGGCCGCTCGTTCGGCACCCTTCGACTTCCCCCTCGGCTTCGCTCGGGGCCTCGGCAAAACAAGGCAGGCTCTTGAAGCCGTGACCTTCCACGCTCTCCCCGGCGTGCGCCTTTGTTCCAAATGGAAGGCTAAAATCCCCACCCTAACGTCGCAAAGAACGCTCCGTTAGGATGGGGCACCCGGCAGAGTTTCGAGTGCATTAAGTAGAGGCGGGCAGGCAAACTGGAATGCGATTGGCAGCTGATTCGCAAGTGATTGGCAACCGCAACGACGCGATGCGAGCAACCACACGGGAACTAAAACCGAAGCAGGCACGGATTGCCTGCGGATGACGTGCTGATGTTTGATTGTGCAGCGGATGATGGGAGATGCGGAGTACTACTTTACGATTGTGCCGAGGCTGCCGGGCGGCCTGACCCCCGAGGATGGGACCAGGCGACCGGCATCGCCTAACAAACGCTGAGACTCACTGTTCTGTTCCGGTCATTGACACATAAAGGACGAGTTGCCCGTTGATCCAGTATGACTCTGCCCCCTGGTTTATAGTTACGCAGGCGTTAGGGTCGCCGTTGGTGTCGCACACGATCACTGCGGAACTCTGCGCCACCGGAGTGTAGTAATAGTCGCCGTTTTGAGGGTGATTCACCCACAGGGTGGTCTCCGTGGAATCATAACGAGCTACCCACCAGATCGGCGCACTGGATGGCCCGCCTGGTACCTCATCGGCGGCCCCGGTAAGAGTGACATAGCCAGAGCCCGTGCAAACGATCTGCGACTGCGCCAATGCCCCTACCGCACATAGCAACAGCATGGCGGCAAATACGCCAGCTTAGTGGTGAGCCTAAAGTTGAGGGTGCTTCGCCGTCGCGGTTTACGAAAGGAAATGTGAGCCCAGAGTTGAGGTTAAGCGCCTACCTGGTTCCCAGCACGGCAAACGTCGCAAGATAGAAATTTTCGAGCGTCCAGCCTTCGTCGCTCTCGTCATAGGCAAACTCTCCCATGGTACCTTTGTACGTGAAGACCCAATCATCCCACTCCGTGCCGGTGGCAGCGGCGACCACCCAATATTGCGTTCCCTTCTGCACGGGCAGACCCTGTCCGTCCTTGACCAACGTGTACAGGCAGGGGTAAGAACCAAATTTTCCTACTCGGCTAGTGACCCAAGTGTGAATAGGATTGCCGGGCAGGCCGCCGCTGTCTTCATTTAGGCTAATCACCACTCCGCGAGTGCCGGTTGTCCAGAGCATGCCCAGCTTGAGTTTCGTCACGGTTGCGTCCGCTTTGGGCGTAAAACTCATGGCGATATATTGGGACTGGCCAAACTCAGAATCTTCCCCAGCGACAACCCAGCCGTCGCCGGATGAGTTGTAGCATTTTGGCTTCTTACCGAAATTGTTGAAGATCGTGTAGAGACCCGCGCCGTCATCCGCCGATGCCTTTGTCTCGCCCACCCCAATCGCTGAGTTCATGGATACGGAGGCTGGGGTGCCCGCAAGCAGCACGAATCTGCCGTTCCCGAAGCTTTGGGCGAATGGATGCCCGCAGAGCAGCAATGTCGCAAATACAAGGGCGGATACTCTGGCGATAAGTTTCATGCGAACCTCCAATTCCGCGATTATGTGCGCCTCTTCAGGGCAACACGGAGACAACTGCCCGGCCAATGGTTCTGCACACGTCAGATTAGTTTGTGAAGCGCTTTTCCCTTCCCCTCCTCAGAATCACGCACCCAAAACAAGCTTGAAACGATATGATTCGCGGGTAGAGCTGAGTCGCAGTTATTGCAGCTGTGATCCAGCAGTAGAGGCGAGTCGCAGTCATGCGGAGTATGCGCTGGAGATCTTGTTTGTCAAGAGATTTCGCTTCACCGCCAAAGAGTCTTTGTTTTCGTCAATTTAGGATTCTCGTTCTTGGACAAAATGCCAGCCGGAGTGAGCACGATTGGAATTTGGCGCGTTCGTCTACAGTCTGGCAGCGGCTATTCTGATTGCACTCGGCCTTTGGATAGGGGTTGAGGCGATAACTTTGATTCAGTAATCGTCGTTGCAGCCGCCCAATGCTGCATCTGGATCGTCGCAGGCAACAGTAATCCCACGCTGGCGCAGCGCCGTTAGGACGAGCATGAGGCCCAGGATGATATCGCAGCAGCTGGTTCTGGGTTTTGGCGGCTGCGAGATCGAGGAGTACGTTCCCATAACGTTGCCGGCTAGCTTCGTCGGCCGCAACCAACTCGTCCCGTCCTTCGCCGAACTCAAGAAGTCTATTGCTGACCTCACGGATGCCTTCAGCTCTTCGCGAGGGGACACGATCATAGCTTTGACCAGCGCCAAAGTCATCGTATACGACGTCACCGGAGCGAAACTCGGCGCAAAGTTGCTCGAAGCCGATTTCCCTAGCGGAGCGGTTTCGGTTATGGGCCAGTGGGCCGTTGGCACGCACGTCGAGGACTGGAGCTGGCAAGTTCAGCAGTGGCAAGCTCATCCGCCTGCGGGGCCTGTCATATCGGTCAGGTCCGACAAACAACCTTCGGTTCACTGAGCACCCGTTTGTGACTGGTAATGCAGGCTCGCGCATTCGCGCGGCGGGATAGATCCCAAGTTGCTCCCGCTTGCGTGCCGTCCAATGCGATTCGATCTCCACAACATCGTCTTCTGCGGTGGCGTAGTGGCAGAAGCGGGTCGAACGCCAATCCTCCGGGCGCAGGACCAGGCCCCGCCGACTTCTCCGTAAGCGTAGCTCTGCGCTGCTGGCGCAGCCGTGCGTCGGAGACCGGTCGTTCGGCACGGCTGAAGCCGTGCCCTTCCACGCTCTCAGCTCCATTTGCATGATGTCACAATCGTCACGCACACCCGGCCCGACGTTAACCCGCCCCTTGCCAAGAACCGGCAAGGAGCGGGGCACCCCCAAATAGGAGGACGTTTTGGGATTGGGCACGAGCGGGGCCGCTCGCGCCTACATCACAGCTTTACCATCCTAACGTCGGAAAAAACGCGACGTTAAGGATCGGGCACCCTTGGGGTTTGGGGCGCTGAAAAAACAGGTCCCTCCACTCCGCTTCTCCGGTCGGGATGACAGAATCATGGACAGAATCTCGCTGCCTTAACTGCTGTCTTCGCCCACTTTGAGTACCGCCAGGAAGGCTTCCTGGGGAATATCGACGCGGCCGATGCGCTTCATGCGCTTCTTGCCTTCTTTCTGCTTTTCGAGCAGCTTGCGTTTGCGCGTGATGTCGCCGCCATAGCACTTGGCAAGCACGTTCTTGCGCATGGCGTGCACCGTCTCGCGGGCGATAATCTTGGCGCCGATCGAGGCCTGAATCGCGACCTCGAACATCTGCCGGGGAATCAGTTGCCTCATCTTGGAAACCAGCGCCTTGCCGCGTTCATAAGCGAAGTCGCGGTGCACGATGACCGACAGCGCATCTACCGGATCGCCCGCCACCAGAATGTCGAGCTTCACCATGGGCGACTCCCAATAGTCCGCCAAGTGGTAATCGAGCGAGGCGTAGCCGCGCGAGACAGTCTTCAGCCGATCGTAGAAATCCAGCACAATCTCGTTCAAGGGCAGCTCGTACTGCAGCATCACGCGGGATGAACTTACGTATTCGAAACTTTTCTGCTTTCCCCGCTTTTCTTCGACTAGCGCCAGAATTCCCCCGACGTATTCTTCGTTGGTCAGAATGGTAGCCAGGATCACCGGCTCTTCGATCTTGGCGATTTCACTCGGCGGCAGCCAGCGCGAGGGATTATCCACCTCGACCATTTCACCGTTGGTTTTGTAAATCTTGTAGCGCACGCCCGGGGCGGTGGTGATCAGCTCCAGATTGAACTCGCGCTCCAGCCGTTCCTGGATAATTTCCATGTGAAGCAGTCCAAGAAATCCGCAGCGAAAGCCGAATCCGAGCGCGACCGAACTTTCCGGCTCGAAAAAAAATGAGGAATCGTTCAGGCGCAGTTTCTCGAGCGCCTCGCGCAGCTGGGTGTGCTCGTGCGCGTCCACGGTGTAAAGCCCGGCAAAGACCATGGGTTTGATCTCTTCAAAGCCGGGCAGCGGCTCGATGGCGGGATTGTTCTCTTCAGTAATCGTGTCGCCGATTTTCGTGTCCGCGACGTTCTTGATGTTCGCGATCAGGAAGCCGACCTCGCCGGCCCGCAATTCGTCGATTTCAACTGGCTTCGGCGTAAGAACCCCGAGCGTCTCCACATCGAGGACTCGTCCGTTCCACATCAGGCGGATTTTTTGTGCTTTGCGCAGCGTGCCTTGAAACACGCGCGTCAGCACAATGACGCCGCGGTAGGAATCGAACCAGGAGTCGAAAATCAGCGCCTGCAGCCGTTTTTCGGGATCGCCTTTCGGCGGCGGAATGCGTTTGACGATGGCTTCGAGGACATCGGGCACGCCCTGGCCGGTCTTGGCGCTGATGGGAATCGCATCTGTGGCATCGAGCCCCACCGTGCTTTCGATCATTTCCTTGGTGCGCGGGATGTCGGCGCTGGGCAGATCGATCTTGTTAATGACGGGAATGATTTCGAGCCCATGATTAATGGCTAGATAGGAATTGGCCAAAGTCTGGGCCTCGACCCCCTGCGAGGCATCCACTACCAGCAGCGCGCCTTCGCAAGACGCCAGCGCGCGAGAGACTTCGTAGGAAAAGTCCACGTGGCCGGGTGTATCAATCAGGTTGAGCTGATAGGTCTGGCCATCCTTGGCCGTGTACGCCATGCGCACGGCGTGAGCTTTGATGGTAATGCCGCGCTCCCGCTCCAGGTCCATGGAATCGAGCACCTGGGCCTGCATTTCGCGCGCGGTCAGCGACCCGGTCAACTCCAGCAGGCGGTCGGCCAGCGTGGATTTGCCGTGGTCAATATGCGCGATAATCGCGAAATTGCGGATGAGAGAAGAGTCCATGGCGAGTGCGGTTAACTATTGATTCTAACAGGCGATCAAACCGAGCTGATCGTCTAGAATCAGACTCTCATGCTGGTTCTCGCCTCTGCTTCCCCGCGCCGTCAGGAGCTTCTCCGCAATGCTGGCATTCCATTCGTGGTACAACCCACCGATATCCCGGAGGCGCCGCAAGCAGGAGAGTTCCCGCAAGCTTGTGCGGAACGCCTGGCGCGGGAAAAAGCCTTGGCGGTGTTTCATGACCGGCCGCATGACATCATTCTGGGCGCGGACACCATCGTTATTGTTGATAGTCAAATTCTGGGCAAGCCCCGCGACCCAGCCGATGCCGTTCGCATGTTGCGCCTGCTCTCGGGTCGAAGTCATCAAGTAATCACTGGAGTTTGTCTCGTCGGTCCTCCTTCCGAACTGCGAACTGGGAATCGGGAACTGACAACTGCTTTTGAAGACACTCGCTCCGAGACGACCCTTGTCACGATGGATGCCTTCGGTGATGATGAGATCCAGGCTTACGTAGCAACGTCTGAGCCCATGGACAAGGCCGGCGCATACGCCATCCAGGGTATGGCTTCGCGCTGGATTTCCAGAATCGAAGGTGACTATTTCAACGTCGTGGGATTACCGGTTTCGCTGGTGTACCGAATGCTGCGGGAGCACGGAGCCGCTTGAGGCTGCGCGCGTGGAGATTTCGCGAAAGAATACTGTCCGGTTGCCGTCCTGAGAGGCTGTGACTTTTTGCTTTGTCGCATTTCAAGGCGACATGGCATTCCACGAATTTATCGCGCCTTCAAGTCTGTCATCCTGAGCGCAGCGGCCGCTTCGCGAAGCGAAGCAGCCACGGAGTCGAAGGACTCCTATTCGCATGGGGCAGGATGAATTTAGAAAGGCGTTTTCACGAGGCTGCGAAGCGAAATTCCCTGTAAGGCCTGCGCCAGGCTTCAGAGTCACGGGGTCCTTCGACTGCGTTGTCGTGCGCTTCGCGCGCGACAACTTCGCTCAGGATGACAGATCTTTGAGGGTGCGGTGAATTGGTGACGTGCCATGTCATCCTGCAATACCAGAAAAAAGTCACAGGCTCCGAGCGCAGCGAGGGATCTGCAGTTCCGTCATTCTAAGAAACTGCAGATTTCCCTCGACTTCGCTCGGGACAGGCTCTGGTCGCTGCGCTCTTCGGAATGACAAAGGTTGACTCCGGCGGCAGGTTTTCTTCGCTGCCCGCATTCGTCGAAAGCCCAAGCAACGGGCGCGAGGCAGTCGCGGTTAAGATAATCCAATGCCCATCACCCTGGCCCAAGTCGAAGAAGCGCGGCGCAACATTGCGGCGGTTGTCTTACGGACTCCGCTGGTCCGGTGCAATACGGACGCACCGGCGGATTTGTATCTGAAGCTGGAAAGCCTTCAGCCGATCGGATCGTTCAAGATCCGTGGAGCGACCAACGTGATGGCCCGCACTCCGCGCCAGCGGCTGGAACGGGGAGTGTTGACCGCCTCGGCCGGCAACATGGCGCAAGGCGTGGCATTCTGCGCGCGGCGCATGGGCGTTCCGGCGACCATTATCGCTCCCGATACGGCTCCTGCAACCAAGATTCGCGCGGTCGAGCGGATGGGTGGGCGCGTGATCAAGGTACCCTTTGCCGATTGGTGGCGAACCTTCGAGACTCGCTCCTACCCCGGGGTCGAGGCCACATTTATCCACGCCTTTGACGATCCCGACGTCATGGCGGGGAATGGCACGATCGCTCTTGAGCTATTGGAAGACCTGCCCGACTTGGACGCTGTGGTGATCCCATGGGGCGGCGGAGGGTTGTCGTGCGGCATCGCGGCCGTGTTGCGAGCGCGCGCGCCTGGCGTGAAGATTTACGCTGCCGAGATCGAAACCGCAGCGCCGCTGGCCGCATCGCTGGCCGCGGGTGAGCCGCGCACGGTCGAATACCGGCCCTCATTCGTGGACGGCATCGGCAGCAAAACCGTGTTTCCGAATATGTTCGAACATGCGCGCAGGCTGCTGGACGGGGCTCTGGTCGTGTCCCTGACTGAAGCAGCGCGTGCCATGAAACTACTGGCCGAACGGAACCGGGTGATCATCGAGGGCGCCGCCGCTTGTGCGGTCGCAGCCGCTCTGTCAGGCCGCGCCGGCACGGGCAGGATCGTGGCCATTGTATCCGGCGGCAACATCGACCTGGAGAAGTTCACGGAGTTGGTGAGCCAGGCCTGATCCGGTTCGTCGACGGGACGGCACAAATCTCGAACGGCCGCGGGCTGCCTGCTGGGTAGTGGTGCAGTTTGAGAAGGAAGCGAGCCAAACGCGCGATTATTCTGTCGCGCAGAGCGCGACAGTTCGCGCGGCTCGCCCAGATCCCTCGCTGCGCAAAGAACTTCGCTCGGGATGACAAATCAAACTGCGCCACTACCGATTGCTGAGTGATTGCTACGTACTGGGGACTAAACGCTCGGCTCCGGCAAGCTTCCTGAGCGAGTCTCCAAACGGGGCCTGCGCAATTCCTCGCTCGGTCACAATCGCGGACACGTATTTTGCGGGCGTAACATCGAACGCCGGGTTCTCCACCTGTACCCCGTCCGGAACCATCTGCTTGCCGGCAATGTGCGTGACTTCCTTCGCGTCGCGCTGCTCAATGGGAATCTTGCTGCCGTCCGGGGTTTCCAGATCGATCGTCGAAAACGGCGCGGCCACATAGAACGGAATGCCGTGTTCCTTGGCCAGCACCGCGAGCGTATAAGTTCCGATCTTATTGGCGACGTCGCCGTTGGCCGCGATGCGATCCGCGCCCACCACAATCGCGCCAATCTTGCCATGCTGCATCAGAGCGCCGGCCATGTTATCGGAGATGACGGTAGTGGGAATCCCGTCTTTCATCAGTTCCCACGCGGTCAGCCGCGAGCCTTGCAGAAAAGGCCGGGTTTCGTCGGCGTAGACGTGGATCTTCTTTCCCTGCTCGACGGCGGCCCGGATCACGCCCAGCGCCGTGCCATAGCCGCAAGTCGCCAGCGCCCCGGCGTTGCAGTGCGTGAGGACACCTCCGCTGGCAGGCATAAGGGTCGCGCCGTGTCGCCCCATAGCTTGGTTGGCGGCGATATCTTCGGCGTGCATGCGCTGCGCTTCTTCGATGAGCGCCTGCTTGATCTGCGGCAGAGGCCGGATCCTGAGCAACTCGAATTTGTCGCGCATGCGGCGGATGGCCCAGAAAAGATTCACCGCGGTTGGCCGGGTCTTGCCGATCACTTCACACGCTTGATCAAACTCCCGCTTCAGTTCGCCGACGGTTTCGGCTTTCGAGTTCTTTACCGCCAGCGCGATCCCCATGGCTGCAGCCACGCCAATGGCGGGCGCGCCCCGCACCACCATGTTGCGGATCACGTCCGCGACCTGCTCGTAGGTCTTGCAGGTGACGTAGGTTTCTTCCGTGGGCAGCTTCGTCTGATCGATGAAGCGAACGCCCTTGTCAGTCCATTCCAGAGTTTGAATCATTTGTTCGTCGTTGGTCGTTCGTCGTTGGTCGTCGCCCCGTCGTAGAGCACTAGACCTTATGCACTTGGCAGCGGTTCCTCGGCATATTCGTAACTGCAGGCCGTCCACACAGTTCGCAAGCGCCAGCCACCGCGAATACGGTCGGCAAGGGTACCCGGGGCCGTTTCACGTGCTCCCGGCGGACGTCATTGGCAGTAAAGATCGAAACAAAGGGTGCAGGCGCAGCGGCTTTCTCTACCTCCGGTCGACCCTTGGCTTCCTCGCGTTCCACCAAACACATTACGCCGACGATCTCAAATCCAAATTTCCGCGCGACTTCAATGGCCTGAATCGTGGAGGCACCCGTGGTGCAGACGTCGTCCACAATCACTACGCGCGCGCCTTCCTCGCGAAAGCCTTCGATCCGCTGTCGGGTCCCGTGGCCCTTTTCGCCTTTGCGAACGAGGAAGCCGTGGATTTCGCCGCTGGTGAGCGCAACCGCCACCACGATCGGATCTGCGCCCAAGCTCAATCCGCCGACGGCTTGTGGCCGCCATCCATGCTTCCGGATTTCGTCGAGGAACACCTGCCCCGTGAGTTGCGAACCGCGTGCGTCCAAAGTCGTAGTGCGGCAATCCACGTAATAATCGCTCGTGCCGCCCGACGAAAGCTTGAACTTTCCGAGCCGGAAAGATTTCATCGCCAGCAGACGCAGGAGTTCCTGACGCGGGGAAGGCATGAATACTCAAGATAGCAGTAGCTAGGGGCTAGTAGCTAGTAGCTGGGGGCTCAGATAGTGGCGCAGTGTGGTAAGGAAGCGAGCTAAAACGCGCGAATATGGTGTCGCAAAGAATGCGACACATCGCGCGGCTCGCCCAGAGCCCCTTCGACTTCGCTCAGGGCAGGCTCTCCCTGCGCAAAGAACGCTTGCTCGGGGCGGATCAAACCGCACCCCTAGCTCTTAGCTACCAGCTACTCGCTACTGATTCAATTTCTCCAGATGGCGGAATCCATCCGTGACTACAAAGAGCAACACTGAGATTGTGCCGTTATAAGCAACGTGCATCAAGAAACCCGGTGCAACCGATTTGGTTACGGCACGAGTGATGGTCAAGGCGAGCCCGACCGCGAATATCACCAGCACAGGGCCCCAGGCCCGCCCTAGTTGCGGTGCATGAACCAGGCCAAAACTGGCTGCGGTAAGCAGTACAGCCGCCACAGCCCCAAGGCGGCGGACCAGCACGGGATAAAGGAATCCGCGGAAGAACAGCTCTTCGAGCAGCGGCGCCAGAGTCATTCCAAACAGCGACAACGCCCACGCTTCATTCCTGGTCTGGAAGAAACGGTCGATAGGCAGCTCCTTTGGCATGGGCAGCAGATGCGCGAAACCCTGCAACCCCACCGACAGCACCAAACCTCCAACCAAATAGGCGAACCAGTTCTTCGGCCAGTTCCACCGGACGGCTTGCCAGAATTGTTGGCCGGGGGCGCGTTTTGCCAGAGAAATCATGAATCCCAGCACTAACAGGTAAGCCAAGAACTGCGCCAGCACAGTGACCAGCGGATACTTCGCCACTTCAATGATTGCCAGCTTGGGATAAACCAGGCGTTGCGCCGCCAGCGTAGTCGCGAGCAAAAAAACCACAATGGACACGAAGGTAAGAACGGCGATCTGCAACACATCCCACCCGCTCCAGGGTGGGTTCTCGGAAGGTTCAGCCGGGACCGAGATAGGTGATTCCGGCGGCGGAGTTGACGGGCCGGGCTCAAGCCACGGATTTTGCGGGGAAGACACGCGATTCAGAGTTACCGCCGAGAACTCTTTGAATTTACACGAAAAAGAAACCGAATGCAGAAAGGCACTATCCCGTGAGAAGCTTCTTCATCTGCCCGTTCCCACCGAAGTAGTGCGCCAGCGCCTGCCCCGTGTAGGACTTCTTATTCCGTGCTACTTGCTCAGGCGTGCCTTGGGCCACGATCCGCCCGCCCTCCTCGCCGCCCTCCGGGCCGAGGTCGATGATCCAATCGGCGTTGCGGATCACGTCCAGGTTGTGTTCGATGATCACGATCGTATTGCCCAAGTCGGTGAGCCGGTGCAGCACATCGAGCAGTTTCTTGACGTCATCAAAGTGCAAGCCGGTCGTAGGCTCGTCCAGCAGATATAGAGTCTTCCCGGTTTGCCGCTTGCTCAACTCGCGCGCCAGTTTGATGCGCTGAGCCTCGCCGCCCGAGAGCGTTACCGCCGATTGCCCCAGGTGAATGTATCCCAGACCCACATCCACCAGCGTCTGCAGTTTCTGCTTTACCTGCGGAATGTTTTCGAGGATCGGCAACGCATCGGAAGCCGGCATTTCCAGCAGGTCCGCGATGGAATATCCCTTGTATTTCACCGCCAGCGTTTCATGATTGTAGCGCCTGCCGCCGCAGACCTCACAGAGCACGTACACGTCGGGCAAGAAATTCATTTCGATTCGGCGCTGACCCTCGCCTTGGCAGGCCTCGCAACGCCCGCCCGAGACGTTAAAAGAAAATCGCCCTGGCTTGTAGCCCCGTTCGCGCGATTCCGGCAGCATGGCGTAGAGATCGCGAATCTGGGCAAAGACTCCGGTGTAGGTCGCGGGATTCGAGCGCGGGGTGCGACCGATGGGCGACTGATCAATGCGGATGACCTTATCCACATTTTCCGCGCCCGAAATCGCCTTGTGCGCTCCGGCTTCTTCCCGCGAACGATACAGCGTCTTGGCCAGGGCGCGGTAGAGAATGTCATTGACCAAAGTCGATTTGCCGGAGCCCGAAACGCCTGTCACTACCGTCATCACCCCGAGCGGGAACGTGACATCTAGATTCTTCAGATTGTTTTCGCGAGCACCCAGGATGGTGATGCCTGCTCCATTCGGCTGCCGTCGTTCGGACCGCATTTCGATGTGCGCCTTGCCAGAGAGATAAGCTCCGGTAAGCGATTCCGGAACATTCACGATTTCGCCCGGCGTGCCGTGTGCAACTAGCTCCCCGCCATGGCGGCCGGCGCCGGGGCCGAGGTCGATCACGTAATCAGCCCGGCGGATGGTTTCTTCGTCGTGCTCCACGACAAGCACGGTATTGCCCAGGTCGCGCAGTTCTTCCAAAGCGCGCAGCAGGCGGTTGTTGTCGCGGTGATGCAACCCGATGGAAGGCTCGTCGAGCACATACAGCACGCCTCTCAGTTTCGATCCGATCTGCGTGGCCAGACGGATGCGCTGCCCCTCGCCTCCGGAAAGCGTTGCCGCCGAGCGGTCCAGCGAGATGTAGCCCAGTCCCACCGCGCTCAGAAACTGCAGGCGTTCGATGATTTCGTGCACGATGCGCCCGGCAATGATGGCCTCGCGCCCGGCGAGTTGGATCTTCTTCGCCATTTCCAACGAGCGCGAGACCGGCAGCCCGGTAAAATCCGCGATGGACATGCCGTTCACCTTCACCGCCAGGCTCTCCGGACGCAGCCGTTGCCCGTGGCAGGCCGGGCATTCCGTGGCCGACATGTAATCGAGCAAGAAGTCGCGGTAGCCCTCCGATGTGGATTCCTCTAAGGCTCGCTTGAGATACCCGAGAATTCCGCCGAAGCCCGTCTTTCCGCCCTTGCCGGCTTCGCCGTAGAGCAGCAGGTTCTGAATCTTCTCTGGAAACTTCTCGAAAGGAGTGCTCAAGTCCAAGCCGTGTGCCGCGGCCGCGATCTGCAGCATGTGAACCAGATTTTGCGAGGCTGATCCCGGCCCCAGGCCTCCGTCCAAGAGGGGCTTGGACCAGTCCACAATCACTTTGGCCGGGTCAAAATCATATCGGCTGCCCAGTCCGTGACATTCCGGGCAGGCGCCGTAGGCGCTGTTGAAGGAGAACGACCGAGGCTCCAGCTGGGGAACATTAATACCGCAATCCGGACAGGCGAGCCGCTCCGAGTAAAGCTGTTCTTCACCCCCGACCACGGCCACTTGCACCAATCCTCCCGCCAGCTTCATGGCCAGTCCGATCGAAAGTCCGAGCCGATGCTCAATCCCCGGCTTGACCAGCAAACGATCAATCACGACTTCGATGGTGTGGTTCTTCCGCTTATCGAGCGGGATGTCGTCCTCCAGATTCACCAGTTCGCCATCAATGCGCGCCCGGCTGAATCCGTGCTCCAACAACTTTTCCATCTCCTTCTTAAATTCGCCTTTGCGCCCGCGAACAATGGGCGCCAGCACCATCACCCGGTCCTCCGGCGTCAGCGACATCACCCGCTGCACGATCTGGTCTGCTGTTTGGCGGCTGATCGCCCGCCCGCATTTCGGACAGTGGGGCACTCCCACTGAGGCGAATAGCAGACGAAGATAGTCGTAAATCTCGGTAATTGTTCCCACGGTGGAGCGAGGGCTGCGGCTGGTGGTCTTTTGTTCAATGGAGATGGACGGGCTCAGGCCGTCAATGGCATCCACATCGGGCCGCTCCATTTGATCCAGGAACTGACGCGCGTAGGCGGAGAGCGTCTCTACATAGCGCCGCTGGCCCTCGGCGTAGATGGTGTCAAAAGCCAGCGAGGACTTGCCCGATCCGCTCAAGCCGGTGATTACCGTGAGGCTGTTGCGAGGAATTTCGACGTCAATGTTCTTCAGATTATGCTGGCGCGCCCCGCGCACCGAGATCTTGGTGATGGCCATAAACCGCGAAAGTAATACCCTTCAATGCCCTTCCGTAATGTGGACGGATGCTCAGAAATGCTGGAGAGTGGGAGTGCGCACCTCTACTCACGTATCTTATTTGCTAACAGCAGCAAGCGTCAACGCGGGTAGATTGAGGGAGCGCGGCAACTGCCAGTCATGCCAAAGTGAAAATGCAGGAATTGCGGCTGCGGCAATCCATAAGAAGGCGGCAACTTGAGTAGTTTGTTGAGTGTTTTCGTTCTCTCTTTCACAGTGTTCGTGGCCGTAGCAACAGGCATCTTCGCCGCTTACGGCGCCGTCATCGGAATTCTGCACACCTTCGCACGGCAGTCTCAGCAACCGGGCAGTACACAACCTGTGCTGGTAGGCGGTCAGGCCCGCGCAGCCCACGCCAGCGGCGCCTAGCGCAGATCTCGCCGGCAGATCATACTGTAGGAACAACCTGTGGAAGGACATGGCCTCCGCCATGCCAGATGAAATAACAAGCTCTGCTTCAACCTGCTGACGATGGACGCTTCACGCCTGCTTGACAACGCTCTAGCCCGGATTATTCATCACGAGTCGCCAGCCAGTAATAATGGTCATTTCATGGCGTCAAGAATGATCCAGGCTAACGGTCCACAGCTACACTAACGCATTCATCCTCGGCCGGCCCAAAAACAGGCAATCGGCTAGTGAGGCGGTTGTTGGACGCCGGGCGGCAGATGTGGAATCATGCCTGGCGGCATGGCACCCGGCGGTACTCCGGGCTGCTGTTGGTTTTGTTGTTGCTGCTGTTGCAGTTCTTGCAGGATTTGCTCTGGAGTCTTAACGTTCTGCTGTCCGTCCTGCCCCTCGGCTGCTCCCTGCTGATCCGCTGCCTGGTCGGTCTGGTCAGCCTGATCCGCGTCCGAATCGTCCGTTGCGTCCTCTGCGTCCGCATCTTGGGAATCGTCGGAGTCGGCGTCTGCGTCAGCCGAATCCGGGGATTGGCCCTGGACTGTCACGGTTTGGGACGCGAACCCGGGGGCCGACATCGGAGGCTGCAATGGCCCCGACCGATCCGGCACATAGGCCTGCTCCGAGGTGCCGCCGCTGGACTGCTCCATCGTTCCAGACTTCGCCATCAGGATCACTCGATCCAGGGCGTTGGGGTTAGTCTCTGATCCCAGCAAAACGTAGTTGAAATGCGATCCGTTCAGAAGGGAAGCGAGGACATCTCGGGCTGGACCAGGCCCGAATTGCCCCACCACTCGCTCGGTCGGGTTGCCAGGCACGTCCACGGCAGCGCCCGTCTGGGTGCGCACGGCTTTCAAAATGTCAGCGAGAGTGGAATTCGTTGCGGCGATGGTCAATTGACCGTCACGAAACGTAACTTGGGGAGCAGTCGCCGGCATTTCCTCGAGTGTGGGTGGAGGGGTTGCTGCGGCCTGCTCCGGATTGACTTGCGGCTTTGTAGTACGCCGCTCAGCTTGACAGAGGCCTGCCAGCAGAAGGCACAAGATGACAGCAATGGGAAGAGCTTCGCGCTTCAAGGGTCCACCTCGCATGAAGAACGCCCGAACCGGGCGATCTTGCTGCAAATCTTATAAGAATTGTAGCACCAACTCCCGTCAAAGGCCGCTGAAAGAATACTCTCGGCGTGCCTGCCGTTCTTATCTTGAAGAGAATGTATGGTTAAGAGTGGCCTCGCCAACGAGGCATGACTACTGGCGGGGCGCATAGTAGCCCTTGCGGGCCCGCACTTGCAGGTCCTTTTTCAGCGCGGTAATCGAAATGGGCCGAAAGCGGCCATCCGCCTCGAAGTCCGCCGGATGATAGGAGACAACATACTGGCTGCGCAGTTCGTCTTCGATGGCTGCGAACGAGTTCTTGATGTCCTTCATCTTGAAAGGAAAGAAGGCGCGGCCACCAGTGGCCTCCGCCATTTGTTGCAAGACCTTGTCGCCCCGCAGGATCAAGCCACTGTCATCGGTTGAAATGGCATAGATGATGACCTCCGCGCGTTCCGCCATTTCAATGGCCTGCGCCTCGCTGACTTCGCTCTGGTTGTCTTCGCCATCGCTCACCACCACGATAGCGCGGCGTACCGGATGATCGTCCTGCTCCTTGATCAGCTTGTTATGGCAGGCGAGGTAGATAGCTTCGTAAAGCGCAGTGCCGCCGCCATCGCGGAGCTGGTGCACACCCGCAGCCAGCAAGGTGGCGCTGTCCGTAAAGTCTTGCGTCACCTGGCTATGATCGTTGAAACCCATGACAAAGGCTTTGTCGAACTTCGGCCGAATGGTGTTCTGCAGAAAACTTACAGCCGCCTCCTGCTCAAAGTCGAAGCGGCTGCGCACCGAACCGCTGGTATCGATGAGCAGCCCCAGTTCGATGGGCAGATCGGTCTCGCGCCGGAAATTGACGATAGATTGCGGTGGCTTGTGATCGTCGAGAAAGGAGAAGTCGTGCTCATTGAGGTTGCGCACAAACTTGCCATGCTTGTCGGTGGTGATGAACAGAACATTGACTTCGTCCACCCGCTTCTTGATGGTGAGAACCGGGTCGCTGGGCTGGTCAGAGTCAGGACTGGACGGAGCAGAGGAGACAAAGGCGTTTCCCATCGGAACATAGCCCGACTGCGCCGCGAGCGGCAACGCGCTCGCCACCCATAGCCATGCACCGAGAAAAAAATACCGCCTCATGTACTTCATTCCACATCCCGGACGTAATTCTTTGGTTAACCCCGTCTATTGGTTCAACGTGACTATATAGATGCACGCCACGGGCCGAAGACCCCACCAGACGGGCTTTTAACTGGTCTAACTGTAGGAGCCCCTTCGACCACTGCCAAGTTACAAAAGGAGCACACGAATGGTCATACGGCAAGTTCCCGATTCTCCCCAGGTTTACGGCCAACTGGTTGCAACTGGAAAACTGAACCCTCATCAGGGTTTAAAATAGCAGTACCAAAAAAAGGGAGACCCATGAAAACGGTAACGGCGCTGTTGCTGGTGTGTGCACTTACCTTGCCCGCTTCTGCTGCGGATAGTCAGAAAGAACAAGACCGGGTCAAGGAATCCGGAGAAGTTCTGAAAGAAATCTTGAACATTCCCGACGACATTCCCCAGGATCTGCTCGACAAGGCCGAGTGCATCGTGGTTTTGCCCTCGGTGAAGAAGGGTGCGTTCGGGATCGGCGGCAGCTACGGCCGCGGGGTCATGATTTGCCGCAGCGGAGAGCACTACACCGGTCCTTGGGGCGTGCCGGCGCTCTAT
This sequence comes from uncultured Acidobacteriota bacterium, assembly GCA_963770485.1. Taxonomy (GTDB): domain Bacteria; phylum Acidobacteriota; class Terriglobia; order Terriglobales; family Acidobacteriaceae; genus CAVVEC01. The sequence continues at coordinate 50,657 of CAVYPX010000014.1, forward strand.
GCCTTGGAAGGCGTCAACATCGGTTTCCAGCTGGGCGGCGAAGCCACCGATTTCGTGCTGCTGGTAATGAATCCTAAAGGCGCTCGATCGCTTTTGAGCAGCAAAGTGAAGCTGGGCGCCGACGCCTCCGCCGCAGCAGGCCCCAAAGGACGCACCGCGGAGGGCGCAACCGATGTGGTCATGAACGCCGAGATTCTTTCGTATTCGCGCACTAAGGGGCTGTTCGCTGGAATCTCGCTCGAAGGTTCGACTCTGCGCTCCGATGGCAGCGCAAACGAGAAGCTGTATGGCCGGAGTCTGAGTGCGAAGGAAATCATCCGGGAAGGCAAAGTGAAAACTCCCGCATGCGGCCAGGAGTTGGTCTCGCTCCTGGATAAGAAGAGTCCCAAGAACCGCTCCGATCCCAAATCGCTGCAATAGCTGTGCTCGGTGAAAGCAGAGCCTAATCCTGCATTGCGGAGTTCGATACAAAAAAGGCCCGGACCAGATGATCCGGGCCTTCCTTTGTGTAAGTTCACGTGCCCAATCAGCGAAAGGTTGCACTGTCACCGTTTGACGGGAACAGTGGTTCTAGGGCGCCAATGCGTTAATCAGGCCGTCCGTGTTGGGGCTGCCCCAGCCGGTCGCCAAATCGTAGCCTTTGACTGCCGGGAAGCCGTTGCTGCCGCTGGTGATGTCGTGGAAAAGGGTGGGATAGGTCTTCCCCAGACTCAACGAATAAATGGTTGGATTGAAAAACCCGGGCGGTTTATCTTTCTTGGTGACCGCCTGTTGATTCACCAGAGCCAGGTAGCCAGCCCACATGGGCGCGGCAAAACTGGTCCCGCCATACTCGTTGGCAGTGCAGGTGGTTTGGTCGGCGCAAACGTAGAAGGTGAAATTCGAGTTTGCGGAGATGTCCGGGCCGTTGCGATACTTGGTTGAGCCCTTGTTGGTCTTGTTGATGACGCCTTTCAGCTTCTGCCAACTCGGAATCGGGACGTCGTCGGGAGAAATGCCGCCGCCTCCATCGACCCAAGTGGATTCCGAAGCCCAGCCCTTGCCCGGACCCTTGGTGTCTAAGTCCGTGCCGCCGACACAGAGGACGTATTGCGATTCCATCGGCCACCAGGTGTCCGTGCCCGACCATGCGCCACTGTCGCCAGCCGCTTCAAAGAAGCTCTGACCTTGCGAAGCCATCTTCTTGAAGTACATATCGTCCGAGTTGCTGGGCGGGCTCCACCTATACCACGATGAACTCAAGTTCAAAGGCAACGGCTTATCGGAAGACATGGCGCTCAACAGGGCAGTACCACTGGAGCCCACGTACACGTACAGTTTTTTTGCGTGCGGAGCCATGCCGAGCGCCTGAGTGATGTCAATGGTCTGTTCCGTATCATCACAGCCTTGATTGGCGTAGCAGTTTATGGAAGTTCCATCCGTGGAAATGCCTTTGATCGGGGTGTACCGCTTTTGCCCAGCGTTGGTGTAGTAGGTGGTCACGTCAGCGATATCGAATCCAGCGAACTCCAGCAACCCGATGTTCTGGCCCTTGCCGGTGAGAGACGTTCCCTCGTAGTAGGCCGCCCTCATGTCGCTGCCGCAGAACGACTGACTAGGACAGGAACCGGTCGTGGCCAGGCGATGCGCGCCCGCAGACCGATGCACCAATGCCGGACGCGGGACGAAATAGTTGTCCAGGCCCGAGATGTGCATGAGCTGGAAGGGCAGATCCACCGTGGGCTCCCGGTCCGAAGCATAGAAATCCCGGTTTGCCACGGGGTCGTGATAGAGGCCCATGGTTACATGGAAAGCTGTCTCGATGGCCGCTACCGAACCCGTCAGACGAAGGTCCATAGCGTCGCGGGAGCCACCAGTGACGACAAAACCGTTGGCGGTCGCGAAACGAGTCAGGGCATCCCAATCCTCCCGGCTGGGGCCGAACATCTGGGTAAACTGCTCCACCGTGAGGAAGTTTCGGTAGGAGGGGCTGGAAGGATCGTAGACCTGTCGTAAGAAACGATCCAACCCGGCCTGATCGCGCACCGGCAGAACAATGTCGAAGTGCATGGACTGGGTTGCGGGCAGCCGGCCAACGAACGGCGCTTGCCCACTAAGAATTACATCAAGCACATGGTGGGTCAACAGAGACTGTGGCAGTGCTTGGCAAACGATGGTCGCGCCCGCCACCAGCGCGATGATCGTAAGTAAGGATACACTGAGTCTTCGAATCATGTTTTTCCCCTTATTAGCCTTAATCTTCTTTTCGACCTCAAAAGCGGTAGCCAGTCTACACCCATCTCGTCGCTCGCAACACTGTGAAAAGATTTTCATCTGGAGTGCACGGAATCGGCACAGGAGCCGCACCGGCGCCGCGGAAACCAGGCCGCCGGCTGTCCAGCCGAGTGAGGTTCGGCAGCTACCATGAGAGGTGAATCCACAACTCTCACCCGCTGTCCCTGGGCGCGTAATGAAATCTCCATTCGCTACCACGATGAAGAATGGGGCGTGCCCACGCACGACGATCGAAGGCTCTTCGAATTTCTGCTGCTCGAAGGCGCGCAAGCAGGTCTGAGCTGGGACACCGTCCTCAAGAAACGGGAGAATTACCGGGCAGCGTTCGACAGCTTCGATCCCAGAGTGATCGCGCGTTACGAACGGCGAAAGATCCAACAGTTGCTGCGGGATTCGGGCATCATTCGCAACCAGCTCAAGATCGCTTCCGCCGTGCAAAATGCCAAGGCGTTTCTCGCCGTACGGGAAGAGTTCGGTTCGTTCGATACCTACATCTGGCAGTTTGTAGGTGGAAAGCCGATCGTGAATTCGCGGCGCTCGTTGGGGCAAGTCCCGGCGAGGACGGCCGAATCGGATGCCATGAGCAAGGCCCTGAAGAAGCGCGAGTTCACCTTCGTGGGCAGCACCATCTGCTACGCCTTTATGCAAGCCATGGGGATGGTGAACGACCACCTGGCGGACTGCTTCCGCCATTTGCAACTCTCTGCGCCTGCCAGGAAGTAGCCCGGCGCGCCGCGACCGAGCGTTCTGGAGCGGATCTATTCGGCGAACTCCCTAACCAACCGCTTCGGCGCTGTGTTGCGCCAGGCTGTCGCGAGGGCGCGTTGCACAATAGCCTTCTTAGCTTCCTTCAGAAGCACATTCGTAGCGCCCCGGCGTCCCCAGCCGCCCTTTACTGGCGCAAACGCCGCGGGTTCGGCTTTGATGTACATCTCTTGTTGCTCCGGCGTGAGTTTGACCATCCCACAGGTCTCGTCGGGGTAGATTGTGGCAAAGATTTTCCCGCGCACTCGAAAATCCGGATGCCCCATGTGAGCGCTCTCCGACGTTTCTGGGAGGCTAAGCGCCAGGTGTCGAAAACCGTCAGCAGTCATCGGTGTCTCTCCGGTGCAGGCATCATATCGCGACGTCCTTAATATGGGTCGCGATGTACCACTGGTTTCCAAACGCGTCGTTCACTGCGGCTGTCCGATCGCCGTAAGGCTGGTCGGCAGGCTCAGAGATTGAAGTTGCTCCCGCCGCCAGCGCGCGACGATACACTGCGTCGCAGTCCGGAACGTACAGATAAAACATCGTCGGCATCGGTAGATACTTTCCCTGCGGCTCACCCATCTCCACCACCGAGCTGCCGACGCGGATCTCAGCGTGATGAACAACCCCGTTGGGCGAAGCGTATTTCCCAATCTCCTGCGCGCCGAAGGCCCGCTTCAGGAAGCTGATGACGGGTTCAGCCCGCAGCGGAAGCAAGTACGGGTTCACGTTGTTCAGACCCTTTGGAATGTATGTGGCGCCCTTGTGTGTGGCGATATACCAGAAATTTCCTGCCGGGTCTTTGACGGCGCCGGAACGCTCGCCGTATTCCTGATCGCGTACTTCGTCAAGGGACGTAGCTCCCGCTGCCAGCGCCCTCTCGTAGACGGCATCCGCATCTTCCACGTAGAGGTGAAGAGCGTGGGTGTGCGGCGTCGAACGGAACTCGCGGCCGGGGATGCCCCCGCCGATCATCAGCATGGAATCGCCAATGCGCGCCTCGGCGTGCATCCCGCCCGCCGATCCCACGGTGCGGAACGTCTCTTCGGCGCCGAACGCCTGCTTGGCAAACTCCAGCAGCGCCGGTCCATCGGCCGCGACCAGGTATGGCGTTACGGTGCGGTAGCCTTTGGGGGCAGGATCGACCGCAGTCTTCTTGGGTTCTTGCTGCTTCTCTTCCGCCGCCATCCGTCGATGCATTTCCTCAACCGACACGTCTTCCTTCACCGTGAAGATGTTCCATGAATAGCCGAAAGGATCGATGAAGTTCCCGTCCCGTCGTCCATAGAACTGGTCCTGAATTGGACTGGTAGCCTTCAGGCCCGCTGCCACAGCTCGCTCGGCGAACGAGTCGACGTCGTCGACCTCGAGCAGCATCCTGATCGGGGAGTCTCCCAGAGTCTCGGCGCTGAAGCGGCCGCCCTCAGGCCACTCCTCGTTCAGAGTGATAACCGAGTCGCCGATCATGATTTCCGCATGCGGTATCATTCCTCCGACTTCGAAGCGCATGGTCTCCCGGGCGCCGAAGGCCCGCTGGTAGAACTCAATGGCCTTCGCCGCACGCCTGAACGTCAACTGTGGAATTGCTTTGCTCCGAGCACCGGTGATGGGTTCCGCTGTCGTTGCCATTGGTGATCCCCTTTCCAACTGTGATCTAAGACGGGTTCTAAAATCTTGGCGTGGCAAACCGCGCAAATCGGCGGCAAGGCGAGCCAGGGGCGCAACTCGAGCGTCCAGGCGGGGCAGCGGCGACTTGGGATCGGCGAGAATCCCGCTCACCGCCTCATCGAGTTGTTCAAACAAACTGCGCTTAGGCATTCCTGCCACCTGACTTCTTCTTCCTCTGCGTCTCCAGTGTCCTCTGTGGTTGATTCGCCTCGGTCTTCCCGAATTTCATCCGCAGATTCTGTAAACCCCGGAATTGAAGCTGTTTGACCGCGCCTTCGCTGCGTCCAATCTCGCGTGCAATCTCGCTAATGCTTTTTTCCTCCGCGAACCGCATCATTACGACTCGCCGTTGTTCAATGGGAAGGTCGTTCACCATGCGGAATAACTGCGCCTGATGTTCGACTTCTTCGATCGGCGGCTCGGCGCTGATCTGGTCGGGATCGTCGATGTCTGTGACTTCCCGCGAAGCTCGCTTCCCGCGATCCATAATGGCGTTGGCTGCGATCCTGAAAAGCCACGCTGCGAACGGCGTTCCACGCCACTGGAACTGTTTGAGATTGGCCAGCGCCTTGTGAAATACATCCGAGGTCAGATCCTCGGCCACTTCGCGGGCGCCTACCCGCCGCACGATAAACGCGTACACGCGCTCGAAGTGATTCTCGTAGAGATCGGCAAAGCGGGTGGGATCCTTTTGCGCAGCTTCGATCAGCAGACGCTCGTCTGCTTCCTCCCGGACCCTCGATGCCGGCGCTCTGGCGACCATCGTGCCTCTAATAATACAAACTGTCGAGGAAGGGAAAGGTTACGGGGCAATCTGGCTGTGTCACCGGGAACTGAGGGGATCGTGAAGAACCTGCTTCATTCCAGGCACATCAAGCGCGAAGATCTGAGGGTCAGCAAGAAGAAACCCGTGAAGTTAACCCGGCCGCAGAGGTAAACAAAACTTCACAAATCCTCTGGAGTAAGACCAGTGAACTTTGCTATTTTCTTAAGGGCAACAGGTCCAATTTCGTCGGAATCGTGCCAGGCCCAAGTAAAGTCTTTATATCCGGCACGCTGAAGCTGCACGTGCGATGAGCCGGATGCTTGCGGCTTTGGTGTCCATCCGATCCGAAGCAATGCTCGGTATACGCGGTTTGGTTTACTGCTAGGCCACTTGCTCACAAAAAATGTATAGATTTCGGCGGCTTCCTGACCTGTTCGGTGCGATCAGCCAGAACCCGCAGTGCAAGGGCAACAGTCGCAACTTCGGCATCCTGTTTCGTTTTACCGTATGCCATCACCCCGGGAAGTTCAGGAATCTCCGCCAGCCAGCGCCCATCTTCTTCCTGTTCAAAATTTATGCTGAATGATTCCGAATCCGGTGGTTGCGGGGGTTTCGGTGCGGTAGCCATGAACGCACAACTCCACGATGGTCACGGTAGAGGCAAGTAACCAGTCGCAGAAAATCTAGTTGCTCAGAGGATTCAAGTCAATCTTAATTTCTGTGGATGCGCAAGTCTTTACATGTGTTCTCTTCATGTCACTGTGAGACACTTAGTTCCGACGTGGAAGGTCAGCAAGAAGAAGCCGGAGAAGTTAATCCCGCCGCAGAAGTAGCTTTAAGGAAACTTTGTGGAAGGCCCCATGAGGCTGGCGTTTGAATGACAAAAGGCGGATTCACGGTGCTCGCGTGCACGTCGCCCTGCACGTAAACCCTGTCCATGCGGGGTGGACCGCCGCGCTCCCGAACGCCCATGACCACATCTTTCCTTCTGGGGCGGTGCTCACTTCCTACGCGGCGTCGTTCTCAATCTTGATGCGTAGCGACTTAAGAAACTTCAGATCCTGGTCGCTGATCTTGAGCTCGGGATTGCTGGTCAGGGTGGTCACGAGCGAGGTCTTGTCGTTCGCTTTCTCGCCCGGCTTGCTGACCCCGATGGTGGCTTCCAGCACCAGGAAGATGTCGTATCCACCTTCTTTGATCCTGGAAACGACTTCGCTGATCTGGTCGGAGTCGGCCAGCGACTCGTTGATGGCCTCGCCTAGCTCTTTCATCAGTTGCTTCAGTTGCTGGTCCACATAACCCCCTTCCAGGATCGTCGTTGCCGTAGTTCTAACTGCCCCGCTAAGCCGTCAAAGAATCGCCCCGGTCGAAAAATCGCCTGCTTCGGGCGATGCTCTTTCCCTTTAGATGCGGTCACCCGTCACAGGGCTTCGTGACGAAACTCCCCGCGCCGCGTTATTGTAACCCGAACCTTGATAAAATCAGCTTGATAAATACGGCCATGGCAAACATTTCCACCGCCCGCAAGCTGGGCATCGTGGCGCGGGTGGCGACCCGGGTTGCCGCCCAGCATGCCGGGCGCAGCCGGACCTTGGGGGCAATGGTGAAAGCCGGGCGGGCCACGCTGTCCCATTTTGGGCGTGTGCTTGGGCAGCTCTGGCTCGAAGTTACTGGTTTTGTTTTCTTGGCGTTGGCGGGGATCGGGGCTCTGGCCTTTTTTCGCGAATACGCCAAATATCACGCCGGGCACGCAACTTCCGGCCGCGCCGCGCTAGCGGTGTGCTTTACTGGGCTATTCGGCTGGTTCGGCGTAAGCTCATTCTGGCGCATCAAGAGAACAAAGGGCTGACCCTCGCTGACACGCCTTTTGGGAGGGAAAGATGACGGACAGATCCAAGACTGCCGGGAACGCCGCTGCGCTCGCCGACCCGCAAACCGCCTCCCACATTTCGGTCCGTCCGCTCTATACGCCGGCGGACCTCGAAGGCTGGGACTACGACCGGCAAGTGGGCTTTCCCGGTGAATATCCCTACACCCGCGGCGTCCAAAGCACGATGTATCGCGGGAGGCTGTGGACCATGCGGCAATACGCCGGCATGGGGGATGCCGAGGAATCCAACAAGCGCTACAAATATCTGCTCGCCAACGGCACCACCGGGCTCTCGGTGGCTTTCGACCTGCCCACCCAAATCGGCCTCGACTCCGATAACCCGCTAGCCGAGGGCGAAGTGGGCAAAGTCGGCGTCGCCATCGACAGCGTCGAGGACATGCAACGCCTCTTCGACGGCATCGAGCTGACGAAAATCTCTACCTCGATGACCATCAACGCCACCGCCTCGATCCTGCTGGCGCTCTATGTCGCGGTCGCCCGCCGCCAGGGCGCCGACATCCGCAAGCTCTCGGGCACCGTGCAGAACGACGTCCTCAAGGAATACATCGCTCGCGGAACGTACATTTATCGTCCGCACGAGGCCATGCGGATCATCACCGATATGTTCGCCTGGACGCATGAAAACGTCCCCGACTGGAACACGATCTCCATCTCTGGTTATCACATGCGGGAGGCGGGCTCGACCGCGGTGCAGGAAGTCGCGTTCACGCTGGGCAATGGCATCGCGTACGTGCAGGCCGCGATTAACGGCGGGCTCGATGTGGACAGATTTGCTCCGCGGCTTTCGTTCTTTTTCAACGCGCACAGCAATTTTCTGGAAGAAGTTGCCAAGTTCCGGGCGGCGCGGCGCATGTGGGCAAAGATCATGCGCGAGCATTTCAAGGCCAAGAATCCGAAATCCTGGATGCTGCGCTTTCATACCCAGACGGCCGGTTCGACGCTGACCGCGCAGCAGCCCGAGAATAACATTGTCCGCACGGCGATTCAGGCTATGGCCGCTGTGCTTGGCGGGACGCAGTCGCTGCACACCAACTCCTACGACGAAGCCCTGGCGCTGCCCACCGAGCAGGCGGCGCGCATCGCTTTGCGCACGCAGCAGATTGTGGCTTTCGAATCGGGCGCGCCCCAGACCATTGATCCGCTGGCCGGTTCCTACTACATCGAAACGCTGACCAACGAAATCGAAAAGCGCGCTTCCGATTATCTGGACAAGATTGACGCTCTCGGCGGCATGCTGAAAGCCATCGAACGCGGCTACGTGCAGCAGGAAATCCAGAACGCGGCTTACGATTATCAGCGCCAGGTGGATCGCGCTGAAGCGGTGGTAGTGGGCGTGAACCGGTTCACCGTGGAGGAAGAAAAACCCATCCCGACCCTGCACCTGGATGAATCCCTGGAGCGCAAACAGGTGGAGCGTCTGCGCGCCGTGCGCGCCCGCCGCGCTCCCGAGCCCTGGAAAGATTCACTGAAGAAAGTGGAAGATGCGGCCCGCTCGGGCGCCAATCTGATGCCGCACATTCTCGCCGCTGTGGAAGCCAATGCCACTGTCGGCGAAATCTCCGACGCTATGAGAAAAGTGTTCGGGGAGTACAAGGAAGCGGTGGTGATTTAGGAACGTCGTTGGCCGTTCGTCGTTGGTCGTTCGCGAGCAGTCGCATTGCTTGCGTGGGGACGGGCGCCCTCGCCCGTCCAGGCCGAGCGCAGCTCGGCAGGAGGCTGGCGCGGGCGTCTCCGCCCACGCTCCCGTCACGAATTGTCATCCCGAGCAAGCGCTCTTTGCGCAGCGAGGGATCTGGCGAGCCGCGCGAAGCGTCGCGTACTTTGCGACCCAACAATCGCGCGCTTGGCTCGCTTCCATATCAAACTGAACCAATACCGCGACTCTTGCGCTCTGATATATATTTATGGTATATATCAAGAGAGGATGTTCATGGCTGGAACCGGGATCGCCAAGTTGTTTCGCAACGGCCGCAGCCAGGCGGTGCGCCTTCCCCGCGAGTTCCGCTTCGAGGGAAGCCAGGTCCGGGTGCGCCAGGTCGCGGAGGGAGTTTTGCTGGAGCCTCTCATCTCTGATCCCGCTAAGTGGTTCGCCGAGCTGGACCGCCTGAATTCCGCAGAATTCAGCCGTGAAACCCGCAACCAGCCCAGGACTCCGCGTCGCAAGATCTTTGAGTAATGTATCTGCTTGATACCAACGCCTGCATCGCGGTGCTCAACGGCAAGCCGCGGTCGGTGCGAGTGAGGCTCCAGAAGGAGCTGGCTGCCGAGGTGAAGGTGTTTGTGCCCGCCGTTGTCGCCTTCGAACTCTGGTATGGGGCCGCCAAGAGCGCTCGCGCTGCCGCCAATGCGCAACTGCTGACCACCTTTTTCGCCGGGCCCGTGGGTCTGCTGGCGTTTGATGACGAGGACGCCAAGGTCTCGGGCGCGGTCCGCGCCGCCCTGGAAGCGGCAGGAAAACCCATCGGAGCTTACGACCTGCTGATCGCAGGACAGGCTCTGCGCCACAAACTCACCTTGGTTACCGCGAACTCGAGGGAGTTTGCGCGAGTTAAAGGTTTGAGGTGGGAGGATTGGGGGAAGGGGAGATGAGCCCTGGGCGACATGACATTCCGGCCTCCCACCCTTGCGAAAACCGCGCAAGGATGGAGCACCCCATCTTTGGCGTTGCCGGCAAAATCAAAACCTACGAAAGGAACTGCCCCACTCAAGTCAAAACCCTGATTGCGGGCCACTCAGCGTGCGACCCAGTTCTCAGTTCTTTGCTCTCGGTTCTCAGCGGATTGCCGTTGCTAGGTCGGCGAGGGTGCGCAGGTTGGGGACTTCGAGGTCCGGCGTCGCAGAGGCCGCTTTGGCCGCGCCTGCGCCAGGACGCCGGGAATGGCGGTTTACCCAAACCGTCGCGATTCCCAACCCTTTCGCGGGAATCACGTCGTGATAAATACTCTGGCCGACGTGCAGCCAGTGCTCGGGTTGAACGCCGATTCGATCCTGTGCCAACTTGAAGATTTTGGCGCCTGGTTTGTAGCAGCGGGCTTGTTGCGCGGTGATTACGTGATCGAATGCCACGCCCAGCTTGGGGGCAGTGGCGGCGAACAAGTCGTCGTCGATGTTGGAGATGATCGCGAGCCGATAGCGGCTCTTCAGCTTGCGCAACGCCTCAACCGTGTCCGGGAAAGGCTGCCAAGTCCGCAGCGATTCGGGCAGTGAGCGGGCCTCAGCCTCGGTTGGAACAAATCCGAGCCGCTCGCCGAAGCCACGCACTACGGACTGCAAGACATCCCGATAAGGCAGGTATTCTCCCTGCTCGGCCTTGAGCTCCAGTTCGGCGTACAGCTCCAGGAGGGCGGAGTCAGTCATCTGATTGCTGTGCGCCGCGAGAATTGGGCGCAGGGCGGAGAAGATGCCGGTTTCCCAGTCAATGAGAGTGCCGTAGCAATCGAAGGTCAGAACGCGGGGGCGGGTGAAGTCGATCATAGGGAGTCTCAGCTCTCAACCTTCTGGTGGAAAGCAGGGCCTCGGCCGCACAGTCCTGTGCCGTCAGTCGTTTGCGGAGGGTCGGGAGTCTTGAGCAGCCAGTTGTCAGTTCACAGTTCTCAGTTCTCAGCCGGTCACATTGAGACCAAGATCGCAGCGCGAGCGCTGGACTGTCTGCGGCTCAGCGCTGACGGCCGAGAGCCTATCGCTCCTTAATCTCCAGCGGTTGCTCGAGCTTGAAACTGAGTGCGGACTCCGCCGGAAGCACAATATCTTTGTTGCCGGTGAAAGCGGTTCCGGCTGTGCCCGCGCCTGCACCGGCAAGAGCACCGATGGCAGCGCCTTTCCCGCCTCCGGCCAGGGCTCCGACGATTGCTCCCAACCCTGCGCCACCACCGACCATGGCGCCGGTCCGCTTGCCTTTGCCCTTTTCTGTCTGAGTCAGGGCGGAGGTCTGGATCGGGTAGTCCGTACCCTTGATGTTGATGGAGTTCAGTTGCAACTGCAGGCTGGCTCCGCCGGCGAAACGGCCGAGAGGTTTGGCGTCCACCACCGTGCCAGTCACATTTGCATTCGCCGGGATCGCGGTTCTGCCGCCAATCTCCACGGGATTGGCAAGAGCGGCCGAAAAGCTTTGCCCGGGCTGACTGATCTTGGAACCGACGGCTTGGCCCAGACGCACGGTCAGCGTTGTGCCTGCCGGAATGAGGATCGGTTCCGGCTTCGGTTTCTCAGCTTCCCGTGCCGGTTTGGTCTCGGCAGGAGCAGTGGCAGTTGGGGGTGGTGTGGCCGTGCTCGTGTCGGACGTCTGCTGCGCAGGCTTGCTGCAGGCAAGAACCATAAGAGACAAGTAAAGCCCAAGGGTTAGTGTCACCAATCGTGCTTTCATGTTTCCCTCCATCCGGACATTTGTCATAGACAGTCTATTGCAGCAACGATGATTGAGCTAGTGCGTCGGTCGTAACAGGGCTTGATCCCCCGCAGAGCCTAAGATTTTACCTGTGTGTTTACAGCGATCGGCTGGGCTGTTGTCCGCTCTTCAGGTGATTCCAGGCGGTGCAACGTCGGCGCCTCGGCGTCGGAAACGCTTTGGTCAGCAGCCGGCGTAGCCGGAGGATTTGGTTTCTTTTCCAGAAATCTCGTTGAGTTGAGCAACGGACGGCCCAGAGAAGAGTTGTAGCCGGTCCAAGGGCCTTCCGACCCAATTTCGCGTTCGAAGTGCGCGCGCATACTCTCCATTTTGGAATCGAGGTCATCGAGATAATGCAACATCAGGGCTTCAGGAAACATCGGCAGCTTGGGCGAACCGAACTCGTATTCCCCGTGGTGGCTGATGATAAGGTGCTCGACCAGGATCTTGAGTTCCTCGGGAAAGTCTGGCAACTGCGCAAGCTTGGCGTGCAGCATTTCGAGTTCGATGACCATGTGTCCGAGCAACTGCCCGCGAGTACTGTACGAGAAAGAGCGGATGTACGTGAGTTCGTGAATCTTGCCGATATCGTGCAAGAATGCTCCGGTAAGCAACAGATCACGATTGATCTGCGGATAATTCCGGCAAATCAGGTCACAGGAGCGGAACAGCGAGACCACGTGATCGAGCAGGCCGCCGATGTAGGCATGGTGCAGCGTCTTGGCAGCGGGAGCGTTGCGATAGGCTTCGGCAATTTCCGGGTCGGACATAAAAGCTTCCACCAGAGCCTTGAGATGTGGGTCCTGAAAAGTGCTGACGAAGCCCGCCAGGGTCTGCCACAGTTGGCCAATGTCTTTCGTGGTCTTGGGCAGATAATCGGAGAAGTCCACCTCTGAGTCCAGCAGGCGGCGGAGCTTGTGAATGGTGATTTGGAAACGGTTCTTGTACTTGTTGAGCAGCCCCTTGACCTTGAGAAAGTCGTCCTGTTCGAAGGCGTTGAGTGCATCCTCGACGTTGTCCCACATCTTGGCTTCAATCTGGCCGGTACGGTCGGCGAGAGTGAGTGCCAGGTAGGGCTCACCGGTCTTTTTCGGCTTAACTTGCTTGGAAGTCACCACGAAGCTGGAAGTGATGACCTCGTTTTCGTGATGGCAGCAATCGGATAAGAAGAATTCCTTCATAGCGTATTTGCCCGGGCGATCCACACAGGACAGCGAATTCCGGTCGCAATGCGCAAGCCTCACCTTGAGGCAGGCGTCGCAACCTGCGGATCACGCCAAGCTTAAACTAAAACAAGCCAAATTTTTTCTTCTTTTTGAGCTCTTTTGCGCCCGCTTCCTTCGCCGTGGTTTCGACCGGTTTGGTCTGGTTGGGGCTGGCGCCCGCGTCCACATAGCCTTGCTTGATGTCAATGAAGGCATCCTCGCGAAGTCTTGTGAGATAGGCGCGCAAGGCGGGCTGCAGCCTTTGCATGTAGACCGCGTCCTGGATGCGCGGTTCGACCTCGCTGAACGGGGGCACTCCAGCGTTGTGGTGCTCCGTGACTTTAAGAATGACGAAACCTTGCTTGGTGCGGATCACGTCGGAAACCTCCCCCGGTTTCATGGCGAAGGTTTTGTCCTCAAGTTCTTTGGCAAGGGTTCCACGTTTGAAGAGGCCGAGATCGCCACCTTGGGCCGCGGAGGGCCCATCGGAGTTCTTCTTGGCGATGTCCTCGAACCCAGCGCCTTTGCGAATCTGGGCCAGCACATCCTCCGCCTTGGCCTGCGCCGCCTGAAGGCGCTGCAACTCATCGGCGGAGTCACCGGCGTTTTTGTTTTCCGTCGAGACCAGGATTTCACTCAGCCGGATCTGCTCCGGTTGCTCCATCTCGCTCTTGTGTTCGTCGTAGAACTTTTGCTCGTCCTCCTTGCTGAGGTTCATCCTTTGCCCGACTTCTCTGCCGATGACCTGTTGAGTAACGATCTGGTTCCGCAAATTCTGCTTGAAATCCTCAAACGAGACCCCTTGTGCCTGGGCGGCTTTCTCCAGATCTTCCATGGTGTCGAGCTTCATGTCCTTGCGCATCTCATCCAGCCGCTTGATCAGATCGGTGTCCCCGGTGATGCCCATATCCTTGCCTTTCGCCAGCAGCAATTGCTGATCGATAAGGTCGCGTAACACGTCTTTATCGCGCTCGGCAATGAGCTTATCCGCATTGACCGGATCCTGTTGCTGCGCTTCCTTCTTCAGTTCGTCTTTGCTGCGCAGGTATTCGCTGCGCGTAATGATCTGGTTGTTGACGCGAGCGATGATCTCTTCGACCACTGTGTCGGCGCTCCAAACAGCAGGCGGGGCAGTGAGGAAAACGAAGATCAGGAAAAGAATTGGCTTTCGCATAGAAATTCGGGGCCGTATCGCAGACTGGCTGGTGCAGGATATCCGGGATGACGGCCTCAATAAATTGTACCTCCGGATATGCGGGCGCGGCCACTGCGTATCCTGTTAGATAGTGCCTCAGGGTGATATGGAAGCGAGCCAAACGCGCGATTATTGCGTCGCAAAGAGCGCGACGCTTCCGCGCGGCTCGCCCAGATCCCTCGCTGCGCAAAGAACGCTTGCTCGGGATGACAATCGGACTGAGATGACAATCAAACTGAGCCATTACTTCCTGTTATGATGATCGGGTTTCGGCCCCGATCCGTGGCGAAACTTGCCCTGGAGGTTATAGTTAATGAAATCCACCGCGTACTTCGTATTTGTATTGATTTTGGCAGCCATGAGCATTTCTGCGAAGGCACAAAAGAACAGCGGCGCAGTGCCAGACCAAGCGCAGCTGGAAAAAATGGCCAGCCGTTTTGCGCCGACACCGCTGCGGGTGGATACGTCAAGACTCTCCGCCGGCGACCGGCCAGCGCTGGTCAAGCTGATTGAGGCAGCGCGAATCCTCGACGACATTTTTATGAAGCAAATGTGGGATGGCAATCCCGCTTTGTATGCCCGGTTGCAGAAGGACACTACACCGCTGGGAAAAGCACGCCTGCACTACTTCTGGATCAACAAAGGCCCCTGGTCTGATCTGGACGAATACAAGTCGTTTCTGCCGGGAGTACCGGCGCGCAAGCTGCTCGGGGCCGGCTTCTATCCCGAAACCATGACCAAGGAGCAGTTTGAAAAGTGGGTAGCGTTGCTGCCGCCGAACGAGCAGGAACAGGCAAAAGGTTTCTTCACGGTGATCCGTTGGCGGGAGAACTCGAATTCCCCGTCCAACAACCTCATAGCCATTCCCTATAGCACACAATACGTGGACGACTTGACGCGGGCGGCAGGTCTGCTTCGCGAAGCCGCGGGCTTGACCGACAATGCGTCGCTGAAGAAATTCCTGAGCCTGCGGGCGGACGCTTTTCTCTCCAACGATTATTACGAAAGCGACATGGCGTGGATGGATCTGGATGCGCCGCTCGATATCACCATTGGTCCGTACGAGACTTACAACGACGAGCTTTTCGGCTACAAGGCGGCTTTTGAAGCCTATGTGAACCTTCGCGACGACGAGGAGAGCACGAAGCTGGCGGCTTTCTCCGCGCATTTGCAGGAGATCGAGAACAACTTGCCGATCGACCCGCAGTACCGGAATCCGAAGCTGGGTGTGGCGGCGCCGATTCGAGTCGTGGATGAGATCTTGAGCGCGGGCGATGGCGCACATGGCGTGCAGACGGCCGCCTACAATCTGCCCAACGACGATCGCGTCGTGCAGCAAAAGGGCAGCAAGCGGGTCATGCTGAAAAATGTGCAGGAGGCAAAGTTTCGCAGCGTGCTGCTGCCCATCGCTCGGCGGACGTTATCGCAGTCGGCGATGGTCGATGTAAGTTTCGAGCCCTTCTTCACTCACATTCTGGCGCATGAACTCATGCACGGGCTGGGCCCGCATCAGATCAAAGTCCAGGGCCGCGACACCACTCCCCGGGAAGAGTTAAAGGAACTGTACAGCGCTATTGAAGAGGCGAAGGCCGACGTGACCGGTCTGTTTGCTCTGCAATACATGATGGATCACGCTAAGGACATGGGACTGGGTAAATTGCTGCCTTCCGATGAGGCGGCGGAGCGCCAACTCTATACCACGTATCTGGCGTCTGCTTTCCGCAGTCTGCGATTCGGGTTGAATGATGCGCATGGCAAGGGGATGGCCATGCAGTTCAATTTCTTCATGGATAAAGGCGCGTTCTTCCAGCGAGGGGACGGAACATTCTCGGTGGACATACCGAAAATGAAGATGGCAGTGACCGAACTCGATCACGATCTGCTGACCATCGAAGCCGAAGGGGATTATGCGGGCGCAAAGAAGATGCTGGACGAGTTGGGCGTGCTGCGGCCCGCGATGCGCAAGGTCCTGGACAGTTTGCAGGGAATTCCTACTGACATCGAGCCGATTTTCGTGACCGCGGACGAGCTGGCACCCAGCGCAAAACAGGAGCCTGCGGCCAAGTCGGGAGGGAAGAAGCGCAAACACTAGAACGCCGTGTTCTGTTCGTCAAGTCCTGTCATATTTCAGCATGTCATCCTGACCAGCCTTCAGGCTGGGAAGGATCTATGTATTTGATGTGAAATGCATAGATCCTTCGTTTCGCTCAGAGCTTGTGACTTTTTTGGTGCGTTTGAGGGTAGCGCAAGTTATAAGGAAGCATGAGCCAGCGCGAGATCGAGTCAGCAGGAGAAGCGGGAACAAGCCAGGCGGCGGTGCGGGCGTGGAAGCGTCGCATGGCGAGCGCGGAGGGCCAAGAGATTTACCGGCAAAGGGCAGCGACCAGTGAAACCGTCAATGCCGATCTGCGCAGTTATCGCGGGTTGACGCCAATTACCGTACGCGGACTGGCCAAGGCCAAGTGCGTGGCCCTGTGGTGCGCGCTGGCCTACAACGTGCTGCACTTCGGCGCCGCGCTGCTGCCCTAACGGACGCATCAAAACGATGTCTCCGTACGACGGTTGGCTTGAGCAAACGCGGCCCACGGGACCGCAGCCGCGACGGATGGTAAGTACGATCAAACGCGGCCTCAAGAATCTTGGCGACTTGAAGCGAAACGTGATTTAGTCACAAGCGCTCAGGATGACAGTTGTGGAAATGTTGTGACGGCGCTCACATGAAGCGCGCATCATTTCTGCCACAATGAAAGCTTGCTAAATGCCGGACTTTCTGCTTGAGATCGGTTGCGAAGAGATCCCCGCGCGCATGATTGACGATGCGTCGTCGGAGTTGCGGGAGCGGGTCGAAAAACTACTGCAACGCGAACGTCTCTCGCCTGCGGGCACAATCTCCAGCCTCGACACACCTCGGCGCCTGGCAATTCTGGCAGACGGGATTCCAGCTGCTCAACCGGATGTCACGGAGCAAGTCACAGGCCCCTCGGTAAACGTCGCATTTAAGGATGGCCAACCCACTCCCGCCGCTCAGGCCTTCGCCAGGAAAGCCGGCGTTGATGTTTCGCAACTGGAGCGAGTGACAACTCCCAGGGGAGAATATCTGGCCGCGAAAGTCACGAAAAAAGGGCGGCAAGTGGCGGAGATCCTATCCGAACTGCTGCCTAAAGAGATCAACTCGCTTTATTGGCCTAAGAACATGTACTGGCGCCAGCCCAGCGAAAAGTTTGTGCGGCCCGTGCGCTGGTTGGTGGCCATGCTCGATAGCGAGGTGATTCCCCTGGAATTCGATGGAATTCGTGCCGGGGACCAATCGCGTGGACATCGCTTCTTGGCCAAAGGCGCAGTGCGGATTCCAAATGCCGGCTCGGCGTACGTGGAAGCCTTGCGGAGGGCGAAAGTCCTGAGCCGGGGTGATCGGGAGCAGCAGATTCGCAAGGCGCTCGATGCCGCTACTCGCACGATTCCTGGGGCGCGCTGGCGTGAAGATAATGGTCTGCTCGATACCGTCGTAAATCTGACCGAGTGGCCGGCGGCTATTCTTGGCACTTTTGACCGGGAATTCCTCGAATTGCCCGAAGAAGTGCTGGTCACGGTCATGCGCGATCATCAGAAATACTTCGCTGTCGAGGACGCCAGCGGCAAGCTGCTGCCCCATTTTCTTGCAGTGCTCAATACTGACGGAGATCCCCAGGGAATCATTCGCCACGGGCACGAGCGCGTTCTGCGCGCGCGCTTCAACGATGCCCGCTTTTTCTGGCAGACCGACCAGAAGCATCCGCTGCGCGAGCGGACCACCTGGCTCAAACACGTCACGTTTCAAAAGGATCTGGGCAGCTACTACGAAAAAACGCTCCGGGTCCAACGCCTATGCAGTTGGCTGTGTGAAATCATTCGCCAGAGTGGGACGGCGGTTCGCCCCGGCATTGTCCACAAAGCGGCCTACCTCGCGAAGACTGATCTTACGACCGAATTGGTAAAAGAGTTCACCGAGCTGCAGGGTATCGTGGGCGGCCTGTACGCGCGCGTGCAGGAACTCGATAGCGACATTCCAGATGCGACCCGGCAGTTGATCGCGCAGGCCATCTACGATCACTATAAGCCCGTGTCCATGGAAGACTCGGTTCCACGGACAGTTGAAGGCGCCGTGCTCTCGATTGGCGATAAGGCCGACAGCATTGCCGGAATGTTTGCTCTAGGATTACAACCGACCGGATCAAAAGACCCGTTTGCGCTGCGGCGGCAAGCGAACGGGATCGTGAAGACCATTGCAGAGCACAAGCTGCCGCTGAGCCTCGGGCAGCTTTTCGCCGACGCACGCCAAGCCTACAAGGGCTCTAACGTCGAGGCGAAATTCAATGATGAGCTAGATTTTCGGCGTCAAATGACCATTTTTTTCTTTGAGCGGTTGACGTTCTATTTACGCGATGTCAAGGGCTATCGCTACGACGTCACTGCGTCGGTGCTTACTGTGGATCCCTATGACGTCGTACGTGCGACCGCGAGGGCACAGGCCGTAAGCCAGGTCAGAGACATGCCTGATTTCCAGTCGATCGCGGTGGCGTGCAAGCGGATGAGCAACATTCTCCGGCAGGCGCGGGAAAAGGGGATTCAACCGAACGACCGTTTCGAATATCTCGCCGATGCACAGGATGAGGAGAAAATGCTGGCAGGGGAAGTCGAGCGCACTGCTGTTCGGGTGGAAGCTTCTCGACAGAAGGGCGATTACGTTGATGCGCTACTTCAGTTGGCTACCGTGCGGCCAGCCGTGGACCGTTTTTTTGACAAAGTCATGGTGATGGTGGACGACGAGCGCATTCGCGCGAACCGCCTGGCACTGCTGCAAAAATTGTTAAAGGAATTCTCCACCATTGCCGACTTCTCTGAGATCGTGACCGAAGGCAAGAGTTGATTTGTTAGCAGGTTTTCTTACTTGTTGTCATCCCGAGCGAAGCGAGGGATGATCTGCAGTTGAAAGCTGAGCGTCGCTATTACGTGTACATCATGGCGAGCCGATCGTTGAACCTGTATACCGGGATTACCGACAACATCTACCGCCGCGCCCTTGAGCATAAGCACGGCACGATCGAGGGCTTCACGAAGAGGTATAACATCAATCGGCTGGTGTATTACGAGACTTTCAAGTATGTAAGCAACGCCATCGCCCGAGAGAAGCAAGTCAAAGCGTGGACGCGAGCGAAACGGATCGCCTTGATTAAGACCTTGATCCCAACGTGGCAGGACTTGGCCGAGGGTTGGGGTGAGAAGATCGAACTGCAGATCCCTCGCTACGCTCGGGATGACAACAAACCTGGGGGATCTCAGAGCGAAGAGAACCTGCCTTCCGACATAGCAACGGCACTCCGAAATCCAGAATAAAGGACTAATCCTTATGGCTACCACTACTCTTCAAGCGGAAACCGAAACACAGCAAACGAAACCCACCACCAAGTACGTTTATTTTTTCGGCGGCGGCAAGGCCGATGGCAATGGCAAGATGAAAGACGAGCTCGGCGGAAAAGGCGCTGGCCTAGCCGAGATGACGAACGCGGGGCTTCCCGTGCCTCCCGGCTTCACCATCCAGACCGAAGCCTGTCGCGAATACATGCGGCACAACCAGGTTTCGAGCGAAGTCGAACGCCAGACCGAGGAGGCGCTAAAAAGGCTGGAAGACCTGCAGAAGCAGAAACTCGGCAAGGGCGAGAACCCGCTGCTGGTAAGCGTGCGCTCGGGCGCGAAATTTTCCATGCCCGGCATGATGGACACAATCCTCAATCTCGGCTTGAACGATCAGAGCGTAGAAGCGCTGGCTAAGCGCAGCAACAATCCGCGCTTCGCCTACGATTCCTATCGCCGCCTGATCCAGATGTTCGGCAACGTGGTGCTGGAGATTCCCAAGTCCGAGTTCGACGAGGTCTTCGATGCCAAGAAAAAGCAGAAGAAGTCCAAACTCGACACCGACCTCGACGCCAAGGCGCTGCAGGAAATCATCGCCGAGTACAAGAAGGTCGTCAAGAAGCACGCCCAGCGCGACTTCCCGCAGGATGCGCACGAACAACTGGTCATGGCGCGTGATGCCGTGTTTCGCTCCTGGCAGAACGATCGCGCCAAACACTATCGCCGCATCAACAACATCTCCGACGATCTGGGGACCGCGGTGAACGTGCAAGCGATGGTTTTCGGCAATCTCGGCGAGACCAGCGCCACGGGTGTGGGCTTCACACGCAACCCCGCGACCGGCGACAAGGAATTCTACGGCGAGTTCCTGATGAATGCGCAGGGTGAAGATGTGGTCTCCGGCGTTCGCACACCCCTGCACATTCTGGAACTGCAGAAGATTATGCCCGATGTCTACGACCAGCTTCGAGGCATCACCACGCGCATGGAGAAGCACTACCGCGATGTGCAGGATTTCGAGTTCACCGTCCAGGATGGCAAGCTCTACATGCTGCAGACGCGCAATGGCAAGCGTACCGGACGCGCCGCGGTTCGCGTGGCGATTCAAATGGTGGAAGAAGGGCTGATCACAAAAGAAGAAGCCATTTTCCGGGTCGAGCCGAACCAGCTTTACGACTTCCTGGTTCCCCGCTTGGACGAAAAGAGCGCCAAGATTGAAGTTCTGGCTCAGGGCCTACCGGCATCGCCCGGAGCCGCCGTCGGTCAGATTGTGTTCACCGCCGATGAAGCCGTCGAAAAAGCCGGCCATGGCACCAAGAAGAACCCGGTCATTCTGGTGCGTGCGGAAACCACTCCCGAAGACATTCACGGAATGGAAGTTGCGGCGGGCATTCTGACTTCACGCGGCGGCATGACCAGCCACGCTGCCGTGGTCACGCGCGGCATGGGAAAGTGCTGTGTGGCGGGCGCCGGCGATATCGAGGTGAACGAAAAGACTCGCGAAATGCGCGCCAAAGGCCAGGTATTCAAGGACGGCGACTGGATTTCTCTCGACGGCACGACCGGCCGCGTGATCAAGGGCAGGCTGAAGACCGTCGATGCTAAGCCTGACGATCCCGAACTGCTGAAGTTCATGAGCTGGGCCGAACCGTTCCGCAAGTTGGGCGTGCGGGCCAATGCCGACATTCCTCGCGATGCCATCCAGGCGCGGGCATTCGGCGCGGAGGGCATCGGACTGTGCCGCACCGAACACATGTTCTTCGGCGAAAAGAAGCTTCCGCACATGCGGGCGATGATCATGGCTCGTACCGAGAAAGAGCGCCGCGCGGCACTGAAGAAATTGTTGCCGATGCAGCGCTCCGACTTTATCGGCGTATTCCGTGCGATGGACGGTTTCCCGGTCACGATCCGCACGCTCGATCCGCCGCTGCACGAATTCTTGCCCCGCCGGGAAGACCTGATGGTCGAGATCGCGGTGCTCGAAGCAACCAAGCCAAAGTCGCCGAAACTGAAAGAACTCAAGACGATTTTGCGGCGCGTGGAAGAGTTGCACGAATTCAACCCCATGCTCGGCCATCGCGGCTGCCGGTTGGGAATCACCTATCCCGAGATCACTGAAATGCAGGCTCGCGCCATTTTCGAAGCGGCTGTGGCCGTAGCCAAAGAGGGCGTCAAAGTAAAGCCCGAAGTGATGATTCCACTTACCGCTACGTTGAAAGAGATGGCGAATCAGGCGGCCATCGTGCATCGTGTGGCTCAAGAAGTTTTCAAGGAGAAAGAAAGAACTGTCGACTACCTGGTCGGCACGATGATCGAGTTGCCGCGCGCGGCCTTAGTCGCTGACGAGATCGCGAAAGAAGCACAGTTCTTTTCCTTCGGAACCAACGATCTAACGCAGACTACGTTCGGATTCTCTCGCGACGACGTGAACAAAGTCCTGCCGACTTACATTGCAGAAGGAATCCTGAAGCAAGACCCCTTCGCGGTGCTCGACCGCGAGGGAGTCGGCCAGTTGATCCGCATGGCTACCGAACGCGGGCGCAAGACCCGTCCAGATTTGAAAGTCGGGATCTGCGGCGAGCACGGCGGCGAACCTTCCTCGGTGGAGTTCTGCCATCAGGTGGGTCTGAACTACGTCTCCTGTTCCCCTTTCCGCGTGCTGACGGCCAGGCTTGCGGCAGCTCAGGCCGCAGCCAGCGAAAAGCTGAAAGTCGAGGGGGGAAGAACGAAATGAAAACCGCGAGGACGCCGAGTGCGCAGAGCAAACAGGGCGGCAAAGAAGCTCAGTCTAGTCGGAAGAGATGCTAACGAACACCGCGGCGAGATTGCGCTGTGGACCGGCTCAAATACTGAGGCGTACTTTTCGAACCTGACAGTTAGGTAGCGCAGATCCCGCGCGATCCTGGGCACAGCGAACGTGAAGAGGACTCGTGCCTCCATGTGCTGTTGGAGCGCCTGCCAGAAGTGGGCCTTCCGCGAATCATGGGTCCGAAGTCTCAGATTTGGACGAAGGGAAGAAGCCGGGCCTGATCGACTGTTTCTTCGTCTTGAATCGCAACCTAGGTTTCTGTTACAAAGATACGAGAGTCATGATGTGGGTGATCAAGCAAGCTACCCTTGAGTTCCGAGGGCGAGCGGCGGCTTCGGTAACTTCATCTCTGGATTGAAGTGAACCCATGGATCTCTTGAGCGAAATGCCGGGAGATCATGTTCTATCGCTCTTGTACGGCGCTGGCGGAGATTTCGTCGCAAAACGAGTCCTGTTGGCGTAAAACATCGAACTTCCTTTCCGCAAGATGTAGGGAGTTTCCGATGCGTTTTGATGATAGGCCCGAAGTCTCCGACTGCCGTCGGCTTCGGGGCGAGTTTGTGTCCCGCCGGATGCCGCTTTTCGCGGAAAGCGATCCCCTTGTCTGTCTTTTCCCATCTCAATCTCAAGAGACTGCACCCGCTGGAGGAAGATAATGGCGACGAAACTTGTCCACATTGAAGATGACGTAGAAATCAAGCAGAGACTGGCGGCTGAACGGTCGCGGCTGCGCAGAATCGCTGGCCTGGACCAGCCCAACCATTTTCATCGGCCGGTGGAGCGGGCCTTTACCGCCGAAGAGCGTGGCAAAGTCACAATTCTCTTCGGAGGCTTCACCTGGAAGCACGAAGATTTGATCCGGGCGGTGTTTCAGGGTTGCGATTATCGTTGCGAGAAGCTGCCCGTACCCGATGTGCCTGCATTTCAGATCGGCAAAGAATACGGCAACAACGGGCAATGCAATCCTACTTACTTTACCGTGGGGAACCTGGTGCAATACCTCCAGTTCCTGGAAAAGGAAGGCATCCCGCGCCAGCAGATTCTGGACAATTACGTCTTTTTCACTGCGGGTTCCTGCGGTCCTTGCCGCTTTGGCATGTATGAGGCCGAGTACCGCTTCGCCCTGAAGAATGCCGGCTTCGACGGCTTCCGGGTGCTGCTCTTCAAAGACAGCGACGGCATCAAGGCGGCGTCGGGCGAGCCTGGACTGAAATTCACTATCGACTTTGGCTTCGGCATGTTGAATGCGCTGCACCTGGGCGACGTGATTAACGATCTCATCTACCAAGTCCGACCCTTCGAAGTGAATAAAGGCGAGACCGATCGCGTGTTCCGTGAAACTGTGGACGGCCTTTGCGAAGACCTCAAGAAGCGCCAGTCTTTCGAGATCGAGGAACGGGCGCCAAATTGGGCCAAGCCCAAGTTCAAGAGCAACAAAATTCTGAGAAATACCTTCAATGTGTTCGGCAAATGGCACGAGCACATGTGGGGCGAGGACTATCTGAAGGCGCTCCATACCGCCCGCGACAGGATGAACTCGATTGAAGTAGATCGTACGAAGGTGAAGCCGGTGGTGAAAATCACGGGCGAGTTCTGGGCGCAGACCACCGAAGGCGACGGGAACTTCCACATGTTCGAGTTCCTGGAGCGCGAAGGCGCGCAGGTGATGGTGGAGCCGATCGCCACCTGGGTCGCCTATCTCATGTACCAGGCCAAAGCCCACGCCATAGCAAAGTGGCCGGTGAACCGTCCGCATCGCAATCCCGAGTGGTACGAGTTGAAAAAGCAGGCGGCCAATTATTTCGGACTACACAAGAAACTCTGGGGCATCGGCGCCGGGCAGAGGATGTGGAATTTCTTCTATCACCGCACCATCAAGAATCTGGGCGGGATCACCCACCACTTAGTTCCACAGAAGGAGTTGGCTGAGCTGGCGCATCCCTTCTATAACCAGTTTGCGCGCGGTGGAGAAGGCCACCTCGAAGTGGGCAAGAACGTTTATTACACCGTTCACAAACTTTGCCACATGGTGCTGGCGCTCAAGCCCTTCGGCTGCATGCCTTCTTCGCAGTCTGACGGAGTGCAATCGGCGGTGATCAACAAGTTCAAAGACATGATCTTCCTGCCGATCGAAACGTCCGGCGAAGGCGAGGTCAATGCCCACAGCCGGGTGCAGATGGCGTTGGGCGAGGCGAAGGTAAAAGCCAAGGCCGAGTTCGAGCAGTGCCTGAAGGACACAGGCAAGAGCCTCGAGGATATTCGCGGATACATTGCGGACCATCCCGAGCTGCGTCGGCCTTTCTATCACGTTCCGCATCGCGAAGGAATCGCCGGCACGGCGGCGCAGTTCATCCTGCACGTCAACGATCGCATGGATAAGAGCACGCGATTCCGGAAGCGCTCGCGCGTACCGGGAATTGCGGTGCCTGCTGTCGCCGGCGGCGACTGAGAAAAGCAGTAGTCAGTGGCTAGTAGTCAGGAGTCAGCACGATTTTTGTGTTCCGCAGAATCGGATCAGCGTAGTTTGGCTTTGAAAGAGGACGGAATGCACGACCACTTAGGACACGACCACCACGCGCAACCCCAGCATCCGACTTGCCCAGGCCCCGAGCGGCCGCAAGAGCACCTGAAGCCGCACACCCATACGACCAAATTCCTGGTCGGACTCGATGTGGGATCTACAACCGTCAAGGCGACGGTGGTTGATGCCGCGACCGACCAGATTCTCTGGCAGGACTACCAGCGCCACGAGACCAAGCAGCCGGAGAAGAGTCTGGAGTTCCTCCGCCGCATGGAAGCGGAGGTCGGCATCGATCGGCACAACACGCGCATGTTTATGACCGGCTCCGGAGGCGGCGCGATCGCTGATCAAATTGGCGCCAAGTTCGTGCAGGAGGTCACGGCAGTTTCACTGGCGGTCGAGAAGTTGCATCCCGAAGTGTATTCGGTCATCGAACTTGGCGGGCAGGACGCCAAGATCATCGTTTTCAAGGACGACGAAGAGAGCGGGCGGAAGAAGAAGATTCCATCAATGAACGATAAGTGCGCCGGCGGCACCGGAGCCGTCATTGACAAGATCAATGCCAAGCTGAAGATTCCGACGGAGGAACTCGCAAAGCAGGGATACAACGGAATCAAGCTGCACAAGGTCGCCGGTAAGTGTGGCGTGTTCGCCGAGACCGACATCAACAGCCTGCAAAAAGTGGGAACGCCGCCCGATGAACTGATGGCGTCATTGTTTGAGGCCATCGTTCTTCAGAACTTGAGCGTTTTGACGCGCGGTCATACTCTTCGCCCGCACGTCTTGCTGCTGGGAGGTCCCAACAGTTTCATACAAGGTATGCGCGAAGCCTGGCAGGCCAATATTCCGCGCATGTGGCAGGAGCGCAAAGTCGCAGTTCCCGATGGCGCCAAGCCGGAAGATCTCATCAAAGTTCCGCAGAACGCGCAGTATTTCGCCGCGATGGGCGCCATCGAGTTTGGCAAGAGCGAGGAAGACTGCATCGGCTGCTATCAGGGGTACGAGCGCCTGGTGCACTACATCGATTTCGGACGACAAGAAGAGAAGGCTAAGTCTGGCGCCAAGGGATTGATCAAGGATGCACCGGAACTCGACGCATTCAAGTCCGCTTATCGCCGCAAGACGTTCACTCCGGCAACGTTCCAGAAGAACTCGACGGTTGCCGGTTTCATCGGAATCGACGGCGGTTCCACTTCTACGAAGGCAGTCTTGCTCGACGAACAGGGCGACATTCTGTGCAAGGCTTACCAGCTTTCCAACGGTAACCCGATCCAGGACACGATTGAAATGTTCGAAAACCTGCGCGGGCAAGTGGAGGCACAGAATGCCAAGCTGGAAGTCCTCGGAGTCGCGACGACTGGCTATGCCAAAGACATTTTGAAAGACGTCCTCAATGCCGACGTTGCGCTGGTCGAGACTGTCGCCCACACCGAGTCCGCGCTGAAGTTTTACGACGATCCCCACGTGATTGTGGACGTGGGCGGCCAGGACATCAAGATCATCATCCTGCACAACGGCCGGGTGAAAGATTTCAAGCTGAACACTCAGTGTTCGGCCGGCAACGGATATTTCCTGCAGTCCACCGCCGAAGGTTTTGGGCTCGGGGTTGAGCAATACGCCGATCTCGCTTTTTCAGCCCAAGCCATGCCGGTGTTCGGCTACGGCTGCGCAGTGTTCATGCAGTCGGACATTGTGAACTTCCAGCGCCAAGGCTGGCGGGCGGAAGAAATTCTCGCCGGTCTAGCGGCCGTGCTCCCCAAGAATGTTTTCCTGTACGTCGCCAGTATTCCCAACCTTGCCGCGCTCGGTTCGCGCTTCGTTCTGCAAGGTGGAACGCAAAACAACATGGCGGTGGTCAAGGCGGAAGTGGACTTCATCCACAGCAGTTTCCGGGCGTCGGGGAAGAAACCGGAAATTATCGTCCATGAATTCTGCGGCGAGTCGGGCGCAATTGGCGCGGCAGCCGAATCTCTGCGCCTGTGGCGCAATGGATTGCAGACTACGTTCGTCGGCTTGGACGCCGTACGCAAGATCGAATACCGCACCACTCGCAACGAGGCCACGCGTTGCAATTTCTGCAAGAACAACTGTCTGCGCACGTTCATCGACATCAGGACTGAACCCAAGACGGAACAGAGTTTTGTACCGATTCAAAAGGTCACCAAGGTTCCGTTAATGCAGGGCGAGCAGCGTTTGATTATTGCGACTTGCGAAAAGGGCGCAGTGGAAGATGTCAACGAGATGAAGGAAATCAAGAAGGGTCTCGATCAGCTCAAAGACGCGCATCCGAATTTCGTGGATATGGCTTCCAAGGAAGTTTTCCGGCCGGTGAGCCCGAAGAGCGTAGCCGATCCGATCCCGGCCGCGAAGTTCTGGAATAAAGCTGCCAAAGAGCGCATTCCGCTCATGGAGGGCCGCAAGAAGATTCGCGTCGGCATTCCGCGCGTTCTTAATATTTACACCTACGCGCCCTTGTTCAATGCCTACCTCGAGAGCCTCGGCGTGCAGCCGGAGAATATCATCTACTCCGATTACACCAGCTCGGAGCTATACCGGGCAGGCGCCAACCGCGGAGCGATCGATCCCTGCTTCCCGGCGAAAATCGGGATTTCGCATGTGTACAACCTGATTCAGGAGAAGCACCGCAAGAAGCCGTTGAACGTCATCTTCTTCCCCATGTACGACGTTCTGACTTCCCCGCTGGTGAACATCGTTGGTGCCAACGCGTGTCCGACAGTGACCGCGACTCCGGAAACGGTGAAGGCGGCATTCACCAAGGAAAACGACGTCTTCGGCGAGAACAACGTAAAGTACGTCGATCCCATTCTGAATTTCAAAGATCGCAAGCTGTTCGCCCACCAGATGCTGCAGGCGTGGCAGCCGATCCTGGGATTGTCGCAGGAAGAAAATGATCGCGCCGTGGAAGTCGGTTATCAGGCGCTTGCCGATTACGAAACCAGCATCCGGAAGCGCGCGCGCCAGGTACTCGATCAGTTGGAGGGTGAAGATCGCATCGGTATCGTGATGCTCGGGCGTCCGTATCATCACGACCCCGGGCTGAATCACGAGATCATGGAAGAGTTCCAGAAGCTGGGCTATCCCATCTTCTCCCAGAACACCCTGCCGCTGGATGAAGACATGCTGGAGCGGCTGTTCGGGGACGAAGTTCGCGCGGGAGTGATCAGTCATCCTCTGGATATCTCTGACGCCTGGAAGAACTCGTACTCCTGCAGCACGAACCACAAAGTCTGGGCAGCGAAGTTCACCGCCCGGCATCCCAACCTGGTCGCGCTGGAGATTTCCAGCTTCAAGTGCGGCCACGACGCGCCGATCTATGGCGTGGTCGAGGGGATCATCGAGCAATCGGGGACACCGTATTTCTGTTTCAAGGATCTCGACGAGAACAAGCCCTCCGGTTCGATCAGGATCCGCGTGGAAACGATTGACTACTTCCTGCGCCGCTACCGCGAGGAAATCATCAACAAGCGTAAAGCCGAACAGGAGATCGAAGCCCAGTTGGCTGCCTATGAAGAGCAACTCCGTGGGCAACTTGAGCAGGAGACCCAAGGCATGGCGGCAGACTAGCGGCGGCGTGTTTATTCCGGGCCACGAACGGTGAGCACGGGACAACTAGCTTGGCAGACGATCTTGTAGGCCTTGGCCCACGTCGCCTCACCTCGGGATGTCTCTTCCACGTGCCGCAGCCCCAGGACAATCAGATTTGCTTTCCACCGGGCTGCGGCCTCGAGGATTTTCTCCGGGGCCGAACCGAATTCCACGAAGAAAGCGGGTTCAGAGGGCAGATGGACGCTCGTGGGAATCAGCCCGCGAAGCCGCCTCAGACGTTCGTCTCTCACCCGGTCTTTTGCCTCGCCGGTAAGATTGGAGTCGGTCACGACATTCATGAGAGCCAGGGGCGAATTCAGATCCCGGGCAAACTTCATCGCATAGTTGACCGCCAGTAGCGAGTGAGGAGCAAAGCCGGTAGCGGCAAGTATGCGCTCCGGGCCGCTTTCTGGATCCTGGTCCACGATACTCGGCCCGACCGTCAGCACCGGGCATGGAGCCTGACGGAATATGCTCTGCGCTGCCGATCCCAGGATGAATTTCTGCACTCCCGTCCGTCCGCGAGTCCCGACCACCACCAAGTCGATTGCCATCTCCGTGATGAGTTGCGACAGCACGGTCCAGAGATCGCCGGATCGCACGACTAACTGGTGCTCGATGCCATCCAAACGATTCGCCAGCAAGTGTCCCATGATTTCCGTTTGCCCGGCGCGCCAACCGTCCATCAGGGCTCTCTCGGAACCGGAGGTGACCACGTGTGTTACAACCAGCTTTGCCCCGTGACGGCGCGCGATCGAGGTGGCGTACAGAACTGCCATCTTGGAGAAAGACGAGAAGTCGGTCGCCACCAGGATGTTGTTCAGCTTCAATTGGAAACTGGGACGGTGTGTCGGCATGTGGACGCGTCAGTATAACGCTACCCTCAAGGCTCGGCGTAGTCTGATTTGCGGTCTGAAAAGGCAAACATCGACCCGTGATCGGCGTCACTGCACAGCCGTCCACGCCCGGTCAAAATGACAACACCGCATTGTTGGAATCGGTCTCTCTCTTTCTGTTCGGGAGGAGTCCATGGGCAGCCTGCTGCAGATAGACTCGGGAGTTTCGAACCTGTCGCTCATCGATGAGCAATCCGACGAGCAATGCCAGGAAGACGCCGTGGCAGTGCTCGCCCGCCAGGCATCCGCGCCTCATGATCGGTGGCGTGGGCTGGCGTGGCACGGATAGAGAGACCGGATCAGGCTCTACCGATTCCGAGAGTGTTGATGTCTGCCAGATCGGCAGGCGGGAAAAAGCAGGGAATTGCTCCAAGGGGCTGTAGAAGGTCACATGGGCCGACAATTTTGCCGAGTCCGATAAGAAAACTTCGCCAGCGTACAGGAGGATGTTATGGGCGAAACTATGAGACTCAGCTACGATGTGAGTTCGGCTGACCAGGCAGAAGGCGTCGTAGCTTATTCGGAATACGTTGTGAGCTGTCCGATCACGGGCAAACCCACCCACAACGTATACCGCAACCACTTAAACGGGAGATTGGTGGAGGCCTTTGATCAGGACGCCGCCGATAAGATCGGAGTGGCAAAGGCGGCTTAGACCAATACCGAACCCAAACGATAACGGTTACGTGATACCAGCACAAAGGGGCGTAGGGAGGGGTTTGTCCTCCGCCAGGCCTGTAGCCAGCACCCAAAATATTCCGCGAAAGCCCGGCCACTTTCCGCAGCCTTGAGGGATCAGCCCGCCATTTATGCAGAAATCGTCCCTCAACCGGCCGGTGGTTTAACTTCTTGCAGCAGAGCGGGTTGCCCAGCTGGCGTGCTTCGTGACCAACCTTCGAGTTGTTCTTCCTGATCTTTTGTGTTTTAATGCAGTGCAGCAATAAGTTACGCTGCGCCGCACAATATCTAAATCGCGGCGGCTTGCGCGAGGGCTGGAGGCAACCGAAAACGAATGTCTTTTACTCTGGATGGTAGAACAGCACTGGTCACCGGGGCGGGCCGCGGTATCGGCCGGGCGATTGCCGAGAAGTTGGCGCAGTCGGGTGCCGCCGTGATGGTGAATGACCTCGATGAGAAAGCGCTCTGCGAGACTCGATGTTCATTGCGCGAACTCGGCCATCGCGTGGAGCGCCTGGGCGGTGATCTTACGGAACCGTCTTTCCCGGACAAACTAGTCAAGGCCACTCTCGAGGCTTTTGGCTCGGTCGACATCATCGTTAATAACGCCGGCTATAGCTGGGACAATGTCATTCAGAAGACCACCGACGAGCAGTTCCAGGCCATGCTCGAAATCCATCTGGTGACCCCGTTCCGGGTGCTGCGGGCAGCTTCCGCTTACATTCGCGAAACGGCAAAAAGCGAAATCGCCGCCGGCAAACGGGTGATGCGCAAGGTGGTCAACATTACCTCGATCGCGGGCACCGAGGGTAACGCCGGGCAGACGGGCTACTCATCGGGAAAGGCCGGTGTGCTCGGCCTGACCAAGACGATGGCCAAGGAATGGGGCCGGTATAACGTGAACGTCAATGCTGTCGGTTTCGGTCTGATCGAGACCCGCCTGGTTCAGCCGCTCACCGGCGAGCAGGCGAATATAGAAATGCACGGTCACCAGATCCGGATCGGTGTGCAACAGAGCATGCTCGACTCGGTCAAGAGCGCATGTCCTCTCGGGCGACTGGGTACTCCGGCGGAGGCTGCCAGCGCCGTACTGTTCTTCTGCTCACCGCTGTCAGATTACGTTACAGGAGAAATACTGATCTGCGGCGGAGGCTATCATTTCTAGGCCGGGACCCCGTGATCGAATCCCAATGCAGACGCGAGCGTCGCACTGTTGCGGCGCCCGCGTGGAGACCTATATTTAATCAGCGTTTCTTAAGCGGCGAGTATTCCCCTGAGTTGCATTGGCGCCGGTTGCGGTTCCTCATCGGCTTCTTCAACCATGCGCCGAACTTCCATGAGGTGTTGCAAACTGTGCTCAAAACCTGTGTCGTACGAGGTGAGAGCAGGACGGAGCCGGGCTTCGGTTTCGACTGGTGATGCCAGTGCAGTCGCCATGACAGATTCCCCTTTTTTGAGCCGGATCGCCTCACCTGCTGCATTCGAGACAGCGGGGCCTGGGATCTCTAGAGTCGGGATAAGCTTATCGCAATCGCATCTCCTCCGGTGTGCGCTCCGTCACGGAATGTTGTGACCTGCAACCACAGCGGCAGTGACTCAGGGCTTATGGCGTGATGCTGTCTTACGCTTGCGCGCCCCTTTTCCGGCTCCCAACTTCGAAACCAGAGCCTCCAACTCTTCCACGCGCCGTTTGAGTTCGCCGACGGCAGCCGGCCTATCCTTTTTTTGCGGGGCACGCGATTCGCGCGGGGTCTCGGGCGGTCGAGAAAACGGAGGCGCTTCCGGGGGAGCCTCGCGCGTGGACGGGGATCTTGGAATGAACTCAAAAGGACTCAGGGGAGGTGCCATGACGCGGTAGGCGTTTTGGTACATGTCGAGGAGGGCCTTCATATATTTCAAGGTGGTCTCCTGGGTGGCTTTGCCGGATGCGACCACCATCTGGCGCAAAATATCAAGGGGGAAAGCCGAATCCGGCGCCTTGGCCTGCTCCACAATGATTTGCGTCAGCACCAGGCGGGTGAGATCTTCCCCTGTGGCTGCGTCCACCACCTGCACGTCGTAACCATCGCGCACCATCTGAGCCACTTCATCCTGGTTGATGTACCGGCTGTTGGTGGTGTCGTAAAGACGGCGGTTTTCGTACTTCTTAATAATCACCGTTTTGCGGTCCATATTTTTTTCTCATTTTTTGCTTGACATCAAGGGCGGCCGGGCATAATCTGAATTTGCTGCAATGCAGCATCAAATGCAGCATAGGGCAGAAGCCCCAGAAAGGAGCAGAACATGACTACCCCCCATAAGTCAACCCGACGCGCAACCGAGAAACCCGAAGCCGAAGTAATGGATACCTTCGTTCCTTTTTACGCCAAGAACATGGAGCGCCTGGCGGAACTGCAGAAGAAATCACTCGACATGGCCGCCGAACAAAGCACCGAGCTGATGGACGCCTGGAAGAGAGTTTTCCGGTATGTTCCCGACACGCCCGGAATGTTTCTGTTTGACCTGTTTGGCCAGATGTTCGAGCGCTGTGTCGAAACCCAGAAGGGCGCCATTGACATGACCGTAGAGCAGACCCATGCCATGACCGACCTGGCCAAGGAGCGGGGCGGCTCGATGGCGAAAATGACCGGCGGGATGACCCACCTGTTCCAGCAGTCGGTGGAACATTCTGTTGCAGCGCAAAAAAAAGCGCTGGATTATTATGCGGAGCAGCATAAGACGGCCTACGAGACTGCCAAGCGGCAGTTCCGGATGTCCAACCCCGCCGCCGAAGTTTTCCAAAGCGGGCTGGATACTCTGATTGAGACCCAGAAGGCGATGCTGGACATTGCCACGAAGCCATTGAAGCATGCTGCAACGGTGTAACTGAGTTGTATACTGTAGCTTGATAGACAGGCCGGAGGCATCGGCCTGTCTGGCGGCGAGCGGCCAGAGGGATCAACTTCTGCGGCCGTCCGCGGCGGTTTTGCGTGATTGGGAAGGAGTTGCAAATGGCAGATAAACAAGCGGCTAATGGCAAACCCTTCGATTCTATGGACCCCCTGCGGCAGATGCGGGATACTTACCTTGAAACTTGGGCGAAGGCCATGATTGACGCCGTCAATACGGATGCCTACGCCAAGGCTACCGGCACCATACTCGACACTTACCTCTCGGTTTCGTCCCCCTTCCGCGAAACCGTCGAGAAAGCCATGCTGCAGGCGCTGCAGCAATTGAGTATGCCTTCGCGCGCGGATGTTCTGTCGCTGGCGGAACGCTTCACTAACGTGGAAATGCGCCTGGATGACATGGATGCCAAGCTGGACCGGATCGAGCGAGCGTTCACCAAAGCCCCAATCGCAAGACCCGCTCGAAAGCCGGCGAGAAAGGGGGCGGAATAGCCATGGCAGACGCGTGCAATGTCGTTGATCCGTTCGCGGGCATGGAAAACAAACTGATGTCGTTCACCAAGGCGGTGACGACAAAAATCAAGATTGACCAAACGCCAAGGCAGTTGATTTGGGCGCTGAACAAGACAAAACTTTATCGCTACTGTCCGGTTCTACCAGAAGAAAAACGCCACCGTACTCCCCTGATGCTGGTCTTCGCACTCATGAGCCGTCCCTCCATTTTGGATCTCCGCCCAGGGCACAGCTATGCCGAGTGGATGCTCAATCATGGTTACGACCTGTACCTGCTGGACTGGGGGATTCCAGGTCCGGAAGACAAGAATCTTAAGTTTGACGACTATGTCCTTGAGTACCTGACCCGGGCGATCCGCAAGCTCAAGGCATTCACGGGTGTCGAAGAATTCAGCATGTTGGGATGGTGCATCGGGGCCATTCTGGCTACGGCGTACGCCGCACTTCGTCCTGACGACGGATTGCGCAACCTGATTCTGCTCACCGCTCCACTGGATTTTTCTCACAAAGAAACGACCTTCGCCAAGTGGACCGATGAGAAAAACTTCAACGTCGATAAAGTACTGGAAGCGTTCGGCAATATGCCGGGAGGGATGATGGATGCCGGCGCCCGCATGCTGA
Organism: uncultured Acidobacteriota bacterium; assembly: GCA_963770485.1. GTDB lineage: Bacteria > Acidobacteriota > Terriglobia > Terriglobales > Acidobacteriaceae > CAVVEC01. The sequence continues at coordinate 84,713 of CAVYPX010000014.1, forward strand.
AACCCGTGGACAACTACCTGCTCAACTACATGCGGCTCTGGGATATGTTGGACAACCCGGAGGCTGTACAGAGCTGGCAAGCCATGAACACCTGGGTCACGGACACCATTCCGCTCGCCGGCGGCGCGTTCCGGCAACTGGTGGTTGACCTTTTTCGCAACGATCTCCTGCTCAAAGGAGAATGGTTTCTGCGCGGTGAACGAGTAGATGTGAGCCGGATCAAGGCGAATTTGCTGACGATCATCGCCGAGTCGGATCACATTACGCCGCCGTGCATGTCGAAGGCGATCATGGACCACGTGAGCAGCAAGGACAAAGAGCTGTTTTTGATCCGCAGCGGGCACATTGGCCTTATGGCAGGGAGCTCGGGGCCCAAGGTGACTTGGCCGCACATGGATCACTGGCTCGGCCCACGGTCAAAGGCAAACGGGTCCACGACCTGACCTGCTTGGGAATCCGTAGAGCCGCGGTTCGCCGCGGCTCTACGGAGATTTAGTCGATTTGGCCCGCACGGGCACTGGCACAAAAGAGGGTCCCTTAGCCCATCGAACCTTGTTTGGTGGGCTAAGGCTCCCCACCCAGATCGGGTAAGAATCATGCCTAACTGGCCGTGCCTAAACCCTGGGAGGAATTACGCGGACTTCTCCAGTTTCCCCATTTCCGCGAATTTCCTGCGGGCCAACTCTCGAAGGTGTTCCAGTTCCTTGTGAAGACGGTCAACCTCTTGCTCAAAATCATTGATGGTTCCGCAACGTAGAGTCACGGTAACCTTATCGTACTCTGCGCGCGTGAAGGATCGCAGGTAGATCTCCGCGCTGGCCCCGGGGTCAGCCATCGGGTACTCTTCTTCTTCTTCTTCGCCTGCTGAAAGGAAGAGCAATCCGAAATTTCTGGGCTCTGCTGTGACGGTATCAATATACTGGGGGAACTGCGACATATCTCCAACTCCTCTCTGGATCAGCTAAGGCTCTTCAGTCCGCCTATCCTCCAACCTCGCTAGAAAGTCTCAGCCTGATCCCCGGTATCTTTAGCGCTTGCACGTCATCAACCCGGAGAGCGTCGCGATGGGCGCCGGCCGTGTGCACTCCGGGGCAGGAGGCCAAGCTGGATCCGAAAATAGCGACAAGCAGAAGGGTGAATACCCTTCCGCTCATCGCAATTCTGGCGCAGATTCGGGTCCAGCTTGCCGAATCTACATGTACAGACCACCGTTCACGCTGATTTGCTGCCCTGTGATGTAGTCCCCGTCACAGATCAAGAAAGCAACGGCTTTGGCGATCTCCTCCGGCAGCGCAAGGCGGCTGATGGGGATCTTGGTCTTGACCTGGTCGAGAATCTCAGCGGGTATCGTGCTCAGCATTTCGGTGGCGGTGTAACCGGGCGACACCGCATTCGCGGTGATGTTGTACTTCGCCATTTCGAGGGCTACGACTTTGGTGAAGCCGAAAACTCCCGCTTTGGCGGCGGCATAGTTTGCTTGGCCAAAGTTGGGAGTCTGCCCCGTCATGGAGGTGACGTTGACGATGCGGCCGTACTTGCGTTCGATCATTCCCGGCAGCGCGGCGCTCACCGTGTAGAACACGGCATTCAGGTCGGTATTGATCACTTCCACCCACTCGGCATCGGTCATCTTGCGCAAGGAGTGGTCGTGCGTGATGGCCGCGTTGTTGACCAGGATGTCGAGGTGTTTGTAGAACTCGATGACATCCTTGACCACCCGGCGGGCCTCGTCATTCTTCGACAAATCGCCTTGATAGATAGTGGCTTGCGCGCCAGTCTCACGAAGTTGCTCTCTGAGTGCTTCAGATTCGTGCAAGCTGGAACGGAAATTAATTGCGACCGCGGCCCCGCGATTGGCAAGTTCAACAGCAATTGCGTGCCCGATCCCTTTAGCTGCGCCGGTGACCAGGGCGACTTTGCCCTGGAGCGGTTTCGCCTGAGTAATCTCTTTCTGGATTAGTACTTCTGTTGCCATGACCGTATTCCTCCTTTAGCTCAACTAAGAGCTTCGAATATGGCTGCCATGCCTTGTCCGCCGCCGATGCACATGGTCGCCAGTCCGTACCGTTTGCCGGTGCGGCGTAATTCGTGAATTAATTTAACGGTGATGATCGCGCCCGTGGCCCCGACAGGGTGACCCAGGGCGATGCCGCTGCCGTTGGGGTTGGTCTTGTCCGGCGGCAGACCGAGTTCGCGAGCCACCGCGAGAGCTTGCACTGCGAAAGCCTCGTTGACCTCGAATATGTCGATGTCTTCGAGCTTGAATCCGCTCTGCTTGAGAACCTTCTGGACCGCGGTAACCGGCCCCATGCCCATGAACTTCGGCTCTACGCCGACGATGGAATAGTCAATGAGCCGGGCAATTGGTTTCAGCCCGCGCTCCTCTGCGGTTTTACTTGCCGCCAGCACGACCGCTGCCGCACCGTCGTTGATGCTGGAGGCGTTGCCAGCGGTGACGGTACCGTCCTTGCTAAACGCTGGTTTCAGCTTCGCCAGGTTCTCCAGCGTGGTGTCCGCACGCGGCCCCTCGTCCTTCTCGAACTTGATCGTGGTTTTCTTGTCTTTGATTTCAATCGGCACGATCTGGCTCTGGAAGAAGCAGCTTTGTACGGCCTTGCTGGCCCGCTGGTGGCTGGTCACCGCCAGTTTGTCCTGGTCCTCGCGAGTGACGTTCCACTTCTTGGCAATGCTCTCGACGCTGACCCCCATGTGAACACCTTCGAAGGGATCCGTAAGCGCATTCACCATGATGTCCAGCGCTGCACTGTCGTTCATGCGCTGGCCCCAACGCAAGCCGGTCAGCCAGTAGGGAGCCCGGCTCATACTCTCCGCGCCGCCGCCGATTGCGATCTTGGCATCGCCCATCCAAATGCACTGCGCCGCGGAGACGATGGCCTGAAGACCGCTGCCACAGAGCCGATTCAACGTCAAGGCTGGCGTTTCCACCGGGATGCCGGCGCGAATCGCAGCCACTCTGGAAAGGTACATATCTTTGGGTTCGGTGTGGATCACATTTCCGAAAACAACATGTTCCACATCTGCGGGCGCGATGCCGGCGCGAGTGATTGCCTCGCGTGTGACGATCCCACCCAGTTCGGACATTGGCGTATCTTTCAGCGAGCCGCCGTATCTCCCAATGGGAGTGCGGACGGCGCTTAGCACGACGATTTCACGATCTTTGTCCACGTAATGCCTCCTGACTCTAATTTTGCGATCAAAAATAATTTCTGTTATGAGACCTGGGATTCCAGTCGCCTGGGGGCAAGAGGAATCAAACCGAAAAGGGAAGACGACGAGCACTTTCTGACGGAGCCCAAAGTCCGGTTCCCGCTCGCGTGGCAATACCGTTTCGGGACAACCGAATGGTGACACTGTTGCTTACTCTCTTCTAGGACGCTCATCACACGTCGAGGTTCACACATCACCAAAGCGTGGTGACGCCCTTCGCCAAGTCACATCGGGAAGAAGCAGGGCGAGCACACCTGTGCGTGACAGAGTTTTGACTATGAGAGCGGGCGGTCTCTCCCACGACATCATAGGCCGAGCGATAATGGAGATCGGGTCGCCCATATTGCAGTCATCGGCCGGGAGCGCACAGATTGAAGACCATTGGGATGGTTGGGGGAATTAGTCCGGAGTCGACGGTTGAGTATTACCGCCTGATGATTGCTGCCTACCGCGAACAGGTGCTGGATGGGAGTTATCCCTTGATCATCCTCAACAGCATCAACTTGAAGAAACTGGTGGACTTGGTTACAGCCAACGAATTGGTCCGTTTGACCGAGTACATGCTGGACGAAGTGCAACGCCTCGCCAGAGCAGGGGCGGAGTGCGGCTTGCTGGCCGCCAATACCCCGCATATCGTTTTCGATGATGTTCGCCGCCAGTCGCCGATTCCCCTGGTCAGCATTGTAGAAGCCACCTGCGAGGAGGCCAAAGCCATGGGGTTGAAAAGACTGGGCTTGTTTGGCACGCGTTTCACCATGCAAGGGCGATTCTACCCGGACGTCTTTTCCAGGCAAGGGATTGCGCTTGTCATCCCCGATCCGGATGACCAAACCTATATTCATGAGAAGTACATGGATGAATTGGTGAACGGCATTTTTCTACCCGAAACGCGGGCCGGACTGCTAACGATCGCAGACCGGATGCAAGAGCGGGAGGGAATGGAGGGGCTGATCCTCGGCGGCACGGAACTGCCCTTGATTCTTCGGGATGAGGCTACCCGGCGTACCACAAACCGCCGCATTCCCTTCCTGGACACGACCCGGATTCACGTGAAAGCCATCGTTAAGCAATCGCTGGCGTAGATGGCAGATCTGCTCAGATTGAGATCGAGCCTTCGAGGTACAGCACAGCCCGCCCCGCCAGGATCACTCGTTCTCCGCTAGGCTCGCAGATCACTTCGCCTCCGCGTTGCGAGAGTTGCCGGGCCAGAAGCCGTTTCTTGTTCACGCGTCCCGACCAGTACGGAGCCAGCGAGCAATGAGTGGAACCGGTGACTGGGTCCTCCGGGATGCCGTAACTCGGGGCGAAATAGCGGGAAACAAAATCCACCCGCGTGCCAGGGGCGGTCACGCAGACGCCGAAGGGATGAAGTTTTTCCAGCAGAGTCAAATCAGGCCGCGCGTTGCGGACTTGGTCCTCATTCTCGTAAACCACAAAGTAGTTGTCCTTGATTTGGAGGACGAGGCCGGGCGCCGGGTTGAGAGCTTGCAGCAGTTCCGCGGGAGGGTTGGCGCAAGTCCAGGGCGGCAATGCCGGAAAGTCCATGGAGAGCAAATCTCCGTCGCGCTGCACGCAGAGGGACCCGCTGCGGGTTTCAAAGCGAACGGATGGTTTCGCGGGTTCGAGGATAGTGAGAATAACAAACCCGGAGGCGAGCGTCGCATGCCCGCATAAGTTGACCTCACATCGCGGTGTGAACCACCGAAGGGCATAGTGGTTGCCCTGCGCAACCAGGAAAGCGGTCTCGGAGAGATTGTTCTCTGCTGCAATCGCCTGCATTCGCTCGTCCTCGAGCCAATTCGGCAGCGGGCAGACGGCGGCAGGGTTTCCCTGGAAAACCTTGGACGCGAAAGCGTCGACGTGATACAGAGGGATTTTCAAGTTCTTCTCGCCCCCATTTCCATTTGCTCTTAGATTCGGCTAGACGAACCGTGATTCGGGAATGTTTGTCCCGGAACCGTAATCAACCGCGCGAATGTTGATTTCTACATTGCCGCGAATCCGGCGGCGTGATCTAATTGGCATAACCATCAGAATCTCCACAACCGAAAGGAAGCAGAACTATGAGATCCAGACTGTTGGCATTCGTTGCTGTGTTTGTGATGGCTGTAAGCCCAATCGCTTTTGGCCAGGACGCCTCTTCCGATGTGGGGAAGGCCGCGAAAGATACAGCGCACGTTACCAAGACGGCTGCTACTAAGACCGCCCATGGAACCGAGAAGGCGGCCGACACCACCGCGGATACCACCGCCCACGCCGCGAAGAAAACCGGGCACGGCATCAAGAAAGGCGCGAAGGCCGTGGGCCACGGTGTAGACACGGGCGCCAAGAAAACCGCCGACACAGTGAAGTAACTTCGGCGGTCGGAGGTACGCCAGTTCTTGACTCCGCGCAGAGGTCTAAAGCTTCTGCGCGGCTACTCGTGTGCGGGTCCCTCGAGAGACTGGTTTCACTCTTCGTCCAGCGCTGCGGTCCTAGCTTCAACTGTGTCGCCGGCGCGGCTGGAGCGTTAGCGTCTTCCACGGTAATTCCTGCTCGACCTTGCTGTGCTTGACCGCAAGGAGTAGCATTTTTCCTAATAGCTTGTCCTCGGACTCCTGACTGCGAGCTACTGACTACTGCTTTCTTATGAAACGCATCCGCTACAGCAAGTACGTGCCCGATCCGGTGGGCGAGATGAGCATGGAGGACTTGCTCAGCGCTCTCTCCGATTATCTGCTGCAGAGCGGGTTCCAGAATTACCTGTACGATGGCCCGCCCGATGGCGAGCAGACCCTGGACGATCTGCGCCGGGCCATCGAGCAGGCTCTACTCGACGGCAACCTGCTGGATGAGCAGATGCGGCAGCGGCTCCAGCAAATGCAGATGGAAGGGACGCTGGAGGAACTCATCGATCAGTTGATCGAACGCATGGAGCAAGAGGATTACATCAGCATTGATGAAGCCCACGATCCTTCACCGCAGTCGAGCCTCAGCGGGCAGGTGGGCGAGGCGCAGCCGCAAGTGAAGTTCGAAATCACCGACAAGAGCCTGGACTTCCTCGGCTTCAAGACCCTGCGCGATCTGATGGGGTCACTGGGGAAATCAAGCTTCGGCCGCCACGATACGCGCGATCTGGCCACCGGCATCGAGGCCAGCGGCGCCTCCAGGGTGTATGAGTTCGGGGATGTGCTGAACCTCGACATCACAGCGACGCTTTCCAGCGCAATCCAGCGCGAGGGCCTGAATTTACCGCTCAACATCGAGTACTCCGACCTGCAGGTACACCAGTGCGAATACCAGTCTTCCTGCGCCACCGTGCTCATGCTCGACTGCTCGCACTCCATGATTCTTTACGGAGAAGACCGCTTCACGCCGGCGAAAAAAGTTGCCATGGCGCTGTCGCATTTGATTCGCACCCAGTATCCGGGCGATTCGCTTTCGCTGATCCTGTTTCATGACTCAGCCGAGGAAGTGCCGCTTTCACAACTGGCGCGCGTGAAAGTGGGACCCTATTACACCAACACGCGAGAAGGCCTGCGGCTGGCGCAGCGCATTCTGCAGCGCCAGTGCAAAGACATGAAGCAGATTGTGATGATCACCGACGGCAAGCCTTCGGCACTCACGCTCGAAGATGGGCGGATTTACAAGAACGCGTTCGGCCTCGATCCGCTGGTCGTGAGCCAGACTCTGGAAGAGGTTTCCAAGTGCAAGCGCGCCGGGGTCTTGATCAATACGTTTATGTTGGCGTCGGATTACGGCCTGGTGCAGTTCGTGCAGAAAGTTACGGAGATGTGCCGCGGGAAGGCTTACTTCACTACGCCCTATACGCTGGGGCAGTATCTGCTGATGGATTACATGTCAAGGAAGACCAAGACGATTCACTAGCGATTGCAAAAACAGGCTACCTGCGCCGGATGGTTGGCGGAGTGCTTGAGTTCGAGAATACGAACGTAAAGGTGTCGCCTCTGCGCACATTCGTTACCAGCACCGGTCGAAAACAAGCGATGCAAGTTCCTCCCGCGTGGCGCACGCTGGGATAGACGATTCCGGCAGAGCCGAGTTTCAATAACTGGGCCGCCAGTGCCTGGGACGCCACATAGCTGTCCGGAGACAGGCAATCCGCGTGTTCGGTCACTCCTCGGAGGTCATGGAATTCGCCTCGAAAGTCTGCGAGATAATCAACGTAATCGGCGGCGTCTGGTTCATCCCATCGTGTCTCTTGCAGCCAGAGCTGCCGGTGATGGGCGGCTTCCGCCTGTGAAGTTTCCAGCTCGAACCCCGCATACCAGGCACCACGATCCGACGAATTGAACCTTGCTCCAGTCGGCGCGGGGTGACAAAACGCCGCATTGATAATTCGATAAGACGGGATTCCAAACACCAGTTCCCGCGCGTCAATACCGGGCAACCGTCCCAATTCCGCCCAAAGGCGATCATTGGTTGCCCTATCTAGTTCAAAGATGCCGTTCAGGATATCCTCATCGTCGGTAAGGCGAGTGAGTACAGAAGCGCCGCCTTCGGCGAATTGAACGGGAATCAAGCGGTGAGTGTTAGGCTGATCGACTGACTGGTGGTGGCCAATGACCGCTTTACCTTCCGCCACGGCGGCTATCGAGCAACCGGCGGACCCCCATCATGCCCGGCACGCCGCCTTGAATCAGAGCCACTAGCGGCGGCGCATCGTTGAACATGGGATTGTCGTTGGGCCGCGAAATCCACTGGTTCGCCAGCGTGGGACTGAACAGGATATTGAGCGACTTGAAAATACCGATTAACAGGGAAACTCGGGTGAGCTCGTCCTGGGTCAAGAAACCCTTATGATTTCTCTTGAGTTCGTAATATCTGCCGTTTGACACACCGCCGAGCAGGGCCATCGCATCTTCATTCTTCAATTCCCATTTCTCGGCTATTCTCAGGAACGCCTCAACCGCAGCGCGGCTAAGTCTCTTGCGGGTAGCCGGATCAGTAAGGTCGGGCAGTTTCCTCAGATCCAAACCCAAGTCGGGGACGAGTGTCGATGCAATCATAGGATTACTCCAAATACGTAGTATATTGTCTACTATTTTGGATATAATGTCAATCGCCCCGTAGTACAGTGTGTGTTTTCATGTGGATAGCGTGGATATCGGCAGTTTTGGAAGGTGTTACGCCTTCGTGATTTCTCCCACCGCTCGCCAGGCCTGATTGATCGCTTCATCCGTGTAGGCGTATGCGCCGGCGTCCGCGTTTGCGATCGCGATTCGTCCAAACGGCTTGCGCGCAACTTCACAGGGCAGTTCGCCACCTTCGAGCCAGAACTGATCCCACAGCGAGTTGTATTCGTAGGCGTAGCCGTGCGGCCAGCGGTTGACGGTAATGGCGGCGATATCGCGAGCGGGGTCGAATCCGCCTGCAGCCAGGCTCCGCGCCAACTGATCGCGGATGTTGCGCTCCATGGTTTCGAACGTCGTGCTGAACAGTTCCATGCGCCCGATGCGATGTTGGTCGCGGGCTGGGCGCCCGGGCCTGCAAGGCGTCTTCATCATGTGGATGACGATGGGCTCCTCGGGCTTGCGCGGGCACTGGTATTCGCCGATGCTCACCGGCAAATCCAGATTGAAGCTCGAGTGGTAGCAGCCCGGAGCATAGACGGAGCTTGCCCGCAGCTTCTGGAACGACGTCCAGTCCCGTATCACCACGTTGGTGTACAGCAAAGGTACTTTGGCGGCTGAAGCCAGGGCGTCTTTCTGCTTATCAGGCAATTCATCGCAAATATACGGAATGACCACATGCCAGCAGGCGAGTATGCAGTGCGCGGCGCGCACCGTGTAAACTTTGTCCCCGCGCGCGTACGCAATCTCGACTTCCTTCACGCTGGCGGGATCGCCCTGGTGCCGAACGCGCACTGCCGTACTGTTGAGCCGGATGCGTACGGAAGAAGCTGCTTCGTCGAGCTTGGCGTAGTTGGCCTTGGCTGTGACCACGTCCGTGGCCGAGTTTCCCGGAATCGCCTCTGGAATCAGTTTGCGCACCAGCATCCGCGCGATTGAGGCGTTGCCATCGGGGAAGTGGAAGAAGTAGTCCTTGGCCTCTTCGTTGGGGATGGCGTCGCGATTCATCCCTCGCCCCGGGCCGGGGTCGAGGTTCATCCCCTGGAATCCCGGATAATCAAGCCCCCAAGCATCTTGTGCCGAGACCGCATCAATCCCTACACCAAACCACGGCTGCGGCAGGGTCTGATGGACGCGAATCACTTCCTCATTCACTCCGACCAGATCGGTGAGGAACTTGGCATAGCTCATGCGCGCCAGGCGTTCTTTTTTTTCGTCCGAACTGAGGCCGGGAAGATAATCTTTCTTCTCCTGGTAGAGGCGCTGGTAATCGTGCTTGGCCTTATCGGAAAGAGGTGCCTGGGCGAGAAACTCCTGCCACGGGTTTGCGGTCGCGCCCTCAATCTGGTTTTCCAACGGACGTGGGTCGGCCACTAACTTGTCTGTGCCAAAGGTTTCTTTGTCGAAGAAGATTTTGGGACCGAGACCGAACGAGCGATACAAGTCCCTGTCCAGGTATTTGGAATAGGACTCGACTTCGATTCCCAATTCGTGAATCAGTCCCTTCGCCACGGCGCTGTAGGGCGCGGGACTTTCGATGGAATACACCCCACCGTAGCCCAGAAGAGTGCGATTGCCGGCACGGAACTCGTTGCGCTTGGCGTGGCCGCCGAAATCGTCGTGATTGTCGAGAACGAGCACACGCGCCTTGGAACCCGCGACTTTGCGGAAGAAATGAGCAGCAGAGAGTCCGCTGATGCCGCCGCCTACGACAACCAGATCGTAGGTCTCGCCAGTATCGGAAGGTTTGCCGGCCAGGTCCCAGAAAATTCCATCGCGCAGGCTGTGAGCGGTTTCAAACGATCCCGGCGGGCTGCCGCGCAGCCCGGTCAACGCCGGAGGATAATAGTTCGGAGATTTCTCGGGATCGGTCTGCGGATCGAACGCTGCGAACAAATAGGAAGGGAGCAGGGCCGCGCCCGCGGCCAACGCCACTCCGTTCAGGAAGTCGCGGCGGGTGATGCCGCGGTCCATTCCTAATTCTTGCTCTCGTGAATGGCGCAAGCAGGTAGCTCCGGTGGAGAGATGAAGGCGTCAGGGCAGCTTGGGATTGCCCGCCGGCTGGCTGACGGCATCGGCGCTTTTCACGGCCAACTCTGCTCCCTGGAAACCGATCTTGCTGTGAGTTCCATCACAAAACGGCTTGTTGACCGAACCGCCGCAGCGGCACAGGGAAAAGGCCGGTTTGCCAGTCAGGTCGTACTTGTTGCCGTTCGCGTCGACGAGTTCGATGGAGCCTTCAGGAGCTTCTACGCGATAGGGGCCGTTCGGCCTCACGGTGATCTTTACGGTGGACATTGCAACATTGTACTTCTAGCGCGGGAGTTAAGCCCAGCGTCGTGCAGTCACCGACAGCCGCCCAAAATCTTTCGCGGAATCGGCAAATGATCCAGGCTGGCTTCACAGCTGCCTTGACGCCTCGTGAGACATTTGCCTCCGGGGCTGAAGCCGGCTTTTTTTTCGCAGCTCAATCGGCACGGCTGAAGCCGTGCTCTTGCACAAGACACTTTATGAAACCGTCCTTATGCCGCCGCGACCTTGAATCCAAGAAGGCTCGCGTACAGCCGCAGGTAATCGTCAATCATGCGCTTGGCGGTGAAACATTCGCGCGCGCGCTGATAAGCGCGGGTCGCATAGCCGCGGCATAGGTTTGGTTGGTCATGCAAGCGCTGAATCACGTCGGCCAGGCTGTCCGCGTCATTGGCCTGGAAGTAAATGGCGGCATCGCCCCAAATCTCGCGGAGGGACGGAATGTCATTCGCGATGATCGCGCAGCGGGAGAGTGCAGCTTCCAGCGGGGCCATGCCGAACGGTTCGTAACGCGAGGTAGCGGCATAAATGGCCGCGCGGCTATACAACATGCGGAGTTGCGCTTCGGTCTGGGGCCCGCGCAGAGCCACGCAGACTTGGTTGATGGCAAGTTTGACATCAGCGCGGATGGGAATGCGGGTATCCGCAACCGGGACGTCCGAACCCACGATGCAGACCGGGAGCGGGTGCGTATGCTGAGTCAACAGGCTCACCTGTTTGCCCGCATCCCACAGGCGCCCGACCGCCAGCACGGAATCATCTTTGTTGACGTAGGGATTAAAAGAGATGGGATTGCGGCCATTGTAGATGACCGCATCCCGCCGCGGCCGGGTGTAGCAGGAGCGAATCGCATCGAGCATCCACACCGAAGGTGCAATCACGGCGCTGGCCTGGCGCAGACCCCGCGTCACCACCTCCCGATACCAGCGCAGCCAGCGGCTGGCCTTGGGCTCATGTCCGTGGACTGCCTTCCACCAACTGATCAAGTCGCCGTGGGCAACCACTACTCGGGGAGTCTCAACCGGAAGGTCGCCATAGCACAAGTGGTTCAAGTGCAGTAAGTCGGGCTTGAGTTCTTGGACCAACGCTGTGAGATATGCGGAGGAATCGTTCAGATCCTGTTCCGCTTCCTGCATCCAGTCCAGGCGAAAGGCGGTTGGGCGATAGTCCAGGCCGTGCAGCGGATCCATCCACGAAGTTTGCTGCGGCAGGGGAATGTCGCCGAGGCTCACGAGCGTGACTCGCACCCCGCGGCCAGCGAGTCCGGTGACCAGTTCCTGGGTGTAGGTCCACACTCCGCTCAAAGTATCTGTGGTCACAAGAACGTGCACTGGCTTCCCCCGGGATGCAATTGCCGGCCGCAGCAGGCCAGCGAATTCGCCGGATTATTTTAGTGCGGAATGTCCGGTTATTGAAGCATTTACTTCCACTGTGGCTCGGCGAGTGCAAAACATTGCATAAGGTACGCCAAAAAGATGTCAGCAAGTATCACGTTTACAATGAATCTATGCTGCGGCTGATGTGCATCACCGCCCATCCGGATGATGAGGCGGGCGGCTTTGGCGGCTCGCTCCGCCTCTATCATGACCGTGGAGTCGAGACCTGCGTAGTTTGCCTCACTCCGGGACAGGCGGCCAGTAATCGTGGTGGCGCCCAAAGCGATCAGGAATTGGCCGCCATGCGGCGGAAGGAATTTGCCGCAGCTTGCGAAATCCTGAAAGTTTCGCGTGGGATGGTACTTGACTATCCCGACGGCCAGCTGCACCGCCAGGAGTTGTATAAAGTCGTCTGCGATTTGACGCTGCACATTCGCCAATTTCGCCCCGACGTTTTGCTCACGTTTGGCCCGGACGGCTCGGTCACTGGCCATACCGATCATTCCATGGCCTCAATTTTCGGGGCGCTGGCTTTCCACTGGGCAGGACGGAACAACCGTTATCCCGACCAGCTGAAGGACGGTCTCACGCCACATCGAACCCAGAAACTCTATTACTCGACGGTCAATTTCAGCTTGCCGGACCGGCAGCCGGTCACGCTGCCTCCAGCCACGGCGATTATTGAAATCGGGGATTATCTTGAGACCAAGATCTCCGCATTCAAGGCCCACACCAGCCAGGCGCCATTGTGGCCGTTGTTTGAATCTCATGTTCGCCAGCGCGGGCGGCAGGAGATGTTCCACTTGGCGGCGCGAGTCACTACCGGACTCATCGTGCAGGAAACGGACTTATTTGCGGCGATCGAAGACTGAAACTGCCGAGGTGCCGTCGAATCCGTCCGGCTTGCTGATGCTGAATGCTGAGTGCTGACCGCTGTGTGCTGAATGCTATGATTCTTCCGTGCCCGCTCACTCACATCGCGGCAGATTCATTACCCTCGAAGGGCTCGACGGGTGCGGCAAGAGCACGCAACTGGAAAAGCTGGCCGCGGTGCTGCGCGCCCAGAACCTGCCCGTAGTGATGACTCGCGAACCGGGCGGCACGCCAACCGGAGAAAAGATTCGTCAGCTTTTGCTTGACACCGGGACGTCGGCGCTGGCCCCGCTGGCGGAATTGGCGCTGATGTTTGCCTCGCGAGCGCAACACATCAAGGAAGTCATTCAGCCTGCGCTCGCCGAAGGGCGAGTGGTGCTCTGCGACCGCTTCACGGATTCGACGGAAGCCTATCAAGGCGGCGGCCGCAAGCTGGGCAGCGAACCGGTTCTGGCTCTGCATCGCATCTTGTGCGGGGATTTGTGGCCCGACTTCACCATTCTGATGGATTCGGACCTGGCTGCCAGCGTGGAACGCGCCCGCCGCCGCAACAAGGCGCGTATCTCCGAGAATGCACGAGCGGAAAGCGATGAGAACCGCTTTGAGCAGGAGAGCCGCGCATTCTTTGGACGGGTGCGAAACGCCTATCTGGCAATTGCGGCTCGCGAACCGCAGCGTGTGGTCATGGTCGACGCCCGGGGCACTGCGGAGGAAACCCACAAGCAGATTGTGGAGGCGGTCCGGCACAAGTTGAAGCTGGCGAAGACCGCTTGAATGCACCACAGAGACACGGAGTCACAGAGGAGTCAGATGACTACTGCTTCTTGGCTTTGTGTCATCGCTACGCGCGCCTGGTAATCTTTGACTTGTGCGGTTTTTTCTCTGTCACCCTGTGTCTCTGTGCTGAACATGGGTTTTAGCGATTTTCACGGCAACTCCGAAATCATCCGTCGCCTGCGCGAAACGCTGGCGCGCAATCGCTTTCCCCAGGCTGTGATCCTGGCCGGGCCTTCCGGCTCGGGAAAATACACTCTGGCGCTGATGCTGGCCAAGGCGCTGAACTGCCGCACGCCGATCAGCACGGACGGCTTGCCTGATTTTTGTGGCAAGTGTTCCAACTGTGTCCGCATCGCCCAGTCGGAAGATCTGGAGGCTCGCTTCGCGGAGGCGGTGGAGGCCCGCGAGGGTCTGCGCGAAACTGACAAGAAAGAGACGCGCCTTTTTGTTCAGACTCATCCCGATGTGCTGGTCATCCCGCCCGATCCGCCGCAGATGATGATCAAAGTCGACCAGGTGCGGCGGGTAATCGAGACCATCTACTTCCGGCCGGGCGAAGCCAAGGAACGGGTCTACATCTTTACCGATTCGGCTTTCATGAAAGAGGCTGCGAACTCCCTGCTGAAAGTGCTGGAGGAACCGCCCGAGTTCGCCACGATTTTCCTTCTGACCGAGAACCCGGGCGAACTGCTGCCGACGATTCGCTCGCGCTCGATGGTGGTTACGCTGAATGCCTTGCCTGCCGAGGAAATCGAACAGTATCTGGCGAAGCACCGTCCGGACTGGAATCCGAAACAGCGCGCGCTGGTGGCTCGACTTTCAGGAGGCGCTGTGGGACGCGCCCGCAGCTTCGATCTTGCCGGCTACACCGCAGCTCGGGAGCACGCTTTGACCATTCTCAACTCCGCGCTGCGCGCCGCGGATCACAGCGAATTGTTCAAGGTAACCGAAACTTACCGCGCTGGAGCCGAAGGCCGGGACAAAACCGAAAAGCTCCTGCGCACGATTTACTCGCTGTTGCAGGATCTGACATTTCTGAATTCCGGGACCCCGGAACTGGTTCGCAACACCGATATTCCGGGTGAGCTGAAGAAGCTCGCGGAAGCCGCCGACTTTGCGTGGATTGCTTTCGCCGCCGAGCGCCTGGCCGAAGTCGAGCGCGGCATGCGCCGTAACCTGCTGCGGTCGCTCTCGCTGGATGCCTTCGCCACGGCACTGGAGAGAACCGGCACTTAAGCCGTTAACATTTAGCACTCGCCTTCTAAGCTCACTGCTCGAGGCGGCGGAACGAGCGTCAAATTCCCCAATCCCGATTGCTAAATGCTAACTGCTTCATCTAGGACCATTTGAGCATTGTCATTCCTCCCACTCCTGTGCTACGGTATTGGAAAGTTCACGCCTTCAGAATCCACAATCACAGTTGCGCCGGGTTGTGGCCCGCGAAAGAAAAAGCGTGTCGAACAGGTGACACTATGAAAGATACGATTGATTCGATGCCAGCCGAGCAGGCAATCGAGCAGGAGAGCTTTGCCAACCGGAAGCTGATCCGTCCTTCGCTCACCCGCAATGACCACAACCATAACCATGCCGTATCCCCTATCGCGGAACGCCGCGACCGGCCCGAGCGAGTCGACCGTGACCGCTCCGAGCGTGGCGATCGCAATGGCGGCGGGCGGAAGGCAGCACCCCCCGAGCAGACCAACGCCGAGAATTTCTATTACCAGAAGCAGATGCAGTCCAAGACACCGATGGTCATCGTGCTCTGCGATGGCGAAGAGGTCCGCGGCACGATTGAGTGGTACGACAAGACCTGCCTCAAGATCAGCCGCAACGGCGCCCCCAACCTGATGATCTATAAACTCTCGATCAAGTACATGTTCAAGGAAGGGGAGAACGCGAGGAAGTAGGGAGTTCGGAGCAGTCAGCACTCAGCATTCAGCACTTAGCCAACCCGGCGACACCCTGATCTTGCCAGTTTCTTGCTGCCGCCGATAGCGGGACTCCTCAGGTGGGGAGAGCCCCTTCAACTGTCCAGGCCGAGCCCAATCCCAGCCGACAGCATTCCAATTTGGTTTGGCTGAAGGCTGACCGCTGAGTGCCGAAACGGCTTCTTACAACTTCGGCAACACGATCCCCTTCTGTGCCTGATACTTCCCTTTGCGATCCGCGTAGCTGGTTTCGCAGACTTCATCCGACTGGAAAAAAATGATCTGGCACAGGCCTTCATTAGCGTAAATCTTGGCGGGGAGTGGCGTCGTGTTAGAGATTTCGAGGGTCACAAAGCCTTCCCACTCGGGCTCGAAGGGAGTCACGTTCACGATGATCCCGCAGCGCGCGTAAGTAGACTTGCCCACGCAGATCGTCAGACAACTCCGTGGAATCTTGAAATATTCGACCGAGCGAGCTAGCGCAAACGAGTTCGGCGGCACAATCGCGCAGTCCGAGCGCATGGTTACGAAAGAGCGCTCGTCGAACTGCTTGGGATCCACTACCGTGCAGTTCACGTTGGTGAAAATCTTGAATTCGTCGGCCACGCGCAAGTCATATCCGTATGAAGACAGACCATAGGACACGACACCTTCCCGCACCTGCTTCTCGGAGAATGGGTTAATCATGTCGTGTTCGAGGGCCATTTTACGGATCCAGCGGTCACTCTTCAGCATGTGTCTCCTAAGAGAATTGAGTAATTGAATAATTTTGTAATTGGGTAATTTGAAATCCACTGAGAGCACGCAGAAGTCTAAAGGGTTTTCAATTACCAAATTACTCAATTACAAAATTACTCAATGCCTTTGTCTGGCTTGCATCTTACGAGACAACGGCTCCCGTTGACAATCTCCCCATATCTCCCTTAGCATCAATCACTTGGTGCAGCGCAACGACTTCGCCGCGGGGGACCGCCTGTGATCAAGCTGGACATCATCAACGAAGTGGTCAATAAGACCGGGATCACCAAAACCAAAGCTGAACTGGCCGTGGAAACCGTATTTGAGAGCATGAAGCGGTCACTCGCCAAGGGCGATCGCATTGAACTGCGCGGATTTGGCGTGTTCAACGTCAGGCCCCGCAAGACCGGCATTGGACGCAATCCGCGTACCGGCGCCGAGGTTTCGATCCCGCCGGGCAAGGCCGTACGCTTCAAGCCCGGCAAGGAGTTGCAGTCCATCGACTAATCCAGGTATCTCGCTGCAATCCGCTAGAGTAAATACGGGTGAGTACGCCCGTATCTCCAGGGTTGTGCCGCACGGATTTCTTCATGTCTGAAATCATTCCTCCATCCTCTTCTTCGACCATCGAGTACTACCGGCCGATGGAGGTTTTCGTCGCCCCTCCGCAGAAGCAGAGGTACTGGGTGCATATTCTTCTGCTCCTGCTCACCATCTTCACCACCCTGGTAGTGGGCGCGCGCATGGAATTCAACTTCCTGCACAACCTGCCTGCCTTTTCCATGAATGACGATGACTTACCGTTCTTCCCGATGCGGTGGGCGCTATCGCAACCTTCGCGGCTGCTGCTGGGTGTGCCCTTTGCCTCAACATTGATGCTGATTCTCCTGGCACATGAGATGGGGCACTACCTCTACTGCCGATATTACGGGGTTTATGCGACGCTTCCTTTCTTCATTCCTGCGCCGACGCTGATCGGAACTTTGGGCGCGTTTATCCGCATCCGCTCCCCGATACGCTCACGCACGGCGCTCTTTGACATCGGAATCGCGGGGCCGATCGCGGGTTTCGTTGTGGCATTGACGGTCTTGATCTTTGCCATGCCCTATTCGAGAGTGATGCCGTATCCAAGCGCCCCCGATTTGCAACTGGGATACCCGCTGATTTTTCGCTTCGTCTGGTATGCACTGCGGCTGCCTCAACTGAAGGCACACTCGTCGGCTCTGCATGCCATTTATTTTCATCCCACGGCGATTGCGGCGTGGGTCGGGATGTTCGCCACCGCGCTGAATCTCCTACCTGGTGGGCAATTGGATGGTGGGCATATTGTTTTCGCGATCGCACCGCGCGCGCACAAAATGGTCTCTCGTCTGACCATCCTCGCGCTGATTCCAATGGCGTTTTATTTCTGGGCCGGCTGGCTGATCTGGGCAATCCTGCTGCGGCTCAGCGGCATGCGGCATCCCATGGTCGCGGAATGGCCAGGGATAACCGGCGCCCGGCGCTGGCTCGCGGTGTTCGCCCTTGCGATGCTGATCCTCACTCTGGCGCCTGCTCCCTTCGCCCAAGGGTCATTGCGGGAGGTCCTGCGCGCATTGCGGTCATCCCAATAGCTGATCCCGCTATCCCCTTTGCAGGTGAGACGTCCAAAACTGCAGGAGATCGGCCCGCAGTGCTTCTTATATGTAAAATCGTGGTGTCCTGGTGCAGCGGAATTATGCGGACGCTTTTGGATACATTCGGGCAGATCTTTCGCACCTTGTGGGCGCACAAATTGCGCTCGTTTCTCACCATGTTCGGTATTGCCTGGGGCGTGGGATCGCTGCTGCTGCTGGTCGGTTTGGGGGAAGGTTTCCGCTCCGGCAACAAGCGCGGACTCAACGAGTACGGCGAAAACATCATGTTTCTCTACCCGGGCCGGGCGCCGCAAGTGCAGGGAAGCATGAACTCGGCGCGCTACTACCACCTCACTTACCAGGACTATGCCGACATTCGCCGGGAAGCGCCACATGTTCGCGATGCAGCACCTGTACTTCTGCGCAACGACGTGCACGCCGTCAGCGAATTTGCCAACGCGAATGGCGAGATCTGCGGCGTAGAACCCCAGTACGACGGAATCCGTTATCTGCCCCTGAAGCAGGGACGCTGGCTCAACGATCTGGATGAAGCGCAGAGGCGCAACGTGATCGTGCTGGGCGACGAAATGACCAAGAACCTGTTTCCGGGACGACCCGCGGTGGGCGCGACCGTCCTGCTGAACGGCATCAGCTTTGAGGTGATCGGGACCGTGAAGCGAGTGGGGCGTGGCGACGATAACTCCACCAACATGCGCGGCTACATTCCATACCAGGTAATGAACACGTATTTCCGGATCAAGGGCGAGGTTGAGCCCAATGCGATTTCTCTTATCAACTACCAGCCCCGAGTCGCCGCCGAGCACAAGCTGGCCCTCGAGGAAGTTCACAAGATTGTCGCCCGCAATCATGGCTTCGATTATCACGACGCGGATGCCTTCGAGGGCTGGGACACGGTGCAGCAGGCAGAAATGATGGGCCTGATCTTCGACGCCATGAATATGTTCCTGGGCACGGTCGGACTGGTTACGCTGGCGTTGGGCGCGATCGGGGTGATCAACATCATGTTGGTAGCGGTGAGCGAGCGCACCCGGGAGATCGGATTGCGCAAGGCATTGGGCGCGACGAACCGTAGCATTCTGTTTCAATTCTTTCTGGAAGGGATTCTTCTGACGCTGTTCAGTGGGTTGATCGGCATGGCCCTGGCGGGCGGCCTGATGGCGGCGCTGGGCACGCTGCAAGGTCCCGAGGGTTTTGATCCGCCGAAACTGGTGCCCGCGACGGCGACTTTGGCGATTGCCTGCCTGACCTTGGCCGGAGTGGTCGCCGGACTCTATCCTGCGCGCAAAGCCGCGATGCTGCAGCCGGTGGAAGCGCTGCGCCAGGAATAAGCGATGCTGAAAGATCTGCTGCGCGAAGCCTACGCCGCCATGCGGCACAATCGACGCCGCACCGCGCTCACCATGCTGGGCATGGCGTGGGGCATCGCTACGGTGGTGATGCTGCTCTCCTACGGAAACGGTTTCGGCCAGGCTTGCGCAAACATCTTTGCCAACTTCGGAACCAAGCTGATGATTCTCGTTCCGGGCCGCAGTTCCATGCAGGCGGGCGGACAGAAGGCGGGCGCCCAGCTTCGCTTTACCCTGGAAGACATTGATACCCTCACGAGCAATATTCCTCAGATTACCCACATCACACCGGAAGCCGGAAAGCAGGCGAACATTCAGTATGAAACGCGAACCTACACCTTCCAGGTTACGGGAGGCTACCCGAACGTGATTTCGATTCGCGCCTTGGATGTTGCTCAAGGTCGCTTCTACAACATGGAAGACCAGATGCAGCGCGCTCACGTGGTTGTGCTCAGCTCCGAGGCCAAGGAAAAACTGTTTTCCGGGAGGAATGCGCTGCAGGAGCGCGTGCGCATTGATGGCCTTGGCTTCGAAGTCATCGGTGTGCTGGCGCCAAAAATGCAAGCCGGGGACGACAACATTAACCGCATCCTGTTCATCCCCTTCACCACGATGGGCGACCTGAAGGATCTTCATTACCTGGACTCCATCTGGTTCAACTACGAGACGACCGAGTATTTGCGGCTGGAGCAGTCGGTGCGATATGTGCTGGGCATGCAGCACAAGTTCAATCCTGCTGACCGGCGCGCGATGTTTGTGTTCAACTTGATGGAACAAGTGCACTCCTTTGAAGTGATCACTCTGGGTTTGAAGGTCCTGCTGGCCTTTATCGGCACGCTCACACTCGGGATTGGCGGAGTTGGCCTGATGAACATCATGCTGGTCTCGGTGTCGCAGCGTACCCGCGAGATCGGCATGGAGAAATCTTTGGGGGCGCGCAGCCGCGACATTTTCCTGCAGTTCCTGGCCGAGGCGCTCACCATCACCTTTATGGGCGGAGCGCTCGGCGTCATTCTTGCCTACGCCGTTGCGCTCTCGGTGGGAAGGCTCACGCTGTACGGTGCGATCGCCAAGAATGCAGCGGCCGGGGACATCCGTCTCGTGATTGACCCCACCACGTTGGCAATTGCCACCGTGATCCTTGGCGTAGTGGGACTGGTCAGCGGGATGCTGCCAGCCATTCGCGCTTCCCGACTCGATCCCATTGAGGCGCTGCGCTACGAGTAAACCTTGGATTCTGAGAGCGGGACCCCGTGGGCGCTAACTTAAGGCAGAATTCCTTTACGGGTCGGCAATCCGTCATTCGGCGGAAATCGGCAAGCCCTGGCTGGAATTGCTAGCTTCCCACAAGCCGACTTCTGGCCCGGAATAACGATGTTGGATGACACACCGCCTCCTGCAAGGCTGGTGAACTGGGCGGCCGATTGCCTACAAACCCTAGTAGGAGACAGTCACGGTTCTCGGCTCACGCTTGCCAAGAGTGAATCCCGTAGCCCATACACTTTGTCAGCAGGACCATGCCTTGCCGTCGCATACGGGGCCCGGGTGTGGGCCCCCATGCAAGGTCCTCCATCTTGCCGCAAACCTAGGGCTTGATCTTGAAGACACCGCCCCCCTGTACCTGCTGAATGAGGAAGTTCTTGAAGGTAGTGCCATAGAGGTTTCCGGCATTGTCGCGGATCAGGCCGGCCAATGGGACCGCCCCGTCTTCAAGTCCCTTGAAGGAGTGCAGGACCGTGAGTGTATGCGCCGGGCTCAGCTTGAATACGGTTCCAAGAAAGAACTTCCGGGGACCGATTTGAGTCGTGCCGTAGATATTCCCGCTCGGATCCTGGACGAGTCCCCCGTTGGGACTTTTGCCATCCGCTCCGCCGGTAAAGCTGTAGAGCCGCGTGAACCTTCCACTGTTGCTGATTTCGAACACGGTTCCGTCGCCGGAGTCGCCACCCTGGATCGCACTGCCGAAGAGGTTGCCTGCCTTGTCCATCAGCAAGCCAGCTTGCGGTCCGCCTCCGTCCGCTCCACCTGTAAAGGTGTGCAGGACAGTGAACCTTCCGCCAGGCGCGAGCTTAAAAACCGTACCCTTGATCGTGCCACCGCTGTCCACTGCCGTTGCCACACCGAATAGGTTGCCATGCGCGTCCCGCACCAAAGGGCCTTGGGGATTCGAGCCGTCCGCTTTGCCACGGAACTCATAAAGCACCGAAAACTTGCCGGTTGGATCAAGCCGGTAAATGGTTCCGAACCCAGGAAAAGACCCATGCCCTCCTGCCTCCGTGACACCGTAGAGGTTCCCCGACTCATCCATGATGAAGCTCCCCACCGGCCCCTTCGGTTCGCTGTTAAAGCCGCCCTGGAAAACGTGGAGAATGGTCTCATTGTTGTTTTTGTCGAGCCGAAACGCCACTCCGGCACCGCCTGGCCCTTCTTCCGCCACGCCGTAGAGATTCCCCGCCCCGTCCAGGGTCAGACCCGAAGTCGGGAACCCACCGTCCAGGCCGTTGAATCTGAACAGGACGCTCTCGTTGCCGTTTGTGTCCACTTTGAAGATGGTGCCGTTGTCACCTCCACCGCTAGTGGTTGTGCCATAGAGATTACCATCGGCGTCCTGAACCAAAGGGGCTTCCGAAAATGCTCCATCCGGCGTCCCTTCGAACACATGCAGTACAGTAAACTTCTTCGCTGTCGCGGGTTGGGTCACTGCCGCCGCTGCTTCCGATTGATGGTTAGCACTGGGATTCTCAGCAAAGCCGAGAGAACAGAGAGCCAGCACCATGATTGCAAGAACAAATTTGTTCATAAAGAAATCTCCTTAGTTGGTTTTTGTGTAAAGCACTTGCCAGAAGCACGATAGGGTACGCCGTCGTACTACACCCAGCATTGTTACTGCTTGGTCGCGCGCGAAGATCTACTATGAAAATGCCTGACTCGCCCGAATCATTTGTCACAACCGTGTCCTAAACATGTAAAGGTTCAGTGTCGTGTCGGCAGGACGAGTCACCGGTGCATCAGCCCTGTCGGCGCGGGTGCGGAGGGGGCGAATAGGAACATTTGGAAATGAGCCGACACGATCGTGGTCCATTGAGTCGGTCGGCCCACCAAACAACATCAGTGCACAACCGTGCAGTTTTTGTTCCGGATGTGTTGTCCGTGAACAGGAAGCTAGCCCGAAACGGGCTAGTGGGAAGTTGGCGCGCCGGTTCGAGCTCAAATCGCCTACTTTAGCCCTTAGGGAGCGGGCCCCCTAAAGCCGCTAAATTCCCCCTGTGCCCCACCTCACGTCCGCATGTGATCTCAGTCACACCGGGCGGCGAACCCGGCACGGCATAATCGAAGTTGAATCTGGGAGTGTTCAGCCACTCCTCAGCGTGGGGGTTTCGTGGCAAAAGGACGAGTTTCCATCGTGGTCGAACGCTGCAAGTCCTGCGGCTTTTGCGTGGAGTTTTGTCCCACCAAAGTGCTGGCACTCTCTTCCGCTTTCAATTCCAAGGGCTACCATCCACCGCATGTGATCCATCCGGAGAAGTGCAGCGGCTGCGACTTGTGCGGGATGTATTGCCCCGATTTCGCCATTTATGCGACAAAAGTCGCGCCCGCCGCGGGGGTGAAAAATGAAGGCTGACCCTCGCGGCGTGCTCACCGGCGTGCACTTCATGGATGGCGATCACGCTTGCTGCGAAGGCGCGCTGGCAGCCGGTGCCCGATTCGCGGCTGGATATCCCATCACGCCTTCCACTGAGGTAGTAGAGCGATTTGCTTCGCGAGTCCCCACCGTGGGCGGAACTTTTATCCAGATGGAAGATGAACTGGCCGCTTCGATCACCTTGCAGGGCGCAGTCTGGGGCGGAGCCAAGGCATTTACCGTGACCTCCGGGCCCGGCTTCTCGCTGATGATGGAGCACATCGGCTACGCAGCCATGACCGAAACGCCGTGTGTGTTCGTGGATGTGCAGCGTGGCGGGCCGTCCACAGGTCTTCCTACGCTTCCCGCGCAAGCCGATATGATGCAGGCCCGCTGGGGCTCACACGGCGACTACGAGATCATCGCTCTTTGTCCCAATTCTCCGCAGGAGTGTTTCGATCTCACGATCAAAGCCTTCAATCTCGCCGAAGAATTCCGGGTCCCGGTGATGTTCATGATGGATGAAGTGGTAGGCCACATGACGGAGAAGGTTGTGATTCCGGCGGCAGATCAGATCGAGGTCGTGGCCCGGAAGCACACACGGAAATCGGTGGATGAGTATCTCCCCTACCAGACGAATGGTGACATGGTCCCGGAGATTGCGCATGCCGGTGATGGCTACAAGTTTCATGTCACGGGCTTGACCCACGACGAACGCGGATACCCCAATATGACGCCGCAGACCCAGGACAAATTGGTCCGACGCCTGCAGAATAAAATTCGCGCTGCCGCCGACCGCATTGCCATGTTCGAGGAAGACCAGGTCGAGGGTGCGGATGTGGTGGTTGTTTCCTACGGAATCACGTCCCGGGTGGCACAACGTGCCATCGATGTTGCGCGCGGACGCGGGTTCCGGGTCGGCAAGTTGCGTCTGATTACTGCGTGGCCATTTCCCGAGAAAAAGATTCGTGAGCTCGCCACAAACGTGAAAGCCTTCGTCGTGCCCGAGCTCAACCTGGGCCAAATGGTACGCGAAGTCGAACGTGCCGCGGGCGGTCAGGCCAAGACGTTTCCTGTGTCGCACGCCGGGGGCGGAGTGCACAACCCAGAAGACATTCTCAAGGTGATCGTGGAGGCAAGCCGATGCCGATAAACGAGCTGGTCAATCCGGTAGAGCCCTTTCTGCGCAGCGACCGCATGCCGCACATCTGGTGCCCGGGTTGCGGCATCGGGACCACGGTCAATTGTTTCGCACGAGCTTTGATCGAATCCAAGATCGATTTACAGTCGCTTGCCCTGGTGTCAGGAATTGGCTGCACGGGCCGCGTTGCCGGCTACGTCAAGCTCGATTCCTTTCATACTACACACGGGCGCGCCATACCGTTCGCCACCGGGCTCAAGCTAGCCAATCCTAAGCTGAATGTTGTGGTGTATTCCGGGGACGGCGATCTTTCGGCGATCGGCGGCAATCATCTGATCCACGCCGCCCGGCGCAACATTGATCTGAAAGTGATTTGCGTGAACAACTTGATCTACGCCATGACCGGCGGCCAGACGGCGCCCACCACGCCGGACCATTCCATCACTTCGACCAACCCATACGGCGTGTTTGAGCCTGCATTCAATCTGCCACACCTGGTGGAGGCCGCGGGCGCAGTGTACGTGGCGCGCTGGACAACGTTCCACGTGCGGCAACTGGCGCGCTCGATCAGCGAAGCATTTCAGAAAAAGGGATTCTCTTTCATTGAAGTGATTTCGCCCTGCCCTACGCTTTACCAGCGGCGCAACAAACTGGGCGACGGTCTCGACACCATGAAGTACTACAAAGAAAAGAGTAAGGTCCGGCATGGCGCGCCGACGAGTGAAGTGGGACTGACCATGACCGGGGAAATCGTGGTGGGCAAATTTGTGGACCGCGATCGCCCCGACTACCAGACGATGATGCGCGCACAATACGCCGAATCGCTGGGAGAGCGATTCGTGGACCAAGCGGAGATGGTATGCAGCTAACTGAAATTCGAATCGCAGGCTTTGGCGGCCAGGGAGTGATTCTCTCGGCCATCGTTCTGGGCAAGGCGGCCTCGATTTATCAAGGCGCTTTCGCCACCATGACGCAAAACTTTGGTCCGGAGGCGCGAGGCGGCGCCTGCAGCGCGCAATTGATACTCTCCGACTCGCCGGTGTTGTATCCGTACGTTACCCGGCCAGACATTCTGGTCGTGATGTCGCAAGAGGCTTATACCCGCTTCGTACCTGAGCTGAAGGATGGCGGCACCCTGATTGTGGAGCAGGATCTGGTGCGCGTCTCGGACTTGAATCCGGATATCAAGGTCTATAGCGTGCCGGCGACGCGCATCGCCGAAGAACTGGGCAAGCGTATGGTGCTGAATTCGGTGATGGTGGGATTCTTCACCGCGGTCACCGGCCTTCTCGATGCCGATGCAGTGCGCAAGTCGGTGGCTGACTCAGTTCCTTCAAGTTTCCGCGAGTTGAACTTAAAGGCCTTCGAAAAGGGATTTGAGTACGGGCCGATTGCGCTGGAGGGCACGCCCATCGCGCCCGAGATCGAAGAAGCTTACTCGCAGGAATAAGGGGCGCTGTGGTTCGCGCAGAGGCCGTGCACGCACCCGCCCCTTGGACAAACCGCAAGAGCCTGCCCTGAGCGAAGTCGAAGGGAGCGGGCCCCCCCGGCGCCAGAATGCATAGGTCCTTCGTTGGGAGTCGTCTGCTGCGCAGACGACTCCGCTGCCTCAGGATGACAAGCCGTGAGGCGCGGAGACTGGGAGGGGCACGGCTCTCGGCACAAGCGCAAAGGCGCATTCAAACAAGAGTTCCCATCCGCTGCCCGCCCCTTGCAGAAAGCGAAGCTGTGAAAAAACCTTGTTGCTGCAGTCGTTGGGGCGGGTTGCGGAACGAGGTTGCATCGGGGATCAATTGGGGATGGTTGAGACTGAGGCGTTGGAGAATGTCAGGGTTGGCCTGGCTAGGCGGTAGCGGATGCGGCCTGCAGTCGGCGTAAGCGAATCCATTGTTGGAAGTTGTAAGTGAGGCAGGCCCAGAGCATCTCGGTCTGCACTTGGCCAGGCCGCGCAGGTGGAACTGGCGCAGACCCAGTTTGCTTTTGATCCAGGCGTGGCAGAACTCGATCACCCGGCTGCGGCGGCGATACTGTTGCTGCGCTTGGGGCGTGGCCATCTTGCGGCGGAAGGCGATCATGGCCTCGGTCTCCACGGTGCGCAGCAGGCCGCGCCCACGATGCTGATTGCCGGGACAGCATTGCGGCTGCAGCGGACAGCTCTGACAATCCTGGGCCCGGGCTTCGTAGCGAAACACCAGGTTTCCCGACTTGCGTTTGTGCCGTCCTGCATAGCCCAGGTGCTTGCCTCCCGGACAAACATAGTGGTCGTGCGCGGGGTCATAGAGGAAAACTTCGCGGGTGAATCGTCCGGTGCCGGTGCAGTCTTTCTCATCGCCGCCTTTGCGCAGACTGCCGACATAATCCACTCCCAGTTGCGCCATGGCTTCGACGCTGCGGCGGTTGGTGTAATCGCCATCGGCCAGCATCTGCTGCGGCTTGTGTCCCATGCGCTCGGCGATGCGCCCCACCGCGGGCGCCAACTGTTCGCTGTCATTGGCGGCCTGCGTCACTTGCACATCCACGATCAGCGACTGGGCGGCATCGGCCGAGATCTGCACGTTGTAGTTAGGAGCGAAGGCGCCATCGGCTTGCCGCATCCGGCGTGCTTCCGGTTCGCTGACACTGACCCGGGCTCGCGGCTTGTGCGGACGCAGTTTTTGCAACTCGTCCAAAGCCTGCTCCAGCCGCTGTTGGCGCTCGCGTCGCGCCCGCCGCCGCGCTTGCTCTCCCCCGTCCGGATTGGCTTCCTGATCCGGTTCTCCCATCTCTCGCACCCGTCGCCGCGCCCGTTCTAAATGTTCCTCAATCCGCGCGGCCCCTTGAAAGCTGTCGTTCGCCGCCTGCGCCTTGATCTTGGTCCCATCCTGCACCACCTGCTCCAGCCGGATCAGACCTTCCGCGCTCAGCAGCCCCAACACTTGCGTGAACAACTCATCCAACTCGCTCCGGTACTCCACTCGAAAACTGGCCAGGGTGTGATAGTTCACCGCTTCGCACCCCGTCAGCCACTGCAATGCCGGCTCCCATTCGCAGCGCCGCGCCACTTCCCGCGCCGACCCAATCCCCTGACTGTAGGCATAAATCCACAAACTGATCAGCAGCCGCGGATCAAACGCCGGTCGCCCGCCTTCCTCGGCGCTGCACTCGATGCCTTCATAGAAGCCGCTCAAATCCAAGCGTCCCACCAGTTCCCACATCGCCCGCGCCGGATGATCTTCCTCGATCAGTCGTTCCACGTCCACCGCCCGCCACAACATCTGTTCGCGATTGATCCTGCGCAGTAAAGGCTCGCCCATGCCCAGAGCTTACCCCGCTTTATTTTTCTGTCAATTGACTTCCTGGGTGGTTTTTTCACAGCTTCAGAAAGCGCAAGGAGCGGGGCACCCCCCCGGGAAGCGCTAGTCTTCCACCACTCTGGCCGTCATTTCTTCTGCCGGGTCGCCGCCCGCCATGGCCTGCGCTACGATCAGGCGGCGGGCCTCAATCCTGATCTTGGGCAGTTGCAGCCAGAACAACGCTGCGCCTCCCAGGCAAGCGACAGCGCCCATCGAAACGGTGATGGGCGCGCCCAAGCGATCCGCTAACGCGCCGCCCAGCAAGGCTCCGAAGGGCGCCATGCCCATGAACATCATCGAGTACACAGCCATGACGCGGCCGCGCAGGTGATCCGGCACCATGGCCTGGATCAGGGTGTTCGACGAGGACATCTGCAACATCATGCCGAACCCCACCGGCAGCAGGAGCGCAGCGGACAGCCAGAGATTCCGCGAGAAAGAAAACAGGATCAGGCTGACTCCGAAGCCGGCGCAGGAGAACGCTACCCAGCGGCCGAGCCCGTGCACTCCGCTGCGCGAAGCGAGAGTCAGCGCACCCAAGAGCGCGCCTACGCCGGTCGCGCCCATCAGAATTCCCAGGCCGCGGGCTCCGCTATGAAGGATTCTGTCGGCGAATATTGGCATCAGCACCGTGTACGGCATCGCGACCAAGCTCACCAATCCCAAGAGCAGCAGGATGGCGCGGATCGGCGTGGTCTGTCGCACGAAGCGAAAGCCCTCGATAATATGCGCCAACGGGGAAGCCGCAGCCACGCGCCGGGAGGGACGGGGCACTTGCATCAGCAGCAGCCCGATGATGACCGCGATATAGCTCACTCCGTTGGCGAAGAAACACCAGCCTTCTCCGATCTTCGCCACCAGGACTCCGGCAATCGCCGGGCCGATGATTCGTGCCCCGTTGAACATGGATGAGTTCAAAGCAATGGCGTTCATCAGGTCTTCTTTACCGACCATATCCACCAGGAATGCCTGACGGCCGGGAATATCGAACGCATTCACGATGCCCAATAATGCAGCTAGCACGAAGATGTGCCACACCTGCACGGTTCCGGAGAGAGTCAGGGTGGCAAGCACCAACGCCAGGATCATGGAAGCGGTCTGGGTTGCGATCACTACCCGCTGCCGGTTGTGCCGATCGGCCACGAAGCCGCCGAGGGGAGCCGTTAGAAAGACGGGAAACTGGCCGGCGAATCCCACCGAACCGAGCAGTAGAGAAGATCCAGTGAGCCGGTACACCAGCCAGGCTTGGGCAACGCTCTGCATCCAGGTTCCAATCAGCGAAATGAGCTGCCCGCTGAAGAAGAGCTGGAAGTTGCGGTGGCGCAAGGCGCGCAAGGTTGCGGGCAACCCGATCTTCCCCGGTGTCGAAGTGTCAGGAGCTTGTTCTCCGGGATTGGTCACGGTTGCTGGATCGGGCACGGTCAATTCGTTTGATTCGTTTCTAGTGTACTGGGTCTAAACTTCGTAGCATAAGTTAAGGCGGCGTGTGCGTGTAGAACCGTTTGAAAAGCAGGTTCTGCTCCGCGTTTCATTTCAGTCAAGATGACGATAGTACGCTAGGCACTGAACAGACCCAGACGATTAGGATGCTGCCGGGTTTGTTCTCGATTCTTGGGACGTTTCTCATCCGTGCCTACCCGTAGTCCCCACCTGTCTGCAATTTTGGGACTGTCCGGACGAAATGTTGGGAACCCAGGGTTGGGCCTGCGGCCTGATTCCCCGTTGTGTCGTCCAGGATCTGATCCCAGGGATGACTTGAGGGGCAGGGATTTTGTTGTCCAGGCCTCCTTTTCAAGCGACGTTATTTCTACTAGAATAGCCAAAGACCCTCCCCCCTTCGTTATATTCGCCTTTGTGTCTATCCCTTTAGC
Organism: uncultured Acidobacteriota bacterium; assembly: GCA_963770485.1. Taxonomy (GTDB): domain Bacteria; phylum Acidobacteriota; class Terriglobia; order Terriglobales; family Acidobacteriaceae; genus CAVVEC01. The sequence continues at coordinate 113,964 of CAVYPX010000014.1, forward strand.
TCTGATTGGGGATCGATGAGACGGGAAGGATGTTTGCGCGACGCTTCGGTTACAAAGGTCACTTGGCGTAATGCGTATCTCTTCATAACATGAAGTTACTGGGTACATAATTGAGGTCCCAGCCATGCACGGCATAGCAGTCACGCTTCTGACCGAGGACAAAGAACGCCTGGGGGTGCTCCAGCAACGCATGGAGAGCACCCAGATGGGCCGTAATGTCTTCGGCCACGTGGGTTTTCCCGGCAGCGCGACGGATGTAATCCTGCGCCAAATTCAGGACGTGGGGGCGGAAGTCGTGCTGGTGGATATTGATCCGCAGAACGTGCAGCGTGCCATGCATGCCATCGAACTGATTCACAGCAATACCAGCCAGATTGTCATCTTTGCCGTGGGTCCGATGAATGACCCCAGTACCATTGTTTCCGCCATGCGCGCCGGGGCGCGCGAGTATGTGGAGCGCAATGCCACGGCGGAAAGCATGGTAGAAGCCTTCACCCGTTTCGCGGCTTCGCGAGGTAAAACCCGCACTTCCTCCGGCCGCGCCCGGGTGTTCACGGTGACCAATGCCAAGGGAGGAGCGGGTGCCACGACGGTCGCGGTGAATACGGCGACGGCACTGCAGGAATCGCACGGTGGAGTGCTGCTCGTCGATTTTGCCCCTCTGGGGCATGCGGCGCTGCATCTGAATGCCCGGCCGACTTTTGGAATCACTGACGCCCTGCAAAATCTGCACCGCATGGATACTTCGTTGCTGCAGGGTTTGATGACGTCTTGCAAAGGCGGACTGCAACTGCTGGCGGGTCCGCAGGCGCCACAAGTAACGGTGCCAACTGCCGCCGAACTGGCTCGTCTGTTCGATCTACTGGTCTCGCAGTTTCATTATGTGGTGGTGGACTGCTCCAACCGGGCGGATCAGACGGCGCGCCTGCTATGCGATTTGTCCAACGCTGTCCTGTTAGTGGCGCAACAAGATGTGGTCTCGCTCTGGAGTGCAGGCCGCATGCGAACCTTCCTCGAGGAGGGCGCCGGGCGGGATCGGGTTCGCTTGGTGTTGAACCGCTATAAGAAAATTCCTGGGTTCAGCGACGAAGACATCGAGACCGCCACCAATTGCAAGCTTCTCTGGAAAATCCCGAACAATCACCAGGCCATAGCCCCTGCCATTGATAAGGGCGCCCCCGTGGCCTTGCACGAAAGCTTGGACGTGGGCCGTTCGTTCCGTTCTTTAGCGGCTACGCTGGCCGACGCCTCTCCTACGGCGGAAGGCTCACTCGATCTTGTCTATCAGCCCGACAAGTCCGATACCAAGAAAAAGGCATCGAATCGTTTGCTGATCACACCCTTGCGCGCCGGCCAGTAAGTCAGGCCTCCCGCGCTGGCAGACTGTTGAAGAGCCCCAATTGTTGTCATCCCGAGCGCAGCGAGGGATCTGCAGTTCTTCACAATCCAAGGCGGAAGTTACAGCGGACTGAGCAGTCGACAAACACGCCAGCCTCATGCATGGCCTGAATTGGAAGCCGAAATCCTGGGACAAGATTTACTTTCCGGCGCTGGCCTTGGCCTCGATCTTGGCGTAGATTGCGGGGTTCGAGCAGACTTCGTAATACCAGCGCTCCGTCCAGTGCTGCACCGAGAAGTCGCGCGGATCGATCTGCGGCATGCGACTTCCGCGCACAATGATTTTGCGGAAGATATCGTTGCCAACGGGCACCAACCCGCTCCATAAATGAAACTCTTCACCCTCCACCTTGGGCAAGTCCAGGGGACAGAGTTCCAGCGAAATCTCCTGCTTCATCCTTTGGAAGGCGGCCTCGCTGATACGGATCCCGTTCACGTTGTACTTGAGAATGAAATCGTCGGGGCTTTCCTCCACTTCTGCATCGTTCACCGTCTGAAAAGCATAGACATGGAATGGTTTCTCGGAGGGCTTCATGGATTTCCGCACCCGTTTGCTGCAGGAGGAGAGGCGGTCGCTCTCGTTGAGCGCGTCTGAGATCATGATGCGCTGGTCGCCGTCCATCAGGTACATCGGCGCGGAATCCTGGTAAGAGATGCCGACTCCCAACTCGATGCCGGGCAGTCCCGCACGCTCTAACATTTGGTTGTACCCGCGTACGATTTCGATAATCTCACGCGCCAGAACCGAAGCGCGGCAGACGGCCAATCCCGGCTCGCCCTCGCGTTCCAGAATGGCCAGAATAATTGCGTCCCCTTCCAGAAATACCTTGGTGGCGCCATACTTGGACAAGAGTTTGTTCACCGGATCATAAAAATTGAGGCTGAAGTAAGAAGCAGGATTCATCTCCCGCTCCAGGAGCGATCGCGTCAGCCGTGACGAATCGCGAACATCAGCCTTGATAATCACATGGCGCAATACCTTCTCTTGGCCGGGCTTTTGTTCCTCCGGCAACAGGAACTCGTAGAGCGTACCGTTCATGGCCGAGAGCTGCCGCATCTTCTCGTTCACGATGAGATTGACGCTGTCCAAAGCTCCGGTCAGCGCTGCCAACCGGCGCAGATCGCGGTGGTAACGCATGAAATCACGCAGAAAGCGTCCTGCCATCTTGGTCCGCTCCACTCCCCGGCAGCCGCTCACGCGCTGAACCGCGGCGAACAGGTTTTCCGACGATACTTTACCGTGCTCGGCGACCAGCTTTTCCACGCGGGCGCGCTCCTCCCGCGAGATCAGAGCATTCTTCAACTGTTGCGCATTGATCCGCGGTGAATACTCTGCCAGCAGGGGCACCACCTCATAAGACGCGACGATATGCTCCAGGAGTTTCTCGCGCTCCAGCAGGTCGACCCAGTTTGCCAGGCGCATTTTCTGCGATCGCCCTTCACTGGTGGAATCATCCGGGACCCCGCCGCCCACCAGTTCTTGCGCATTTTCCGGCACATTGAGCCAGGCGTCGATGGCGCGTTGTGGGTCGTCTTCCGGGCCCAAATTCAGCGATTCCAGGAATTCCCAGGCAATCCTGCGGACATTGGTGAAACGGTCCGGGTCGGTGTCGAAGTTGCCCAGCATTACATAGTGCTCGGCGTTGAGATGGTTGTCGCAACCGTCTTCGGTAAAAATGAGAGGATTGAGAAACAGTTTGTATTGCTCGTCATCACTGTTTCCGAACAGAGAGCGCCGCATGCGGGCGATGGTTTCCTTCTCAATTTCGCGCAGGGTGCGGAACAGTTCCTGGCCGGTCTTGCGCAAGATGATTTTCTTGGCCACCTGGAATCCGGCGACCCGCTCCCGATACTCCAGCGCTTTCTGCTGCCGGATTCCTTCGTAACTCTTCAGGGTCATGCGGCAGCGTTCCAGAATCTGAGCAAATTGCGAATTCAGTTCAATGCGCAGGAACTTGATAATCGCGACCCGAGCCAGCAAGTCCAGCCCGAGGTTTCTGTCGGTTTTGGCCCGATTCAGCGCCGCAGCATGCATTTCAGCGAGAAGGGGCTTCAGTTCCGACGGTGCAGTCCTGGCTGCGGGCCTGGGGCCGGGATTGGATCCTATGAAGTGACTGCCGGGCAATTTCTGAGGAGCTTCGGCGGCCAGCAATCCTTCCACATCACCGTGGTGCACAATGAGGCGCGCGATTTGCAACCGTGCCTGCTCCACAAACTTGGGGCCCAGGTGAACGTCGTGGCGCAGGTTGTCGACACCCACCTGGAGGCCCTCCAGCGAGAGCGACGGAGTGCAGCCGGTTAAGCGAGGAGGAATCGCTTCCTCTGCGGTGTGCCCGAGTTTGAAGAAGGGGATGCGTGGCATGGTCAGGGTCTGTTTGCGCTACGGCTGTCCCGCCTGACTGACCAGGCTGGCACGAAATTGTGGAACCACCAGAGCCTGCTCGACCGTGGGCACGTTCAGCGCGGCCAATTTCGAGGCTACGGCCTGAGCATCCGCTGCATCTCCGGTGCTGGCGTAGGCGCGCCACAGGAGCCGCATGGAAAGGGGATCGCTGGATCCTTCCTCAAGATGAGGGATGGCCTCGTTGAACTTTCTCTGTGCCATCAGCATTGCGCCCGCCGCTCCGTGATAGGAAACCTGAATGGCTTGGCTTCGGCTGTGGGACGCCATGGCCTCCAGTTGCTGCACTGCTTTGGCGGCGGAGTCGAAGTCCTGAGCTTCGCCCGAACGCACCGCCCGGGCACGCAGGATGCTGGCCAGTTCCTCGTCGCGGTCGCTGGCAGAAATGACGTGCTGCTCCTGCAGCGTGCTTTCAGCCGCCTGCAGGCTTTTCATGGCCGCTTTGAAATCGGGCTCGTACATAGCGAGAATCCGGTGCGCCTCGGCTTCCGAACGAGCCAGTCCTGCGGCGTGAGCATGTTTGGCAACATCGCCCAGGGCTTTCTCCGCCTGTTTGCGATTGTCCTCCCGAATCCAGGTAACGGCCGATTGCAGCTCCCGTTGAACCTTGTCACTGTTACTTCCAGCGAAAACGATGGCGCGCTCATACTCGTCGCGCGCTTCTTGTTCCTTGCCCATCAGTGCGTAGGTGTCGGCGACGCCCAGTTCCGACCCAAAACTGGGGTCGATCCGGATGCTCATGCGGTACTGTTCGAGCGCCGCATCAAACTTGCCAGCCATTCTCAGGATCTCGCCATAAGAATCGTGCGGGTTAGGCTGGTCTGGTTCCAACGCGACGTAGCGATCCATAGCAGTGAAAGCCTTGTCAAAGTTACCGCTGTACGCGTAAGCGTAGGCCAGATCATTCAGGGCTGCCGCATAATCGGGGTAAATGGTGACGGCACGCTCCAGCACGGTCACGGCTTGCTCATAACGTTGCTGGACCACCAGCCAGTCCCCTGCCAGGAATAACAGGCGCTGGTCTTGCGGATATTCCGCCAACAGGTCATTCATGGCGGCAATCGCCGGGATGTAATTGTTCTCCTGCGCTCCAGCCAGCCAGCGAATCAACAACCGCTCACCCGGACTTACCGTGACCGCCAGTTGTTTAGCGCGCCTGCGCGCCCCTGACTGCTCCGCCGGATCGCCGCTTTGCCGGGCGAGGAGGATGAAGGCCTGGGCAAATTTCGCATCTGCCTTGGTTGCGGCTCGCAGATCCTGAAGCATCTCCGGATAGCGGTACTGCTCGAAATCCTGCATGGCCTTCTCGAAGCTCTTCCGTGCCTCCGCTGAGGAGGTAGTGATCGGCAGCTTGATTGGAATAGTTTTCTGCGCGGGCCTGATCGGGCTGAGCTTGTCGCCAGCGAGGGCGAACGAGGAAGATAGCAGGAACAGATAGACGCACCAGCGGCGAAGCATTTGTCCCCCGGAAAATGCTGATTTATTGCTCAAAAGAGGAGCGTACCACCAGCCTCAGACCCGGCCAACGTTACTCAAGTTACCCGCCCAAGGAGTAGTTTTGTCTTAGGTTCGGACCCTAAATCAATCGCTCAGGAAGGCACTGCTGACTACTGACTCCTGACCACTGACTACGGAAGCCCCGCTCAGATTTTCAGGAAAATGCCTTTGCGATACAAAATCCACATCGGCACCCAGCAGATGAGCACATAGACGAGCGCGTACAGCAATGAGGCATGCGGCGGGCTCGCCAAAGGTGCGAACAGATGCAGATATAGAAATTCCTGCCAATTGGTATCTTTGTTGACTTGCACGTGATCCAGCCAGTGCGAGGCCGCCTCGGCCAACACGTAGGCTGCGATGGGGTTCATTCCAAACACCAAAAGCGGCGTCGTCCAGCGGCCGCGCCATTGCTTTACGTCCAAGACCCAATAGCAAAGCGCCAAGCAGATCAGAGCGAGCCCTGCGGTGAAGATCACATAGGAGCTGGTCCAAAGATTCTTGTTGATCGGAAACCATAAGTTGAAAACTTCGCCTGCCACTACACCCATGATTCCACACACCGACAGACCCAAAGCCTTGTTTTTCGGCGTGTGGGCTGAGCGAAGCCAGTTGCCGGTCAGCAATCCCAGCAGGCAGGTCGCAATCGCGGGGATGGTGCTGAGCGCACCCTCCGGATCGCGAGTTCCGTCATACAAGTGACCAAGCAGCAACTTGCGGTCGAGCCATGCCGCCAGGTTGCGGTCGGGATCGAGCAGCGAGATGTCATGGCCAGGTACACCGAAACCCGGCACAGCGACGTAACGCATCAAAAGCCAGTAGCCCATCAGGCATCCGACGATCGTAAAAATCCAGCCTCGCCAGCCCGACCACAAAGCGAGAATCGCCGAAATCACATAACAAATCGCGATTCGTTGCAGCACACCATAAACCCGCCAAGTTGCCAGGTGGTACTGATTAGGAAAGCCGTTCAGAAACAGGCCGAGAGCGAACAAGATCAGGCCGCGCCAGAGCACGTGAGCCAAGAGCTTTTGCCGGGAATCACCGCGCTTCAGCCGGGAGCTCAAAGAGAATGCCATCGAAACGCCGACGATAAAGAGAAAGAAGGGAAATATCAGATCAGTGGGAGTCCACCCGTTCCATTCCGCATGTTTAAGCGGCCAATAGGAGTTAGGCCCATCCCCAGCATTGTTGACCAAAATCATCGCGGCAATGGTTGCGCCGCGGAAGAGATCAAGGGACATCAGCCGTGAAGAAACTGGGCGCAAACTCTTGCTCACTGGTCCGGCAGCGGTGATCGGTGCGGTCTGGGACATGAGCAGAGTGCCGGATTGTAGCACGGACACGACCCGCTATGGTCTCTCCGGCTGGGCGCGTTGCAGCACTCGCCTTGGTTACTCTTGTCACCACGCCCGCGCGCCGAGCACAAGGTATGATTCGGTCAGCGGCCTTTTTCTCATGAAGAAGTTGAAATTCATACTTTCTCTCACCAACGACGACAACGACTACCAGATGGAACAGGCCGCCGCCGCCGAAGAAGCCGCCAAGCGCCTGGGCGTCGCCGTGCAAATCATCCACGCGGACAATGATTCCATCACCCAGAGCCAGCAACTGCTGAAAATCATTCAGTCACATTTGGATTCGCATCCCGACGGGATCATGTTCGAGCCGGTGGGCGGCACTGCACTGCCACACGTGGCGCGTGCCGCTACGAGTGCCGGCATCGGGTGGGTCGTCCTGAACCGTGATGCCGAGTATCTTGCCGAACTGCGACAGACTTATCGAAATCCAGCTTTCTCCATCACTTCGGACCATGAAGAGATCGGCCGCATTCAGGGCCGCCAAATGGCCGCGTTCCTGCCCCAGGGGGGATCCGTCCTGTATATTCAGGGTCCCTCGGAGAGCCTCGCAGCCAAGCAACGAACGTCCGGCCTGTACGAAACCAAGCCATCCGACGTGCAACTGAAGCTGATGAAGGCGCAGTGGACCGAGGCCAGCGCGTACCGGACGGTTAGTTCCTGGCTGCGGTTGTCCACGTCGCAGCAGACACCGGTTGACTTGATCGCAGCCCAGGATGATTCCATGGCGCTGGGCGCACGAAAAGCCCTCAAGGAAGTAATCAATCTTACAGCGCGGGAGCGCTGGCTGAGTTTGCCCTTCCTGGGTTGCGATGGCCTTCCCAACAGCGGGCAGGCTTGGGTGCGCAAGGGATTGCTGGCAGCCACGATCTATGTGCCGCCCAATGCGGGTAAAGCTCTAGAGATGTTGGTACAAGCCATCCAGGCTGGCTCGATGACGCCGGAAAGAACGTTGACGGTGCCGGTGTCGTATCCGGCGATCGAGGTATTGGCGACGGCCCAAGCCGAAAGAATGCGGGCGCTCTCAGCGGGAAGGGCCTGAGCCGACACAGCCGAGCAAAGGGGCGGCCCCGAAGTGGGGGAGTTGGCAGGCCGCGTCCGGCCACCGCATACCAAACACAGAGACCGCCCACAGAATAACACTTGTATCACGTTTGTCAGGGCATTTCTACGGCCCTGGCAGCCGGGCAACCCGCAGACGGGGAGTGGCTCAGTTTCATTGTCATCCCGAGCAAGCGTTCTTTGCGACGCAAGAATCGCGCGTTTGGCTCGCTTCCATATCAAACTGAACCACCACCCGCGGCCTTGCATCCTTCCGTGTCCGGGCCTTCTCTTGCTAGAGTGATCTCTTGTAGAAGGAGAACCCATGCCCACGCTGATTTCCCAACCCAGCCGCATCCGCTCGGCTGGGAACAAGCCCAAGCTGATTGACGAATACATCGGACGCGTGAACTCGGATACCTCGGCGGTGAGTGTCGCCCACATGCACAGTCCTGAGGGATGGGAAGAACCCAGACAGACTCCGGAGTTCGACGAGTTTACCATCGTCCTGAAAGGCGTGGTGCGGGTGCGGCACGAGCACGGACAAATGGACGTCCGGGCCGGCCAGGCTGTGATCGCGCATCGCGGGGAGTGGGTGCAGTATTCTACGCCATTCGAAGACGGCGCCGAGTATGTGGCCGTCTGTCTGCCCGCCTTCTCGCCCGATACCGTACATCGAAGCGAAAGGTGAGCGCTTAAGCGCTCATGGAGGGACGGTGCGCCCTCGGCGGCAAAAATCTCAACCTGTCATTCCGAGCGCAGTCGAACGATCTGGCCGTAGTGGTCGGGCCCCGTGTCCCATTAAGAAAAACAGGGCCCCAAGACCCTCAGCTTCTACTTGAGGAAAATCTCTTCCAGCACTTCCGAGCTGATGATTTCGCGGATTTCAGCGCGTTTCTCCGCGAGTTGCTGGGCGGGTTGTTTGCCGCCCATGATCTTGTCGCGAACCATTTCGCCTTTGGCGGCGAGGCCGTCCATGGCCGCATGGTTCTTGTATTCGACCGCCACGCAGATGTCCCAATCTTGCGGGTCGTGTTTGGTTTCTTTGAAGAAGACCTTGTAATCCACAATCGTTCCCTGGCGTTTCTCTTCATCGAGCAGGGGTTTGGTGGACTGGCGAAGGGTGGTGAGATAAGCGTCCATGCCGGTGGGCCTTACCCGAATGAGTTGCACGCGCCAGACCGGACCCTCAGTGTAGTGTTCTTGGGCGAGGACTGCAGGGGCGAGCAAGAACACGAACGCGACGAGACAATAGAGCCTCTTCATAGTAGATCTCCTCAAAGTGAAGTTGATTGAAACGGCGAGAGAATCATACGCTTCGCTGGGCGTCTTGTTGGGGAAATTCAAGATTTGGTAGTGGCCGACTTTGAATTTCTCGCGTCACTGATCAAGAGGTAAGAACCCGCAAACGAAAGGAAGATTACAACCCAAGCCGCAAAAGGCAGAAGCACGTGATAAATGAATCCCGGCAGCGGGCGCTCGCCAAGGGTCAAACTTAGAACCAGTGACAGGCTGAAAAAGAGCGCCATGAGGAAAACAGCCAATCCGCTCGCTAGTCGCCAAAAACGAGTCATTTACGCCTCTCTTTCCGCCGTTCCCTGCTCGTATGACCCCGAGATTCGCGCGCGAAAGCTGCCGAGCTTCGCTCGGCTGGACGGGTCGAAGACTCGTCCCCACACGAGTCGCGTCCTCACACGAGCTAAGAGCTAGCGGCTAAGAGCTAATAGCTGTCTTCACGGCGCCTCGATCAGTTCCATCTTCCCATCCCTTGTGCGATGCAGCACCATCACTTTGCCCTTAGGATCGCGGAAGACGAACACGTCGCGGTCGCGGAAATGGGCTTCCTTGATCGCTTCTTCCAGGGTCATGGGGCGGAGCGCGACCGCATCCTCGGAGCGCACCAGGTGAACCTCGGTGGTTTTGGCCACCGCGGGAAATTTATGCACCACCACGTCAACCGCCGTGTCCTCGTTCAGGCCCACGGCCGTGGTTAAGGATTCCTGCGTCTCCTGCCCGTTCCATTTCTTGGGACTCGGGCTCTTGTGGTTGTGACGCTTCTTGGTACGCCAGCGAGTCTTGTATTTGACGGCCTGTTTTTCCAGATGATCGAGAGCTTCGTTGACCGCTGAAGTCATATCGCCGGCCTGGGCCAGTCCCACCAGGGGCCCGTTGCGCGGGCTGATGGTGATCTCGGCTTTGTGGCGCTTTTTTTCGAGGGTGAGAACGACCTTGGTCTCAAACTTGTCAGACAGAATTTTGCGGATTTTTACGAGGCCCGATTCGACTTCCTTGCGGATGGCCGGCGTCACTTCAAAATGTCTGCCGGTATATTCCACGTTCATGAGCGCCCTCCTAGGATTCTTGTCTTTGTGTTACCTGGGCACTGCATTCTAAAAATGCTCGATTCCTTCTACTTCTTCACTCTGCGCTGGTGGGTGCTCGGGATGCGCATATCTTCCCGGTACTTCGCGACCGTGCGGCGAGTGACCTGGATACCCTGCGATTGTAGGATGCGGGTGATCTGCTCGTCGGTCAACGGCCTGGCAGGATCCTCTTCCTCGATGAGCTTCTTGACCCGGCGTTTCAGGATCAGCAGTGAAGTGTTGCCGCCCTCGGGGCCGTTTACGCTCTCGCTGAAGAAGTAACGCAGTTCAAACACGCCCTGTGGAGTGTGGGCGTATTTACTGGCCACCGCCCGGCTGACGGTGGAGGGATGCACGCCAATTTCTTCGGCCACCTCCTTGATCATCATAGGCTTCAATTCGTCAATGCCTTTTTCCAGGAAATCCTGTTGCCGGGCCACAATGCTGTAACAAACCTTCATGATGGTCTGCTTGCGCTGCTCGATGTTCTTGATCAGCTGGATGGCGCTCTTGTAGCGCTCCTTGACGTAGTTGCGGGTGTCCTTGTCGTTGTTGTCTTTGGTGAGCAGCCGCTTGTAGGCCGGGTTCAGCCGAAGCTGGGGAACGTCTTCATCGTTCATGACCACGAGCCACTCATCTCCGTGTTTGACGAAGGCTACGTCGGGCTCGATCAGCCGGGGCTGAGTCTTGTTGTAGCGCAGACCGGGACGCGGGTCCAGGGTGCGGATATAGTCGAGCGCGGTCTGAACCGCTTCAATGGGCCGGGCAAGAGCTTTGGAGATTTCCTTATGTTGCTTGTTTTGCACCGCACGCAGATGCTGATCCACGATGGCAATCGCGTCCGCGAGCACCTGCGCTGTGGCCTCCTTGTCGCCATTCCTGTGCGACTCGAGCTGGTGCTGGTGAAAGCGCAGCTGGTAAAGCAGGCATTCACGAAGATCGCGGCAGCCCACGCCGGGCGGATCCATCTGCCTCACCAGTTCGATGGCTTCATGGAGGTCAGAAACATTGAAGCTGGGCCGAAATGCCGGTGCCGGCGTCGATTCTGCGGCCGGTGCGGGCATAGCCGCGGCTTCTACCGGAGCGGGCGCAACTGCAGTTGCGATGCCCGGGCCTGCGAACTCTGAAGGCTGTGATTCCTGCAGGCTCCACAAAGCCTGCTCCGACAATGACTGCTCCGACGGATCGTGACCGAGATCGGTTTCAATCGAGCCAGGCTCTCCCGAATCATGAACCGAAGGACCAAGTTCTGCGGCGGATTCCGGCGAACTCAAGCCAAGAGCTGCAGCCTCCTTCACCAGGTTCTCCACCACGGCAGCATCGGCCTCCGGCGGAGCGGGCGGAGCGACCCCGAGCAATTCCTCGTCGCTGGCAATCAGGTAACCATCCTCGCTCAGATTGCCGATCACCAGTTCGGCGGCTTCGCGAACTTCCGGGCGCACCGGAACAGAACCCAGTTGCCAGATCAGGTGGTCGGTGAGATTGCCCGGTTTCGACAGGAAATTCTCGAACGATGGCCGTTCGATGTCTTCCATTTCACTCTGGCTGCGATAGCCCGGATCGAGGTAATCCTGAAAAAAGGAGCCGAAGTCTATTTCTTCAAACGGGTCTTTCTTCTCCTCAGCGACAACCGGACTCTCCTCGATGGCGGGCTGGTCGCGGCTCTCTTCCTTGCGGTCGACGTCGTCAAGCAGCGGAACGGAATCTTCCAGTTCCTCCAAAACCGGGTTCTCTACCATCTCGGCATTGATCATGTCCCGAAGCTCAAGCTTGTTGAGGGCCAGGACACTCACCATCTGAACCAGCCCTGGGGTCAGGATCTGTCTCTGCGAGACCTTCAGATGCAGTCTGGGTTGCAATAACACCATAAAATTGGCTTCTAGCTATTAGCTTTTAGCTTCTAGCGTCTGGCTTTAGCCAATAGCTGAGCGCCAAAAGCTAAAGGCTGTCTCACACCAGCGAGAAACTCTCGCCCAGATACACGCGCCGCACTTCAGGATCGCTGCCTAACTGCTCGGGCGTGCCTTGGCGGAAAATCCGTCCTTCATTAATGATGTATGCCCGGTCGGTGACCGACAAAGTTTCGCGAACGTTGTGATCTGTAATCAGGACGCCGATCCCGCTTGCCTTCAGATCGCTAATAATCTTCTGCAGATCGAGCACCGCAATTGGATCGATCCCAGAAAACGGCTCGTCCAGCAGAATGAATCTTGGGCTGATGCACAAGGCGCGGGCGATTTCTACCCGGCGCCGCTCTCCTCCGGACAGCGTGTACCCACGGTTCTGGCGGACATGCTCCAATCCCAACTGATCAATCAGCTTTTCCATCCTCTCGCGGCGCTCATGCCAGGACATGGGTTGCGCTTCCAGCACCGCGAGGATGTTCTCCTCAACTGTGAGCTTGCGGAACACCGAAGCTTCCTGAGGGAGGTAGCTGATGCCGTACTGCCGCGCCCGAAGATACATGGGGACGTCCGTAATGTCGTCCTCGTCAATCAGGACCCGTCCAGTGTCGGGGGGGATCAGGCCAACAATTGAGTAGAAGGTTGTCGTCTTGCCGGCGCCGTTAGGTCCAAGCAAACCAACAACTTCGCCCTGCTCTACGCGAAGAGTGACACCGTTTACAACCCGGCGACCGCGGTAGGACTTGCCGATTTCGTCGGTCGCCAGCGTGTGCATTTATCGTGCCACTCGCGTTTGTGTGACGGTGGGGGATGAGTCGTTCCCTTCCACCACGACCCTATCATCGTGTCTAAAGAAAGTCAACGAAACCCCGGTAATCTTGCCATGTTCGGCATCAAAAATGCTAGGCGGTCCACCGGTAAGAACGAATTTGTCGTCGCCGGCACTGTAGACCAGCCGATCCCCGTCCGCGCGACGGTCGGGTTGCGTGATCACGACCTGCCCCTCCGCCACGATCTTGTCGAGTTTTCCCGCTCCAGAGAGTGCTTGGGTCGCGCCGCTTTGGCCGCGAGCCTGGAGAAACGCGTCCATCTGCGCGGCTGTGATTGTCAGATCTGCTCCCCTGGCTACAACACTGCCGTCGAAGTGGGCCTTGCGCTCGTTATCCGTGTAGGTGAGGCGTGCGGAGGTGATAGCGACCGGTGTCGACTTTCCGGCCTTATCAGTTTGAACCAGGACGGTTGAGACCGGCTGAGCGGGCGAGCCGCGAGCGCTTTGTCCGTGGGCATCCATAGAGCGATGGTCGCGATCGAAATCGATCGACGGCGCTTCCACGATATTCGCGTCCTGCCAAAGCCGGGCGTTCCCGGTATAGAGGGCGACAGCCGGGGTGCCCTGCACAGTCATGGAACGAGCGGTTACGTGGATCGGGCTCGACGAGGACAACAGCGCGCCATCGGGTTGCGATTTCAGATTGCTGTAGGTACTCTTGACGTCGCCCTCGGCGAACGCGTCTCCCGTACTCCGATTCAAACGCATGGTGCGCGCCGTGGTCGTCATGCCGCCATCCACTACGCGCGGGGAGCCGGTGAGCAGCAAAACTTGGTCGGAAGGGGTATAGCGGGCGAGATCTCCCCATGCCTTGCGCTCTCCATCCGCATAGGTAACGCCTCCCTGTTGCACAATGGATTCGATGCCGCTGCCGGTTTGAAAGGAAGCATCCACGACTCGGCTGGTGCTGACCCGATCCGGCTGCCCGGGATTCTGGTTGACGATGCGGGCGTCGGGCGCGCCGTGGACGGAGGAGAGCTGTCCCAAGTCGTCGAAATGGGCTTCAAACTTTCCCGCAGTCACCAGGGTTTGCTGGCCAGCGCCGGACCCTCCGGGGCGGATGCCGATCTGCGCCGCACCGGAAGTTTCCGCCCGCGTGAGACGGCGTCCCTCCATAACAAAAAAATCGACAATCGCTGCCGTAAGCTCCAGATCCTGGGCCCGGGATGCATCGCCGGATGGCTTCTGATGCTGCGCCAGTTTCACATTCTCTTCCGCACGGACCTTGGCCAGGAGATTCTTTGCGGAAAAATCGAGCCGTACGTGGCCGGCATTGGCCCGTATCGGTTGCGCACCAACAGTCTCTGCCTGGACATTTCCGGAAAGAACCGCGGTTTTCAGCGCGCCTCCCCGCTCCGTCATGTTGAGTTCGAGTTGCTCGGCTCGCGCTTCCGCTCCAGTCGGACCGGCGGTCTGGACCAGTACGTTCCCTTGCGCCCGAACGCTGTCCAGCGTGTTGTCATTGCGCAGAAAGAGGGTGGCTTCGTCGGCCGCGCATCGCCGCCCACCACTTTGCACCAGAGGATGTTGGAGCACGACCCGGTGCGGATCCTTGGTGATGGTTCCGCGTGCCGCGGTTATGATTGCCGGACTGGCGCCGCCGAACACTAGATTGACCTGAGATTCCATGGTGAGCACATTGGTTCTGGCGAGATAGCTCATGCCCACCGCTGATCCGGCCGCTTGCACTACGCGAAACTCGACTTTCTCCTTGGTGTAGGCGTTGCCGGTCTTCTGATTGAAAACCAGTCCGCTGGTCTTGAGGTGGATGGGATTCTTGAGTTCCTTGGGTGGCGCCTGATCCGGGCTGGTCAAGCCTCCAGGGTTCGATTCCAGGTCAATCTGAACCGGACCTTGGGCGGTGACGTCGCCGGATTGCTGGTCGTATTCGAAGTCGGCGCCATAGATTTGGTCGAAGCGGCCGGAATCGCGGCCGTAGAGGGTAATCTCCACGTCATGCAATTCGGCGTGTCCTCCCTGCTTGAACTGGACTGCCTTGCTGGCCTGGATTCGGAACAGGGTGCGTCCTTGCTCGGACTTGGAGACCGTGAACCCGGTCGCACTTTGCTTGATTTCCAGGCCGATCTTCTCTGGCACTTGCTTCAGGGCGTTCTGCACCCGATGACGGGCGTAGAAATACACTCCCGCCACGACTAATACTGCGGCGATCGCAGTCGCGGCAAACCAGCGGCGCAGGCGGGCTATGGGGAGAGGCATCTGAAAACAGTGTAATTGGTAGGGGTGAGCAGCTGGTAGCGAGTAGCTAGGAGCTAGGAGCCAGTAGTCGCCGCCGTCTCCTTCTTCTCTTCCGTGTCCTCCGTGTCCTCCGTGGTTTTCTTTTCACTCTTGAAATCGCGGAGTGAGAGTTCCAAGCCCCCAAATTCGGGATGGTCGTTATGGTCGAGGGTGAAAGCGATCTCCATGACATCGCCAGGGAGAAGGTGCGCCTGCTCCATCCGTTCCGCCATACGCCAGCCGAGGGCATTGTAAGTGACGGATTTGCGCCAGTTCTCAGTTCTTGCTTCCCGGTTCTCGGAGCGGCGGCGAATGGCGGCTGAATCCGGGTGGCAGTTCGGCGTCACCCGCACGGCGGCGTCGCTAAGTTCCGCGCCCGAGTCCAAGTCCGAGTCTACGGGCCGAGGGTTCGAAGCCAATCTTAGTTTGACGTGCTTTTCTTTCAATATGCGCGGCGGCGTTGCTAGCCGGACATTGTAGGCCGCAAATACCGGTTCCGGATTGCGACTGCCGAACGGTTCGAGAAGCTGCAACGCACGAAACAACTCCGGCGTGATCTGGTCCAACGGCAACTCGCCAGCCAACTCAAGAACCGGTTCGAAATCCGAGAGGCTCAAGTGTTGGCGGGCATAAACATCCAGGCGAGAGCACAGCTCGGGTAACCGCGCAGCCGGCAAAGTGAATCCGACCGCGTGCGAGTGGCCGCCAAAGCGGGTGAACAGCTCCGAACACGACTCCAGCGCGTTCAACAAATGAAATGGCCGGATGGACCGGCCTGAGCCGTGCGCTTCCTCGCCATCGCGGGAGATCACCAGCGTGGGACGCCCGTAGCGCTCGACCACGCGGGTGGCTGTGATTCCGATCACCCCCCGGTGCCATCCCTCGCCATCAATCACCAGGCAGAAGGAATCCAGCAGCGCCGGCTCTTCGGCGAATCGGGCATCGATGGCATCGAGAATCCGGCGTTCTTCTTCTTGGCGGTCGGTGTTGAGCTTGTCAAGCTTGTTCGCGATCTCGCGAGCGCGGGCTGCATCCTTCACGCTGAAGAGTTCGATCACGTCGCGGGCCACATCCATGCGGCCCGCAGCGTTGATTCGCGGGGCAATGCGGAATGCGACTTCACCCGTGGTCAATGGACGCCCACCCACCTGCGCGACTTCCAGCAGCGCCTTGAGGCCTGGATTCACCGCCGAGCGCAGAGCCTCTAGGCCAAGCTTGGCGAAAACCCGGTTCTCGCCAGTCAGGGGCACGGTATCGGCAATGGTCGCAATCGCCACAATTTTCAAAAACGACTTGAGCAAAGATGCCTGGTCGCGATCCTTGAGCCGCCGCTCCATCAAAGCCTGCGCCAGCTTGAAAGCAACCCCGGCGCCGCAGAGCGCTTTGCAGGGATAATCGCAGCCCGGTTGATTCGGATTGAGGACAGCCAGGGCGGTGGGCATGCCGTTTTGGCCAGGCAGATGATGGTCAGTGACAATCAGGTCCACGCCCAAGCGCGCTGCAGTTTCCGCCGCCGCAAAGGCGCGGATGCCGGTATCTACGCTGATGATGAGATGAATGCCCGCGGCGGCCGCGCGCTCAATGACATCGCCGCGGAGGTCGTAGCCTTCTTTAATGCGGTGAGGAACGTGGAAATCCGCGGAGCCGCCGCACAGTTCGATCGCGGTTTTCAAAATCACAATCGCGGTCGTGCCGTCTACGTCGTAGTCGCCGTAGATCAGAATGCCTTCCTTGCGCTCGATGGCGGCCTCCAGACGGTCAACCGCAGCCTTCATACCAGTCATCAGATACGGCGAGTGCAGGTGGGAAAGCGAAGGATTCAGAAAGCGATCGGCGGCTTCAGCATCGGTAATACCACGCACGACGAGGAGGCGAGCGAGAGTGGAAGCGAGCTCGGGATAATTCAGACCGAGTTTGGAGCTGGAGCGTAGTTCGGCGCTGAGAAGTTCGATCTGATTGGCGTCAGCGCTTTTGAAAACCCATTTCATGAATTACGAGCAACATTGTAGCGCCGCCGTCTCGGCGGCCGTCCCCACATGGAACGAGACGGGCGGGGACGCCCGTCCTCCCATTAAGATCTACGGTTCGTCGTCTTGATCAGGCTCGTCGATGGGGAGGCCGGCGAAATCTTCCGCCATTTCTAGGATGCCCTGGTAACGCTCGTACCACGGAGTGGAGGCTTCGTACACCATCACCACGCCCTGATGCGCGAAGCCGAGTTGCACGAAACCGGTCTTGCCGACGTAAGTCCGCAGCCAGCGCGCATCCTCCAGGTCTTCATCGTTGCTGAACTCGGCGCTGCTCAGGCGCTGAATCATCGCATCGAGTTCCTCCCGTTCCAGCCGCCATGAATCCATGATCAGAAATGGCGCATCCGCCGCTTTCGCGAGTTCGACGAAATCCTTCCAGCCATCCGGATTGTCCTCTGACTTCCAGCTGACACACTGCACCTCTTCGTAATCAATGAACCCAGGGAAGCGGCGCAGGCCATGGCCCTCGATGAAGGCGATCATGTCGTCTTTAAGGCTGGCGAGATCATCAGGCAGCGGCGACATCGGGATATCAAGCATTGTATGCCGGATGCCAGCTATCAGGCTACAGCCGGCAAGACCAAGCACTCAGCATTCAGCACTCAGCACTTAGTCCTTCGCGACAGGCACAATGGCAGCTGCTTTTTTTCCAAGGTTGAGATCGTTCTCTTCGTCGAACTGATTGCTGAGTGCTGAGTGCTGTTGTGCTAGACTGTTTGTTTCACATCTCACATCCGATCCGCATCATGCTTCTTTCCAAAGAATATGTGAGCTATCTAGCCCGCGAAGTCACCAAAAAGCTCATAGCCGGCGAGTTCATCGAGACCAAGGCAATCGCCGCGGTCACGGAGAAGGTGCACGCTTCCATGCTTGAGGAGTTGTCGCTCGAGGACCGCATCAATGACGAAGTGCGCGTTATCCTGGAGGCCTATTCCGCCGAGATGCAGAAGACCGGCGCCAACTATCAGGAAATGTTTCGCAAGGTGAAGAACGAACTGGTGCGCAAGTACAAGGCGGTGTTGTGAGAGTCAGCCGCGACAAAGTCAATAAAGTGGCGCACGGGATCACGGACGCCCTGGCCGAGATGGACGAGCTGGATTTTGTGGAAGACCGGAATACGATCCGGCTGGAAGTGCGCAAGATCCTGGAAGAACTGCTCAACAAGGAAGAAAAAATCGATCAGGCCGCCCGGCAGAAGATCGAAAGCCAGAAACGCACCATCCTGGAAGGCAGCCAGGAGTGGGACATTCTGTACCGCAAGTACTATAACGAAGAAGTGAAGAAACTGGGGATGTAGACCGAGTTTCCTGAAAAAAAACCCGCGCCGCAGCGCGGGGCTGATACAGCGGGACGAAAGTTCAGGCCGCCGCTCTCCGCGTCACAATGCGCTGCAAACGCTGCCGGTATAGCTCGGCGCGGCGCATGATCTCCTTGTGCGGGTGACTCAGCATCCACTCCTGCCGCGGCGTGCGCCGGCGCTCGCGACGGCTGCCGACGTTGCCCCGGCTCATCATATTCGGCTGCTTCTGGGCGGTTTGCTGCTGCCAGCCACTGCCGGAGTTGACGTCGAACACTCCAATGTAGCCGCCCGGAAGCAATTGCAGTGGTCCCTGGATTTGTTTCGTCTGGTCGAACTGGGTTGAGCCCGGCGTGCGGAAGTTCTCGAACCAGGATGGGAAGACGAAGTCTGAGAGTTGGATGTTGTCGATCTGGTACCCGAGGTTGTCCGTCTCGCAGGCATCGCAGACTTCGTAGGCGTAGAGTATCCCGGTGCTTTGGTCGTTCTGCACAAACACCGTCAGGTTGATGTTGGGATCGGCCAGCATCTCCAGCAGTTCGTGGCTGGCCGTGACCGTCCACTGCGTGCCGTATTTCAAATCAGTCCCGGCGAATACTTTGCCGACCGGAAGCCCGTCGGGGGTGAGGTCGTGATATCCGAGGGCGCCCGCCTGATCGGAATCGTCAAGAATGGTTAGCCACCATGTGCCTGTCGGAGGCGTCGTACCAGTGGGAATGAAAGTAAGTTCAGCATCGACTCCCCAGGCAGGGCGGAAGTCGTTGGTCACTTGCTTCTGCAATGTGGCGACCACCGGATTAATCTCGTTGTCGGTTAATACGGTGCTGGCGTTGATGACGGAAATTTGAATTGGAGCTAGTTGAGGCATGTGCTTCTCCTTTCAAAGAGATTCGGAGAACGCGCAAGGGGAATTGCGTGACTCTGTGTTCTTGAGGATTACGCGGGCATTCGCTGAAGGCAAGGGATTTCGCTGGTATTTGCAATGGCTTTGCCCATTCTGGGCCAGAACGTAGACATTCGCAGCCTCTGACAGCTAGGACTCGGGGCTTTGACCCGTCACCAGCCGATGTGACAGGCTGCCTTCTGAACTTATTTTTCCAGCCTCAAACTT
Source organism: uncultured Acidobacteriota bacterium (assembly GCA_963770485.1). GTDB lineage: Bacteria > Acidobacteriota > Terriglobia > Terriglobales > Acidobacteriaceae > CAVVEC01. Next base: position 133,428 of record CAVYPX010000014.1, read on the forward strand.
ATGATCCTGCTGGTTCCCGGCCCCCTGCTGGCTGAAAAAGTGTGCATTTTCGCACTCTGGAGCAGTACCATTGTCACGGGTTCAAGTGACGTGTGTCACGGCGGAAGTGGGGCCGTAAGGACTTAAATGACTTGTTACCAGTTGTGCGCTTGGCACAGAGTTCCAAGCAGCAACACCCGCATCGAAAAAGCATTCTTACCTTGGAGGGTATAAACATGACTGTGATGACACCGCCCGGAATCAAGACTCCGGGTGATTACATTGAAGACGTAATGACCACCGTAAAGGCGAAGAACCCAGCCGAACCTGAGTTTCACCAGGCCGTGCTGGAAGTACTGGATTCTCTTCGTCTCGTGCTGCAGAAACATCCCGAGTATCGCTCGGCGAAGATTCTGGAGCGTATCACCGAACCTGAGCGCGTCCTGATGTTCCGCGTGCCCTGGTTTGACGATCGCGGAGAAATCCAAGTCAACCGCGGCTTCCGCATCGAGATGAACAGCGCCATCGGCCCCTACAAGGGCGGACTGCGTTTCCATCCGTCGGTGAACCTCGGCATTCTGAAGTTTTTGGCGTTCGAGCAGGTATTCAAGAATTCGCTCACCACGCTGCCCATGGGCGGCGGCAAGGGCGGATCGGATTTTGATCCCAAAGGCAAGAGCGACAACGAAGTCATGCGGTTCTGCCAGAGCTTCATGACTGAACTGTCGCGTCACATTGGGCCGGATACCGACGTTCCAGCGGGCGATATTGGCGTTGGCGGACGGGAGATCGGTTTCTTGTTTGGCCAATACAAGCGCCTGCGCAATGAGTTCACCGGCGTCCTGACCGGCAAGGGTCTGAACTGGGGCGGTTCGCTGATTCGTCCCGAAGCCACCGGATACGGCTGCGTGTATTTCGCCGCCGAAATGCTGAAGACCAAGAAAGACACGCTGGAAGGCAAGCTCTGCCTGGTTTCGGGCAGCGGCAACGTTTCCCAGTACACCATTGAAAAGCTGCTGGATCTGGGGGCGAAGCCGGTCACGGCATCCGACTCAGACGGCGTTATCTACGATCCAGATGGTATTGACCGCGAGAAGCTGGCCTGGATTCTGGAGCTGAAGAACGTGCGTCGTGGACGCATCCGCGAATTCGCGGACAAGTTCAAGAAGGCGATCTTCATGCCCACCGACATCAAGCTGGAACACAATCCGATCTGGAACATCAAGGCGGACTGCGCATTCCCAAGCGCCACGCAGAATGAGATCAAGGCGAAGGATGCCGCGAATCTCCTGAAGAATGGCGTGAAGCTGGTTGCCGAGGGCGCGAACATGCCAAGCACGCTCGAAGCCACCAAGATGTTCCTGGATGCGAAGATCCTGTATGGACCGGCCAAGGCTGCGAATGCTGGCGGCGTGGCAACATCCGGCCTCGAGATGTCCCAGAACAGCGCACGGCTGAGCTGGACGCGTGAGGAAGTAGATGATCGGCTGCACAAGATCATGATCGCCATCCACAAGAACTGCTTCGAAACGGCCGAGAAATACGGCACGCCGGGCAATCTGGTGAACGGCGCCAACATCGGCGGCTTCCTCAAGGTCGCCAATGCCATGCTGGATCAGGGACTGGTGTAGCAACGTGTAGGGCGGACACTCCTGTCCGCCTTTCTGTAGAGACGTTGCTTGCAACGTCTCCGGTATATGATGCGGGGTGGACAAGTTCCACCCCGCAAGTTTTTGGGGATGAATTGCACTGTCATCCTGAGCGCAGCATCTGCTTCGCGAAGCGAAGCAGATGCGGAGTCGAAGGACCCCTAGCAGCGTGGGTCAGGATGAATGTCGAAAGGCGTTTTCGCGAGGCTGCTGGGTGAAAATTCCCTGCGAGACCGGTGCCAAGGTTCAGAGCCACGGGGTCCTTCGACTGCGCGATCGTTCGCTTTGCGAACGATCACTTCGCTCAGCAGAGCTTGAGGGCGCCGGTGAATTCGTGAGAGAACACAGGTACTACGTCTACATCGTCGGCAGCCGCACAGGCACTCTTTACATTGGCATGACCAACAATCTTTACCGACGAGTATTGGACCACAAGAGCGGTGAGTTTGAAGGGTTTGCCAGCAACTACGGTTGCAATCGCCTCGTTTACTCCGAGAGCTTCGATGATGTTCGAAAGGCCATTGATCGCGAGAAGCAGTTGAAGGGTTGGCGGCGTGAGAAAAAGATCGCTCTAATTGAGTCGATGAATCCGAGATGGGCTGACCTGGCGGAGAAATGGGGAGCGCAAATGGCTTTTGCCGGCGAGTCGATTAAGAGTAGATAGTGTCATCCTGAGCGCAGCAAACGCTTCGCGAAGCGAAGCAGATGCGGAGTCGAAGGACCCCTGATCAGTGTAGGTCGAAATGAATGTAGCAAGGCGTTCTCACAAGGCTGCCAAGTGAGAATTCCCTGCGAGGCTGGTGCCAAGGCTCAGAGTTACGGGGTCCTTCGACTGCGTCATCGTGCGCTTCGCGCACGATCACTTCGCTCAGGATGACAGGGTATAAAGAATGCATCCAACCCACACTCCCGATCCCAACGTCGACCCCGGCCTCTTCGAGGGCTTCGAGAACCTGATGCCTTTCCGGGTGCGGAATCTCTTTTCAGATGTAGGAAAGAAACATGCACTGTCATCCTGAGCGCAGCGTCTGCTTCGCGAAGCGAAGCAGATGCGGAGCCGAAGGACCCCTAGCAGCGTGGGGCAAGATGAATGTCAAAAGGCGTTTTGGCGAGGCTGTAGAGTGAGAATTCCCTGCGAGGCCGGTGCCAAGGCTCAGAGTTACGGGGTCCTTCGACTGCGTCATCGTGCGCTTCGCGCACGATCACTTCGCTCAGGATGACAGGGTATAAAGAATGCATCCAACCCACACTCCCGATCCCAACGTCGACCCCGGCCTCTTCGAGGGCTTCGAGAACCTGATGCCCTTCCGGGTGCGGAATCTCTTTTCAGATGTAGGAAAGAAAATGCACTGTCATCCTGAGCGCAGCGTCTGCTTCGCGAAGCGAAGCAGATGCGGAGTCGAAGGACCCCTAGCAGCGTGGGGCAGGATGAATGTCGAAAGGCGTTTTGGCGAGGCTGTAGAGTGAGAATTCCCTGCAAGGCCGGTGCCAAGGCTCAGAGTTACGGGGTCCTTCGACTGCGTCATCGTGCGCTTCGCGCACGATCACTTCGCTCAGGATGACAGGGTATAAAGAATGCATCCAACCCACACTCCCGATCCCAACGTCGACCCCGAGCGTCTTTTCGAAGGCTTCGAGAACCTGATGCCCACTGGCCATACCCAGCGCACTCTTGCGTATCGTCATAATCTGTCATATTATGAAGCTATGCCGATGACCTCCCTGAACATCTCCCTCCCCGAAGCCCTCAAGGAGTATGTAGAAAGGCAAGTTGCTACGGGCGACTGGGGTACGCCAAGCGAGTATGTCCGCGAACTGATTCGCCAGGACAAGGAACGCCGCCTGGTAAATCTCGAACAAGAGCTCGTCGCTGCCGCCAAGGGGCCGAAAATCGAGATCCCCCTGGCCGAAATTCGCCGCAAGGGCCTGATCTCCGCGCTCCGCGAGCGCGCCCGCAGCCGGTGAGAAGGCGTCGGCTTGTCTTCGGCGACGCGTCGATTGCCGACATACTGGAACAAGCTGACTGGTACGCCGCTCAGACGGGAAAACCATTAGCTCAACGCTGGCAGAAAGCTGTCATGACCGCTATTTCGCACTTACTGACCCGACCCGCCACCGGCGCGCCCTGCAAATTCCGACCGCCAGCACTTCGCGACGTAAGACGGGCGACAATCTCAGGATTTCCCAAGCATCTGCTGTTTTATCGGTTTGACGACGACGAAGTGTTCGTTCTCCGCGTTGTGCATGGCGGCCGCGATTTAGAGCGGCTCTTTTCTTAGCCCGGCCCTGGTCCGAGGGAGTTTCTGGCATGTGGGCGACTGTCCCCCACGCGAGTATGATTAGCTGTTAGCGCCGCCATGTCGCTCACCCACACTCCCGATCCCATCGTCGACCCCGAACGCCTCTTCGAAGGCTTCGAGAACCTGATGCCCTTCCGCGTGCAGGATATTCTGCTCGTCTCCAGCCTTTATGACTCTTTCATTCTTCGCGAAGACGGGCGGCTCAATGAACTACTCATCGGCGAATCGCTTGAGCTGGGACAGCAGCAAATTCCCGGAATCACCCACGTTTCAAGCGGCGCGGAAGCGCTGAAGCTCGCTCGCTCTCAGCCGCGTTTCAATCTGATCGTCACCAACCTCGAAGTGGAAGACATGGACGCGGCGCAGCTGGCCCGTGAGTTCAAGGCGGCCGGGCTAGACGTGCCCGTGGTCGTGCTGGCCTACGACTACCGCGAAATCAAGAAGTTCGTGGCGCGCAACCCGGTCACCGACATTGAGCAGATTTTCCTGTGGCAGGGCAATATCCGCATTCTGATTTCGATCGTGAAATACATCGAAGATAAGCGCAACGTTCTCCACGACACGAGCGTTATCGGTGTGCCCGTCATCTTGGTCGTAGAAGACAACATCCGCTATTACTCCGCCTTCCTTCCTACGATTTATACCGAGCTGATCAACCAGTCGCGACGCCTGCTCAGTGAAGGACTCAATGTGGCGCACAAACTCGTACGCATGCGCGCCCGGCCCAAGATTTTGCTTTCCTCGAACTACGAAGATGCCGCCCAGCAAGTCATGAAGTACCGGGATTACCTGCTGGGCGTGGTATCGGACGTGGAATTTCCCCGCGGCGGTGAACTCGACGCCGACGCCGGATTCGAGCTGGCACGCATGGTTCGGGACGAGGTGCCGGATGTTGCCATCGTGCTGCAGACCAGCCGGACCGAATTCCGGGCTCGTGCCCATGCCGAAGGCTTTTCATTTCTGCGCAAGCGCTCGCCCACTCTGCTGCGCGACCTGCGGCGATTCCTGACCGAGCAGTTCGGCTTTGGCGATTTCGTTTTCCGTCTGCCCGACCGGACCGAGGTCGCGCGGGCCAGCGATTTGAATGAGCTCGAAGACCGGCTTCACGAAGTTCCGGCCGAGAGCATCGCGTTTCACAGCGCTAGGAACCACTTCTCGCGCTGGCTGCGCGCGCGGACGGAGTTCGCTCTGGCGCAGAAACTCAGGCCTCGAAAAGTCTCCGATTTTGCCACCCTCGAGGACTTGCGCCGGGATCTGATCGAATCCATCGCCGAGTATCGCAGTGAGCAAAGCCAGGTCCTGATCGGCGACTTCAACGCGTCCACCTTCAAGTCCACCGACGGCTTCTTTTTGCGAGTTGGGGGCGGCTCCCTGGGCGGTAAAGCGCGCGGGCTGGCTTTCATCCGTCACCTGTTGCACAAATACCGGACGGCGCGCCGCTTTCCCGGTGTGCGCATCTCAGTGCCGCCGAGCGTGGTCCTGGCCACGGATGTGTTCGACCGCTTCCTCAGTGAAAACAATCTGCTCGATTTCGCCATTAGCAGCACCGATGATGCCGAGACTCTGCGGCGCTTCCTCGCGGCCTCGCTGCCGGCTGCAGTCCGGGACGACCTGCTCGCGTTCGTTTCTGAAGTTCACTATCCACTGGCCGTGCGTTCTTCCAGTTTGCTCGAGGACTCGCAATACCAGCCTTTTACCGGCGTGTACGAGACTTTCATGCTGGCCAACCAGCACCCCGACCTTTTGATCCGCCTGGAGCAGCTCATGGAAGCGATCAAGCGCGTCTACGCTTCAACCTTCAGCCAGCATGCCAAAGCCTATGTGCGCGCCACCCCCTATCGCCTGGAAGAGGAGAAGATGGGGGTGATTCTGCAGCAAGTTGTGGGCACGATTCACTCCTCTCAGAAAAACGGCCAGCGCTTCTACCCGGATTTTTCCGGCGTGGTGCGCTCGCACAACTTCTACCCGGTTCCGCCCATGAGCTTTGGCGACGGAATCGCTGCCGTGGCCTTGGGCCTGGGGCGGGCGGTGGTGGATGGGGGAAAATGCCTGACCTTTTGCCCGCGCTATCCTCGGAACATCATGCAGTTTTCGTCGGTGGAAGATATTCTGGCAAACTCACAGCGGGAATTCTGGGCGATGGAGTTGGACCACATGGAGCGCCAGGCGGACCCGCTGGCCGATCTGCGGGAGGTGCGTTTCGGCCTGGATGTAGCCGAGAGCGACGGAACCTTGCACTATCTGGGATCGACTTACTCGGCGGATAACCATGTGATCTACGACGGACTGAGCCGGCCCGGCACCCGTATCGTGAGCTTCGCCCCCATCCTCAAGCACGGCGTTTTTCCCCTGGCGGCGATTCTCGAACGGCTCACAAAAATCGGCGAGGAGGCCTTTGGCCGCCCGGTGGAAATCGAGTTTGCGGTGCGGCTGCCGCATACTCCTCAGGAATCTGCCGAGTTCGGATTTCTCCAGATACGCCCGCTGGTGCTGTCGCGGGAAGGCGACGAGCTGCGAATGGAAGATGTGAGCCCCGAACGGCTCGTATGCCAAAGTTCCATGGTGTTGGGGAATGGCCGCATCGCAGATTTGCGCGACATCGTGGTGGTGGACTTTCACCGCTTCGAGCGCGCCCGCAGCCAGGAAGTGGCCGAGGGAGTCGCCCAGTTGAATGCCAGTCTGAGCGAGCGCGGCACGCCGTATCTGCTGATCGGAGTTGGACGCTGGGGATCGAATGATCCCTGGCTGGGAATTCCGGTGCAATGGGACGAAATTTCCGGCGCTCGCGTGATCGTGGAGGCGGGTTTCCGCGATTTCCGCGTAACCCCCTCACAAGGCAGCCACTTCTTCCAGAATCTCACCGCATTTCAAGTGGGATATTTCACGGTGAATCCCGATGCCGGCGAGGGCTTCGTGGACTGGCAGTGGCTCACGTCCCAGCCCGCCGTCGAGGGACGAGGCTGCGTCCGGCATCTGCGGTTTGAAGAACCGTTGAACGTTGTGATGAATGGGAAGACGAGTAAGGGGATGATCTTCAAACCGGAAACGGCTGCGTAGGCCCGAGGTGGGATCCCCCTGGCAGGGCTACGCCCGTTGTCACTCCGCCTCAAGCGACCGTTGATGTAAACTACTGCTCATGGAGTTAAGATAGCCTTATGGCAACAAACGGGATCCAGGGAAACAAAGCGGAGCAAGAAGCGCGAAAGAAGATGTCCAATTTCATTGACCACGCTATCGATGTGATTGAATCGACTCCGAGAAAGAGGCCTGCGGCTCGTCCGCGTGTTAGTGTTGCTGCCCGCCGCGTAAAGCCGCACGCAAAGCGTCGGCGTACTGCTTAAACATCTCGATTAGTTCGTCCTTCTTTTCCCTGGGCAGATGGGCACCGTATTTCCCGAGCAACCAGCACCTCCGGTAAGAGCCGCGCTTTCCAGGAGCAATTCCCTTCCAACCGCCCTCGATTCATCACTTTCCCACAAGGTTACGCCCGTGATCCCGGCACGTCTCACGCGTGACGCCCATCACAGCCCTCGGCCCATGTTTCCCAGGACAATATTCTGTAAGGCAAGTCTTTTCATACATCATGGGGATACATGTTCAAAATCCGGCAAGCTGAGTTCATTGCACAGGGAATCAAACGTTTCATCATCGAAGCACCACGCATCGCACGCAAACAAAAACCGGGACAATTCGTAATCCTGCGGCTGTACGAGCAGGGTGAGCGCATCCCAATCACCATCGAAAGCTCCGATCCGGACCGCGGCACCATCAGCATTGTGGTGCAGTCGGCGGGCAAGACCACCCACCTTCTCAATTCGTTCGTTACCGGCGACCACATCCTGGATGTGGTCGGCCCGCTGGGAAAGCCGTCGGAAATCGAGAAGTTCGGCACGGTTGTCGTGATGGGCGGCGGTGTGGGTACGGCGATGGCGTATCCGACGGCGGCGGCTCTGAAGCGTGCCGGCAACCGCGTGATCTCGATCGTCGGCGCGCGGACGAAGGACATGGTCATCGAAGAACGCGAGATGCGCGAGGCCAGCGATGTGCTCATGGTCACAACTGACGATGGCAGCTACGCCGACAAGGGCTTCGTCACCGACAAGTTGCGGCAGTTGATCGACAACGGCACCCGCATCGACCTGGTGCTGGCAGTGGGCCCGATCCCCATGATGCGGGCCGTGGCGGAGATGACGCGGAAGGAGCATATCCGCACCGTCGTCAGCCTGAACCCCATCATGATCGACGGCACCGGCATGTGCGGCGGTTGCCGCGTGCTGGTGGACGGAAAGAGCGAGTTCGCCTGCGTCGATGGCCCCGAATTCGATGCCCATCGCGTGGACTTCGCCGTACTAGTCCAGCGCAACGCGATGTACCGGGCGGCGGAGCAGAAGTCGATGCAAGGCTTCCAGCACGAGATGGAATCTCAGCTCGAAACTGTAAACGCAACACCAGACCGGCCATGCGCCGTGGAAGGAGCTAACCGGTGACACAGTCTGCCAAAGTCTCGCTGAATCCTCTGCCGCTGAAACAGCGCATGAAGGTGCCGCGGCAGCACATGCTCGAGCAGTCGCCGCTGGTGCGCGCCACGAACTTTACGGAAGTGAATCTGGGCTACTCCGAGGAACTTGCACGCCAGGAAGCGCTGCGCTGTCTCGAATGCGCCAAGCCGGCTTGCACGGACACCTGTCCGGTGGGCGTCAAGGTGAAGGAATTTGTGCAATTGATCGTGGCTGGGGACTTCCTGGGCGCTGCCGCCAAAATCCGTGAAGACAACGTGCTGCCCGCCATCACTGGGCGCGTCTGTCCGCAGGAAGACCACTGCGAAGGCGGCTGCCTGATGGGCAAGAAAGTTACGCCGCTCGGAATTGGCTATCTGGAACGCTTCGTCGCCGATTACGAACTAACCCACCTGGATACCAGCAAGCTGCCCAAGGCGCCGTCAACGGGGAAAAAAGTCGGCATCGTGGGCAGCGGCCCCTCGGGACTGACCGCGGCAGGCGATCTGGTCCAAAAGGGACACCAAGTCCGCGTATTTGAGGCGCTGCACGAACTGGGAGGAGTGCTGGTCTATGGCATCCCTGAGTTCCGGCTGCCCAAGCAGATCATCCGCGAGCAAATCGACTACATGCGGGCCATGGGGGTGGAGTTCGAGACCAATGTTGTGGTCGGCAAGACCGTCACCATCAATGAATTGATGGAAGAAGAAGGCTACGATGCGGTGTTCATTGGCACGGGCGCCGGTGCGCCGCAGTTTATGGGCATTCCGGGCGAGCACCTGAACGGAGTTTATTCTGCCAATGAATTTCTGACCCGCATCAACCTGATGCACGCCTACGAGTTTCCCAAGTACGACGAGCCCATGCTGGATTTCCGCGGCAAAGATGTTGCGGTGATCGGCGGCGGCAATACGGCGCTGGACGCGATCCGCTCGGCGCTGCGCCTGGGCGCGCGCAAGGCTTACGTGATTTACCGCCGCAGCGAGGCCGAGATGCCAGCACGCATCGAAGAAGTGAATCATGCCAAACAGGAAGGCATCGAGTTCCGGGTACTCACCAATCCGATTGAGTTCCTGTCCGATGGCAAGGGCTGGTTGAACTCGGTCCGCTGCATGCAGATGCAACTGGCAGAACCGGATGCATCCGGACGCCGCCGGCCGGTCCCGATTGACGATTCCGAATTTGACCTGCCGCTGTCGGTGGCAGTGATTGCGATTGGCACCAGCGCCAACCCGCTGATCCAGAGCACCACCCCTGGCCTAAATACCAATAAACGGAATTACATCGAGGCCGACCCGATGACCCAGCGCACCTCGCGAAAAGGCGTATTTGCCGGAGGAGATATAGTCACCGGCAGCGCAACCGTGATTCTCGCCATGGGGGCCGGGCGGCGGGCGGCGAAGTCGATCCACGAGTATCTGACCACCGGAGGCTGGTAAGAGGCTATTTTGAACCTCGATTGTGATTCGGCTCACTGGCACGGGTGAGTAAAGTCACTGCCGGACTTCCCCCAGAAGACCTGTAATGGACTGTTGGCCGGGTTGCGCGAAAGAAGGCCATACAGGGCGCGGAATTCCGTGCCAAGAGGGAATCTATGAGAGACGAAGATCTGCTCCAATGCCCCTTGCTGCAGGGGCTCGACGCCATGCACCGGGCCGAACTGATTGGCCTGCTTAACGATAGCAATCTCCGGCAAAGACTGGAAACGTGTCTGGCCGAACACAACAAGGGCGCGGACGTAAGCAAGCAACCCGCGGCTGTGTGCGCGGGTGAACGCCGGCCCCGCGACTTTGAGAAGGAGGTCCACACCTGGAACCCGAAAAACCTTATTTTCAGCCGAAGTCCGAAGGAGTAAAGTGGCTTTAGGGTGGACCGGCTGGATTCCAACTCGTGGCCAGCGTGCCGCGGGTGAAGCAACCTGGGGTTTAGCCGTTGGTGTCTAAGTAAGTGAGTAACTCCACCATCCGATCTTTCACAATTCAAGCTTTTACAATTCAAGCACAGAGTGGCTAAGAACTGTAAGGGGGACAAGATGCTCAATAGCGTATTTTTCGCTACATTTGATCCTCTGTTCGACGCGCCGGAGGTTTGCAGCCTGTGCACATCGAACCCACCAACTTTCAACTATGAATTCTGCACTGAGGACCTGACCCGGGGAACACAAGAAACCAAAGGCTTTTGTTGCGAATCCTGCGCCATCCAGCTGTTGAAGGGGTTGGAGAGCGCGGAATCTCAGGAATGGGCGGAAGAGGAGGCTGCCCTGGCCGCCGATCATCTCGACGTGGCCGACTTCCAAAAGCGCCGCCTGGCGACTTTTGGAAGCAATGGACACGATTGAACCGGCTGATTAAACGGGGCCGATTGAACCGGATTGGATCGCAATTCATCGTAAGCGCGCGAGCGTGGGCCGAAGTGTACGAAGTGTGGTGACCATGACGCACTTACCGGGAATTGCAGATCATCGGTGCCGCATTCGGTAAGAACGTTGTCATTGCGAGCCCTTGTGGAGCCAGGAATCTGCAGTTTCGGCAACTCCAAGAAACTCGGAAGGAGACCGCTTCCCATGAAACTCAGCAGGCAGCCTGCCAGAATGATTCTCACCTTAATTCTGGTCCCTATGTTGTTTATGTTGGCAGTCACGGCCAACGCAGCGGGCCAGGGATACAGAACAATTTACCGTTTTCAAGGGTCCTCCGATGGCTGGCTTCCTCTAGGTGTCCCGGCGGCTGACAAGAATGGCAATCTCTATGGCGTTACGGGCGACGGTGGCACGTATAAGTTAGGCACAGTCTACAAGCTGACCGCGCCACAAACTCGTGGCGGCAAGTGGACCAAAACCGTGCTCTATAATTTTTCTGGCGGAAACGGGGGGTACCCTGAATCACTGGTGCTTGCCAAAGATGGCAGCCTCTACGGAGTTGACTATAGCCAAAGCATCTTTGAATTAACGCCTCCAACTTCTCGTGACGGCGCTTGGAAGTATGCGCTACTTTACACGCTCAATCCGAACGATGGAGAGTCCATTGCGGGTAGTCTGGTCTTTGACGCCGCAGGAAACCTGTACGGGGCGGCTGCGTATGGCGGCGATACTGGCTGCGATCGGGGCTACGGCTGCGGCACGGTGTTCGAGCTGAAGCGCCCAACAACGAAAGGTAGGAAATGGCGATTCAACGTACTGTACACATTCACAGGTCAGCCTGACGGAGCCGTACCTTTCGCTGGCGTGACGTTTGATGCAAAGGGAAATCTCTATGGCACAACCTGGGAAGGAGGATCCTACGGTTGGGGCGCTGTCTACCGTGTAAGCCCGCCCAAGAAAAAGGGGCAGGGATGGACGGAGACTGTGCTTTATTCCTTCGACACGGGAAATTACGACGTCATTAGCCCGGAAGGTCCGGTGGCTTTTGACACTTCTGGCAATCTCTATGGGACGACGGCGTTGGGGGGAGACCTGAATTGCCAAGGCGGATACGGTTGCGGGGTGGTGTTCGGGCTTGCGCCTCCGACAGAAGGAGACGGTTCTTGGACCTACGCGACCCTCTATGCTTTCCAAGGCGGCAACGATGGCATCGCTCCACAAGGCTACATGGTGTTCGACCCAACGGGGAACCTCTATAGCACGACCGGAGAGGGTGGGGGTGGGACGGGTTATTCTGGCATTGCTTTTCGACTGACCCAGGCGATGCAACTTGGTGCTGCCTGGGGCGAAACTGTGCTCCACCGATTTCAGGCCGATGCAGGTGGTGGACCCAACGAAGGCCTGACTTGGGGAAAGTGGGGCGACCTCTACGGTGCGACGTTGTCGGGCGGCGGGACTGGTTGCCAAGGCTTCGGTTGCGGCACAGTCTTTGAGCTCCGGCCCTGACACGGGCAAGCGGACCCCGAGAGATCACAGTTCCAATTCGGGAATCCCGTGACTTATAGCTGGTAGATAATATTCCAGGCAGCGGGTCTCTGGCGCGTTTCTGGATGTCTGGTTGACCCAAACCTCATCCGAGCCCTCGAACGTCGTTCTACGGCCCTGCAAACGCAATTCAATGGCATTCTACGCGATGGTCAGACTGCCATTTTGCATCTCAGATGTGGCCGCAACGGAGATTCAACAACTTAGCTAGAAGTGAATCAGATTGAGACGCAAGTCAGGCGGAACAGCGAAGGCGGAGCCGCCAGTGCATTTTGGCAATGCGTCGAATCGTAGAGCTAACCTTGGCTCTTGACGTACTCCACTCCATATTCGGTCAGGCCATTGTTCATCTTGCGGGATCGCACGATGCGTCCGGCAACAAAAATGTTCGCCGCGCCTGGTGTGTAGGGAGCGGCTACCTGAACCCAGCAGTCCTGAGAATAGATTCGAGAACTGTGGAAACAAATACCTCCACGTGACACATTCACCACATCGACTATGTCTGCGTGAGGACCGGCGGGACCGACACAAGCCGTCGTTTTCATGCTGATGCGGGCATACTTTCTCTTGTCATGTTTCTTGCCGCCGGGCCGCATATCGGTTTGCGTCGTAGCGCTGTCGGCTTGGTCAAGAACCTGTTCCCACATCGTGTTGACGGAGCATGCTGAACAGTTGCGCGTGAGATGATGCGTGATCTGGAAAACGGAAAGATCCACTTCGTTCAGGGCAACCTCTTCGCAGGTTTGGCAAGCGCAGCATTTCAGCAGTACGCGAACGGCGCCATCTTCCAGATCCTTTTGTCGAGGAAACCGGATGCCCCAGAAATTCTCGCCCGGATCTAGCACTTCGATTCCGTAGAGATTGCCTTCGGGCCGGATGCCCGTCTGACCTACGACTCGTCCGGTTGCTTCCTCGGCGCTGCCCGCCCGTTGCAAGTGAATCTTCTGCCCTGGGGTCAGCGACTGTCTTAAAAGCAGGCAGCAACCATTGCGGCTGACGTTCACTGTCCTTACAACTTCAGAGAAATGTTGCCCCGCCGCATCGCTACACGTAATCTGCACGCTGATCGCGATGGAAACCCGATCTCCCTTGCGGGCGGCTGAGGGTGGCGCTTCGACTCCCATACCCATCAGCCTAGGGAATCGGCCACGATCACTCTGTGATCGCCGACACAGCGCTAGTTACGGGAGTAATGTAGCCAGCCTTACCGATGTTAAGCCATTCACCAGCAGGTACCTGGATTTCTGTTGGGAGGGAAGGTGCGCAGCGGCTGGGTTTGACCCGGCAATATCACGAAAGGCAAGTTGCGATGTCAAAAGCTGGCGAGCTGCGCTCACCGGATAGCCTCAGGTCCGGGGGATCGGTGCCTCGACGCTTCAGAAGCGCTGTTCATTGGCGGCGAACGGCGAGACCGCGTCGGACACGCTTCGAACCGGGCGCCGCCGGGGCAGGCTCTCCACTCCGACTGGTGGACGCTGCTCCAATGTTCCTAACACGGGAACGTCCATCCATCCATTGGGCTCGAGCAGAGAAACAAAACCGTGTTGCCCGCACATGGCGTCAATTCGCTTGAGTTGGCGGCGGCTGAGTACCTTCACCGGCAAAGTCTGGAAGTTGCGGAAGATCCAGAGCAGGTAAACCCGCTGAGTGAAAGAAGGCTTGAGGTACCGCGGGCCCAAGGGCGTGAGCACCCGCAGCACTCCGTCGAGGAGTTTTTCCGTCCACATGACCGAATCACCTGAAACTTGCAGTCTGAAATATTTTGTGTCTTGGACCAGAGCAATCCAAGGGCCAGCATTATTGCACTAAAGGTGGAGCAAAGTGAAGGGAAATCCTTGTTTTTTCGCAAATTTTCACAGACGGCCAGAGCCGGTCCGTGAACAATTTTGCCCAGTACGCAGAAACGGGACAGAATCGGCCCGCGATAGGAATCAGCCCCGAATCTCTGGCAGGGTGGCAATGCTCCGAATGCTGGCGGCCACGCCAAACGGGCCGCCTTCCCGGCTTCCGTCCACCCGGATTACCGAGGCCTGGCAGCACACCCAACGCTTCTCGCCGTCGGTGAGCTGGGGCGGCAGCATCAGAACCATCTCCAGCTCGCTGCCTTCGCGGATGCGGGTGTCGGTATAAAGAAAGATCCCGCTCATGCTCAAATCCCGGGTTTGGCCGGTTATCGGTTCGCCTTGGGAAGGCTTAATAGACACCGGCACACTGGCGGAGATGCGCTGGCGGGAGCGGCGCTCAGACTTGGGACCGGGCATAGGCAGGCGGAAGAGTACCACAGGGGCGGGTTTTCGGGAAATTCGGCCCCGATCCCGGCCTGCCCACTCGTGCCCCTAAGGGTTATTTTGCGTCTGCCACGGCCACATACGCACCCAGTCCGATCAACGTCAGGCCGGTAGCAGTGCGTTGCCTTCGGCGCAGGACCGCGGACGATCTCAAGCGGGCACCGATCGGCGCCGCCATCAACGTCACGACGAGGTCACAGCCGGTGTTGAGAGCGACCGAGATCGTACCCAGCAACAGGAATTGCCAGAACACCCCGCCTCCGCCCCGATTCACAAACTGGGGAATAAAAGCGAGAAAGAAGATTGCGGTTTTCGGGTTCAGGACCTCGGTCGCAATGCCTTGCCAAAACGGATTTTTGCGGGCTTGTCCAGGGGAAACCGGAATATCGATGTCTTTGTCTTTATCTTTGCGGGCGCTGATGATCATACGAACGCCAAGGTAGATCAGATACGCCGCGCCTGCATACTTCACTGCGGCGAAGGCGATGGCCGATGTAGCCAGCACAATCGAGAGCCCTGTGGCGGCTGCGATCACGTGGACCAGGCCGCCGAGAAATGTCCCCAACGAGGAGAGCACGCCTTCCCGGCGTCCTCCCGCCAGGGTGCGGGCAAGTACATACAGCATGCCGGGTCCGGGAGCAATGGCCAGCAGTGTTGCGGCCGCAAGAAAAAGCGAGACCCGGTGCGAGTCCAACATGAGAATGATTCTACCTCGGGCAAATGCCTGGCCCGAGGATCGGCTCGGAATCATTTAGCATGCGAAGGTGGCGGGCAGCAAAGAATCCCGGCGAGTCGGTCTGGCGCGGGCGCTTTCCAAACTCGGCTGTTGCTCGCGGTCGGAGGCGGTCGGGTTGATCCGCGACGGGCGGGTCCGACTGAACGGGACGATTCGTCGCGATCCGGAGGCCCCGGTCCGCTTACACAGAGGTTGGGTCGAAAAAGACCGGATCGAACTCGATGGGCGATCGCTCGCGGCGCAGGCAAAGGTCTATCTCTTGCTGAACAAGCCGCGCGGGGTTGTGACTACAGCCTCAGATGAAAAGGATCGCGAGACCGTGTATGCCCATCTTCCCGAGGGTCTGCCGTGGGTGGCGCCGGTCGGACGTTTGGATAAAGCCAGCGAGGGCTTGCTGCTCGTGACCAACGATTCCGAATGGGCAGCGCAGGTGCTGGCGCCGGAAACGCATCTGGAGAAGACGTATCACGTGCAGGTCGGAACCGTGGCGGATGCGGCGCTGGTGGAAGCGATCACGCGTGGGGTCCGAACCGGCGACGGTGACTTTCTGCGCGTGAAGAGCGCACGCATTCTGCGCTGTGGCGCAAAGAATAGCTGGCTCGAAATCGTGCTGGAGGAAGGCAAGAATCGCCATATTCGACGCATGCTGGCGGAACTTGGAGTTGAGGTGCTGCGCCTTGTGCGCGTGGCGATTGGACCGCTGGTGCTGGGAGAGCTTGCGAAAGGCGCTTCACGGCGATTGACCAGCGTGGAAAAACAGGCAGTGGACCGAGCTATCCGCAGTGCCCCAGGTTCACGCCCTGGTGTTGGGGGTTCTGTCTCATGACATCCTTTACAAAGTGTCTCGACACATCCTTTACACTCCCCCACCCGGTTCAACCACTGCCGGTGTGGCCCCGGCGGTCTTATATCAAGCAGATTTCTGTCCTTAGAGTTTGTTTCGGCGGGTGCTTTCCTTCTACTTCATGAAAGGCAAGTTGCAGGCAACTTTGGCGGCGAGTTCCAGTTGTTGCAAGTCATTCGGGATAAAGTCCGGACCGCAGGTGGCCAGATCGTATCCCTTGCGGCTGATCTGAATCACGCCCAGAACCTTGCGGTGGGCGTCAAGAACCGGCGCGGACATCAGCTTTTGAATGGTGCCTTGTTCGGGTTGTCCGTTGTCCTCAGTGGTGCTGAGCTTGACACTTTCGAAGATGCTGGCGTGTTTGACTTTCACAAAGGAGTTGAAAAGTTCGGTCTTCTTGGTGGACGCGGTATGCGCCGCCACCGCCGTAGAACTGGAAATCGGGATGGATCCCGCGGTTTTCAACTGCTCGGGAAGGACGAATCTGAGCAAGCCCTTCTCCACCCGCAACAAAGCAACTTCGGTGAAACGCACTCCAAAAAGCTTGGCCAGCGCGCCGCAGAACTTATCCGGCGTGTCGGCTTGTCCCAGCACATACTCCAGCGAGGAATCAGGCGCCAGCGCAGTTGCCGCCGCCGCAGCCTGAGTGGAATCTGGTTTCTTGTTCATATCCATACCGCACCGCCTATATGAATGCTGGATCCGAATCCCGCATCGAATCAGCGAGCATAACCATAGTGGCGGTTTTGTGATGTCCCCAGCAAGTTACCGAGGTACTGTCAGAGCGCCGGCGCGGTTCGAGTTCAACCCTTGGTCATCGGAAAACCCTTTTCCCGCCAGCCCCGAACACCGCCATCCATGGAAAGCGCTTGGGTGTAGCCCATTTTTTGCAGGTTGTCGGCGGCTAGAGCGGAACGAAATCCGCCGCCACAGTAGAGGACCATAGGCGTGTGCAAATCGGGCACGCGTTCCTCGACGTCGCGCTCGATGATCCCCTTGCCCAGATGAATGGCGCCGGGCAAGTGATCCTTGGCGTACTCGCTTTCCTCGCGTACGTCGACGAGCAGAAACTTCTCGCCCCGGTCGAGCTTTGTTTTCACATCGTCGATGGTGACTTCCTGAATGCGTTTCCGGGCGTCATTGACGATCTGCAGGAAACGTGGGGAATGTTGATGTGCCATGCGCTCCTCCGTACTGTTCTGTAATTGCTGAGTGGCTAACCGAAGCGATTCTCGCGAACGGCCTCTTCATATCTTATCGAAGGAGGGTCCTGTTGTGACCCATGTCCGGCCTGACCGGTGGTGGCTCAGTTTGATAAGGAAGCGAGCCAAACGCGCGATTATTGCGTCGCAAAGTGCGCGACGCGTCGCGCGGCTCGCCCGGATCCCCTTCGACTCGCTACCTCGCTCAGGGCAGGCTCTCGCCGCGCAAAGAACGCTTGCTCGGGACAAATCAAACGGACCCACTACCAGGTCTTATTAGGGGATTCTCCAGACCACGGAATTGGTGTATAGTGTGGGGCGTTTGTGGCTTAAAACAGAGATACGCGCTCAGGTGTGAGATTCCCCCCAAGTCCCCCCCGGCGAAAGGAAAAACCATGACGACCCGCAAGCCACCGGACAAGACTCGCATTTTGCACAAAATGGCAACGGGGCTCGACGCCAAATTGGAAAAGGGCCTATTGGGTTATGCGGTTGCTGCCAGTGCAGCTGGTGTTTCCATGCTGGCGCTGGCACCACCGCCAGCCGAAGCGAAGATCGTCTATACAGCCGCCCACATGCAGATCATTGGGAACGTTGATCTTGATCTCAACCATGACGGCATCAAGGACTTCCGATTCTCGACTATTCACTACACCTACACCGTAGCGGCCCACGCCCAGACCTCCGGCCGAGGGTCCATCGCACAGTTACGGGTTTACCCCGTCGGGACACGCAATCAGATCTGGGGACGCAGCAGCTATGCTTCCGCCCTTAAACCAGGAGTCTCTGTCGGCCCCAAGTTCTCGCCGGGCGGATTCTCGATGGTTCAGGCGGCGGGGATCTCCGGGAACCTCGGTTTCTATGGTTCTTGGCAAGGCACGAAGAGCAACCGGACAGTCAAGAATCACTATGTCGGGCTGAGATTCTTGATCAAAGGCCAGGTGCACTACGGATGGGCCCGGCTTACGGTAACGGCCAAATATCCTATTTCGGCGACCTTAACCGGCTACGCCTATGAGACGGTCGCCAACAAAGCTATCGTTACCGGAAAGACGAAGGGTCCAGGCGCGGAAGGGATGGAACCGGCGGCCAATGAAAGCAGGCGCTCGACAACACTCCGACCCGAGAGTTTGGGCATGCTGGCGCGCGGTGCGGCGGGTCTGGCAGTTGGCCAGAAACGGGGTTCGAGATGGCAATAATGTTCGCTCAAATACAGCCCAAGCAAAGACAGAACGCGGGGCGCATGGCGGGAAAAGTGATCGCAGCCGTGGCACTGGCCTTGACCTGGGTGCTGGGCGCCCAGGCCGCCGGCAACGAGAAAGTGTTGTACGCTTTCAAGGGCACGCCCGATGGATCCGGCCCGACCTCGAGCCTAATTTCTGACCATGCTGGCAATCTGTATGGCACAACGGCGGGCGGTGGAACCTACGGCTACGGCACTGTATTCAAGCTTTCCCCTGTGTCCGGTCATTGGAAGGAGACTGTCCTCCACAGCTTTTCCGCGGCTCCCGACGGAAATTATCCTCTGGGCGGGCTGGTCATGGATCGCGCTGGAAACCTCTATGGCACGACCTCGGAAGGCGGCCTGTCGTGCGGCATCGGGGTCACCTGCGGAGTTGTGTTTCAGGTGGATCCCAGCGGCGCGGAGACGGTGATTTTTCAATTTGACGGAGCGGACGGCCTACGTCCGACGGGCGCTCTGATTGCCGATGCCAAAGGCAATCTTTTCGGGACCACGCAGGATGGCGGCGCGTATGGCAATGGCGTAGTGGTTGAGCTGAAGCGGGGATCTGGCGGTACTTGGACGGAAAACGTGCTGTACAGTTTCACCCAGAATTCCTGGGACGGTACGACCCCCATGGAAGGACTAGCCCTGGACAAAGCAGGAAACCTGTACGGCACGACGTATTTCAGCGACAACGGCCTTGGCCCTGGCGCCGTTTTTGAGCTGAAGCGCAGTGGGAGCAATTGGAAAGAGAGCGTGCTCTACCAATTCACCGGCGGCGCGGATGGAAAGGGGCCTGTCGCGGGCGTAACCATCCACGACGGAAAGCTTTACGGTACGACCGTGTACGGAGGCTTGGGCGGAGGACTGGTTTTCCAACTCCAGTCAGGTTCGAGCGGATGGAGCGAGAGCGTCATCTACACCTTCACGGGGCATCCGAACGGCGTAACGCCTTCAGCCGGGCTGATCTTTGACAAATCAGGAAACGCTTACGGCACCACGGTCTACGGTGGCTGGCGCTATTGTGACGTGGAGGGCTGCGGCACCATCTACAAGCTGACGCCGCAATCCGGCGGCGGATGGCAAGAGAGCGTGGTCTACCGCTTCAATGGGCGTGGCGTCGGCGATGGAGAATTTCCCCAGGCCAGCCTGTTGCAGGATGGCAAGGGTCATCTCTATGGAACGACTGCGGAAGGCGGACGAAGAAAGGATTGTTCGGGTTTGGGCTGCGGTGTGGTTTTCGAGTTCACCCCGTAGGTTCGGGATTAACGCAGTTCAATGGTTGACCGGGATTCTGGCGCGGCTGGCTGGGTTTCCGTTCCGGAGGTCGTTCCGCCTGGTGTTCGGCAACTCTACTGGTTGGAATCTGACAAATTCCCGGTGACTCCCGGGCTGGAAGGAACGATCGCGGCCGCGGCAGAGTCCAGGAGTTTTTGCAGGTCGGCTTGCAGGCTGCTGCGGTCCTGGTCGCCCAGATCGGCAAATTCAAACGGCTGAAGGCAGCCTTGCGTGGCCCACATGGGAAACAGGGTACGGGCCTTGCTGCGCACGGTGCTGTCGCCCACGTGGAAGATGACCTCGACCTTGATGCCCTCATCCAGAGGGCTCTCCAGCTGCAGCAGACCTCCGGTGACAGAGAGCTGATGCAGCCTGCCTCGAAGTTGCCGTCCATTCTCCAGCTTGACGAGCGAAAGCACGGTTCCCGCGAGTTTCACGCGGGGGGCTCGGGGGGCGGTCGCCGCTGGGCAAGACTTGGCCATGGACTGTCCTCAACTATTTCATTTCAGGGTCTCTGGACGGGAGATTACGAAAGAACTCGGTCTATTTCCCGCGAGGGACGAACCGATGCCCACGGGTACGGAACAACTTGCGGGGAAATCGGGCGCTCGGTGTGGGTTTGGCGCCGCCGGGCGGCCGGCGGCATGTTTCCCGACCCTGTGCTGCAAATCACAACATAAGGTGATATAGTCGGGGCTGGACGGTGAGGAATCCGCCAGGCATGAGCGTTCCCTACGGGCTGCAAATCACCGAGAATTGCCTGATCTGCAAGCTCCGCCATTCGGGGTTCTTCTGCGATCTTCCCAAGGGATCTCTGGAAGAGCTGGAAAAAATCAAGTACGCCAGTGCGTTTCCCCAAGGGGCGATTCTTTTTGTCGAGGGTCAGTCGGCGCGCGGGGCGTACATCATTTGCAGCGGGCGGGTAAAACTCACTACCACATCGCGCGATGGCAAGACCCTGATTTTGCGGATCGCGGAGTCCGGTGAAGTGTTGGGACTGCACGCGACAGTTTCCGGCAAACCCTACGAGCTTACCGCGGAAACCTTGCAGCCATGCCAGTTGGATTTCATCAAGCGCGACGATTTTTTGCGTTTCCTGCAGAACCATGCCGACGCCTGCCTGACCGCCGCGCAACACCTGAGTCAAAACTGTCAAAACGCATATGAGATGATTCGTTCGCTGGGGCTTTCGCACTCGGTCTCGGAAAAATTGGCGCGCCTGCTTCTGGAGTGGGCCTCGGACGGCGAAAGCACCAAGGACGGAATTCGCATCAAAGTTTCTCTCACGCACGAGGAAATGGCGCAGTTGATCGGCACCTCGCGGGAGACGGTCACCCGAGTTCTGGGCGAGTTTCGTGAACACCACCTGGCCCAACTGCGGGGCTCGACTCTGCTCATTCAAAACAGAGCTGGTCTGGAAAAGCTCATCGGAGCTTGATTTCCGCGCACTGCAGTCTTCGCCCGCCGCACAGCGTCCGCCGGTAATCCTTACCGAATTACGGCTGTTACTTTACGGGAACGCGTCCGCGATATAAGCTTGGCCGCAGTTCAGACTGAGTTAGGTTTGATGTGCCTGGCAGCGTTTGAAGGACACCCTTTGGCATGACTCAGGACAGGGCTTGGCGGCTGATCGTGCGGGCATTTTACCCGGATCGCCGCGGGCGAGGCCTGCCCTGAGCGTAGCCTAAGGGACACGGCCACGTGTTACAGAATTCGCAGGACTGCCCCGAGCTGTTTTTTCCCGTGCTAGACTCGGTTCTTCTTCCCAAAGAAATCACGCATGTCTGAACTTACCTTCCTGTCAGCCGTTGCCATGGCTGAACGCATCCGCAAGAAAGAAGTGTCACCGGTGGAATTGGTGGAGGCACATCTCGCCCGGATCGAGAAACTGAATCCGCGATTGAATGCATTTGTGCAGGTGGATGCCGACGGGGCGCGTCGCCAGGCTCGCGTAGCGGAAAGCGCGGTGGCTGGCAACGCAACGCTGGGGCCGCTGCACGGTGTTCCGGTCAGCATCAAGAGTTCGATCGAGGTAAAGGGAATGCGCCACGAGGCCGGTACGAAGCTGCGCGCGGGCGTTGTAGCTTGTGAAGATGCGCCGCTGGTTTCGCGCCTGCGCAAGGCTGGAGCCATCATTTTGGGCACCACCAACACGCCCGAACTGCTCATGGCATGGGAGACGGATAATCTTCTCTACGGCCGGACCAACAATCCCTGGGAGCTGTCGCGGACGCCCGGTGGTTCGAGCGGTGGAGAAGCGGCGGCGATCGCCTCCGGATGCTCCGCGGGAGGAGTGGGCAGCGACGGAGGCGGCTCGATCCGCGTGCCGGCGCACTTCAGCGGAATCTGCGGCCTGAAACCCACGCCGGGACGCATTCCAGCCACGGGACATTTTCCTAACTCGGTGGGTCCGTTCGCTCTGATCGGCGTGGTGGGTCCGATGGCGCGCACGGTGGCTGATCTGAAGGTGCTGTTCGAGGTCATGCAGGGACCCGACGATGGCGACCCTTCCGCCGCCCCTGTTCCCGTGCGCTGGCCTGGGAAAGCTGATCTGAAACGTCTGCGCATCGGGTATTTCGAAGACGATGGCCGCACGCCGGTGACCTCCGAGACGCGTGGGGCTGTGCTTGCGGCTGCCGAGGCGCTGAAACGCGCCGGATTTACGGTTGAACCCTTCCGCCCGGAAGGACTCGAATCGGCGCGGCAACTCTGGTGGCAGTTTTTCGGAATTGCGGGCGGGATGCTGCTCGGTCCCATGACAAAAGGAAGAGAAGCCGACCTCAGCCCGATTCTCAAACAGTTCTTGGAGTCGGTTGCCGCCGAGCCTTCCCACACGGGACAGACACTGCTTGATACGTGGGTCCAGCGGGACCTGATACGGATGCAGGTTTTCGCGCAGATGCGCGAGTATCCCGTCCTGCTCTGCCCAGTCGCGTCCGTTCCAGCGTTCCGGCACGGCGAGCGCAGTTGGAAGATCGGTCGCCAAACCGTGCGCTACCTCGATGCCTGGAGCTACACCGAGTGGTTCAATTTGCTCGGAACGCCGGCTGCAGTTGTGCCCTTCGGCCAGTCCAGCGAAGGTTTGCCGATCGGAGTGCAAATCGTGGCGCGCCCGTGGGAAGAGGAAGTGGTGCTCGCGGTTGCTGGCGAATTGGAGGAACAACGCGGGGAGTGGCGGGCGCCGGGGATCGTTGGGGCGTAAGGCGGCTTTTCTTTCGAGAATCTCCAATCCCGACGGAGGTGATGAAAATTCTCGATGCGTCCCTAGTTCGTGCGCCGATAGCAGAACGCGATGTCTTGAACCAGAGGCTGTTCGGAACTGACGACGGGTACGTCCAGAGCGTCTTTCAGTGCAGAAGGCACTGTGTCTGGCAGCTTGTCGTTCGAGATGAGAAACCCGCCCGGCCGGAGCATTGCCGACACGTTGGCACGGGCAAGGGATTGCTCGAATGCTCCGTAGTAAAGAAATATGTTTGTACCGATCACCAGATCGTAGGCGCGGTCTGCCGGCAAATTCAACCGTTGATAGACCACGTTCACATCGAGCGGAGTGACTCGCGTGACCATGTCTGGCCTTACTTTCACCGCACGGGTTCGGGTGGAAGCGGCAGCCTTGGGCACCGGAATCGGCGCAACCGGCTGCCCAATTTTGATCCCCCAGCTTCTGCCAATACTCGATGAAGTGCGCCCGGTACTCTTCGCTCATCGGCCGTTCGGTATTCCAGGGCAGTTGAAGGATATACGAACGTCCTTGTGCGGCGGCTTGCCGAATGCGGGCAATGTGCACGTTCACATTCTCACTGATATCCAGCGTGTCCAGTTCAACCGTGCTGGCATTCGCGATCCCAAGGCGGATGAGCGAGTCCAAAACCGCAAAGGGCTGGATGGTCTGCGGAGGATAGAAGTCGTTGCCTGCTTCCTTGTTGGCAAAATCCAATCCCGGACCCACGATGGCAATCCGCCGTACCCCGCCGGGCTTGAGCATTCCCTTCTCCAGCAGGGATCGGAAAGCAGCGTCCAGCAGGTAATCGGGCCAGAGATTGGTATCGAGAGAGATGCCGCGGTCCTGAAACAACTGAAAGCGCCTCTCGTCTTTGGGTTGAGACTTGTATTTAAGATACTCGTCACGCAGACGAGCCAGGCTGTCGAGGAGGTACTTCTTCGTTTCCAGCCCGCTCCTGCGCCGTCTTTAGTGAATGGCCATGCTTCTCGACGAAGGTGCGCATCTCGATCAGACCCTCGGACGGATTTGGAGCCATCCAGGCGTGAATCAGGTCGTTCGCACGATTCTCCGCGAATGAGTTCACCAGCGAACTCTGCCCGTAGCGCACCAGATATTCATCATCGATCCGGTATTCCGTGGTAAACGTCACGCCGAAACGCAGCAAGTTGACGAGAGTATCTTCCTCTCCACGAATCAGCCGGTTGCGCACCTCGCGGTCCTTGGACTCGACCCAGGCTGACCATTGGGCGGCGTCCAGCGGGCCCGCGGCCTTCAAGTCGGGCGGGAGCGCGTCGCTCATTCCCTTGAGGACGGGCTGTGCGGATTCGAGAGAGATGAATTCACTGCGGACCGAAGACTGGCCGAAGCATGCTGGCGCAAAACAGACCAACATCAACGTGACGCCGAGAAAAACAGCGAGTTTGTTCCGCATCGGTGCCCTCTTGTTGTTCGCTTGATTGTTATCTCACCTTGAACCCGCGCGGTGTGAGCTAGATCACAAATTCCGGTGATTATCAGTACGTGGCGCGACATATGGCGGTGCGACATATAATCTTCGAGTTGCCCGGTATCGAGATCGGTCGCCCCAGCTTTGCGGATGGCAGGAACATCACAAAATGAGCGTCTCGCCGGCGGTCGCCTTCTTCCGCGGCTGCTTATTTTCCTGTTCGTTTCCGCTGGCTACCTTTATGCGTTTCCGCAGCCGAATGTCTTCTATGCCGCAGTTGTCTTCCTGCACGCGGTCGTGGGTTTAATCGCCGCCCTCTTGCTGATTGTTCTTCTTTACCGGCTGCTCCGAGAGAAGAACATCGTCTCGCAACTAGGCTGGGTGCTGCTTGCGGGAGGAGCAATCTTTGGGCTGGTGCTGGTCAAGACCGGCACGGCGCGGCCGGAGTGGAACCTGCTCTACACTCACATTCTTCTGTCCCTTGCAGGAGTAGGTATCGTGTTCGCAGAGTGGCTTGGCGCTCACGGGTCGCTGTCGCCGAAGCTCGGCGGCTCGATCCTGCGCTGCGCGGTTTGCCTGCTCGTGCTCGGAGCGCTCGGCGCGGAGGCCCGTTATGTGCGGGAATCCCGCTGGCAAAATCGAGCCCGCATCGAGAATCCGGTGATGCCGCCCGCGAGCATGAACGATGAGGGCGATGGCGCCAACGGCCCCTTTTTTCCAAGCTCGGCCCAGATCTACGGCGGACAGAAAATTCCCAGCCAGTTTTTCATGGAATCCGACTCCTGCAAACGCTGCCACGAAGACATCTATAACCAGTGGTTCAGTTCGGCGCATCATTTTTCGTCGTTCAACAATCAGTGGTATCGCAAGAGCATCGAGTACATGCAGGATACAGTCGGCACCAAGCCTTCCAAGTGGTGCGGAGGCTGCCACGATCCGGCGGTGCTCTACAGCGGGCTGATGGATACGCCCATCAAGCAAATCGTGCACCGCCCAGAATCGCAGGCTGGGCTTGGTTGCATGATGTGCCACTCGATTGCCAGCGTGAAGAGCACGATGGGCCAGGGAGATTTCTATCTTGAGTATCCCAAGCTGCATGAGCTGGCTGCGACCAGGAATCCGTTCGTGCGCGGGCTGCACGATTTTCTGGTGAAGCTGAATCCCGAGCCGCACCGGCGGGTGTTCCTAAAGCCCTTCATGCGGAACCAGACTGCGGAATTCTGCTCCAGTTGCCACAAGGTTCATTTGGATGTGCCGGTGAACCACTACCGCTGGATTCGCGGCTTCAACGAATACGACAACTGGCAGGCCAGCGGTGTTTCCGGAGAAGGTGCGCGATCCTTTTACTACCCCGACAAGCCTTCGCAGTGCGCCGATTGCCACATGCCGCTGACGCGTTCCAACGATCCTGGAAACGTCAACGGTTTCGTACATTCGCATCGTTTCCCGGCGGCGAACACCGCGTTGCCCACAGCGAACGAAGATGCCGAGCAGCTCGAGATCACGCGGAAATTTTTGCAAGGTAAGGTCCTTAGTGTGGATATTTTTGCTCTCGCTCCAGCGCCGGCAGAGTTGAAGCCAGGAGCGGTCAGCCAATCGGCGTTATCGACGACATTTGCGGTGGGTGAGGAAGCAGAACCCAGGATTACGTCTGCCGCGGAAGGCGAGGCTTTGCCGGTTACCGCGCCGCTCAACCGTGCGCAACCCGAAGTCCGCCGCGGCGACACGGTGCGCGTCGAGGTTGTGGTCCGCACCAGGAAAATCGGACACTTCTTTCCCGGCGGCACGGTGGATGCTTACGATACCTGGCTCGAACTGAAGGGCACCGACGAAAAAGGCCAGACCATTTTCTGGAGCGGCATGGTCGAGGACAACGGCCAAGGGCCCGTGGAGAAAGGCGCGCACTTCTATCGCTCACTTCAGGTGGATGCGCACGGAAACCGCATCAACAAGCGCAACGCCTGGGCCACGCGAGCCGTAGTGTATGTGCACTTGATCCCACCTAGCGGTGCCGATACAGTCCACTATCGGCTGCATATTCCAGAGAGCGCGGGCAATCAGATCACACTGCATGCGCGGCTGTGTTATCGCAAGTTCGCGTGGTGGAACACGCAGTTCTCCTTCGCCGGAGTTCCTGATCCAGGCCAGTCCAGCACGACCGTTACGCCCGACTATGACGACAGAAGATTCGCATTTACCGGTTCGCTGAAAGGCGTATCGGCAAAAGAAGAGAAGATTCCCGACCTACCCATCGTGGCGCTCGCCGAAGATGAGGTAACGCTGAAAGTCGTGCCGCACGATGCACCGGCACCGGAGCTCAGAAGCGTTTTGCAGGCTGAGGACTGGCAGCGTTGGAACGACTACGGCATTGGCCTGCTGCTGCAAGGGGACCTGAAGAGCGCGCAGGCAGCTTTCCAGAAAGTGACAGAGATCGATCCCAGGAATCCCGACGGTTGGGTGAACATCGGCCGCGCAGCGGTGCAGGAAGGTGACATGGATCGAGCGCGCACGGTGCTGGAGAAGGCATTGTCGTTGAGTCCGAATCTGGCCCGCGCTCACTTCTTCTATGCTAAAGTCCTGCGCAACGACGGCCGTTACGATGAAGCCGCGAACCACCTGCGCGTGGTTCTAGCGCAATATCCACGCGATCGGGTTGCGCTCAACGATCTGGGACGAATGTTTTTTCTGCAGCGCAAGTACGCCGATGCCGTGAGTGTACTGCAATCGGTTCTCGCGGTCGACCCCGAAGACTTGCAGGCGCACTACAATTTGATGCTCTGCTACAAGGGCCTTGGCGACGAGAAACAGGCGCACGAGCACGAGTTGCGCTATCTGCGTTTCAAGGCCGACGAAGCTTCGGAAGCGATCACGGGACCCTACCGCCAGCTCAATCCAGAAGACAATAATGAGCGGCAGTTAATTCACGAGCATGTTTCTGTGCCATTGCCGGGGGTTGGCACGAACCACGTAGGGACGGGCGCTCTCGCCCGTCCGGCCGAGCGAAGCTCGGCCAGCCCAACAGCCGCAGCCAGGGCCTCAAGATGACGCGCAAGACGCTTGTATCCTTCTTCCTTCTTTGGGCAGTATTCGCCCACGCCCAGCACATCACCTTCCGCGACATCACTGCCCAGGCTGGCATTCATTTCGTGCACAACAACGGCGCGTTCGAAAAAAAATATCTTCCCGAGACGATGGGCCCGGGTTGCGCCTTCATTGACTACGACAATGACGGCTGGCCCGATATTCTGCTGGTGAACGGCGAAGACTGGCCCGGACACAAGCGCTCGGATTCCACCCTGAAGCTCTATCACAACAATCACGACGGTACGTTTAGCGATGTCACGCGCAAGGCAGGCCTTGCCGTTTCCATGTACGGACTCGGCGTTGCGGTCGGCGACTATGATAACGACGGCTACGACGATCTCTTCATCAGCGCTCTCGGGCAGAGCCATCTCTTTCACAACAACGGCAACGGGACTTTTACTGATGTGACTAAGGCAGCGGGATTGTGGGGGCCGAACGAATTCTCCACCAGCGCGGCCTGGGTGGATTACGACCGCGACGGCAAGTTAGATCTCATCGTGGCGAATTACGTCCAGTGGTCGGAGAAGAACGATCTTTACTGCACGCTCGACGGCGCTCACAAATCCTATTGCACGCCGGAGTCGTACAAAGGCGCATCGGCGCGGCTGTGGCACAACCTGGGGAATGGAAAATTTGAAGATTCCACGCAGAAAGCAAAGTTGTACGATCCCACATCGAAGGGCTTGGGAGTCGCGATCCTCGATTACAACGGCGATGGCTGGCCCGACATTCTGCTCGCCAACGACACGCAGCCCAACAAGCTGTACGAAAACAAGCGGGATGGAACGTTTGAAGAAAAGGGCATCTCCTCGGGAGTTGGATTCAGCGAAGATGGCGTGGCCCGCGCCGGCATGGGCGTGGATGCGGCCGACTATGATCGTTCCGGGCGGCCGAGCATCATCATCACGAATTTCGCCAACCAGATGCTCTCGCTCTACCACAACGAAGGGAACGGCCTGTTTGTCGATGAAGCGCCGCGCTCTGAGGTGGGTCGCGCGACGCTGGTGACGCTAGGCTTTGGCTGTTTCTTCTTTGATTACGACAATGACGGCTGGCCCGATATTTTCGTGGCCGATGGACACATCGAAGATGGAATCGAACGGGTGCAGAAACGGGTGACATATGCCGAGCCGCCGCACCTGTTTCGTAATCTTGGCGGTGGAAAATTTCAGGGGGTTACAGAATCTCTGGGCAAAGACTTCGCCAGCCCGAAAGTTGCTCGCGGCGCGGCTTACGCCGATGTTGATAACGATGGATCGCTGGACGTGTTGGTCACCACCAATGGGGGCCGAGCGTATTTGTTTCACGACGAAGGCGTCGAGAATCACAGTCTGCGGGTGAGGCTCGTGGGAACGAAGTCCAATCGCGATGGCATCGGCGCCGTCGTGCGTGTGACTTCTGGACCGGATGGTCCGAAGAAGGATCAGCAGTGGCAGATGTTGCGCAGTGGGTCGAGTTACTTGTCGCAAAGCGAACTGGTGCTGACGTTCGGGCTTGGCAAAGAAGTGAAAGCAGACTCTGTCGAAGTGCAATGGCCGAGCGGAGGCGTGGACAAGCTAAAGAATGTACCTGGAAGTCAGACGGTTACCATTCAGGAAGGGAAGGGGATCGTGGCGAGCCGGGGTTACAGTCGCTCGTGGAGTTCCGTTGCTCAAAACAGCATCAACCACAAAGGACACTGAGGACACGGGAAAGCGTCTTAGACCACAAAGCCTCTGTGTTCTCCGTGTCCTCTGTGGTTCACTGGTTTATCGCATGAGCAAGCCGATTCTTTTCGTTTCCGCTGCTGTTGTTCTGGCTGCAGTCGCCCTCTTCGCGCTCGTTCCACAAGACGCGCCCACCGCGAGATTCGTCGACAAGTCCGCCGAGGCTGCTCGACTTAATAATCTGGGCGCAGCTTACATGAACCAGCAGCTTTTTGAGAGGGCGCTGAAAGCCTTTCAAGAGGCTGCAGCTCTCGATCCCAAATTGCAGATGGCCCAACTCAACCAGGGCATCGCACTACTCAATCTGGGACGGGTAGACGCGGCTAAGCCACTCCTGGAGCAAGCGGTCAAGCAGAGCCCGAACGATCCTCATGCCTGGTACAACCTGGGTCTGCTTTACAAAAACGCCGGTGCTGCGCCAGTTGCTGCGGACGCCTTTCGCCGGGTGACGGAAATCGATCCGAACGATGCCGACGCCTGGTATTTTCTGGGTGCCACGTACGCGGAAAGCAAACAGTATCCAAAGGCGACCGATGCGTTCCAGCACGCGCTGAAGTTGGTCCCAACGCATGCCTCAGCCGAGTTCGGCCTCGCACGCGCTTCTCAACAATCCGGAAATCTCGCTGGGGCGCGCGAGCATTTGGCGCGTTTTCAGCACATCAAAGACGCCAAGCTGGGCTCGCCCATCACTCTGGCTTACGGAGAACAAGGAAAATATTCGATCGCCGAGGAGTCGCCGCTTGCTCCAGAGAAAGTTCCGCCGGCAACCAACGTACAGTTCGTGGATGTAAGGGAACGAGCAGGGCTGACGACTAAGCCGGCTTCCAAGGCTGACGACTTGGCTTCATATTTGGGTCCCGGCGCTTGCTTCCTCGACTACGACGGCGACGGCCTGATCGATCTGTTCCTGCCTGACAACGGCAAAGAAGGCGGGATGTCGCTCTACCACAATCTGGGCAACGGGAAGTTTGAGGACGTGACCCGCAAGGCTGGACTCGATCCAACCGTTCACGGCAACAGCTGCAGTGTAGGTGACTACGACAATGATGGCTGGCCAGATCTGGTCATTGAGGCTGGGGGAGTGCAGTTGCTGCACAACCAAAAGAACGGAGCGTTTCGCAACGCGACCCAGTCTGCAGGAATCAGGGATAAGTATGGGACTCCTACCTTTGTTGATTACGATCACGACGGCGATCTTGATTTGTACTTGACTGTCGGACCCACGGGTTCCGTTCCGCGGCCAGGAGACAAATTTTCGGGAGTGCTTAACTACGAATCCATACCTAGCGTGATGCTTCGGAACAATGGCAATGGAACCTTTACTGATGTGACCAAGGAGACTGGCTTGGGCGAGCCCTTGCCAGGAATCGCAGCCATTGGATCAGATCTTAACAATGACCGTGCCGCTGATCTGATCCTCACCGGCTATTTCTCTCCTGTGACTGTTTTCCAGAATCTAAGGGAAGGGAAATTCAAAGCCACATCTCCACTGCAGAGCCTCGGTGTTCCCGAATCGGGAGTTGCGGTGCTGGATTTCGATCACGACGGATGGATGGATCTCGCTTTTACCCACTTCTGGGGAGGGACGTCAGGACTCACTCTCTGGCGCAACAACCACGGTGAGTCTTTCGACGAAGTCAAACTGCCTGCGACCCATTGGGTCCGCGCTTACGGCGTCGCCGCCATCGACTACGACAACGACGGCTGGGTCGATATTGTGGCCGTCGGCGAGACTTTGCAGGGTAAGGGCGAGGTCCGCCTCTTCCGCAACCTCGGCCCGGATGGCTTCAAAGATGTGACTCCCGACGTCGGCCTCGACAAGATCGTATTGAAAGATCCGCGCGCCATCATCACCGGCGACTATGACAACGACGGCGCCACCGACATGCTGATCACGCAGAATCATGGCCCCGCCGTTCTGCTCCGAAATGAAGGCGGCAACAAGAACCACTGGATCAGGCTTAATCTGAAGGGACTCGCTGACAATAAAAGCGCCATCGGGACGAAAGTCGAGGTCTTCGCCGCAGGCAACCGGCAGAAATTCGAGATCGCGGGATCGTCGGGATATCTGGGGCAGAATTCGCCTTACCTGACCGTCGGCCTGGGTCAGGCCAAGCAAGCCGACATCGTCCGCATGCTCTGGCCCACCGGCGTTCTGCAGGATGAAACGGAAGTCGCCGCCGACCGGGAACAGAAATACATGGAGATTGACCGTCGCGGAAGTTCCTGCCCCACGCTGTTTGTGTGGAACGGCCGGCATTACGAGTTAGTCGGCGACATGCTGGGCGCGGGCGTTGTCGGACATTGGGTTGGGCCGGACCAGCGCGATATTCCGCGTCCCACCGAATACATTAAGGTGGATCGCAGCACCATTCGCGAGAAAGACGATTCCCGCCCTTCCCAAAACCACGAAAGGATGGGGCATCCAACCCTCAGCTTCCGCTTCATGGAGCCGCTGGAAGAAGTCGTGTATCTCGACCAGGTGAAGCTGTTAGCCGTCGACCATCCTGCCGGTTTTGATGTCTTCCCCAACGAGTATTTTGCCAGCGGCCCGCCGTATCCGGTCTTCAAGGTTGTAACCAGCCGCGATCCGCGCTCTCCTGCCGGCGCATGGGATGACCACGGACACGACGTGCTCCCCGATTTGCTCGCCCACCGATATTTCGGCGATTTTGAATTAACCGCGTTCCACGGCTTCGCTAAACTGCACAGTCTCGAACTCGACCTGGGTGAACCGTATCGCAGCGGCCCGCTGTGGCTGTTGCTCCACGGCGAGGTTGAATATTTCACTGCGACCAGCATGTTTGCGGCATATCAAGCCGGAGTCGAGGCGGTGGCGCCTTACGTCGAGGCCCTTGGGACGGATGGAAAGTGGGTGAAGGTCATCGACGATATGGGTTTCCCCGCCGGCGGCCCGCGCACGATGACCGCCGACCTGAGCGGCAAGCTGCCTCCAGGCGGGCAGCGCATCCGCATCTGGACTAACCTGCAAATCTACTGGGATAACATTCTCATCGACCGGAGCGAGCAGAACCACGACGTTCGCCTGACTCCGATTCCGCTCGCCCGCGCGGACCTGCGCTTTCACGGGTTCCCCCTGAAGACCGAAAACCAACCGCCGGGCAACGTCATGTATGTGTACGAGAAAGCCAGTTCCACTGGACCTTACACACGCCCCGCGGGCGCCTATACACGCTACGGAGACGTGCTCCCGCTGCTGACCTCTTTCGATGACCGCCTCGTGGTCTTCGGATCGGGCGATGAAGTTGCTTTGGACTTTGATCCGTCGAGACTTCCTGCTCTGCCCAAGGGCTGGGTGCGCGACTACTTCTTCGTGGCCAGCGGCTATGAGAAGGACATGGACTTCTACGCCTACGACTTCACCAGCGTGGATCCGCTTCCATTCCGCAGAATGGGGACGTATCCATATCCTGCATCCAGGTCGTTTCCACTTGATGATGCGCACTTGAATTACATTTTGGAATACAACACGCGCTACATGTCTGGGAACGAGCAGCCTGGGTACCGGTTTGACTACCATTCGTCGAAATGATCCGTGGCAGTGACGAAGCAAGAGCAGGCTGGTTGTCAAAACTGCGTACGGAATCGTTTTAATCGTTGACAGTTTAGCGCCGGCATAATCCAATACGCGGAGATGGAACCCACTTCTCCCGCCCTTGCTTCCGCTCCACGCCTCAGGCGCACGCTCACTCTTTGGGATCTCATCCTATATGGCGTCATTGTCATCCAACCGGTCGCGCCCATGTCGGTGTTCGGCGTGCTCAGCCAGCGCGGCCACGGCCATGTCGTCACGACAATCCTAATTGCGATGGTCGCGATGCTATTTACCGCGATCAGCTATGGCCGCATGGCCCGCGCCTATCCCAGTGCGGGTTCGGCGTTCACTTATGTCGGTCAGGAAATCAATCCTGCCCTCGGTTACGTCACCGGATGGAGCATGGTGATGGATTACATGCTTAATCCCATGATCTGCATCATCTGGATCAGCCAGCAGGCGCATGTATTCGCTCCCGGAATCCCGTACAGCGGCTGGGCGGTTTTCTTTGCCCTGGTTTTCACCGGCCTGAATATCCAGGGGGTGAAGACTTCGGCTCGCGTAAATACGGGATTAGCCGCCGCGATGGGCGTCGTGATTGCGATCTTTTTCGTCGCTGCGGCGCGATATGTGTTCGGAAATCCGCATGACGGAGCGGGCTTCTTCAGTCAGCCTTTCTACGATCCGCAGATGTGGAACACAAGAGCGGTGTTGGGGGGAACCTCGATTGCCGTGCTGACCTACATTGGATTCGACGGCATCTCGACTCTATCGGAAGAGGCCGAGAAGCCGCGGCGGAACATCTTGCTCGCAACCGTGCTGACCTGCTGCGTTATTGGAATCCTGTCCGCCCTGGAAGTTTACGCGGCGCAACTGATATGGCCGGCTTCCCAGCCCTATCCCAACGTGGACACGGCATTCACCTTCGTGGCTGGGCGTGCCTGGGCGCCGCTGTTCGCTATCGTGGGGTTCACCCTGGTCGTGGCCAACTTCGGCTCCGGCATGGGAGCGCAACTGGGAGCGGCTCGCCTGCTCTATGGTATGGGACGCAGCGGCGCCTTGCCCAAATCTTTCTTTGGCGCGGTCGATCCCAAGCGGCACGTACCGCGCAACAATGTCCTCTTCGTTGGTGGACTGGCTCTGGCCGGCGCCTTCCTTCTGCCTTGGGTGGCCGCGGTTCCAACAATATTGGCCGGATTTCTCTCCAGTGGATACGGCAGAGATCTGGGGACACCTACCACCGGCTATGAACTCGGGGCGAACTTGCTAAATTTCGGCGCCCTGATTGCTTTCATGGGGGTGAACGCTGCGGCGTTTGTTCGCTACTATCTCCGCGAAGAGAAAAAGAGGCTGACCAATCTACTACCGCCGGTTTTAGGCTTCGTCATTTGCCTGCTTCTATGGTTGAACCTCAGCAACCAGGCGCTGATCTTTGGAACCATTTGGATGGTTGCAGGGATAGCCTTCGGCGCGTGGAAGACGCGCGGCTTCCGCGGCAACCTGGTGGATTTTGAGTTACCGCCGGAAGAAGCCTGAAGAGAGGGTCTATGCCGTCAGTGCCCGTCCTTCCGGTCATGATGTTGCAAAAGGATAACTACCCGCCCTTGGTAATGGGCTAGCGGTCACATTTCGCCCATTTCGGGAACTTAATAACGTTGCAAGAACTTGCAACCCAAAAAGCGGCTGCGTAATCAAATAAGATTACATACGTAACTTGCCGCGTGCTAGACTCCGAAGTTAACTGGCCTGTGGAGAAACCCCGTGATGCCGCGAATTAAAAAGCCGTTCACACTTCCGATGGTGCTAACGAACCTCATGATTCATAACGGCAAGCACGTCGCGCATTCGCTCGACTTCGATATAGTGTGCGTTGCCGAAAACGAGGACGAAGCGTGGGAAAAGCTTTCTTTGGCAATCAAGACGTATGTTGAGTTTGGAATCAGCAACGGCTGGCAAGATTCGATCATCTTTCCCGCTCCTCAAGAATTCTGGGACAAGCTCACGCCAGATACGCCACTGAAAATCGGGCCGCCTATTCTCATCGCTGGCATAGAACGCAAGGTGCTGGAGGCCGAGGTAAGTGAAGATTGCGTGGCTGCTTGAGCAATTACGGCCCGTTTCCGAAATCCAGACGGTAGAGACCATCCACCCGGACGGAACGCGAACATACACTTTCTCCAGCATTTATCCGTTTCCCCGTATCCCCGAGCCAGTTTGGTACGTCATTGTGGTTAAGCCCGACCAAGAGGACATAGATGACCGGGAAATAGAGGCGATGCTGCGACATCTTTGGATGTTCCAATTAGATTTGCTTCCCAAGAAACCAGAGCGAAAACCCGGCAAGAAGAAATAGACAATTCAAGACAGCCAGCCCTTCGGTAGTGGTGCAGTTTGCCATTGTCATCCCGAGCCGCCCTGTTTTGGCGGTCGAGGGATCTGGGCGCGCCGTGCGAATGCCTCGCGTCCTTTGCGAGGCGATATATCGCACGCTTGGCGCGCATCCCTAAACAGGCAAACTGCACCACCACCAGCCATGGCGTGATGGATTTCCCGCCCTTTAGTTTATAATTCTTAATTCCGCTTTGTTTCCCGGAGCCATAACAAGATGATTCGATTTCTGCAAACCCCTGGCCCGATCAAGAAGATCCTTCTTGGTGGGCTGTTGACCGTCATTTGTGTCTTCATGGTAATCACCCTGGTCCCCGGTTTCGGCAGCTCCAACTTCTTTGGGGGCGCGGCGCCGGAGCGGGGCGTCGTGGCCAAAGTGGCCGGCAATGATATCACCACGATGGAAGTGTTGCGCGCGGCCAAGCAGATGGTGCGGCAGCAATTCCCCAAAGGAGGAGCGCAGGCTTCGATGTTGCTGCCCTTCTTTGCGTCGCAGGCGGCGCAGCAGTTAATCAACGAGAAGGTAATTCTCACCGAAGCCGACCGTCTGGGCTTGCGCGCGACCGATGAAGATGTGCGCGACGAGCTGCAGCATGGCCGCTACGCAGAGGTCTTTTTTCCCGGCGGCAACTTCATTGGACAAGTAGCCTACGAGGAACGGCTCCAGCAGGCAGACCTGACCATACCGATGTTTGAGCAATCCGTGAAGGACGAGATTCTGTTCGACAAGCTGCGCACTTTGGTGGCAGGCAGCGCTGCGGTAACCGAGGCGGAAATTCACCAGCAGTTTGAGAAACAGAATACCAAGGTCAACTTTGATTATGCTGTGCTTCGGAAAGAGGACATCCTCAAGGAAATTCATCCCACCGACGCCGAACTGAACGCCTTCTACGAACGCAAGAAAGCGAGCTACAGCAATTCGATTCCCGAAAAGCGCAAGATCCGGTACGCGCTGGTGGATACCGCTAAGATTCAAGGCGAGACCCAAGTCAGCCGGCAGGATCTGCAGGCTTATTACGATCAGCACCGTGACGACTATCGTGTGCCGGATCAGGTCAACGTCCGCCACATTCTGATCAAAACACCGCTCCCTGGCCCCGACGGTAAAGTGGACGCGAAAGGCGTGGACGAAGCCCGCAAGAAGGCGGAAGATGTCCTGAAGCAATTGAAGTCGGGCGCAAACTTCGCCGACCTGGCCAAGAAATATTCCGAAGACGCCAGCAGCGCCAAGGATGGCGGCTCATTGGGATGGATACAGCGCGGCCGCTTTCCCGCCGACGTCGACAAAGCTGCATTCTCGCTTCCCAAGGGCGGGACCAGCGACGTAATCGATACGGGCTCGGGCTTCGACGTCATTCGCGTAGAAGACAAACAGGACGCACACGTCAAGACACTGGACGAGATCAAGAGCGAGATCGAGCCCGTGATCAAGTCACAGAAAGCGACACAAGCCGCTGAAGGCCAGGCCAACACGTTGCTCAGCCAAGCCCGCGGCGGGAGCCTCGACAAAGCGGCTGCGGCTAACGGCTTGCAAGTCGTGACAACCGACTTCATCAGCCGTACCGATTCGCCGCCGGGCATTGGAACCGCGCCTCAGTTCATGGACGCTGTGTTCAACGAGGCGGAAAAATCTCCACCCGATGAGGTGCAGTTGCCCCAGGGATTTGCGGTGTTCGAGTTACTGGCGATCCAACCGCCGGCCACACCCACTTTCGAGCAGATCCGCAACCGGGTGGAGACAGAATTTAAGAACGAGCGCGCTTCGACTCTGCTGTCCCAAAAGACGCAGGAGCTCTCCGACCGCGCCAAAGCCGGGCACGACTTGAAGAAAGCGGCAAAAGAACTGGGTGCCACTGTGAAAACCAGCGATTTCGTGCTGCCGGATGGACAAGTTCCCGATGTTGGCTCGATGTCCGGACCGGCTTCTGTCGCCTTCACCCTCAAACCGGGCGAGATCAGCGGCCCGATCAATACCAGCACCACCGGTGTTGTACTAACTCTCTTAGAGAAGCAGCAACCCACGGACCAGGACTTTGCCGCGAAGAAAGATCAGATCCGCGATTCGCTGTTGCAAACCAAGCAATCGGAATTGTTCGGTCTGTTCGTATCCAGCCTGCGGGGGCAGATGGAGAAGTCCGGGAAGATCAAGATTAACGAGCAAGAGCTGAAAACCTTGACCAAGCAGCAGAGTGAAGAGGATCAAGGCGAGTAACGGAGTGGCGTAAGTAAGTGGGCGGAGCCGAATCTGGCTCTGGCGGTGACGATATCCTCACAACCGAGTTACTCACCTTGAGTAGTTCAGGCGGAGCAGTAGCGATCCATGTTATTCCCACGCTCGACCGGAATTCTGCTCCATCCAGTGTCGTTGCCGTCGCGTGGCGGCATTGGAGACTTTGGCTCGGCCGCTTACGAGTTTCTTGATTTTCTGGCATCCGCCCGCCAGGGACTTTGGCAGGTGCTGCCGCTCGGTCCACCCGCCAACGGAAATTCCCCTTACTCATCGACCTCCGCGTTTGCCGGCAATCCCTTACTGATCAGCCTGGAGCGTCTGGAAGAGCATGGCTGGATCGACGCATCGTGTTTGAAAGCGCTTCCCGATGCGACTGGTCTCATCGACTACGACGAGGTTAGCAGGCACAAGCTTCCCCTGCTCGTCGAAGCCACCCGCAAGTTTCTAAAGGCGGGCGAGTCCCAGCCTCGCTACGAGCAATTTTGCGCGCAGAACGAGTGGTGGTTGGAAGACTTTGTACTTTACGACAGCCTGAGGGATCGCTACAGCAAACAATCCTGGAATCACTGGCCCGGCGAACTGGCGCGCCGCGAGCCAGAAGCGCTGCAGGCTGCGCGCGTGGAACTCGCCTCGGAGATGGCCTCGCGCCGCGTCATTCAGTTCTTTTTCTATGAGCAGTGGCGCGCCCTGCGGCTTTATTGCGCGCAGAAGGCGATCCGCGTGGTCGGCGATATCGCCATCTTTGTCGATTACGACAGCGCCGACGTTTGGGTCCACCGCGATCTTTTTCGTCTCAAGGAGAACCTCGATCCCGAAGTCGTTTCCGGCGTTCCACCGGACGCGTATAGCGCCACTGGCCAGCGCTGGGGCAATCCTCTCTACAATTGGGATGCGATGCGGAGAAGGGGTTACAAGTGGTGGGTCCAGCGTTTGCGATGGGCCACGCAGACCTGCGACTTCATTCGTCTCGATCATTTTCGCGGTTTCGCGCAATTCTGGGAGATTCCGGCCAGCGACCCGACCGCGATGAATGGCCGGTGGGTGGATGGGCCAAGAGATGACCTGTTCGACAAGCTGCGTGAGGAACTGGGCGGGCTGCCATTTTTTGCCGAGGACCTGGGTTACATTACTCCCGACGTGCACGAGCTGCGCGAGCGCCACCAGATCCCCGGCATGGCAGTCTTACAGTTTGGCTTTGGTGATCCCGGAGCGCACGTCTACTTGCCGCATCGGCTCACCCCAGACCGCGTGGTCTATACCGGCACTCACGACAATGACACCACCTTGGGCTGGTGGAACTCCGGCGCAACCGATCACGAGCGGCGGGCTGCGGAGGCTTATCTGGGGTGCTGCGAAGACAGAATCAATTGGGCTTTGATCCGCGCGGCCCAGGCTTCGGTGGCCAGCTTGTCCGTCGTCCCTCTGCAGGATGTGTTGGGATTGGGCAGCGAAGCTCGCCTGAACATTCCCAGCCGGCAAGTGGGCAATTATCTATGGCGCTACCAGCCGGGTTCGCTGACCCCAGCCCTGGCAGCGAAACTAGCGAGCTTGGCCGAGGTGACTGACCGGCTGCCCCAACCGCTGCCCGTGCCGCCAAGCGAAGACTTTGCCGCTTGACCATCCGCAAATGGGGGCACAATATTGTGGCCCTTCAACCAAATTGTCATTCCGAGCGTAGCGAGGAATCTGCAGTTGCCTGAAGTTCGAAAATCCTGGATTCCTCATGCGGAAAGCGAGTTGGGAATGTCAGTGTTCTTGCTCAGTCCAGTCACAATAATATGTACTTCTCAATAATGTGGTTCCCCTCTGGAACCGAAATCGTGTATAGGTGTATGCGAGGTTCGGAGTGAAGCTCAGTGGAGAATGCGATCATCCAGGCTCGCGCGGTCGAGAAGTTCTACGTCCAACCGGACGGCAACCGCATTGAGGTGATTGCGCCCACTGATCTGGAAATTTCTCCGGACAAGATTGTCGCCCTCCTCGGTCCCTCCGGCTCCGGCAAATCCACGCTGCTGCGAATTCTGACCGGCCTTTCCATGCCTTCATCGGGGCAGGTGTTCTGGCACGGAGCGCCCATCGACGGTCGCGCCCCCAATGTTGCGATCGTCTTCCAAAGCTTCGCATTATTTCCCTGGCTGAACGTTCTGGAAAACGTGGAAGCGCCGCTGGAAGCACGCGGTGTCGGCGCCATTGAACGGCGCAAGCGCGCGCTCAAGATGGTGGATACGGTAGGGCTCGACGGCTTTGAGACCGCCTATCCCAAAGAGCTTTCCGGCGGGATGAAACAACGTGTGGGATTTGCCCGCGCGCTGGTGGTCGAGCCGGAAGTATTGTTTATGGACGAACCCTTTTCCGCTCTCGATGTGCTCACAGCGGAAAACCTGCGCGGTGAACTGCTGGAACTCTGGCTCAGCAAGAAAATGCCGGCCCGCGCCATCTTCGTAGTTACGCACAATATTGAAGAGGCGGTCTTGCTGGCGGACCGGGTCATCGTTCTGGCAAAAAATCCGGGACGCATTCGCTCCGATTTCGCGATCGCGTTGCCCCAGCCCCGCGACCGGAAGGCGCCTCGATTTGTCGAGCTGGTGGACTACGTCTACAAAATTATGACGCAGCCTGATGTGGAGCATGCGCTACCCGCCCAGGGACAAGCACTCAAATCGGCTCAAGGTCGCAAAGAAAAGTACCAGATGCTGCCTCACGCCCGTCCCGGTGGCATTGCCGGCCTGCTCGAGCTTCTCCACGACCGCGGCGGACGCGAAGATCTTTATCGGCTCGCCGAGCAATTGGCCATGGATGTCGATGACCTCTTGCCCATCGTCGAAGCCGGCGCCATGCTGGGTTTTGCCACACTGAAGGAAGGAGACGCGGAAATCACAGCGGAAGGTGCTGCTTTCGCCGAAGCCGACATCCTTACCCGCAAGCTCCTTTTTCGCGAAGCTGCGCTCAAACACGTCGCGATTCTGCAGTGCATCGAGAGCGTGCTGAAAGCCAAGTCCGATCATTCCATCCCGGAAGAATTCTTCCATGACATTCTCGATGAGCATTTCAGCCAGGACGAAGTCGAACGCCAGTTCGAAACCGCGATGAACTGGGGACGTTATGCCGAAATCTTCGACCATGATCCGGAGAAGGGGCGGCTCGTCCTGACCGAACCGGGCGCGGAGTCCAATCACCACGCGGCCGCGGTGAAGCCATGAAACAAGCTGGCGAACTGCGAACATTTTCGCCTTACCGGCTGTGGTCGCTTTTGCCGCGGTTCGAGACCTCGCGGTTACCCGACTTGCTGATGTTCGCGGCGGCAATCGCGCTGTTCTATGGCATTTTGATCGTGTCGCGCACCTGGCTTGGTCCATTCACGCCCGCAGTCGAAATCTCCCGCAGCCCATTCGCGCTTGCCGCCTACGCCGGGTTGTCGCTGTTGCGGATCACGGTTGCTTATGTTTTGAGTCTGGCGTTCACGCTGGTGTATGGCTACATCGCGGCCTATAACGCGAAAGCCGAGCGCTTCATGATTCCGTTACTCGACGTTCTGCAATCCATCCCCGTTCTAAGTTTCTTGCCGGGAGTGATGCTCGCCATGGTGGCGCTTTTTCCCAGCCGGCAACTGGGTGTCGAACTGGGAGCCATTTTGCTGATTTTCACCGGGCAGGTCTGGAACATGGCTTTCAGTTTTTATGCTTCACTCAAAAGCATACCGCGCGAGATGCGCGAAGCCGCACAGATCTACCGGTTCAGTTGGTGGCAGCGCTTTACTGAGGTCGAGCTGCCTTTTGCCGCGATCGGGCTGGTGTGGAACTCGATGATGTCGGTCGCCGGCGGCTGGTTTTTCCTCATGGCGTGTGAGATGTTCGTGCTCGGCTCGCGCGACTTCCGCCTGCCCGGCCTCGGCTCCTATCTGCAAACGGCGGCCAGCGCCGGAGACACGCGGTCCATTTTGTGGGGCGTGGCCACGATGATTACCTTGATCGTGCTGCTCGATCAATTCGTCTGGCGGCCCGTGATTGCCTGGGCCGAGAAATTCAAGGTAGAGCAAGTGGAGAGCGCGGACGTGCCGCATTCGTGGGTGCTCGATCTCATGCAGCACTCACGGGCTCTGGCGCAGTTGCGAAAAAGGGCTATCTTTCCATTGCGCGAGTCTCTGATGGCGTACTTCTCGCGACGGCGTGATGCGCACCCGGATGCGGGTGCAGGAACCACGTGGAAAACCTGGCTGCTTCGCGTTGTGGGCATTTTGGCTTTAGGCCTCACCGGCTATGCGTTGGTTCGAGTCGCCATCCTGCTCACCGGACTCAACCACGGTGAGATCGCCGAGTTAGGCAAAGGACTCGGCGCCACATTCCTTCGCGTTCTTGTGACCCTGTTGATTGGCGCCGCATGGACGATCCCTGTGGGCGTGTGGATCGGCTTCAATCCGCGTCTGGCCCGCATCGCCCAGCCTCTGGCTCAGATTGCCGCTTCCGTTCCCGCCACCGCGCTGTTTCCTGTCGTCCTGCTGATCCTGATCCGTCTGGGCGGAGGGCTCGGCATTGGATCGATCGTGCTGCTTTTGCTCGGAACCCAGTGGTACGTTCTGTTCAACGTCATTGCGGGGGCGATGGCGATTCCCACCGACTTGAAAGAAGTGTGCTCGGTATGCCACATCCGGGGCTGGGAACGCTGGCGCAAGCTGATTCTGCCCGGGATTTTTCCTTATCTTGTGACCGGGATGGTGACGGCGTCCGGCGGCGCCTGGAATGCCAGCATCGTCGCCGAATACTTTCATTTCAAAGGACAGACTTTCTACACCACCGGTCTGGGCGCCACCATCAGCCGCGCCACCGACCAGGGCAACTTCGATCTGCTCATTGCTTCGACCATCGTGATGGCCGCGGTGGTCGTTACCGTCAACCGCTTAGTCTGGCGAAGAATGTACACACTGGCCGAAACGCGCTTCCGGTTGGAAAGCTAAAAAGCCGGGATCTTTCGATCCCGGCTGCAGTTGGCTGGTTGCCCGGATAAAACTTCTAAAGAGTCGTCATCCTGAGAGAGGCGCTTTTTGCCTCGCGAAGGACCTGAGTGAGCCACCGCGCGCAAGCCCGCAAAGCGGGGTTGCAATACCGCGCGAGGCGAACATCCTTATTACGCGGTCCTTCTCGGGCGCACGGTCAAATCGCGCACCTGGGTCAGGATGCTCGACATCTGCATGCCATTCAGTTGCGACACGAAGGGCAGCATTTCCGCGATAAACTGATCCTGCATTAGCTCGCGAACCTCTTCCTGCCGGTTGCGCTCGCCGCCGCTGAGCAGATCGGGCACGGTGACCTCGAGCGCCCGCGCCAGCCGCTCCAGCGAAGAGAGAGTCGGCGTAGCCTTCTCGTTTTCGATCTTGGAAACATACGTCCGCGGCACCGACATGCGCGTGGCCAGTTGCCGCTGGCTGAGTCCATTGCGCAGGCGCATGGAACGGATCGACGACGCCAGGTTCAGATGCCCGCGCCCATGGCCATTCGCCGGCATCATCTGCGGCGGAGGCGGTGGCGCGACTACTTCCGGCTCGTCCTCATCTAACGAGCCATGGCAGCGGCGGCAAAGATTGTTGATGGTACGGAATTGAACCAGCAGGCAACGGTCACAACGGACGACTTCCCTGGAATCTACTGGGGCAAGAGTCGTGGCCATTCAGGTGTGGGAGGGCCAGAGCGGGCTTCTCCGAACCGAACCGGAACCAAACTAGATACTTGGTTCCAACCTGAAGCGTAATCTGCGGGAGGATACCTGTGGATGTCAAGTAAAATCTGCATCAAGCGCAAAAAAGCTCATCGAAAAAACGAAGAAAATTGGTGAAAAACCCGGAGAAAACAGGTCAAGAAGCATGGCGGATCGCGAGTCGGCGTGGTGTTTACTAACTGAGTTCACGCAGTCGGAAAGTTTGCGCAAGCACGCGCTCGCCGTCGAGGCTTGCATGCGCGCTTACGCGCGAAAACTAAGAGGCGGCTCTCAACAAGAAGAAGACCTTTGGAGCCTCGTGGGCCTGCTGCACGATTTCGATTACGAGAAGTACCCCAGCCAGGAAGATCATCCTTACAAAGGGAACGAGATTCTGAAAGAGCGCGGCTACTCGGACGAAATCCGGCGCGCGATTATGTCTCATGCCGAGTACACCGGGGTCACCCGCGAGAGTGCGATGGAGAAAGCCCTCTTTGCCTGCGATGAATTGGCCGGGTTCATCACGGCTGTGGCGCTGGTGAAGCCGGGAAAGTCGCTGGCCGAAGTGGATGCCAGGTCGGTCCGAAAGAAGATGAAAGACAAAGCCTTCGCCCGCAGCGTAAACCGCAATGACATTG
Source organism: uncultured Acidobacteriota bacterium (assembly GCA_963770485.1). Lineage (GTDB taxonomy): Bacteria > Acidobacteriota > Terriglobia > Terriglobales > Acidobacteriaceae > CAVVEC01. Next base: position 177,289 of record CAVYPX010000014.1, read on the forward strand.
TGACCGGCGCAGCCGAGTTAGGAGTCGCTCTTGAAGAACACATCGCTTTCTGCATCGAGGCAATGAAGGGCATCGCCGACAAGCTGGGATTGGCAGGAACCACGTAGGGGTGGACGCCCTCGTCCCCCGGCCGAGCGAAGCCCGGCAGCGAATCCAGAAGATCATCGCCTGCAATTGACGGCAAAGCTGCCCCACGTCCACACTGAAAGGTCATGAAGAAACTCCGCGTAGGCATTCTGTTTGGCGGGCGCAGTGGCGAACACGAGGTTTCCCTGCTCTCGGCTGCGTCAGTCTTCAACGCCATCGACAAAAATAAATACGAAGTTGTACCGATCGGCATCACCAAGGAAGGCCATTGGGTCACGGCGGCCGATGCCGAGCGGTTGCTCCAGGGCAAGCGGAGTTCGGGCGAGCCGTCTGCGCAAACCCATCTTCGCGCCGGTGATCCCGAGGCGACTCCCGGGGCGGCGGTTCTGGCCACTGGCGAAGCGGTGGTTGTTCCGCCCGAGCCCCAATCACACGGAGGTTCGCTCGCCGCATTCCAGACCGATGCCGCATCTCACGCGCTGGTTCGCCGCGCGTCCGACCGGGCCATCAATGTTGATGTCATCTTCCCCGTACTGCACGGAACTTTCGGTGAAGATGGAACTATTCAGGGTCTGCTCGAACTCGCAGATATGCCTTACGTCGGGGCGGGCGTGCTCGGCTCGGCGGCCGGCATGGACAAAGACATCATGAAGTCGCTGTTCCGAGGCGCCGGATTGCCGATCGTGAAGCACCTGACATTTCTGCGCAGCGACTGGGAAGCCACGCCAAAGAAAATCCAGACGCTGGTCGAGAGCAAGCTGAAGTATCCCGTGTTCGTGAAGCCGGCGAATCTGGGATCGTCCGTGGGAATTTCCAAAGCGCATGACCGCAAGGAACTCGGTCCGGCGATCAAAGAAGCTGCAAAGTTCGACCGCAAGATTGTGATCGAACAGGGCGTGGGCGGAAGGCAGAAGGCGCGCGAAATCGAATGTTCGGTGCTTGGGAACGACAAGCCGGAAGCTTCGGTGCCGGGAGAAATCGTCCCCAGCACAGAATTTTACGATTACAACGCGAAATACCTGGACGAAGGGTCGCAGCTGATTATTCCCGCCAAGCTCAGCAAGTCCGAAACGAAGAAAGTTCAGCAACTGGCCATCGGCGCCTTCAAAGCCGTGGACTGCTCGGGCCTGGCGCGCGTGGATTTTCTAATGGAGCCGAAATCGAGGAAGATCTATCTGAATGAGATCAACACCATGCCCGGATTCACCTCGATCAGCATGTATCCCAAGCTGTGGGCGGCTTCCGGAGTGTCATATCCCGAACTAATCGAGAAGTTGATCGAGCTGGGGTTGGAACGGCACGAGGAAAAAAAGAGAAATCAGTACAGCCGATGACGCCATCCGGTCATTGAACCATTCAATCATTGGACCATTGGCTCATTGAGCCAATAATACGCTGTCATCCTGAGCGCAGTGGCGGTTTCGCGAAGCGAAAACGCCACGGAGTCGAAGGACCCCAGAGAAGCATGCAGGGGGATGAACGCTCCAGGGCGTTCTCACGATGGATTGGACTGAGCGGGCAGAATTCCCTCAAGTGTTGTTGATGGGACCAGGATGAAGGTCCTTCGGCTCCGCCAATTGAGAGTATCGTGATAACCCCCTGTTGTGACAGACCGTTTCGTACCAGGCATTGCCCTATCCTAGCGACGCAGAGGGCGCGTCTTACCGTCCTCCCGGCGGAGCAAAGCTCCGCAGACTGCTAAGAGCTAAAAGCTGTTTCCCCCGCCCCTTTGTCCCGCAGTTCTAGTCCGTTAGTGACCCCCAATTCGAATTGTGCATCCAACATCCCTGTGGTACGATCTAACTAACCAGTTAATTAACGTGAGATATGAAAGCCACTGTCTCCAGATCGCGCCTGGGTTCTCGCGGCCGTCCCCAACATAGCCGGGCCGCCATCCTGCACGCGGCCGTGCGGGAGTTCGCCCGGGACGGGATTGCCGGGGCGCGGACCGATGCCATTGCCCGCGCCGCGGGCGTCAACAAGGCCCTGCTTTACTACTACTTCAAAGACAAAGAAGCGTTGTACGGTGCGGTGATCGATCAGGTGTTTGGCGGATTGATCGCTTTCGTTGGGGAGGTCTTGTCCCGCGATTTGCCGCCGCGCCAGAAGATTGTCGCCTACGCTGGCGCCCACTTCGATTACATCGCCAGTCATCCCCTTTATCCCCGAATTGTGCAGGGCGAGATGATGCGCGCCGGAAGAGGCAGGGCAAACCAGTTTGAGCGAATCGTGAAACAGTATTTTCGTCCGTTATTCAGCAAGATTGCCAGCGTGCTGCGAGCCGGCCAGGCGTCCGGTGAATTTCGTGAAGTGGATCCTCTGCAGTTTATCCCTTCAATGATCGCAGTCATCGTCTTCTATTTCACCAGCGCGCCGGTGATGCGCGTTATGACCGGCAAAGACCCCATGTCCCCGGAACGCGTGGCGGCACGCCGCGCCGCGGTGCTGGATTTCATCTCCGCCGCGCTGTTTCAGCGTTCCGGGGAGAAGTGCCAAGGAGTGCGAAAGTGAGCGTACGCAATAAATTCTTGATTATTGTCGGCGTAATTTTCGGTGTGGCGCTGACCTACTACTTTTTATCTACGCCTCGCAACGAGGATCTCATTCTGATCGGCACCGTGGACTCTAACCAGGTGATCGTCAGCCCGCAGATCGAGGGCCGGCTGGCGAAGCTCCTGGTTGATGAGGGAACGCAGGTCAAACAGGGGGACCTGATTGCCGCGCTCGATCCATCGGAACTGGAAGCGGAGGAGCGCGCAGCCGCCGCCACCATCGACAGTCTGAAGTACAAAGTCGCCGAGACCCAGTCCACGCTTGAGGCAACTCAGGGATCAACTTCCAGCACAGTCGAGAATGCGCAAGCCCGGCTGGCGTCCGCACGCGCTCAACTGCTCCAGGCAGAGGCTACTCTGGAACGTACTGAGAGCGACAGCCGCCGCACCATTGCACTTGCCAAACAGGGCGTTGCCTCCGATCAGGATCGCGTGCAGGCTGAGACCAACCTCGCGGCACAGAAAGCGCTCGTGCAATCTCTGCAGCAGCAGGTGAGCGCTGCCCAGGCGGATCTCAACACAGCCGTCGCCAATACTCACAACGCGCATGCCGCTGAACGCACCGTCGAGTCCACGCGCGCACAACTCGCCAACGCGGAAAGCATGCTCAAGCAGGCTGAAGTCCGTTTGGGCTACACCAAGATTTATGCTCCGGTCACTGGAACGGTATCGGTGCGTGCCGCCCGCGAAGGCGAAGTGTTGAACGCCGGCCAGCCGATCGTGACCATCGTCGACTTGAGCGACACCTGGGTGCGCGCCGCAATTCCTGAGACCAATGCCGATCACATCGGCCTGGGAGACACGCTACGCATCCAGTTGCCCGGGGGGACCATGACGTCCGGAAAAGTATTCTTCAAATCTGCCGAAGCGGATTTCGCCACGCAGCGCGATGTGGGCCGTCGCAAGCGGGATATCAGGACCATCGTGCTCAAGGTCCGCCTGGACAATCCGAAAGGTGCCTACGTCCCGGGCATGACCGCGGAAGTGCTGGTCTCACCGGCTCAGCTCAAGGGCACGGATCAAGAGAATGCATCGGCGGGGCAGAATCCATGATCGCCGATCTCAATACCAACGGCGAACGCGGGCCATCCAACGGACATGGCTCCGCAAGCGCTGCTGCCGCGCTCAATGCCATCGAGGTGGAACACATCGTCAAGAAGTTCGGAGACTTTACCGCGGTCGATGACGTTTCATTCAGCGTGAAGGAAGGAGAAATCTTCGGCTTGCTGGGGCCGAACGGCGCTGGCAAATCCACCCTGATTCGAATGATGACCACGCTCATCCCCATCACTTCGGGCACGGCATGCATCGCCGGACACAATGTGCGGAAAGAGCCGGATGCAGTGCGCCGCTCGATGGGTGTGATTCCGCAAGCGCTCACCAGTGATCTCGACCTCACCATCGAGGAAAATCTGAATATTTACGCCAAGCTTTACGATGTTCCGGCGAAAAAGCGCAAAGCCGTGATTGACGAGCTGCTGGAGACGGTCGACCTGACGAAGTGGCGTTCGGCACAAACCAAGACTCTGTCCGGCGGCATGCGGCGGCGGCTCGAGATCGCGCGCGGCCTGGTGCACAGTCCGCGAATCTTTTTTCTGGATGAGCCGACCACAGGCTTGGATCCGGTCTCGCGCGTCGCGGTTTGGGAGATGCTGACCAACATTAAAAGCCATCGCCAACTCACCATCTTGATCACCACCCATTATATGGACGAGGCGGATCGCCTCTGCGACCGCATTGCCATCGTCGATCATGGCAAGCTCGTTGCCCTCGATACTCCGCCGGCCCTGAAAGCGAGCGTGCCCGGCTCGAATGTAATCGAGGCGCAGTTCGATAACGCTCCGGCGGATTGGGAGCAGCGATTGCACAACCTGAGCGCGGTGACTTCGGTTCAGCATGAAGGCGCCGGCATGTACCGCATCCTGACCGGCGACGGATCACGCACCACCACGGAACTGGTGGAAGCGGCAGTTCAGGCCGGAGTTTCAGTGCGATCGCTCTCCGTGCAGAACACCACGCTGGACGACGTGTTCGTCCACTACACCGGGCGGCAGTTGCGCGATGAGCTGGTCAAAGCTCATGCCTTCGTGATGCCGCCCAGACCTGGATTGCAGCCATGAATCATATACTCGCCATTATCGAACGCGAGATGCGCAAATTCTTCCGCTCCCCGGCGCTGATGATGGCATCCATGATCTTTCCTCTGGTGCAGCTCATTGTGCTGGGCAACGCCTTCGGCGGAAAGATTCGCGATGCCAGACTGGGATTGGTCGATCAGGACGGCGGCACGCAGGCACTCAAGATTCGCGAGGCTTTTGATTCCGTCCGCGCCAACATGCGCACTTTTGAGCCGGTCTATTACAACGACCAGAAGACGGCGATGGACGATGTGCGCAACGGCAAGATCCAGGGCGCGGTGATCATTCCGCCACAGTATTCGCGGCGGGTCTATGAGCAGGATCAGCCACGCATCGCGCTGATCGTGGACAACAGCGACAACTTCATGAGTTCAACCCTGGAAGATGAGCTCACACAGATCACCAACGCTTTGAATCAGCCCGCGGTCGAGCCCCGCATCCTGCAGCAGACTGTGTTGCAGATTGTCGAGCTTTACCCCTACATCGAATACATGAAGTATCTTCTTCCTGGCTCGATCACGCTGGCCATGTTCGTTTCGGTGATGATCGGCGGCGGCATGCTCTACATCGACGACAAGGCCCGCGGCGTGCACGAAGGCTACTTGGTCACGCCCATCACCAAGACCGAACTCGTCTTCGGACTCAACGCCGCGGGAGCCATCAAAGCGGTCATGACCGGCGTCGTGATTACGGTGATTGGCTCACTGCTGGCGGGTGTGGGCACAGTATTTAATCCGGCCACAGCGGTGGAGTTGGCGCTGATGATTCTGCTCACCTCGGTGGCTTTCAACACCATGATGTTTCTGCTCATGGTGCGAGTGGAAGATCCGTTGGTGCCGCGCGCCATCTTCGGCATCCTCAACACGCTGCTGTTTTTTCCCAGCGGAGCCATCTATCCCATCCAGGCGTTCCCCTGGTGGCTGCGCGGCATTGCCAGAGTGGATCCGTTCACTTTCGCGGTACACGGGTTCAAGTCGGTGCTGCTGAAAGAAACCGGGCTGGTGGCGATCTGGCCCGACATGTTGTATCTCACCATCTTCGCGGTCATCACACTGGCAGTAGCCACACCGCTGTTTAAGCGAACGCTATGAAGATTGAGTAATTTTGTAATTTGTAATTGAATAATTGAAGGCCTAGTCTGGATTTTCTCCGCGATCTTTGCGCGTCTTTGCGTCCTTTGCGGTCAAAAGCTTTTCCCGGGAGCTTTTTGTTCTCTGCCGGTATCCGTTATTCTTAAGGAAGCCATGACCCTGCTGGATGCCCAACAGTACGATCCCGGCCGCGAGCGGCGGCGCCGGATCTGGATCGCTGTGGTGATTGTTTTCCTTCTGATCGTAGCCTGGGTGGCCTACCACTATCGTGATTACCCGGAGCGCAACGCAGTGAGCAGGTTTTTCGAGTCGCTGCAAAGCCAGAACCAGGAGGCAGCTTATGGGGTGTGGTTCCACGATCCTGACTGGAAACAGCACAAGGATAAGTATTCTGCCTATCCGTTTAATGACTTCTATCGCGACTGGGGTCCGGGCGGGGAATGGGGTTTGATCAAGAGCTATTCTGTCGACTGTTCGTTGAGCCCAAGCGGAGGAAGCGGAGTGATCGTTCAAGTCACCGTGAACGGCCGCGCGGAACCGGCTTACCTATGGGTGGAAAAATCCAACCGCACACTGTCCTTCTCGCCTAACGAAATCCAGTGCGGGAACTGGTGGGCCTGGGTTACAGAATAGGGCTCACGAGATCGTTGCGAGATTGCAGTAATGTTCCACGTGGAACATTGGGAAAATGCGCGGAGTGTTCCACGTGGAACATATCGTCATCACGTCCTTGTACAGACATTCAAGTTATAGTGATCATAGTACTTAGATGATGGCCACAGGCCAGCTTTGCCCTCCAAACTCCCCACTCAAGCCGAAACCGGGCTTGAGTGGGCCACCGGCCACGCTCTGGGTGCCGCGCTGCTTGCCGGTTCTTGGCAAGGGGCGGGTTAACGTCGGGACGGATGCGCGTGAACGATTGTGAGATCACGCAAAATGGAGCCGAAACCACCTGCGTGACGCCAGCGCCCGCTCCTTGCAAAAAAGCCGCAAGGAGCGGGGCACCCAAAACCGGAGTTGTCATCTGCCAAGGTCCGGGCCACCCGCCGGGATTCCAGGAGTACAATTCTCTGCGTGATTCGCTTCGTGATCGCGCCCTCGGTTGTGTTGACGGTTTGCTTCGTTGCCTGCACTTCTCACCCGAGCCTGAAAGGTAACCCAGAGACGAAACCGGAAGCACGGCTGATCGGCAAGTGGGAAGAAGTCCCCCTAACAAGAAGGAGACAAACTCTGGTTCAATTTGAATTCCTTGCCGATGGCACCCTCATTGAGAACGAGAAAACGCTCACGAAGTGGTGGAAGCAAGAAGGCACCGGGACTTACAAAGTCATAGACCCAAACCACATCAAGGTCGAACTGCAACCGGCTTGGTATTTCGGAGTCGTAATCTATGAGGTCATCTGGCTGGACAAAGATCACATGGCTCTACGTGCAGCCGACGAAGCGATTCCACTGGTTCGTGTCAAGCCTGCTGAGACACAGCACAAATAATACTCTGGGTGCCCCGCTCCTTGCCGGTTCTTGGCAAGGGGCGGGTTAACGTCGGGACGGATGCGCGTGAACGATTGTGACATCACGCAAATGGAGCCGAAGCCACCTGCGTGACGCCAGCGCCCGCCCTTTGCAAAAAAGCCGAAGCTGTGAAAAAACCACCCAGGAAGTCAATTGACAGAAAAATAAAGCGGGGTAAGCTCTGGGCATGGGCGAGCCTTTACTGCGCAGGATCAATCGCGAACAGATGTTGTGGCGGGCGGTGGACGTGGAACGACTGATCGAGGAAGATCATCCGGCGCGGGCGATGTGGGAACTGGTGGGACGCTTGGATTTGAGCGGCTTCTATGAAGGCATCGAGTGCAGCGCCGAGGAAGGCGGGCGACCGGCGTTTGATCCGCGGCTGCTGATCAGTTTGTGGATTTATGCCTACAGTCAGGGGATTGGGTCGGCGCGGGAAGTGGCGCGGCGCTGCGAATGGGAGCCGGCATTGCAGTGGCTGACGGGGTGCGAAGCGGTGAACTATCACACCCTGGCCAGTTTTCGAGTGGAGTACCGGAGCGAGTTGGATGAGTTGTTCACGCAAGTGTTGGGGCTGCTGAGCGCGGAAGGTCTGATCCGGCTGGAGCAGGTGGTGCAGGATGGGACCAAGATCAAGGCGCAGGCGGCGAACGACAGCTTTCAAGGGGCCGCGCGGATTGAGGAACATTTAGAACGGGCGCGGCGACGGGTGCGAGAGATGGGAGAACCGGATCAGGAAGCCAATCCGGACGGGGGAGAGCAAGCGCGGCGGCGGGCGCGACGCGAGCGCCAACAGCGGCTGGAGCAGGCTTTGGACGAGTTGCAAAAACTGCGTCCGCACAAGCCGCGAGCCCGGGTCAGTGTCAGCGAACCGGAAGCACGCCGGATGCGGCAAGCCGATGGCGCCTTCGCTCCTAACTACAACGTGCAGATCTCGGCCGATGCCGCCCAGTCGCTGATCGTGGATGTGCAAGTGACGCAGGCCGCCAATGACAGCGAACAGTTGGCGCCCGCGGTGGGGCGCATCGCCGAGCGCATGGGACACAAGCCGCAGCAGATGCTGGCCGATGGCGATTACACCAACCGCCGCAGCGTCGAAGCCATGGCGCAACTGGGAGTGGATTATGTCGGCAGTCTGCGCAAAGGCGGCGATGAGAAAGACTGCACCGGCACCGGACGATTCACCCGCGAAGTTTTCCTCTATGACCCCGCGCACGACCACTATGTTTGTCCGGGAGGCAAGCACCTGGGCTATGCAGGACGGCACAAACGCAAGTCGGGAAACCTGGTGTTTCGCTACGAAGCCCGGGCCCAGGATTGTCAGAGCTGTCCGCTGCAGCCGCAATGCTGTCCCGGCAATCAGCATCGTGGGCGCGGCCTGCTGCGCACCGTGGAGACCGAGGCCATGATCGCCTTCCGCCGCAAGATGGCCACGCCCCAAGCGCAGCAACAGTATCGCCGCCGCAGCCGGGTGATCGAGTTCTGCCACGCCTGGATCAAAAGCAAACTGGGTCTGCGCCAGTTCCACCTGCGCGGCCTGGCCAAGGTGCAGACCGAGATGCTCTGGGCCTGCCTCACTTACAACTTCCAACAATGGATTCGCTTACGCCGACTGCAGGCCGCATCCGCTACCGCCTAGCCAGGCCAACCCTGACATTCTCCAACGCCTCAGTCTCAACCATCCCCAATTGATCCCCGATGCAACCTCGTTCCGCAACCCGCCCCAACGACTGCAGCAACAAGGTTTTTTCACAGCTTCAAAAAAGCCGCAAGGAGCGGGGCACCCAAAACCGGAGTTGTCATCTGCCAAGGTCCGGGCCACCCGCCCACACAAAGTACAGGGCGGGGGTGTTGAGGCTCCGCCCGAACACATTGCAATCCATCCGTTACTCACCCGCTTAGTCGGCGGTGACGAAAATCTTCCGCGCCTCCGCGACCGAGCCGGACGGATCATGATTGTGGGAATAACCGTTTTGCGCATCCACGACCGCCAGCGCCGCGCTGTTCACAACGTCTTCAACCTCCGCACCACGCGGCAGCACGTAGACGGGTTTGCTCAGGCCCATCAGGATGGGTCCGATGGCTTCAGCCCCGCCCACGCGCATCAGCAGCTTGTACGCGATATTGGCGGAATGCAGGTCGGGGAAGATAAGCACATTGGCGCCGCCCTTGAGTCTGGAGAAGGGATAGTCCCGCTCCACGATCTCGGGGACGAGGGCCGTATCCGCCATCATCTCGCCGTCGACGATCAGCGAGGGATCGCGGTGTTTGACCAACTCGGTCGCCCGCCGCATCTTCTGGCATAGCGGGTGATTGGTGCTGCCGAAATTGGAGAATGACAACATAGCGATGCGGGGCACGACGTCGAAGCGCAGAGCCGCATCGGCGGCGCACAGGGCGATCTCGGCCAGGTCTTCGGCAGTGGGCTCGATATTCACAGTACAATCCGCGAGGAAGAGCATGTCGCCTCTTCGGGTCACCAACGCGTAGAGCCCGGAGACTTTGTGCACGCCCTCGCGCACCTTGATCACCTGGAGCGCCGGGCGGATGGTGTCTGGATAGTGCTGGCTAACCCCCGCGACCAGCGCGTCCGCGTCGCCCATGTGAACCATCAGGGAGCCAAAGATGTTGCGATTATCCACCAGTTCACGCGCCTCCGACAGAGTGATCCCGCGTCTTTGGCGAAGCCAGTAGAATTCCTGGATGTAGGCCTCGCGCCAGGCGGAGGTCCGGGGATCCACGATTTCCATACCGTTGAGCGCGATCCCGAGTTCGGCAGCCCGAGTGCGAATGCCATGATCGTTGCCCAGCAGAACTGGCAGAGCGATCTTTTCGTCCACAAGAATATGCGACGCGCGCAGGATTTTGTCATTTTCACCCTCGGGGAAAACTACCCGCTTGGGCTTGGCCTGCGCTTTGTGAATGACAATGCGCATTACTTCATGCGCCTTGCCCAGCAATTTCTCCAGCCGCTCGCGGTAGTCCGCGAGGTTCACGGGTTCCTGCGCCACGCCGGTCTCCATCGCGGCTCGCGCCACGGCCGAGGCTTCCCATACCAGCACGCGAGGGTCGAAAGGCTTGGGGATGATGTAGTTCGGCCCGAAGGCGAGCCGTTCGACGCCATAGGCACGACAGACCGAGTCGGGTACGTCTTCTTTCGCGAGCGCCGCCAGCGCGTGCGTGGCCGCCAGTTTCATCTCTTCGTTAATGGCGGTAGCATGCACGTCGAGCGCTCCGCGGAAAATGAAGGGAAAGCCCAAAACGTTGTTGACCTGGTTGGGATAATCGGAGCGGCCGGTGGCCACGATGATATCTTCCCGCGCTGCGCGCGCCTCTTCGTAACCGATCTCCGGGTCGGGATTGGCCATGGCGAATACGACGGGCCGGGGCGCCATCGACTTCAGCATGGCGGAGGTAAACGCACCCTTCACCGAGCAGCCGACGAGAACGTCCGCGCCTTCGACGACTTCGGCCAGAGTGCGGAGTTTGCTTTCTTGCGCAAAACGCTGCTTGTAAGGATTCATTCCGTCGGCGCGGCCCTGGTAAATCAAACCCTTGGTATCGCAGAGGAAGACGTTGCTGCGCTTCACGCCTAACCGGACGTAGTGCTCGGCGCAAGCGATCCCGGAGGCGCCTGCTCCGTTGAAAACAACCTTCACCTTCGAGATGTCTTTGCCCACGACCTCCAGGGCATTGATCAGCGCCGCACCGGAGATGATGGCGGTACCGTGCTGATCATCGTGAAAGACCGGGATATGCATCGTCTTCTTTAAAGTTTCTTCAATGTAGAAGCATTCCGGCGCCTTGATGTCTTCCAGATTGATGCCGCCGAAGGTCGGCTCCAGCAACTGGCAGACCTTGATGACTTCGTCGGGATCGTGGCTGTTGACTTCAATGTCGAAGACATCGACATCGGCAAATCTTTTGAACAGCACGCCCTTGCCTTCCATCACCGGCTTGCCGGCTAAAGCGCCAATATCGCCGAGACCCAGCACCGCCGTGCCATTGCTGATGACCGCGACCAGGTTGCCACGGGCGGTGTATTTGAAGGCGTCGTGCGGGTTTTTCTGGATCTCCAGACAGGGCTCGGCCACTCCCGGCGTGTAGGCCAGGCTCAAATCCCTTTGCGTACGGCAGGGCTTGGTGGGTGTGACTTCGATTTTTCCCGGCCTTGTCCCCAGGTGATAATCGAGAGCTTCTTTTTTTGAAATTGCCATGATGAACTCCTCGTGATGCTAAGTGCGTCAACTCTTCAATAATTCTTCGTCACAAATGTATAAATGTCTGCCCGCTCAGTGTTTCTCGATCACTTTCTTAATTCGCTCGAACGCCCAATCAATCTCCTCGCGGATGATGATGAGCGGCGGCGCGATCCGAATGACTTTGTCGTGGGTTTCTTTGCACAGAATCCCTTCCTGTTTCAGGGCCTCACAGTACGGGCGCGCTGGGCTGTGCAGCTCAATTCCAATCCACAAGCCTTTGCCCCGCACCTCCTTTAGATCGGGAGTGTGCAGCGTCTGCAGCAGGGTGAGGAAGTACGCTCCTAACTCGGCGGAGCGTTCCACCAGCTTTTCTTCGACCAGGACGCGCAACGCGGTGCGGGCAATGGCGCAGCCCAGCGGATTGCCGCCGAATGTGCTGCCATGATCGCCGGGTTTGTACACGCTGAGAATGTCGCGTGAAGCCAATATGGCGGAGACGGGATAGAAGCCGCCCGCAAGCGCCTTGCCCACGATCAGCACATCCGGGGTGATTCCCTCGTGCATGTAGGCGAAGAGTTTTCCCGTCCGCCCCAGGCCGGACTGGATCTCGTCGGTCATCAGCAGAACACGATTTTGCCGGCAGATCTCCGCGGCCTCGCGGAGAAATCCCGCCGGCGGAAAGACGATCCCTGCCTCGCCCTGGATGGGCTCGATCAGGAAAGCGCAAGTGTTGGGCGTGATGGCTTGTCTGAGCGCTTCGGCATCGCCGAACGGAATCACCTTGAAGCCCGGGGTGAAGGGGCCGAAGCCGTCGCGATATTGTTCGTCGCTGGAAAAGCTCACAATGGTGACGGTACGGCCGTGAAAATTATTGGCGCAGACGATGATCTCGGCTTTGCCTTCCGGAATGCCCTTGATCTTATAGCCCCACTTGCGGGCGGTCTTGACTGCGGTCTCGATCGCCTCAGCGCCGGTGTTCATGGGGAGGACCATCTCAAAGCCAGTCAGGTCATGGAGTTCCTTGCAGAGCAGCGGCAGTTGCTCGTTGCGGAATGCCCGTGACGTGAGCGTGACTTTGTGCCCCTGCTCCGCCATGGTTCGCAGAATTTCGGGATGACAGTGCCCCTGGTTAACGGCGGAGTAGGCGGCCAGACAGTCGAGGTAGCGTTTGCCGTCGACGTCATACACCCACACGCCTTCTGCGCGCTCGATTACCACATCGAGGGGATGGTAGATATGAGCTCCGTACTGGTTTTCGAGCTCAACAAAATGTTGGGTGCGCATGGATTCTTCAATGACTGGCATATATATTCCTTTCACAAACTAGTAGTCAGGAGTCAGTAGTCAGGAGTCAGGGAGTCAGTGGTCAGGAGTCAGCTCCAGCACGAATTGTTTCCTCTGCTTTTCCTGACTCCTCACTGCTGACTCCCGACTCCTGCTCCTAATCAAGCAACATGGTTAACAACGCCATTCGCACGTACAGGCCGTTTCTGGCCTGACGAAAATAAAGTGCTCTCGGATCATCATCCACCGATTTGTCCAGCTCGACCGTCCGCGGCAGGGGATGAAGAATCAGCGCTTCGGGCTTCATGCGCCGCACCACCGCCGAGTCGATGGCATAGCGCTTCAGGCCGCTCATATCGCGTACCCGCTCCGGCCGGATTCGCGTCTGGTAAACCACATCCACTTCGCCGATCACCCGGTCAATGTCGGACTCCAGTTCGTAGCGCACGCCGTGTTCATCGAGATATTCCAGAATGTCGGGCTTCATCTGAAGCTCCGGCGGACTGACGAAGAACATTTTCACCCGGTCGAACTTCGCCAGCAGATAGACCAGCGATCGCGCTGTCCGCCCTTTATCCAATTCGCCGATAATGGCCACGCTAAGACCGTCGAGCGGCCGCTCCCGATAAACCGTATACAGATCGAGCAAAGCCTGCGTCGGATGTTGCCCGCCATTGCCGTCGCCCGCGTTGATCACCGGCACCGGCGACACCAGCGCTGCGCGCCGCGCCCCATCCGGCTCGTGATGCCGGATCACGATCACATCGGAATATCCTCCGATAATCCGAATGGAATCTTCTACCTGCTCGCCCTCAACTTCGGAAGAAAACACACGCGCCTGTTCGGTGGACAGGACCTCTGCCTCCCAGCCGGTGCATGGCTGCCTCAAACGAGAAATCGGGTGCGGGTGGACGGCGAGTAGAAGAGCGTCGCCATGATCCGGTTCTGGTAGTCGAGCGAGCCGCCCCGCGCCACCACACGCTCCATGCCCCGCGAGCGGTCGAACAACTCCATGAGCAAGGGTACGGTGAACTGCTGCGACTCAATCACGTGCTGCAATCGCATATCTCGTGCCGGCACTGATTCTAAATCGTGCGCCTGGGTGGATCTGTCGGGCGTAACAATCGGTTCTGGCACAGTCATCTCCCTCCCTCTGGAAGTTCGAGCTGGACATCTAACCCAGCGTTTTCGCCGACATGGCCGGGAAAAACATGTGTTCCCGCCGACCCCGCGACCGCCTTGCGCAAGTCGTTACAGGAAGTGATAACGGCTTCCTTCCCGCCATGGTTCAAGAACCGCAACACGGACTCGATTTTGGGGCCCATGTTTCCTGGAGGAAAGTGGCCGGCTCGCGTGTACCCCTGCAACTCTGCGGCGCTGACCTGCAGGATTGGACGTTGCGTGAGTTTCTTGTAGTCCAGATAGACGTAATCCGTGTCAGTGGAAATCACAAACAAGTCTACGCCGAGGCGCGAGGCCAGCAAGGCGGACGCGCGGTCCTTATCAATCACGGCCTCAACCCCTCGCAATTCGCCATCTTTCCAAGCTACCGGAATTCCTCCCCCACCGCAGGCAATCACCAGTACGCCGTGCTCGGCCAGGTTTTGAATGACCTCGAACTCCACGATCTCAATCGGCTCAGGGGAGGGAACCACGCGCCGATAGCCCCGAGCCGCGTCCTCGACGATTTCCCATCCGAATTGGCGCTTGCGCTCCTCGGCGTCGGTGCGCGAATAGAACGGCCCAATCGGCTTGTTCGGGCGCTTCATGGCCGGATCGTCGAGTGAAACCACGCTCTGCGTCAGAACTGTAACAACCGGCACATGCAGACCCGCACGCTCCAACTCGCTTTTCAACGACTGCTGCAGCAGATATCCGATCTCGCCCTGGGTGGAAGCATCACACACATCCAGTGTATGCCCAGGGACTTGGCTCGCTGCCCGTTCCGAGCGCAGCAGCGCTGCCCCAACCTGCGGCCCGTTGCCATGGGTGAGAACGATCCGGTAACCGGCACGAATAAGGCCGATAATCTCCGCCGCCGTACGCCGGGCGTTCCCCAATTGCTCCGCGACAGTCCCCTTCTCCCCGGCGCGAATCAGGGAGTTCCCGCCAACGGCAAGTAGCATGGTCTTCATAAACAAGTAGTCAGTAGTCAGGAGTCAGGGGTCGGGAGTCAGTAGTCAGAACTCGACGAAGACGACTTAGACCAGACCCGCAGACCGTTCAGCATCCGGCCAATCTCACTTGATTGTGACAGCAACGCCAACGCTGCGTTGTTTGGCAAATAGTCAAGATTGCGCGCGATTTCCAGTTGCGTTTCTACTTCTGTCAGTGAGCCCCGCTGCCTGGCCAATAAAATGGTGGAACTCCTTTCGCGAATTCCTGCCATGGCCTTCTGCCAAGTTGCTGGGCACGGAAACCGCTGCGCGCCGTAGCTGGGACGTTAGCCCATACATCTCGTCTTTAGGAAAATCCCGCGTAGCCCGGTATATTTCCGTCACGAGGCTCATTGCCTTTTGCCACACAAGCAAATCGCGATGCCCCTTCATACTCCGACCCCCGACCCCTCACTACTGGCCCCTGACCCCTGGCCCCTGACCCCTGGCCCCTGACCCCTGGCCCCTGACTCCTGACTCCTGACTCCTGACCCCTGACCCCTGGCCCCTGACTCCTGGCCCCTGGCCCCTGGCCCCTGGCCCCTGACCCCTGACCCCTGGCCCCTGGCCCCTGACTCCTGACCCCTGGCTCCTGACTTCTGGCCCCTGACTCCTGACCCCTGACTCCTGACCCCTGACTTCTGACTACTCCCCTCACACACGCACCAACTCTTGCAGCTCCACTAGCCCGGGCAGTTTGACGAACTCGCCCTTCATCAGTTCCAGCATGATCGCCTTTTGCACATGCAACCGGTTCTCCGCCTGTTGAAATACCAGTGAGCGTGGTGAATCGATCACTTCCTTCGTGACTTCGTCGCCCCGGTGCGCGGGCAAACAGTGCAAAAAGATGGCGTCCCGCTTGGCGCGCCGGAACAGCGGAGCGTTGACCTGATAGGGGCGGAACAGCTTGCTTCGCCTTTCCGTCTCGGCTTCCTGACCCATGCTGGCCCAGACGTCGGTGTAGACGACGTCCGCCTCCGAAACCGCCTCATTCGGGTTGTTTGTTACGGTGCAAGATCCGCCCGTTTCTTTGCCTCGCTGCGACGCCCACTGAACCGCCTCCGCCTTCGGTTCGTAGCCCGGAGGGGTCGCCACCCAGACGTGCGCACCAAGCTGGGCGCCGGCAAACATCAGCGAGTGCGCCACGTTGTTGCCATCGCCCACATATGCGATCTTCAGTCCCTCCAGATTGCCCTTCGCCTCCCAAATGGTGAGGTAATCGGCCATCGCTTGACAGGGATGGCTGTAGTCGGTGAGCCCGTTGATGACCGGAATACTGGCATACTGCGCCATCTGCTCGACGATTTCGTGGGCAAACGTTCGGATCATGATGCCCTGCACCATGCGTTCCAGGTTCTTGGCCACGTCATGCACAGACTCGCGCTTGCCTAGGCTGATCTCGGCAGGCGAAAGGTAAACCGAGAAACCACCCAGTTGCTGAATGCCCACGTCGAAACTCACTCGAGTACGCAGCGACGGCTTTTCGAATATCAGCGCCAGCGTCTTGCGTTTGAGAGCCTCGCCGTAGGTTGTGGGATGGGTTTTGATCTGCCGTCCAAGAATCAGCAGGTAGAGGATCTCCGACGGCGAAAAATCTTTGATTGAGAGAAAATCCTTTCCGTTCATTTTCCGGCTCCTGCCAGTGCCGGCTCGTGCTCCCGCGCAAACTGGAGGAGCATTTCGGCCAGGCCCGGCTTGGTAAGTTCTTCAACTTCATAGGTGACGCGCAGATTGGGTTTGTCGATCTTGATCACCCGCGCGAGGTCGATGGGGGTAGCAATCAGCACCAGATCGCAGGGCGTGCGGTGGATGGTCTCCTCCAGTTCATGCCTTTGCATGGCACTGTAGCCCATCGCCGGTAGGAGGCTGGTCAGGTGCCGATAGCGCTCGTAGGTGCCACGAATCGATCCCACGGCATAGGGCCGAGGATCCACCAATTCCGCTGCGCCGCATTGCCGCGCCGCCACGACTCCCGCACCGTAGGGCATCTCGCCGTGCGTGAGTGTGGGACCATCCTCCACGACCAGCACGCGTTGTCCCTTTACCAGGCCCGGGAAGGCAACTGTGACCCGGCAGGCCATCTCGAAGACCGCTGCTTTCGGATTGTTGACTCGTATGTTTTGGCGAACCGTTTCTATATCGCGCGGCTCGGCCGTATCCACCTTGTTGATTACGACCACGTCCGCTCGCCGCAGATTGACTTCCCCGGGAAAGTAGGACATTTCATGCCCGGGACGGTGCGGGTCAGCGACCACGATTTCCAGGTCGGAGGTGTAAAACGAAGTGTCGTTGTTGCCGCCGTCCCACAAGATGACGTCGGCCTCTTTCTCCGCCTGGCGCACGATCTTCTCGTAGTCCACGCCGGCGTAAACCACCGTCCCCTTGCGAATGTGAGGCTCATACTCCTCGCGCTCCTCGATGGTGCACTGCTGCAAGTCAAGATCTGCCATTGTGGCGAAGCGCTGCACTGCCTGCGCCGCCAGGTCTCCGTAAGGCATGGGGTGGCGGATGACCACGGGCCTGCAACCGTGCTCGCGCAGTTGCGCCGCCACCAGCCGCGAGACCGGGCTCTTGCCGCATCCGGTTCGCACCGCGCACACGGAAATCACCGGAACCGACGATTTCAGCTGGGTATGCTCGGTTCCCAGGAGCCAGAAGTCCGCCCCTGCCGCAATAGCCCGCGAAGCAAGGTGCATGAGGGTCGGATAGGCTACATCGCTATAGGAAAACAGGACCGTATCCACGCGGTTCTCAGCGATCAACCTCTCCAAGTCCTTCTCTTCAAAGATAGGAATGCCGTCTGGATACAACGGCCCGGCCAACTCCTGGGGATAACGGCGACCCGCAATATCGGGAATCTGAGTAGCAGTGAACGCTACCACCTGGTAGTCGGGATTGTTGCGAAATACAACGTTAAAGTTGTGGAAGTCCCTACCTGCTGCACCGAGGATTAAGACTTTCTTCATGGCGTTCCCCCCGTTGAGATCTCTAACTTTCTATCTTCTCTTTTGGCGGGCTGGCGGGCTGTGCCGCATATCACATGCGGGTGTGACCTATGGACGGAAGACGGTGTGCAGGGCAGCGAATCGGCATTGGTCCGGAAACACTTGTGGCATAAAGTGACCTGTGGATTCGCGTCTTGTGACCGAAGTCACAGCGCAGTCCTTCGGCCAATCCCATAATGGAATGGTGGACATCGGCTCCGCCAGGGACGTGTCCGATGAAGCGCTACGAGCCAGGTTCCGGGTTTCGCACCACCATTCACACGGGCGCACCTTTGTCGTTTTCAAGACTCCTGGACGTTCGCCCCGGGACCTTTGACAGATCGCGCTTACCGATATGCGAGCCAGGCGAGGGGAGGGTTGTATGAGGAAGGGAATTCTTCTATTTATCGCTTTTGTCGTGGTGCAGCTGTGGGCAGTGGACAAGACTTTGATCACAGTAAAGGGCAGCTCCGTAAACAACGGCGTGGTCATCGTGGATGTTCGCGAGTCGGGCAAGCCGTACGAGTTGCAATGCAACAAGTCAGCCCCTAACTGCAATGTTCCGGAGCCCGGCAGCTACTGGATGGTCCGGCTTCCGCAAAACCACGGGATGTACGATTGCAACGACGTCGATCTCTATCCCCAGTCGGTCGATCCGGAGAGCGATGAGAAGCTCCTAGGTGAGTACTGCCTGAATCAGAAGTAGGGAAGGCCGTCTCTACGCGGCGGAAGTCAGTGGCACCTCGACGGTGACCTCCGTGCCCTGGCCCGATTGCGACTGAATCGACAAGGTTCCGTTTACGAGATGGGCGCGCTCTTTCATGCCGACGATCCCAATGCTGACGCCGGCTTGCAGCCGGTTCGTGCTTACGCCCACCCCTTGATCCCTGACCGTGAGGCGAAGCACATTCTCGACGACCTCTAGGGTGACGAAGACAGCCTGGGCTTTCGAGTGCTTGGAAACATTGCGCAGGCATTCCTGGAAAATGTGATAAACGCTGCTCGTAATCTCCCACGGTAGCGACGCAGGAACATCCTGGCTGGTGAACTCCGTCGCAATCCCGGAGCGCTGCTCAAATTCTTCGCAGTATTGCTCGAGGGCAGCCTCCAAGCCAATGTCATCGAGAATGGACGGATGTAACTGGTGGGAGATCCGGCGCACGCTCTCGGCGGCTTCTGCGGCGCGAAGCTGGAGGGGACGCAAATCACCCACCAGCGCTTGCGCCGAGGGTTTGGTCGCGAGCTTCCCCAGATCCATGGCTAGATATGCCAGTTTCTGGCTCAGATCGTCGTGCAAGTCTCGGGCCACCCGGCGGCGCTCATCATCCTGCGCGGTCATGAGTCTGGCGGCAAGGCGGCGCAACTCTTCTCCCTGTCGTCGAATGGCTTCCTGATCCGCGCGGCGTTTGGAAATGTCGGTTACGAAGGCGACCCCGAGCGTGCCCTGCGCGGTTTCGATGTAGCCGAGACTGATCTCAGCGAAAAACTCGCTTCCATCTCTCCGTCGTCCCTGTAAGTCCAGCCCCAGGCCCATGGGCCGGCTTTGCGGACTCGAGAAGTACCGCTCCCGATGCGAAGCGTGCACCCCGCGCAGTTGCTCCGGGACCAACAAATCGACGGATTGACCAAGCAACTCGCTGGGAGCGTAACCGAACATCGCGTGTGTGGCGGGATTGGCCATTACAATTTTTCCGCTCCGGTCCACGATGAAAATTGCTTGCTCCGTCGTCTCGAACAGTGCATGAGCAGTGGACGCGCTCTCTTGCTGACCTTGTTGCGCCAGATTCCGCTGTCGCAATGCCCTGCGAACATCGAAGGGAGCCGAAAGCAAAGCAACCAACGCCAACAACGAAGCTGCCAGGGTAGCGATAAACCCATTACGGAGGTGAGTCTGGCGAAGCTGAGAGCGTTCCCGCAACAAGCGGTATTCTTTTGTTTCGATTTGCTGGCTGAGGTCACGGATCTGTCTCATCACGGTGCGGCCCTGGCCCGCCATCACGACCTGTTCCGCAGCCTCAAATCCGGAGTCTCTGCGCTGCTGCACCGCCTGGTTCAAGACCGCGACTCTCTGTGTGATCAGCTGTTCCAGATTCTGCAGTCTTTGTTGCTGTTCGGGATTATCTGCCGTAAGCTGCTGGAGCCTGGCCACCGTTTGAGCAATGTTGTCCGAGGCGGAGTGATATGGTTCGAGATACCCTGCATCGGCGGTGATGATGTAGCCTCGCTCAGCGGATTCGGCATCTTTCAGGTCCGACAACAGTTCCTGGTTGTTGCTGATTACCTCGCGGGTGTGGTCCACCCAATAGTCGGAGATGCTCACTTGCCGCAGGGTCGATGCGGCGATGAGGCCGATGGCCACCAGCATACCGAGTCCGATGGTCATCCAGAAGAGCGAGCGCTTCTCCAGGGCATCAGTCCCGAGGAACGAATGCGGGCTGCGCGGCGGTGTCACGGGATGCAAGCAGGACCTCCCCAAGTCACTGGCAGGCTTGCAAGATCATATACCATGCGGGGTGCGGCATTTACAATTAAGTCGCTGGCCTGTGGGGGCGAACGGACTCAGAAGCTCATGAAAGTGCGCGTACTGTTGGGCGACGACCATGCACTCATACTCGACGGCCTTCGTGCGGCCTTGCAGCAGCAATATGAGATCGTGGGATTAGCCAAAGATGGCAGGGCTTTGTTAACCGCTGCTGAGCGACTGAAGCCTGATCTGGTGGTTCTCGACATCAGCATGCCGTTGCTCAATGGTTTTGAGTCGGCCAAGCAGATCAAGAAGATTCTGCCGTCCGCCAAGCTGATATTCCTGAGCCAGCACCTCAATCCCGCTTACCTGAAACAGGCGCTCCGGCTGGGCGCTTCCGGCTATGTGCTCAAGTCGGGGGCAACGGAAGAATTGCAACAGGCAATCAGCGCGGTGCTTCGGGGGAAAACCTACATTACGCCGGCCTTCGGCGAAGAAGTGATCGCCCGCCTGTGGAATCGCTCGGGAGAAATCAATAAGGAATCGGAAGACCTCACCGACCGGCAGCGCGAGATTCTGCAGTTGATCATCGAGGGGCGGGGGAACAAGGAGATTGCCGACATCCTCCATCTCTCGGTGAAGACCATCGAGTTCCATCGTGCCCGCATCATGCTCAAGCTCGGCGTCAAAACCGTCGCCGAACTCACCAAAGCTGCCCTCCAGCGAGGCCTGATCCCTAGCTGAAAAACTAGGGGAAACCCTAGTCGTATCCTCGCTCCGATATTTGTACATTGGTTGCGGAAGGAAGCAGGTGTGATGGTACACCGCCCAGTCTTGGTCCTATGCATGCAGAAGTAGTAGAGCAATCCGCTCTGTCCGAGTCCAAAATCAGAGGAGACGTCGTGGCCCGCAAACGCATTCTCCTGGCCGATGATCATGTCGAGATGCTCGAAGAGATTCGAGCCCTGCTCACCAACGACTATGAGATCGTGGGCGCAGTAGAAAACGGCGAGGAGTTGGTAAAAGCTGCGCAGGAGATGAAGCCCGATGTGATCGTTTCCGACATCAGCATGCCGGTTATGACCGGTTTTGAGGCAGCGGCAAAGATTCGCGGCCTGGGCCTGGCCGCCAAGATCATCTTCCTCACCGTTCAATCCTCAGCGGCATACGTAAAGAAGGCTCGTGCCTTGGGCGCCGACGGTTATGTCCTGAAGGTCTATACCAACGAGCAGTTGCCGCTTGCCGTCTCTAACGTCCTCATGGGGAATCCCTACGTTTCTCCCCAACTGAAGTCATAGCCAGCAGCGAGTAGCGAGTAGCCAGCAGCTAGTAGCTGGATTAATCGGCACTCTCTTGGCCGGCCATGTCCTTCCCAAGGACTAGGGATTCACCTAGTAGGCAGCCTGCAGCGAACTGGGTAAAGTGGCTTCATAGTCAAGTGGGGTAGCAAAACTTCTCGTAAAGGAAATCAAATTTATGCTGAGTTCAATCGTTACCGCGCCAACCCGACCGGAAAGACTGCCATTCGCCTCTTACACCGAGCGGATGCACACTGCACACTCACCCTACGGTTTGCCGATTGTCGACAACTGCCTCACCTGCAAAATGCGCAACAGCAGCTTCTTTTGTGGGCTTTCCTCCGCATCGATTGAGGCGCTGGACCAGATCAAACACGCGACCTGTTATCCGGAAGGTTCGGTGGTCTTTCTCGAAGGGCAGACGGCGCGCGGCGTCTACATCCTTTGCCAGGGGCGGGTAAAGTTGCTGACCACCAACGCTGACGGCAAAAGCCTGATCCTCAAGATTGCCCAACCCGGCGAGATTCTGGGCTTGCACTCCACCGTCACCGGCAAACCGCATGAAGTGACGGTGGAAACCCTGCAACCGTGCCAGTTGACGTTCATTCGTCGCGAAGACTTCCTTAAATTCCTGAATGAGCACGGCGACGCTTGCCTGCACGCGGCGGAGCACCTGGCCCGCGATTGTCAGTCCGCCTACGATGTGATTCGCTCCATCGGCCTGTGTCATTCCGTATCCGAAAAGCTGGCGCGGCTGTTGCTGCAATGGTCCGTCGATGGGCGGGTGAGCGACGGCGTAATCCGGATGAAACTGGCGCTGACCCATGAAGAAATGGCGCAGCTGATTGGCACTACGCGGGAGACGGTGACTCGCACCTTCAGCGAATTCAGAAAAAAGCATTTGCTGGAGCTGACCGGATCGACCCTGATCATAAGAAATAAAGCTGCGCTGGAAAAAATGGTCATGTCCTAAGGGCTCCCGTTGTTGTATGGGGAAGCGATACACGGGAATGGCCCGGCTCCAGCCGTGCCGCCAGGGGCCGCAACGGGTTCGGGCTTTCACCCGCTGAGGGTGCTCGCTCTACACCATCATGAGAACCGCTAGCCAGAACGGAGATTTTTGCTATGTACAGTGCGCGTCGGAGAGAAAGCGATAAAGCAGACGAGAAGGGAATGCGGCCCAGATGGAAACCGCAAGCCGGTATCACAGCCGCGGGCACGATTTGCCCTGTTCCGGGCTGCGGCACGCTGGTTATAACCTACGAGCCGGCCGTAAGCATCTATGAGGTCACGCACAGACGCCGCCCCAGCCGGGAGTTTATATGCTCAGGCTGCGGCGCTGAATTTATGGCGCCAGAAAAGGACTTGGTTTTTGAATCGGTACCGAGGGATTGGTTGTTGGCGGAAATCTGTCACGCCTAGCCTGGATTAATTCATGAGACCATGAAAGACCATCACAGGGAAGATGGTGAGAATTCCCCGCGGCATTTGCGCAGGGAATTTACGCAATAGGGGTTCTTCGACTGCGTTGGCGCGCGCTTGGTGCGCACCAACTTCGCTCAGAATGACACCTGCGGGGAATTGAACACAGCAGGAATTTACGACGGGAAGGGCACGAGTTCACTCGTGTTGGTCGAACCAGGGAAACCGACCGCTTGAGTGGGCAGCCTGCCTCCCCGACGAGCGGGGAGTGGGATGCGGCAATCATGGGAGCAGGAACCGAAGAGATGGGTGGTGAGACCTTGCGTTCACCGCAGGATTACCAGAGCACGAGCCTTGGTCGGCGAAGTCAAAACCTTTTCCGCGAGACAAAATGGCGCTTCCAACACCGCCCGCCTCGAATCAGGCCAGCCTAGGTGCTAGAATTGATCGTTTCGGTGTGCGATCTCGAACTCATTGGGGGGCGTTCATGCCCAATACCATGCTGGCAGTCGTGAAACCGGAAGCCGCGCCCGGTGCGGAAGTGCGCGAGGTCAAAATTCCCGCCTTCGGGCGCACGGATGTTCTGGTCAAGGTCAAGGTCGCCTCCATTTGTGGCACCGACCTCCACATTTACGACTGGGACCGCTGGGCGCAGAATCGAATTCATCCGCCACTCATCCCAGGGCACGAGTTCTGCGGCGAGGTGGTAGCGTACGGCGATGAAGTCACCAGCGTCAAGGAAGGTGATTTCGTTTCCGCCGAAATGCACGTGGCCTGCGGCAAGTGCCTGCAATGCCGCACCGGCGAAGCACACATTTGCCAGAACGTGAAGATCATCGGCGTGGACGCCGACGGTGCATTCGCGGAATACGTGGTCATTCCGGAATCCAACATCTGGAAGCTCGATCCGGCAATCCCCCTAGAGTACGCGTCCATCCTCGACCCGCTGGGCAATGCTGTTCATACGGTGCTCGCCGGTGAGATTGCGGCCAAGACCGTGGCCATTACCGGCGCCGGTCCCATCGGGCTGTTCTCGATCGCAGTGGCGCGAGCGGTGGGTGCGGCACAAGTTTTCGCGATCGAAGTGAATGAGCACCGGCGCCAGATCGCAAAACAAATGAAAGCCGATCTCACCATCGATCCGTCGAAGGAAGATGCCACTGCCATCATCATGGAGCGAACCGGCGGCCTGGGCGTCGACGTCGTGCTCGAAATGGCTGGCCATCCCGATGCCATTCGAACAGCCTTCGACATCGTGCGGCGTGGCGGACGCATTTCCCTGCTCGGTCTCACCTCCAAGCCCATCTCCCTCAACTTCTCCGAAGACATCATTTTTAAGGGCATCACCATCCAGGGGATCAACGGGCGGCGCATGTATCAGACTTGGTATCAGATGACGGCGCTGCTTAAGAATGGCAAACTGGATCTGCATCCGGTGATCACGGACCGCATCGCCATGAAGGATTTTTCCAAGGCCATGGCGCGCCTGAAAACCGGGGAAGCGAGCAAGATTCTGGTGTATCCCAACGGAACGAAGTGACGGCGCTGCACTCGATTTTGTCCGGGCTTCATTCCAGAGCCAAAGCCATCTTCAGGGCCTGGTCCAATTCTGCAATCTTTGAGCGCGAGAGGAATCCGACGAAGTCTGTCAGTTGCACTTTGCGGAGGCTCACCAGATTGTCGCAGAGAATCCAGCTTTCATGTTTCAGGCCTTCATCAATGCCGACCGAGACCTGTGTTGAGAATCCGTGCCCGCGGGTGAAGATGGGCGCACAGACCACGGTGGCGAATCTAGAGTCGATGAGCGTCTGACGGCTCACCACCACGAAACTCCGGTAAGGTTTAGGATCGTCGCCGGGTTGGTGAACGCGATAAATCTCGCCTCGCCTCATCGCCGTAGCCTGCTATTCTTCTGTTGCCTGGTAGCGGAGGACGTCCTCCACTTCTGGGTTCAGTTCGTCCGCGGCCCGGTTGATGAGCTCGAGATCACGAGCTTCAATCTGCGCCCGTTTCTGTCTGCGCAGGTACTGGGCCAGCACCGCTTCGATAAAAGCCGACCGCGATTGCTTCGATCCCGCAATGCGATCAATGCCAGCGAGTACCTCTTTTGAAAGTGTGATGGAAGTCTTCTCCTTCATACTACTATTGTACTACCGAGCCGGAAGCTAGTAACTAGTAGGTAGAAGCTGGCAGCCAGAAGCCAAGAGCGGACAGCTGAGAGCTGAAAGCTCTCCTATGAGCTACAATCCAACTTTCATGCTGCGCTACTTCACCTCCGGGGAATCTCACGGGGAGGCGCTGGTTGCCTTTCTCTCCGGAATGCCTGCCGGATTGAAAGTGGACCAGGCTTTCCTGGATCGCGAACTCTGGCGGCGCCAGCAAGGCTACGGCCGCGGCGGCCGCATGAAGATCGAGCGCGATACCGCGCACATCCTCTCTGGGGTGCGCCACGGGATCACGATTGGCTCGCCGATTTCTATTCTGCTCGAAAATAAAGACTGGAAAAACTGGCAGGAATCGCTGCCGGTGGAAGAAGGCGATCCCGCCAAGCATAAACGAGTCGGTTCACCGCGGCCCGGGCACGCCGATCTGGCCGGAGCGCTCAAATACAATTTCCCGGAAGCCCGCTATGTGCTGGAACGCGCCTCGGCTCGCGAATCCGCCGCCCGAACGGCCATTGGGGGCTTGGCCAAACTGCTGTTGCGGGAGCTAGGCATCGAAGTCCTGAGCCACGTAACTTCAGTAGGCAGCGCCTCGATTGGGAGGGCAGAAATCTCATGGGATCAGGTCTCCGCTCTGCGCGAGCGTGAGGAGGTGTTGCTCAATTGCGCCGATGCTGACACCGAGCAGCGCATGAAGGAAGAAGTCGACCAGGCGCTCAAGACCGGGGATTCCGTCGGCGGCGTTTTTGAAGTGGTCGCTCACAATGTGCCGCCGGGACTGGGGACGTATGCACAGTGGGATGAGCGTCTCGACGCGCTACTGGCAGCCGCGGTCATGTCGCTGCAGGCGGTGAAAGCGGTTGAGATCGGCGCCGGAATCACTGCTGCCGCTTCCCCTGGCTCGGCCGTGCATGATGAGATAGGGTACAGTGATCCGGCGGGCTTCGCCGGATTCACTCGCCGCAGAAACAATGCCGGCGGAATTGAAGGAGGCGTCTCCAATGGAGAGGATATCCGGGTGCGCGGTTATCTCAAGCCCATTTCCACGCTGCGCCGCCCGCTGGAGTCCGTTGACTTTGCCACCCGCGAACCGGTCAAAGCCGCCTACGAACGCTCGGATGTTTGCGTAGTGCCCGCCGCGGGCGTGGCCGCGGAAGCTATGGTGGCGTTAACTTTGGCTCGCTGTGCGCTGGAGAAATTCGGTGGCGACTCCCTGGGAGAAACCTTGCGCAACTTCGAAGGCTATTTGAAGCAGCTAAGAAACTACTAGCTACGACATGATCTACAACATCGTAAAGTTTCTTAAAGATCCGGTCCTGGAACAGCCCGCGGAACCGGTTACTGTTTTTGACGATGAACTCAAGAAACTGGTCGAAGATATGTTCGAGTCCATGTACGAAGCTCATGGAGTCGGCCTCGCTGCACCGCAGATCGGGATTTCCAAGCGGCTGGCGGTCATCGACATCACCTTCAAAGAGGATCCCGAGGCCAAGTTAGTCTTGGCAAACCCGCAGATTATCCACACAGAGGGCAAGCACACGCAACCCGAAGGCTGTCTCAGCATTCCCGAATTTCGTGAGCCTGTGACTCGGGCCAGCAAGGTAACCATCCGGGCCCAGGACATCAACGGAAAATGGTACGAGAAGACCGGCGAAGACCTGTTGGCGCGCGCCTTCCTGCATGAAACCGACCATCTGAATGGCAAGCTTTACATCAGTCACATCAGCGCGCTGAAGCGGGACCTGATGAAGCGGAAGATTCGCAAGCGGATCAAGGCGGGGGAATGGTGAGAATTGAGTAATGTAGTAATTGGGTAATTTGGCAATTTGAAGACACTGCCTTCAATTACCTAATTACCAAATTTCACAGTTACCCAATGCCTACCTCCCTCAACCTGATCTTCTGCGGGACCCCGGGTTTTGCTGTCCCTGCACTGGAAAAGCTGGTTGACGCGGGATTCGCCGTTCGTCTGGTCGTCACCCAGCCGGACCGGCCCCGTGGACGCGGCATGGAACTGGCTCCGTCTCCGGTTAAGCAGCGAGCGATCGAGCTCGGCTTGCCCGTCACGCAGCCGGAGAAGATCAAGAACAACGATGAGTTTCGTGCGCAACTCGCCGCGCTCCAGCCTGATGCAATCATTGTAGTCGGCTATGGACGGAGCCTTCCCCAGTGGATGATCGATCTGCCGCGCCTCGGCAACATCAACCTGCATGCGTCGTTGTTGCCCAAGTACCGCGGCGCCGCGCCGATTCAGTGGGCCATTGCTAATGGTGAATCCACCACCGGCGTGACTACGATGCTCATTGACGCTGGACTCGATACCGGCGACGTCTTACTGCAGAAGGACGTGCCGATCTTGCCTGAAGATACTTCCGAGACTCTGGCGCCACGCTTAGCCACAATTGGAGCCAACTTAATGGTCGAGACCTTGCAGGCACTGCAGGCCGGAACGGTTCACCCCCGTCCCCAGGACCACACGAAGGCGACTCTTGCTCCGATTCTGAAGAAGGAAGACGGGCGGATCGACTTCCACCGCTCCGCACAAGAAATTTGCAATCGCCTGCGCGGATTCCAGCCTTGGCCGGGTGCCTTCACGAATTTTCGTAAAAGGAATCTGCACGTCTGGAGCGCGCGACCTGCCGACTATCGCCTCGCGGAAGGCGCGCTAGGCATCGAAGGTGATCAATTGATTGTAGGGTGTGGTGGAAGCAAATCTCTGGAACTGCTCGAAGTACAGCCAGAGGGCAAGAGGCGCATGACCGCACGTGACTTCGTTCACGGCTATCGTCCTCACAGCGGCGAACTGCTTGGCTTCTTGGAAATCACATGACCGCAACTGAGAACCGGGAACCGAGAACTGATAACTGAATGTCCATCTCTCCTGCCCGGGCCGCCGCTTTCGACATTCTTCTCCAAGTTGAGAAAGCGGGTGCTTACGCGTCCGAACTTCTGCACTCTGTGAGCTATGCGGAGCTTTCCGCTGCCGATCATGGCCTCGCAACCGAGTTGGTGATGGGCGTTCTCCGCTGGCAATCGCTGCTGGACAAGCGCATTGCCGAGCGGTCTTCCCAGAAATTGACCAGACTCGATCCCGAAGTACTCATAGCTCTCCGGTTAGCCGCTTATCAGTTGTTGTTTCTGGACCGTGTCCCCGAACGCGCCGCTGTGCATGAGAGCGTCGAACTGGTGAAGCGCGCCCGGAAGCGATCTGCGGTGCCTTTTGCCAATGCGGTGCTGCGCAAGTTTGCGGGCCTCGCTAGACCAGGCTGGTTCGCAGCAATCGCCAGCGCAAGAACGCCATCGGAATTGTCCGAGTCTTCCGCGCATCCGCTTTGGCTGGTTGAACGCTGGGCTGAGCAATTCGGTTTTGGCGCGGTTCAGCGAATTTGCGCTTACGATCAACGGGTTCCAGAAACCGTCATCACGGTTCGGGATCGCGTCATTGAGGATGAACTTAAGAACCAGAACATAAAACTTGCTCCAGGCCGGTTGCTGGCCTCCGCTCGTCGCGTGGCCGCTGGCGATCTCACCCGCACTCGTCCCTTCCTCGAAGGCCGAGCGATGGTCCAGGACGAGGGGTCACAACTGGTAGCTCTGCTGGTCGGAGAAGGATCCAATATCCTCGACTGTTGCGCCGCCCCCGGAGGGAAAACGCGAGCGATCGTCGAGCGCAATCCATACGCGACAATCGTTGCCGCCGAATTGCATCCTCATCGCGCACGCTTGTTGCGGAAACTGGTCGTGGCGAAGAAGGTTCAGGTCATCGCCGCCGACGCCCGCCAGCTGCCGCTCGGCGCATTCTTCGACCGTGTGCTTGCCGACGTTCCGTGCTCCGGCACGGGCACGCTGGCTCACAATCCTGAGATCAAATGGCGGCTCAAACCAGAGGATTTGGCTGATCTTGAGAGACGCCAGGTCGGCATTCTGCGATCAGCTATGCAGCACGTAGCCCCCGGTGGACGGCTCGTGTACTCGACCTGCTCATTGGAAAGAGAAGAGAATCTAGAAGTAGTTGAGAGCGCGCTTTCGGCGGACTCGTCTTTTCGCGTGCTCGATTGCCGGTTAGAGCTGGAGCGGCTGCGTTCACAAGGAGAACTCGTGTGGCAGGATATTCCCTCGCTGACCAGAGGACCGTTTCTACAGACGATCCCAGGCGTGCATCCCTGTGACGGTTTCTTCGCGGCAATCCTAGAAAAAATCTAATTCACCACAGAGACACGGAGACAGAGAGAGGAATCGGGAGACTCGAATTGCGGTTAAGAGTAAAGAAAGAGCCTCGCGAGATACGGTAGGCGTGAAGTCAACTACTAGGATTTTCGTCACATTCGGTCTCTGTGCCTCCGTAATGATTCGTGTTTATCGAACTTCGAAGTTCACCGCTGCGCCCGCAGCGATCTTCCCTCCCGCGGCGGGATTCTGGGAGACGATAACGCTGGCTGGCGACGGCTGCGGAGGAGGCGGGGACGAAGCGGGCGGTGCTGCCATCGGCAAATTTTCAGGTGACGCAGCCATTGTGACGCTTCCCACACGGAGCCCCGCGTCCTGCAAAACCAGGGTCACGCCGCCCAAGGATTGGCCAACAAAACTGGGCATGACGAATGCCTGCGGTTGAGAAGGTTCAGTTGCCAGCAGGCTGATCTTGGGGGCCGAAACTCCACTGGCATTCGGCGGCGGGCTTTGGGCCAGCACCTGGTCGGCCGGGATGCCCGGAATTCCCAGTTGAGCAACCGCAGCCACATCCAAGCCTCGGCGGCGGATGTTCATTTCGGCGGCGCGCTGCGTTTCCCCGAGCACGTTGGGAATTGCCACACGCTGCGGTCCTAGGCTCTCGGCAACCCGAATCTGCCAGCCCCGGCGAATTTGCGCGCCAGCCGGCGGAAGTTGCGAGAGAATTCTGCCTTCCGGCACTGTGGCGCTGTAGTACTGACGCTCGACGTCCATCGGAAACCCGCTAGCTTCGGCAATTCTCCGGCCTTCCAAAGGAGTCTTGCCCACCAGGTCGGGGACGGCTACTTCGCGTCCGTGAATCGCAAGACGCATGGCGGTCAGCGCCGAAAACAGCGCCACCACGAGCAGCACCAGCGCCAGCAGGATGAATCGGAAAAACGATTTCATTTCGTGCGTCTGATTATAGCCCGCCTCTTTTGGCACTGCTGGCGCACATAACGCAGGGGCGCATCGTTATGCATGCGCCGGCAGCACATATACTGTTCTCTATGTCCCCCGAGACGGACTTGCTGAGCCCATTGCAACGCTACTGGGGCTACGATTCGTTTCGTCCTTTGCAGGAGCAGGTCGTGCGCAGCCTGCTGGGAGGGCGGGATACCTGCGTGGTCATGCCCACCGGCGGCGGCAAGTCACTCTGCTACCAGTTGCCCGCACTGGTGATGGGACAAACCGTGATCGTGATTTCGCCCTTGATCGCGTTGATGCAAGACCAGGCAACCCAGCTGGCACAAATGGGGATTCCAGCCGCCGTGCTGAACAGCTCGTTGCCGGGCGACGTGCAATCCCAGGTCATGCGCGAAGGCGCGGGCCGGCGAGTACCGGCTGCTGTATCTTTCGCCCGAGCGTTTGGCGCGCCCCGATACGGTTGGCTGGCTGCAGGGCGTTCCGGTCGCATTCTTCGCCATCGATGAGGCGCACTGCATCTCGGAATGGGGGCACGAATTTCGCCCCGAATACCGCCAGTTGAGCAGCCTGCGCGCCCATTTTCCTGACCGGCCCATCGCCGCTTTTACGGCGAGCGCCACCCGGCGGGTGCGGCACGACATCCTTAATCAGCTTCAATTGCGCGATCCGGACAAATACATTGCCAGCTTTCATCGGCCGAATCTTCGATACGTGGTCCACGAATGCGATGGGCGCACGCAGCCGAATCTGCTGGTCAACGCGTTGCGCAAATATTCGGAGAGCAACGTCATCGTCTACGCGCCGACGATTGCCCGAGTTGAAAGCACGGTGGACTTTCTCGAAGAACAGGGAATTCCGGCCATTGCCTATCACGGCAAGATGGAAACGGACACCAGGAGGCGCAACCAGGAACGTTGGATGTCGGACGAGGTGCGCGTGCTGGTGGGTACGATCGCCTTCGGGTTAGGCATCAATAAGGCTGCGGTGCGAGCCGTCGTTCATCTTTCGCTGCCCAAATCCATCGAGCAGTATTACCAGGAGGCAGGACGCGCCGGGCGGGACGGACTTCCCGCCGATTGCATTCTGCTCTGGCAAAAACGCGACTGCAGGATTGCTGGCGCACTTCATCGAGCAAGTCACCGATCCCACGGAGAAAGAGCGGGCCTGGCAGCGCTATCACGCCATCCGCCGCTTTGCCGAAGCGGCCAGTTGCCGGCATCGCCAGATCTGCCTGCATTTCGGTGAGACGCCAAAATGGACTTCCTGCGGCGCCTGCGACGTGTGCGGCTGCAAACTCGATTGGCTTCCGGAACCTGAGCAGAGGGATGGAGCGAAGCGCGGCAGGGCTGCATTGTCAGTTGTCAGTGCGCCGGTAGAAAAGCCAGTCGCCGGGGATGCTGACCCCGATCTGCGCGAGTATCTTCGCGAGTGGCGGCGAGCGACTGCCCGGCAGGCTGGGATTCCGGCTTTTGTCGTTCTGCACGATTCTTCGCTGGACGAAATTTGCCGGAAACGTCCCAGATTCTTTGCCGACCTTCGTCAGATCTCGGGGATTGGCGAGCGCAAGGCTGAGTTGTACGGCCAGCCGATCCTGGATGCCTTGGAGCGGTTTCGCAATGGCGCGCGAGCCAATACTGCAATGGAGCGGCGATCCAAGCCCGCCGAGGAAACCATGCAATTGCTTGCGGCGGGCCGCAGCTTCGATGAGATCGCTAAAATCCGCGGCCGGCAACTGCGGTCGGTAGTTGATCTGGTTGCCAATCTGGTGGAAAAGGGAGAGTTCGAGTTTCAGCCCGCGTGGCTCGATGGCGGCAAACGAGCAAGCATCGAAGCAGCGTGCGGTCGTCTGGGTTTGGAGTGGCTCAAGCCGCTTAAGGAAGCGCTGCCGCCAGAAATCACCTTTGAAGAAATTCGCCTGGTAGTCGCGCATCTGCGGCGAGAACTGGGAAACCGAAAGACTGGTTCCTAGCGCAGGTTCCTGCAAACGTCGGTTCAGCTAATGTAGGCGCGGGCGTCCCCGCCCGTGCGGCGCCCGAGTTGAAAATCACTCTTAGTCAGAGCTTTCTCAATGCGCCTCTTCCTCCGCCGGCGCGGTATCCGGCGTATCGACTTTCTGCGCCACGGCGCTTGGCGGCGTTTCCGGCGAGGGCTGAAATTCTCCCGGATCTTTCCCTGCCAGCGCAACCTTCATGAAGTCCATCCAAATAGGAAGCGCGGCGCGAGCGCCGCTTTCTTTTTCTCCTAATGACTTTTTCTCGTCGTAACCGATCCATACGCCCGTAGTCATTCCCGGGGAGAATCCAATGAACCACGCGTCGGTAAAATCGTTCGTCGTACCGGTTTTCCCCGCCAGCGGATATTTCATGCTGGCCGCGGCAATTCCCGTTCCATGCAGCACAACTTCCCGCAGCATGGAGGTCATGATGCGCGAGGTGCGGGCGCTAATCACGTCTTTCACGTCGGGGAAATCTTCCTCCAGAACCCGGCCTTCGTAGTCCTCTACCTTGGTGATATACCGCGGTGCGATATGAACGCCGTCGTTGGGAAACACGCTGAAGGCAGAAGTCTGCTCGAAGAGCGTAACTTCCGCTGCGCCCAGAGCCACGGGCAGGTACGGCGGCATGTTTGACGTGATCCCGAAGCGGTGAGCGTAGTCAATCACAGTCTTAATTCCGATTCTGTCCGCCAGCTTCAACGCGGGAATATTACGCGATTGAGCCAGCGCCCGCCGCAGCGTGATCGTGCCTTCAAACTTCTCGTCGTAGTTGTGCGGAATGTAAGGACCGGAGGCTGTCTCAAAAGTCACCGGCGCATCCAGGATCGTGTCGTCCGGCTTCGCGCCTTGATCGATGGCCGCTGTGTACACATACGGTTTGAAAGACGATCCTACTTGCCGCAATGCTTGTGTGGCGCGATTGAACTTGGACTCGGCAAAGTCGCGCCCGCCGACCATCGCCTTGATCTCTCCCGTCGCGTTGTCAATTGCAATCAGGGCGCCCTGCGCGCCCGAGTCCTGCTCCAAGCTGACACGCGCTTTACCGTCGGCGCCAAGCCCGGTAACTTTCACGTACACGACATCACCGGGCTTCACCATGTCTTGCAGCTTACGTTTCGTCCACACTGCGTCGGCCTGAGTTACGGTTGCTGTATACCGGCCAAACTTGATCGCCGCCGACGCCGGAGTAACCGCCGTGACTAGCCCATGGATATAGCCGTTGACCTCGGGTTCATCCTCCCAATCCGGATGCTGATAGCTGGCAAGCGTTACGCCTCCGGTTAACACGTTCTCGAGGTGACCTTTCCATCCGTGGCGCCGCTCATAGGCGGCCAGCCCATCCAGCACTGCCTGGTTCGCGGTCCGCTGCAAATCCATATCGAGCGAGGTGTACACGCGCAATCCACCCTCGTGCACCTGGTCGCTGCCGTACTTATTTTCCAGATAGCGGCGAATCTCCTCGACAAAATACGGCGCCAGCGAGTTGGGATCTTGCTGTAACTTCAGCTGTAGGGCCTGGTTTCTCGCCTCGGTGGCCCGCTGCGCCGTGATCTTGCCGTCCTCCAGCATGGCATTGATCACCAAGTTGCGCCGCTTGATCGCCCGATCGGGATGATTGATGGGCGAATAGAGTCCCGGTGCTTTGGGCAACCCTGCAAGGAGCGCGGCTTCATCGAGCGTGAGTTGCTTTGCGGGTTTGCTGAAGTAATATTCGGACGCTGCCTCAAAACCGTAAACTCCATGGCCGAGAAAAATCTGGTTGGCGTAAAGAGTGAAGATCTGCTCTTTGGTAAAGCGTCGCTCGATTTGAATGGCGAGTAAAGCTTCTTCAATTTTGCGATGAAAGGAGCGATCCGGCGAAAGGAACAAATTGCGCGCGAGTTGCATGGTCAGAGTCGATGCTCCCTGCACCCTCCCGCCAGACTCGATGTCGCGGTACGCTGCCCCCGCGATGCGCCAAACATTAATGCCCCAATGGCGATAGAAGTCCTTGTCCTCGATGGAGATCAGGGCATCGCGCAGCACGGGCGGATAGTCGTTATAGGTCGCGACCACTCGACGCTGCAGCGCGAACGAGCCGATGACTCGCCCGTGGTCGTCGTAGAGTTCGGTGATGGAACTGGGACGGTAATGCTCCAATTGCTCGACTTGTGGAATATCAGTGGAGTAGACCAGCAGCAAGCCGGCCGTGGCTCCCACCAGCACCGAAACCAGAAGCAGCAAGCCAAACAGGACGCGGCCCACGAGCTTCCGCCCGGCAACTTCAACCGGTGGAATGTCTTGGTAAGCGACATTCATTGGAGATTAAGCTCAGGATAGCAGGGTTAGCAGAGGTTCATTCCACGATTCCCGCCAGCGCAAGCAGGGTCAGCAGAATTCGTTTGAGTCCCAGGTCGCGTCCGCTGCAGTCAAACCACTCTTGCAGAGTGTGCGCTCCACCCCCAACTCCCCCGCCGCCGATGGCGATGGCTTCCCGGCCCAGTGACAATGGGATGTTGGCATCGGTCGAGGCCCGCTGGATTTGGGCCGCGTTGCCCAGGTGCGAGTCGACCGCACGAATGACCTTCAGAATTCGGGCGCCGGGATCCAGTTCACCGGCGGGACGGTTGCCAATGCCTACAATTTCATGGCTGAGGCCCGTGGAACGCCGCTGGGATGAGGTCCGCCGTTCGCTGGCGCGCGACTCTTCTTCCATCGCACGCTCGAGGCTATGCCGCAGAGAAGCCTCCAGCCGCTCCATCTCTCCCATCGAAGTGGACCGGATGTCCACGCGCATGCTGGCCGATTCGGGGATGGAGTTCACCGAAGTTCCGCCGCGGATCACACCTACATTGAACGTTGTCTTCGGAGATGAGGGCACCGGACTTTGAGTGAACGTCGCGATGGCGCCGGCCAGGACCAGGATGGGGTTCGGAGCGCCAAAATCGCTCCAAGAGTGCCCTCCGGGCCCGCGCACGATGATTTCGAAACGGCGGCTGCCCAGGGCCTCAGCCACGATCGTATCCGAGCCTGCGCCGTCCAGCACCAGGCTGTAGAGGATCGAATGCATCCAGCGAGGATTGGAAAAAATGTGCCGCATTCCCCGCAGATCGCCTTCCCCTTCTTCGCCCACGTTGCCGACGAACAGAATGGGCATGGACAACGGGATTTTGGCCGCCTGTAGAGCCGCCGCCACCGCCAGCAGGGCGGTGACTCCGGCGCCGTTGTCTGAAACTCCCGGACCGTACAGCCGGTTGCCCTGTTGCCTTATGTTTAACGGCGTTCCGGCGGGAAAAACCGTATCCATGTGCGCACTGAGTGAGACGCATTGTTTCTTCGAGCCACCATACGCGCCGAAAACGTTGCCAACGTCATCGGGGTGAACATCTTCGAGTCCCAACTCGCGAAAACGGATGTTGAGCCATTCCGCGCGAGCTCTCTCGCCAAAGGGAGGAGCGGGAATGCGTGCCATCTCGAGCTGCCACTGGGCAAACTGGGCTTCCTCGGCCCGGAGCCAGGCTAGAGCCGAGCGGACTGCCGGCAATCCCACTATACGGGCAATCTCCTGCTGCACTGTGGGGAACACTTCCGTCATTCCTGCACGCGGGGTGGAAGGCATCGAGTCGACCCCAGCCATCTTACAACAGGTAGCAGAAGCTCACGCACCCAGGATGACGCAAGTTGCCCAATGAACGGTCTTCGCGGTCGCGCTCGAAAGACGAATAGCATATTACATCGGTACAAGCCGTCGAAAGCATATAGAATCTCACTTAGAGTCCAAAACGGAAAGCTGGTGCGCGCGATTCGGACAGCTAGATTCAGTGTGGCAATTTTGGCGCTCGTGACGAGCGTAACTCTCTGTGCTCAACTTCACTTCGGGGTCGTGAACCAGAAGGTTGTCGAGGAGCGACTTCAGAGCTACAAGGGCAGTGACAGCAAGCGAGAGCTTACCCTCGAGACTTTGTTTCACGCGGCTGGATGCGCGGAAGACAAGCTCACCGAGCAACCAATAACGGGATCGAAACTGCCCAATCTGATCTGCGTTCTGCCGGGCAAAACTGACTCGGTTATACTGGTGGGCGCGCACTTCGACCATGTGGATGTAGGTGATGGAGTCGTCGATAACTGGAGCGGCGCGTCCATGCTCCCCAGCCTGTACCAAGCGCTTAATACCGAGCCGCGACGACACACGTTTATTTTTCTGGCTTTCGCAGGCGAAGAGAAAGGTTTGGTGGGTTCGCGGTTCTACGTGAAGAACCTCTCCTCAGACCGGGTCGCAAAAATCGATGCTATGGTCAACCTGGACACCCTCGGGTTGGGCCCGACCGAGGTATGGGTGAGCCGTTCGGATGAGAAACTTGTGCGAGCGCTGAACGGACTGGCACAGACGATGAAGTTGCCGCTCACTGGGGCAAACGTCGATGGCGTCGGGGAGTCCGACGAGGCATCTTTTGTTGACCGAAAGGTCGCGACCATCACCATACACTCACTGACGCGTGAAACGCTACCAGTCTTGCACAGTCCCAAAGACAGATATACAGCGATTCATTTTGACGACTATTACAACAGCTATCGGCTCCTCAGCGGATATCTTGTCCTCCTGGACGATGGGTTGGTGCCGCGATGGGCCATCGCCGAAAAGGCCCCAGCGCAGTGACCAGCAACTTTCTGTCTCGCTTTGCAATCTAAGCTTGTAGGCGGTGCTGCGCGCCAACTCTTCGGCAAGAAAAGGACGGCATTCTGAGAACAGCATTCCCGGTCCGTTTTCACTACACTACTAATACTATGAAACGCGCACGTGCTGCGTCCATGTTGATGGCGATCGTAGCCTTGCTCGGCTCGCTGGCGCTTAACGCCGCCGCGCAGGAAGGCCCGCTCGACCCGGCCCAGCCCAAAGGCGTTACGCCGGAAGAAATCATCCAGCGCTTCGCGGCCAAAGAGAAGGAGTTCAAAGAGGCGCGCGATCAGTACACGTACCGGCAGTCAGTGAAGGTGCAGACGATTGATGGTGATACAGTCGACGGTGAGTATCAGGAGGTTTTTGACGTCGTTTTTGATGACCAAGGCAAGCGTTTGGAGAACGTGGTTTTCGCGCCTCAGTCTTCCCTAGTAAGAGTAGACATGTCCCCTGAGGATCTGGACGATATACGCCATCGGCTGCCCTTTGTCCTTACAAGTGACGAGATCAGCGAGTACAGCATTCTTTATGTCGGACAACAGCAGGAGGACGATCTGCACTGCTATGTATTCGATGTAGCACCAAAGCAAATTGAAGGCAAGAATCGCTATTTCCAGGGGCGCATCTGGGTGGATGACCGGGATTTTCAGATCGTTAAAACCTACGGCAAGACTGTGCCTGAAACTCATCTCAACAAGAAAGGCAAGGGCCGAGAGAACCTCTTCCCCAAATTCACCACTTGGCGAGAGCAGATTGATGGCAGATACTGGTTCCCGACCTACACAAAGGCCGACGATAGCCTGCACTTCCAGACCGGCGATGTCCACATCCGCGAGATTGTGAAATACGAGAACTACAAACGCTTCGGATCAAACTCGAAGATCACCTACGAGGGCAAAGAACTGCCAAAAGCTGATCCGGGAAAAGATCAGAAGGACAAGCCGCAGCCGCCAAAGTAGCCGTCAGTAAAACAAATACTTCCGCCACTTGTCATCGGAGTGGCCCATCAGGCGCATGATGTGGCGACTGGTATGCAGATTGAAGGCGCGGGGCTCGCGCATCAGCTTCATGCCAGCTTCGCCCGGCAGTTGGTTGCCCTTCTGGCGGTTGCACGGATGGCAGCAGGCCACCAGGTTTTCCCAGGTCGAAGCACCGCCGCGCGAACGGGGCACGACGTGGTCGAGCGTCAGTTCGCTCGAAGGCAGCACTTCTGCGCAGTACTGGCAGGTGTTGCGATCACGCAACAGGATGTTCTTGCGCGAGAGGGCGCGCGTCTGATGCGGAATGCGCCGATATTCTAGCAGCCGGATCACGGAAGGCAAACGGATGGCCAGGCGGGCGGCATGCAGAAAGTGGCCGTTTTCCTCCTCGGTCATGGCGACGCCTTTCAACACAAGAACGATGGCGCGACGCGCGGCGCAGACATTGATGGGTTCGTACGAAGCGTTCAGCACCAGGACCGGAGCGTGCAGGACGTGGCCATCGCTGTCCGAACGTACCCCTGCGACCACCGGAGGGGGCACGTGCGTCCGGCTCAAGCCATTTGGCGAATTGTGCCACTTACCTGACATACTTGCTCCAACCTGCCGAGTCTTCACCCGGCTGGACAGCCGAGGGCGGCTGTCCCCACGTGCCTAGTGGCGATCCCCAACGGTTTCCTCTTTATCCTGCGGCCGCCATGGTCATTCGCGCTTCAGTATCAGATTCCAGTTCAGCGATGTGTCCCTCGGCCTTCAGCGTGCGCGCGACCGTGGCCACGTACACTTTCGCGGCTCCCGCTCTTCTCAAAAGGCGTGCGCATTCTGAAACTGTTGTGCCGGTGGTGAATACATCGTCCACCAGCAGGATCTCGCGTCCTGCCAGTTCGTCCCGTTTGGCCACTGCGAACGCGCCTCGTATGTTCTCGCGGCGCTGATGGCGCGACAGCCCGATCTGCGATTGGGTTTCGCGCCGACGCTCGAGGATGCCTGCATCCAATTGCAGTTGGTCCGGTGCGGGATTGAGTTTCACGGCAGCACGGGCGATCAGCTCCGATTGATTGAATCCCCGCTGGCGCAGTTTCCTCGCATGCAACGGCACGGGCACCACCAGAATTTGACTGTCCCCGAAGAGAGGCTTCAAGTCCGCCATGGCTTCGGCCAGCATGCGTCCCAAGACGCTGGCGGCGGGCCGCACGCGGTCGTATTTCAGCAGATGAATGAGTTCTCGTAGGCCGCTTTCATAACTTCCGTAAGCCGTGGCTTTGACATACGGAGGCTCCAGGCGCCGGCAAAGCCCGCAACGTGGAGCATCGGGTTCCGCAGAACTGGGTCCAGAAGAAAAAGCATAGGGGCTCACCAGGCGCTCGCCGCAAACAGAACAAACCCCGCCCCCGATCGGGCGCATGGCAAAGAGGCATTCGTCGCAAACTGGCAGCCGCGAGATGTTAACCAGGGGAGTTCCGCAGAGGCGGCAATCCGAGGGGAACAGCGTGGCGAACAAGCCTGCGGCGACGCCGCTGGCAGCAGAGACCAAAGAAGAGACTAGCGAACTTTCCTGCCCTGCGACCTTGGCCCCGGTACCCCGAATTGGGTTCCCGCTACTGCTGAAGACGATCCTCCCTCGTCCGGCTGCTTCTGCGGGGGCTCCGGCCGGACGAATCTGTCCAAGTATAGCGGGTGCTCAATGCCGGGCGCAACGAGGCCCCCGGGTTCAAGCCGCTGATCGGTGAGTTGTGTCAGGTTCGTTCGGTTCGCGGACGTGCACGAAAATTGGCACGTAATACCGGCGGAAGCAGGCGCAACAACGGACCGGGCGCAGGAAGAGCAGCGGCAGCATGTGTTTTTCGACGAGTGTCCGAGGTCGTGACCGGTACCCCACGACACCGCCACAGTCGCGGCACTGAAACTCTCTGGATCGCACAGGCGCTACCTCACAGGCCAGCCGTAAGGATAAAGTTATTAGTATTATAGCAAAACGGGCCGCTGTTGAAACCGCATCTCATCCGCAGACCCCCGCGAATGTTTTTGGCGGAGGGTCGGCAAAGAGTGCACTTGTAATGCAGCCAGCCCCCGTGCTAACGTGCGCCGTCTCACTTATATCGAGCTGTCTTGACCACTTGCGAGGTCTTAGATGAGCACTCCAACGATGAATGCAGCCGCAGCCAAGAAGTTCAAGCCTTACGTCCCCGAGAACATGGAAATGCGGGAGTTTACCTTTCGCGCCGTGATGCTGGGGCTGGTGATGACCGGAATTCTGGGCGCTGCTAATGCGTACCTTGGCCTGAAGGCCGGGATGACGATTGCTGCCACGTATCCCGCTGCCGTCATTGGCATGTCGCTCCTGCGATTGATGAAAGGCTCGCTCCTGGAAGAAAACATCGCACGAACCGTGGGTGCGATTGGTGAATCGGTGGCCGCGGGCGCGGTCTTCACGATTCCGGCGTTCGTTCTGGCTGGACTGTGGCCAAGCCTCGGCATGGAGAGGTACTGGCAATCGGTTGCGCTGATGGTAATTGGCGGCCTACTGGGCATATTGTTCGTTACCCTGCTGCGGCGCGTGATGGTGGAAGACGCGGAATTGCCTTTTCCTGAGTCGGTGGCGGCGGCGGAAATCCACAAGGCCGGACAGCAGGGCTCCAAGGCGGCGAAAATCCTTTTTGCCAACATGGGCTTTGGCGGCTTGATGTACTTTCTGTCGCAGCTCAACCTTTTCTGGTACACAAAAAACGTTCTGATCAACATTCCGAAGATGGCGAGCGGGTTGAGGCTGGGGCGCAGCACGACCTCGCCCATGCTGGCAACGGGCGGAATGACGCAATTCACTTCGCCCGCAGTCAGCCCGGCTTACCTCGGCGTGGGCTATATCATCGGACCCCGGCTGGCGTCGCTGAACTTCGCCGGCGGCGTGGTGGCCTGGGGCCTGCTGGTTCCACTCCTCATCTACTTTTTGGGACCCACTCTGCCGGCGATGGCGGCCGGCGCGAACCCCGCGGCCTATTGGGGAGGCATCGCGTTCAGCGTGTGGTATTCGATCGTGCGTCCGATCGCGGTTGGTGGCATGTTGGTCGGCGCCGGTTTCACGCTGTTTCGCATGCGCAAACAACTGTTGGCAGGCATGAAGCGCGCGGTTTCTGATCTAAAGAAATCCGCCGAAGCGCATAAGGCCACCAGTCGCGTGGACCGCGACCTCAACGCGAAAGTCGTTTTTCTGGGCGTAGGACTGGTGTTCATTGCGATGATTTGGCTCTATTACCACTTCATCGCGGGCGCACACAACTTGAGCGGAGGAAAGATCATCGCCGGCGCCGTGGTGGCCGCTGCGGTCATGATTGTTTTGGGCTTCTTTTTTGCCGCGGTTTCCGGCAACTTGGTCGGCATGATCGGTTCGTCCAACAATCCGGTTTCGGGTTTGACGCTGTGCACGCTGGTGGTGGCAGCGCTGCTGATGGTGGCGATGGGAGTCTCAGGCGTAGGCGGCGTGGCCGCGGTGCTCGGAGTCGCAGCCGTGGTCTGCGTGTCGTCCGCGGTCGCGGGCGAGATGTTGCAAGACTTGAAGGCGGGGCACATTCTGGGCGGCACACCGGCAAAGATGCAGATGGGAGACATTTTTGGCACGATCGTGGCTTCCCTGGTTTTGTTCTTTCCCCTGATGATTCTCGACAAGGCCTATCGCTTCGGCAGCGCAGCCCTGCCTGCGCCGCAGGCCGGCCTGATGGCGATGCTGGCCCAAGGCATCGTCGGCGGTAACATGGCTTGGCCGCTGGTAGTAGTCGGCATCCTCATGGGCTTCGCCATGATCCTGGTGGAAGTAAAGAGTCCTATGCTCTTCTCCGTCGGAATGTACTTGCCGCTGGAGACCACGTCCGCCATCTTCGTGGGTGGAGTGATTCGCTGGTTTACGGACAAGCTCCGTGACCGGCGCGGCTACAACGACGCGCAGAAGGCGCGGGTCGACAACGCGGGCGTGCTAACTGCCTCGGGACTGATTGCGGGAGAGGCTCTATGCGGACTGGTGATCGCAGGTGTGGTGGGAAGCAATCATCAGCTTTGGCATATCGACGTTGGAGATTTTTCCTTCTCCGGGCTGATCGGTATGGCGGTGCTGATTTTTGTCATGATGAAGGTGCCGCTGTCGAATGCCGGCAGTCCGGATGAACCGGCGCCGCCGACGGCGATCATGTGAGGACTGGACGTCCAGGCTGACGCGCTGCGCGAAGAATGCGGAGTTAAGAAGGCGGAACGGGAAGTAAGATCTTTTTGGGAGATCTGCATTCCGCGTTCTCGCTCCGGAATTCCTTCGTGTCCTCTGCGTCCTCCGTGGTTAAGGCTTTTTCATGTCATGTCCATCGCGGAAAATGTTGCCCTTGTTCGTGAGCGCATAGCCGCTGCTGCGCGCCGCGCCGGGCGCAGGCCAGAAGAAATCGTGCTGATGGCGGTAACAAAGACCGTCGAACCGGAGCAAATCCGAGAAGCGTACAGCGCGGGACTTCGGCTGTTCGGCGAAAATCGTGTTCAGGAGTTTGCGGGAAAAACCGAAACTCTACGGGACTTGAAAAACGCCGAATGGCACTTGATCGGCCATCTGCAAACCAACAAAGCTGCCAAAGCAGTTGAACTGTTTGCCGCAGTGGACTCGGTTGATTCGTTGCGTCTGGCACAGAAGCTCAATAGCTCCGCACAGCAACTCGGGAAGAAGGTTACGGTTTTGATCGAGATCAATGTTGGCGGTGAGGCGGCGAAGAGCGGCTTGGCCCCGGAATCCCGAGAGTTGGAGGACCTTCTCTTAGCGGCGCCAAAGTTCGAGCATCTTGAGTTTCGCGGTCTGATGACAATCCCGCCTTTTACCGACGATCCGCAGGAGGCACGGCCGCATTTCCGAAAGCTGCGCGAATTGCGCGACCAGATCGCCGCGCGGAGACTGCCGAACGTAATCATGGAAGTGCTCTCCATGGGCATGTCTCGGGATTTCGAGGTGGCAATCGAGGAAGGTTCGACGTGTGTACGCGTGGGAACGGCGATTTTTGGGGAAAGAAGAAAATAGTTCACCACAGAGACACGGAGAAATTCAAAGATCACAATGTATACATTCTCAGTCATTTGTTTGTGTTCCTCTGTGACTCTGTGTCTCCGTGGTGAAGATTTTCGATGATCCCAATCAACGATAGCGAATCAGGCTCGACTTTTTCTGTCAAGGTTCAGCCCCGCGCCAAGAAGAACGCCATCACCGGCGAACTCGGCGACGCGCTCAAACTGGCTCTGACTGCGCCACCGGTCGAAGGTCGCGCCAACGAAGCCTGCGTCGAATTCTTCGCAAATCTTTTGAAGGTTCCCGCTCTTCCGTTACCATAGCGTCCGGCGCGAGCAGCCGCAGAAAAGTGATTCGAGTTGCGGGAATATCGGCGGAAGAAGTAAGAAAGCGATTAGCAATCTGACGAAAGCAGGTCCCTCGACTTGCCTCATCGCGTGAGCGCGACTCGGCGACGCTCGGGATGACAGGCTAATCTAGATGACAAGCTGATCTAAATGTGCGCATTCGCAAGAAAAGCACATCGCGGGCGGGGGCGCCCGCCAGACAGCCGCCGAGGACGGCGGCGCTACACCAGGAGCCGCTCTTGACCTTTTCCGAACGCTTTCACGAGATTCGCACCGGCTTCGAGCGGCCGTTCTGGGTTGCCAACATCACCGAGATCTTCGAGCGCCTTTCTTACTATGGAGCGTTCGCGTCTCTGGCTTTGTATCTGCAAGAAAAGCTGAATTTCTCCACCGAGCAGACTGGAACTCTGACCGGAATCTTCGGTGGCATGGTGTGGTTTCTCGCGATCTTTGGTGGGGCCGTCGCGGATCGCCTGGGCTTCCGCCGCGCTCTGGCGGCTGCGTACCTCATCTTGGCAGCCGCGTATTTCCTGATTGGCTCGATCGGCGCATCGTGGCTGGCGCCGGTGCGCAACGCCGTGCCCATTGGATTGTTTGTCGGCTTCATTCTGATCCTTCCCGCACTCGGCATTTCAATGGTGAAGCCTTGCG
The DNA here is from genome assembly GCA_963770485.1 of uncultured Acidobacteriota bacterium. Lineage (GTDB taxonomy): Bacteria > Acidobacteriota > Terriglobia > Terriglobales > Acidobacteriaceae > CAVVEC01. The sequence goes on from CAVYPX010000014.1 coordinate 221,431, forward strand.
TGGTCGGCACCACGGCGCGCGCCTCCAAGGAGAACGTCCGCTCGATTGGCTACTCGATTTATTACACGCTGGTCAACATCGGCGGTGCCGCCGGCCCCTACTTCGCTTCCTGGACCCATCGCCACCTGGGTGTCGAGAATGTTTACCGGGTAGCGGCGATCAGCGTCTTCGCGATGTTTTTCGTGGTTCTGCTCTTTTTCCGGGAACCGCGCAAACCCGGAGATGCGCCGCCGCCTTCCATTGCGACCGTCGCGCGGAATTTTTGTGTGGTGCTGGGCAACTACCGGCTGGTTTTGCCTGTATTGGCCGTCGCCTTGCTGCTGCGGGTCGGCCTGTGGCTTTATCACGGGTTCACGGTCCCTTGGTGGATTTGGGCCGGACTCCTCCTGCTGGTGCTCGCCGGAATCAGCCGGTTCATGTGGTTCCTGGTGCTGTTCACGGGCTATTGGGTTGTGTTCTGGCAGCAATATATCAGTCTGCCCGGATACATCCACGGGTACATCAATCCCCACGCTGACGTGGAGATCATTCTGGTGGTCGATGGACTGACTGTGATCTGCCTCACCCTGGCGGTGAATTTCCTGACGCGCAGGATACCGGCTTTTCAGGCCGTGATTCTGGGCACCGTGATCACGTCTGCTTCGTGGTTAATCCTCGCCTTCCGGCCGACGATCTGGGGCGCGGTCCTCTCGCTGTTTGTGCTTGCACTGGGTGAGATCATCCAATCCCCGCGCTACTATGAATATATTTCCCGGCTCGCGCCTCCCGGACAGCAGGGAACATACATGGGCTTTGCATTCTTGCCCATCGGAATTGGATCGCTCATTGGCGGCTGGTTCGGCGGAACGTTGGTGCATCATTTCGGCGAGGTTCAGCACCACCCAGCGCGCATCTGGTGGATGGTGACCATCGTGGGCTGGGCGACTGCAGTGTTGCTGTGGATTTACGACAAGACCGTGAAAATCAGGAGTCAGTAATCAGGGGCCAGTAGGCGGCGACTTTCGGAGACTACTGACTTCCTGACTTCCTGACTCCTGACTCCTGACTCCTGACTCCTGAAACACATGCCTAAAGGCAAAATCACTCCGGTCTACATCGCTGCTCACATCCGTCGTGTGCTGAAGGACGGCGGGTCCGCTCCTCACTCCGAAGAAGTGCAGTGGTTTTTCAAAGAAGAGATTAAATCGCGTGGTTGGTACGCGGGAGAACTGAGGAAGGTCGCAGTCCGGTTTCGGCGAACAATCCTCAGGGAATTGGGCCTGCCTTTTCTATTGCAGGTCGCGGACAAGCTCTTCTGCGGCCGGATGCTCGAGGAAAAGGTATTTGCCGTGTTCCTGCTGGAGAAAACGACAGGCGAATTCGCGGACGCTGAGTTCCGGTTATTTGAGTCCTGGTTCCCTCGGATCAGCAGTTGGGCCGATCACGATGCGCTGGTGCATTACCTGATCGCCCCTATGGTTGCTGCCAAGCCATCGCGGGCCAGCAATGTTTTTCGCTGGGCGAAATCGCGAAACCGTTGGCATCGGCGGGCGGCTTGTGTGGCGCTGATCCAGGGAACCCGTCGCAAGATGTTTTTCCCTGAGATCAAGCGATTGTCGGATATGCTTCTTTCTGACGAAGACGATATGGTGCAAAAAGGCCTGGGTTGGCTGCTGCGGGAGGCTGCCAAGGCCGACGCGAAGCGAACGGTTCCGTACCTGATGAACGTTCGCAAACGTGCCCCGAGACTTGTGCTGCGCACCGCCTGCGAGACGCTACCGGTGGGAACGCGGAAGAAAATTCTGGCCAAACCTGCTTGAACGCCAGTCGTTGGGTAAACACATCGCAATTGCCGAGCTTCGTTCGGCCGAACAGCCGAGGGCGGCTGTCCCCACGTGAGCCTTTGGTGCGTTGACAGCGCAAGTCGCGTTCCCGATACTGTTGTTGGACAGGGTGCTGAATTACACTCTGGTAGGTGAAAGGCTCCGGCGACGGGGCCATTGCTATCTCTGGGCGTCCCTCAACAAGGGAGTGGCTCAATTTGATATGGAAGCAGGCCAAACGCGCGATTGTTGGGTTGCAAAGAACGCGACCCCTCGCGCGGCTCGCCCAGATCCCTCGTTGTGCAAGAACGCTTGCTCGGGATGACAAATCACTGAGCCACTACCCGCGACTAACCCCGATTCGCCCAAAGCCGCCGACGTTGTTAGAATAGTTGTTTGCCCATGGACCTCTCCGCCATACAGGCCGCCCTGCGCGACCGTAACATTGATGCCTGGCTTTTTTATGACCACCATCATCGCGATCCCATCGCATACCGCGTGCTGGGGCTATCTCCTGATCTGATGGTCACCCGGCGGTGGTTCTACCTGATCCCGGCGCAAGGCGAGCCGGTGAAGGTGGTTCACAAGATTGAGCCCGGCCATCTCGACACGCTGCCCGGGAAGAAGCTTCAATACGCGGGATGGCAGGAATTGTTCGGTCAAGTGAAGACGATGCTCTCGTCCCATCGTGACATCGCCATGCAGTACTCGCCCAATAACCTCGTTTTTACCATTTCGCTGGTGGATGCCGGGACCATCGAACTTATCCGTGGGCTGGGCAAAAACGTTGTCAGCTCCGGCGATCTGGTAGCCCAGTTCGAAGCCACCTGGACGGAAGAGCAGATCCAAACCCATTTCGCGGCTCGCGACGCCATTGACGCGATCAACGCCGCGGCTTTTCAGGAGATTGGACGGCGGGCGCGCAACGGTGGCACAACCGAATACGCGATCCAGCAGTGGTTCATGGAAGCCTTCCGGCGGGAGAATCTGGTCACGGACGACCCGCCGATTGTCGCGGTCAATGCCAACAGCGGGAATCCCCATTACGAGCCGCACGCGGAGGGTTCGACGCCGATCCGCGAGGGCGATTTCGTTCTGCTCGACGTTTGGGCCAAGAAAAATATACCCGGCGCCGTTTATTACGACATTACATGGACCGGCTTTGTCGGCAAGGCCCCCTCGGATCGAATGCGCGAGGTCTTCAAAATTGTGACCGGCGCGCGCGACGCAGGTGTTCAGGCGGTGCAAGAAGGTATCGCAGCCGGCCGCGCCATGGCGGGCTGGGAGGTGGATCGGGCGGTTCGCGGCCATATTAAGAATGCCGGATATGGCGACTACTTCATTCACCGCACCGGGCATTCCATCGGAACCGAGGTTCATGCCAACGGCGCTAACATGGATGATCTGGAGATCCACGACGAGCGCCGGATCCTGCCCAATTCCTGTTTTTCCATCGAGCCCGGCATTTATCTGCCGGAATTCGGTGTGCGCAGCGAAGTCAACGTGCTGGTGCGGCCCAAGGCGGCTGAAGTTACAGGTAAAATCCAACGTGAGATTGTAACCATCTGATGGGAAACTCCTCAGCCAGGAACAAAGAAGCAGCCGTAACGCCACAGCCCGTGACCGCCATATCGGTTGTGGCGCCGGCAATCGGGTGGCTCATCCCGGGCGCGGGGCACCTGATCCAGAAACGCTGGATCCGAGGCCTGTTGCTCATGGTCTCGATCGTCACCATGTTCCTGCTCGGGCTGGCCATGCAAGGACGCGTGTATCGGCCCAATGGTGGCGACATCCTCGACATTCTCGGATTTATCGGCGATGTCGGCGGTGGCGGTCTCTACATCCTGACCCGCGCCATGGACTGGGGACAAGGGGCTATCGCCCATGCCACGGCCGATTACGGAACCAAGTACATCATCGTGGCAGGTTTGTTGAACTTCATCAGCGCAGCCGACGCCTATCACATCGCGATTGGGAAGAAGCCATGAACCTTCAGCTCTCCCATTTCAGCGCCGCCGTGCTGTTCGCCGTGTTCGCCTCGATCGTCTTTGGCATCACGCAGCGCAGCACCTCTCGCGAACAGATTCGCTACGGTCTGTATTGCTTCGTCATGTTCGTCGGCGGAGTCTTTGTGGCGGGATGGGTGATGTGGATGCTGAGGAGATAGCTTTTGGCTCTTAGCCATGCGCCTCATCTCTCGGCGTTTTTTGCGAGAAGGGTGAACGATAGGACGGGCCCGCTCTTCCACGACATTGCCATGGCAGGGCTAAGGGCTAAAAGCTACCCAAAGCTAACAGCCGTCTTATCCCTCCCATACAAACGCGTCAAACACCCGCTTGGTGTCAAAGCCCAGGCGGAGATAGAGATCCACTGCTCCTTTGTTGGCCTCGGTCACCGTCAAAGAAAGCAAAGTGAATTTCCGCTGACGCAGGTTGCCGGCGGTGGACGCGAGCAACAACTCGCCGATCCCGTGGGAACGATATTCTGGCAGCACGCAAACCTGCGTCACATGACCTACGTCCTGGCGGACACGGGAACACAGGATCAGCCCGACCAGAGTCCGCGCTCGTTTGTGCACAGCCACAAAGGACGAATCCGGATCGAAGGTCCCGCATCCGGGAAAGCGAACAATATTGTTCAGGAAGCGCAGCGAGCCGCTCAGGGTGCGGTATTGGTCGTTGATGTCCGAATCCACATGACCGCGATAGCCGGTGGTGATGACGGCTGCGGCGGACTGATAGTCCTGCTCCGACCACCGCCGGATTTCAATGTCCGCATGCAACGGCCGCGACGGTTTCGCGGAATTCTCCAGCGCTAAGACCATAAAGAGCCGCGAATGGCGCTGGAAACCCTGTTCGACAAACGGCTGCGCCACGATACCCGTTTCATGCACAAGTAACTGCGCTTCCACACGGTGGATGCCGGGCGACTGCTGCAGGGTCTCGATTACGTGCAAGAGCAGCTGCGATTCCACTTCGTGGGGATTGGGCAAGCGGCTGCCGTTCGCCACAAAGAGATCCCCGATCACGCCTTTGCTGCCTTCGTAAACAAAAAACGCGTAACCGAAGATTCGTCCCCGATCGATCGCGGCGTAACCCGGCAGGATCTTGGCGTCCACGTAACGCAGGATCATATCGGCGGAACCGCCGTAATCCCAGGAAAGCAAGCGTGACCACACGCGCACCTCGTCATCCAGCAGGGGACGCAGGTCAACCGAGGAAAAATGCCTGAGATCGAGAATCTCCACCCGGGGCTCCTGGAGGACAGCGGCCAGATACAGCGAATTTGCCGCCGCGAAAGTGGAGTGTATTAGCTTCGCCCTCCGCTAGGCAAACGGGAGAATATCAAACGACACTCCATGCAGCCCGAATCAGGAGGCATTTGTCTCGCGCAATGTGGAACCTTTTGGTAATTAGAGTGGGACGGCGAATCGTGATATACAGGCATTTCATCCCAAAATTCTCAGTGTGTCTCTGTCTCTCTCGAGGACGAAATGAAATCGTGGCCGGTAGCTGTCTTGCTTCTGCTTGATGCCGTGTTGCTCATGACTGCCCTGAGCCGCTCAAAAAAAAGGCAGAATCAAACGGAGGCGATCTTGATCGCCGTCCTGTTTTTCTGTTCCGGATTTCCCGCTCTGATCTATCAAATCGTCTGGCAGCGGGCGCTCTTCGTGATCTATGGCGTGAACGTGCAATCCGTGGCCGTGGTGGTAAGTGCGTTTATGCTGGGGCTCGGCTTGGGGAGCCTGGCTGGAGGCCGGCTTTCATCGCGCTTCCCTGACTACGGAATTGTGATTTTCGGAATTTGCGAACTCGGAGTTGCAGTATTTGGACTAGCTTCCCTCCACCTATTTCAATGGGCCGCCAAGTACACCGCCGGCAGCAGCCTGGGATACACCATCATGTTCAGTCTCCTGCTGCTGATTGTGCCGACCATGTTGATGGGGGCGACGCTTCCCCTGCTGGTCGAGCAGTTGGTGCATTCTTCACGCGATGTCGGCTACTCGGTCGCGACTCTGTACTTCGTGAACACGTTGGGCTCGGCCGTGGCTTGCTATCTGTGCGCCAATAGCCTTCTCCGTAGTTTCGGCCAGTCCGGCTCGGTCACGCTTGCCGCTTGTATCAATCTGCTGGTTGGAACGACAGCTTATCTATATGGCCGCAGCCGCCAGCAGGGAGCAGAATCAACGCCACCGCCCGCCACGCCCCAAGCTGCCGAGACCCAGCCCGGTCTTCCGCTCGGTGCTGCCATGCTGATCGCCGGAGTCGCCGGGTTTGTAGCGTTGGGTTTCGAGATTGAATGGTTCCGCGTCCTGGCTCTGGCTACGGCAGACCGGGCCCCGGCATTCGCTCTCCTGCTTGCGACTTATCTGGGCGGCATTGCTGCCGGTTCTTACCTGACGGAGAAATTCACCGAGAACAAGAGTTCAGCCGTCGTGATCGACACCATGGGGCTGCTGTTGCTGACCGCCGGAGCAATCTCGATCTATTTGCCGCCGCTGGTGGCTCAATTGTCGTGGAAGGGCTGCCCGGCAATGTATAGCGCGCCGGCTTTCTTCCTTACCGCGGGCCTGTTGGGTTCTGTGCTCCCCTTGCTTTGTCAGTTGGCCGTGCCTGCTAACGACCTAGCCGGACGCCATGTCAGCTTGATCTACGTCTCCAATATCATCGGTTCGACGCTGGGCAGTCTGGCTATTGGTTTTGTCCTGATGAATTACTACGGGTTGAAACAGACTTCGATGCAGTTGGCGCTTCTTGCCGTCGCCGCCGGCGTCTTGGTCTTGTTCTTCGCGAAACGGCGTTTTGAGGCACGACCAGTTTGGGGTCCCGCCGCGGTACTGGCTTCACTAGTTCTGATTTTTGTCTCTTCGGGTTTCTATTCGAATCTGTTCGGTAAGCTCGTCTTCGGTCCGAAAGCCGCTACGGCTGGGTACCTGGCTCATGTCGTCGAAAATCGGAACGGAGTGATCGCGGTGACGCCAGACGGCGCCGTGATGGGCGAGGGCGTCTACGACGGTTACTTCAATATCGATCCGCTCGATGATAAGAATCTCGTCGTGCGCGCCTATGCCTTGAGTCTGTTCCATCCTTCTCCTAAACGTATTCTCATGATCGGCCTAGCGTCGGGTTCGTGGGCGCAAATCCTGGTGAACCATCCCCAGGTCGAGTCTTTGGACATCGTGGAGATCAATCCTGGCTACCTGCCGCTGATCGAGCAGTATCCAATGGTGAGTTCTCTTCTGCACAACCCGAAAGCGCACATCTACATTGATGACGGACGCCGCTGGCTGTTGGCGCATCCGGAGGCACGGTACGACTTGATCGCGGCTAACACTTCTTTTTATTGGCGTGATCACAGTTCGGTTCTGCTGTCAGCGGATTTTCTTCAACTCGTGCGGTCGCACTTGAATGCCGGCGGATTCTTTTACTACAACACGACCTCCTCACCGGATGTTCTGATTACCGGTCTTCACGTCTTCCCCTACGGACTGCGGGTGATCAATTTCTTGGCCGTCAGCGACTCGCCCATTGTCCTCGACACATCCCGCTGGCTTGAAGTGCTGCGCGAATACAAAATTGATAGCAAACCGGTTTTCGACACTGCAAATCCTCGGGCTCAGATCACGCTGGCGGCCTACATGGCTCTGGCCGACACGGTCAAAGAGCCGCCACGGGACCTGGGCCTTGAAGCCGGAGACGTGCTAGCCGCCCGGATGGGCGCACGCCACATCATCACGGACGACAACATGGGAGAGGAATGGATCGCAGATGTTCATCCCACGTGGCGGTGAGAACAGCAGCACTTAGCAGTTAGCACTTGGCGCTCAGTCCCTAAAGCTCGCGCAGGTGGGGCCGACACCACAGATCACCTGCCATCAGGAACGTTCCGAGACTAACTGCGAAGTGCTAACTGCTAGGTGCCAATAGCTAACGGCTGCTCTGCGCCACCCAGTAATAATCCAAGCCCTGCGGCGCAAAGCTTCCGAGGTAGGATACGCGGCGTCCTGCGACTTCCTTGGCGACTGCTGTCTGCGATCCTTCCGGAGCCACCACAAGATGTTCGTCAGCCGGTACCTCGCTCCGCTCGTAGCGGACAATGTCTTGGTTGCGATAAAACGCCAAGCCGTATTCGGTTTCCCGTGAAACGTGGAATACGGCCAGCGGTAGGGGCTTCGATTCCATGCGACTGATCTCGTTTGCGAGAGGCCGTGCCGAAAGCGTGCTATCGATCGCAGGAGCGCCCAGACGCAGGACCGCAGCGAGCACCAGCACGACCGGAACCAGCGTGACAAAGCGAAGTGCACTCAGGCCCAGCCGCGTACGAAGCGTGATCGCAATTCCAGCTGCCAGCACCGCCGCAAACGTAAATGAGATTGCAGCCGCTTTCCCCCAGGGCAACCGATGCTGCAGCAGAATGTACTGAATCATCAAGGCGGGCACAATCGGCAGCGCAGCTACGATGGAGTGCAGGCAAATCAGAGCAACCCCAGGATGTTCGTCATCGGTGCTGCGGCCCCGCAAATACTCCGCCAGCAACAGCGCGCCCGCAGGCAAGGCCGGCACGATATAACCGGGAAGCTTCGACTGCGAGAAAGAGAAGAAGACTGCCGGCACGATCAGCCAGATCACCAGAAAAGCATTCAGAGCATCCTCCGATTGGAACATCGCTCGTCGTTCCGCCCACCATGCACAAATGCTCTCGACCAGCGCCGCCACCACAAACACGGTCCATGGAACCAATCCCAACAGCATCACTGGCACGTAATACCACAACGGAGCCGGGTGGTGATACTGGTTGGTGCCGAAGCGGGCCAGGTTGTGTTGCAGGAGAAAGATGCGGAAGAATTCCGGGTTTCTCAACTGAACTGCGATGTACCAGGGCAACGAGAGCACGCAGAAAAGCAGAATTCCCGGCCTCCAAAGGGTTCGGCGAAGCAACCGGTAGTCCCTTTTTCCCACCGCAAAGATTACGACGATTCCTGCCGCCAGAAATGGCGCTACCGGCCCTTTAGCCAACATCCCCAAGGCCAAGGAAGCATAGAAGAGCGCCAGGTATGGTTTCGCGTCAGTTTCGTACCATGCGTACCAGGCCAGCAACGCGATGGTGAACGTAGCCGCGAGGGGCATGTCGGTCGAGGCGGCTCGAGCGAATCCGATCACCCCAGCCGCAGACGCTGTCATCAATGCGCCATCGAGCTGGAATCCGGGACGAAACCGCCGCAGGAACAAATAGATCGTGACCACCATGAGAGTGGCGTCCACGGCGGATGGCAAGCGTGCCGCCCAATCGCTTACCCCAAACAGGATATAGGCGAGCATCGCTTGCCAGTAGTAAAGAGGCGGTTTTTCGAGCCACGGCCTGCCGTCGAGTGTGGGGGTGATCCAGTCGTGACGGGCGAGCATCTCGCGCGCCACTTGCGCGTAACGCGGCTCGTCGGCGCCGATCAACCCGAAGTACCCTAACCCGAAGAAAAATAGGAACCCGCAAAAGCCGGCCAGGAGGAGCCAGTCGGTGCGAGAGCGCGCCGCCTGGTTCATGCCGAACTTCCTAGCCACAGATTTGCACGGATGAACACGGATAAGTCTGAAAGGATGAGCCGGGTTTCAATCGTCCATCGAAAATCGCCAGTCGTCAATTTGCCCGCTCCTGGTGCGCCGGTCTCACCAGCGCCCAAAGGCTGATCAGCACCCACGTCACTTCCAGCACGACGAAGCCAAGCTGGAAAGGATGAAATGCGATGTAGGCAAGAATGGCAGAGCCCACGGCGTTCATGATGTTGTACCCGGTTCTGCGGGAGTCCATCCACTTCAGCTGATGGCCGGCGTAGGCGACCAGGATCAGGAGCGCACCGACAAACGAAGACGCCTGCCTCACGAGCGAAATGTCCATGGAGAGCTATTGTACGGAAGGATGGGTGCGAAGTTGCGCCAGAACCTTGGCCACCGCAACCGACAGGGGTCCGCCGAGAGAGCAACCGCCGGCGCAGGCATGACCGCCGCCGCCGAACTGCTCTGCGACTGCAGCTACATTCAGATCACCCTTGCTGCGCAGGCTGACACGGTACCGGCCATCAGGGAGTTCGCGGAAAAATGCGGCGACTTCCACATCCTGAATCGAGAGTGCGTAATTCACCAGCCCTTCGCAATCTTCTTCTTTTGCGCAGAAGCGGTCCATTTGCTCTTGTGTGACCCAAATCCAAGCCAGCGGCCCTTCGCGGTGCAGGTTGGAGAGGGCGGCGCCCAGCAGACGCATCTTCGCCGTGGAATGTCCGAAATACACGTTACGGGCACAGCGCGCAGGATCGGCGCCAGCCAGTACCAGTTCCCGTGCCAAAGCAAAGGTGTGTTCGTTGGTGCCTTCAAACATGAACGAACCCGTATCCGTGAGCACTGCGGTGTAAAGACAGGTTGCGGTTTCCGGAGAAATTTTCACGCCTGCTTCTCGTGCCAGGCGGTACACCATTTCTGCCGTCGCCACCGCATTGGGGTCGATCCAGTTGACGTCGGCAAAAGGCCGGCCGCTCAGATGATGGTCAATGCTGATCAGGAAGCGGTTCTCCAGCCCTTCCAGGCGGGTACGCTGGATGCTGTCACATTCCAGGATGATGGCCGCTTCGTAGTTTCCATTCACACGCTCCGCCCGGACGACTCTGTCGGCGAAAGGCAGCGGCCGGTAGATGCGCGGAACACCATCGCGCAGAACCACGTCGGCTTCCTTGCCCATGGAACGCAGAATCTGGCAGCATGCCAGCGCCGAACCGACGGCGTCTCCATCCGGCCGTGCATGCGAGGTCAGCAAGAAACGGTTGCGCTGCTCAATGTGTTTGAGAACTTCTTTCAACATATCGGCGTGAGCCTTCCCGGCTACAGGATCCGTACCCGGCTATCTGCCCCTTCGTTTCGTGCGATTCAACAGCTCTTCAATTCTGGCTTCATATCTCTGCGATCGGTCTAATTGAAAAAAAAGTTCCGGCGCCCGACGCAGATGCAAGCGTTCCGCCACCTCATGACGGATGAAGCCCACTGCCGCAGCCAGTCCCTCCAGCGAACGGTCCGCTTCCGCATCGTCGCCCTCGACCACCACCAAAACCCGGGCCGAGCGGGAATCGTCAGCCAGTTCCACGCTACTTACGTTCACCAGTCCGACACGCGGGTCAGCCAACTCGCCCTCCACGATGGTCTCAATCTCCTCGCGCAGAGCCTCACCCAGCCGTTCCCGATGATATTTCTGGCCCCGCTTCTCCACCGTTTTTGCCTCGGAATAAAACGAATGAGAATATCAGAAAATTGGACTTCCGGCGTCATTACCGGTGGCCGGTCCTGGGTACTTTCGTCTTACGCGACAAGTGCTGTGGATGGAATGAATTACAGCTAGTCAAAGTTACAGGTATTCCACAAAGGAGTCTGCGATCTCGGCTCCGCCATTGTTGGCGATACGGGTTGCCTGGCGCTCCACGTTCTTCATTAAGCCGTCAAGATAGTCGCGCGAGTCGGAGACGCTGGCCACTCCAATGGTCGCACGGTTCCACAGTCCGCTCGCGTCCAGTTCCGCCACGGAAACATTGAAGTGCGCCCGGAGACGATCTTTCAGGCTGCGCACCACTTGCCTCTTATCTTTGAGGGACTGCGCCGCTTCGATGCTGAGTTCGAGGGTGAGAAAGGCAATCATTGGAGCCAGGTGATACCAGTCAGCACTGACTGAGAAGGAGAACCGTCCCCAAAACTGATTGTAGTCCATTGATCACTGAAGTGCCGTTACGCGCAGGACCTTGCCACTTGGTCGGTGATGTCTTCGGTATGGCACTAGAATCGGCACTCCTAAGAAGCGGGCCTTGGTGTCCCGGCAACCTGCAAAAGGGCAGCCAGTTTGGGTAGTGGTGCAGTTTGCTTTGTCATCCCGAGCAAGCGTTCTTTGCTGCAGCGAGGGATCTGGGCGAGCCGCGCGCACTGTCGCGCTTTGCACGCGACAGTCTGATTGGGTTCAGGGCCAACGACGAACGGCCAACGACCGCTTCTACGCGATCACTTCTGCCGCAATTCTCTCGGTCGCAAAGGCCTCGATGACGTCGCCGACTTTGATGTCTCCGTAGTTGGCGATCGAGATGCCGCACTCCATCCCGTTGCGGACTTCGCTGGCATCGTCTTTGAACCTTCGCAGCGACGCGACCTTCCCCTTGAATACGACGACGTTGTCGCGCAGCAGCCGAACCTCGGAATCGCGCTTGATCAGGCCATCCATCACTCGGCAGCCGGCCACCGTGCCCACCTTCGGAATGCGGAAGGTTTCGAGCACTTCGGCGCGACCTTGATAGGTTTCCTTGATGGTGGGCTCGAGCAATCCGCTCATGGCGCGCTTGATCTCATCCTGCAGTTCGTAAATGATCGAGTGCAGCCGAATATCCACTTTCTCCTGCTCGGCCAGTTCCTGCGCCTTCCGCTCGGGGCGCACATTGAAGCCGATGATGATGGCATTGGAAGCGGAGGCCAGCAGCACATCGGTTTCCGTAACTGCGCCCACGCCGGAATGCAACACCTTCAGGCGAACCTTGTCATTCGAGAGCTTAGCCAGCAGATCGGTGAGCACCTCGACCGAGCCACCGACATCGGCCTTCAGGATGATGTTCAATTCCTTCACGCCGACCGTTTTGAGCTGTTCTGCCAAACCTTCCAGCGACACGCGCGAACTCTTCGCCAACGCGGCTTCGCGTGCCTTCTGCTCCCGGTACTCTGAGATTCCCCGAGCCTTATCACGATCGGCCACCACCACAAACTGATCCCCGGCTTGCGGCAACCCCTCCATCCCGAGGATTTCTACCGGGGTCGAGGGCGGTGCTTCCTCCAGTTGGTTGCTGCGGTCGTCGAACATCGCTCGCACCTTACCGAACACGTTGCCGACCACAAAGTTGTCGCTTGTATGCAGGGTTCCGTTCTGTACCAACACGGTGGCTACAGGTCCACGGCCGCGATCCAGTTTCGCTTCGAGCACCACCCCGGTTGCGGGGCGTTCTGGCGTAGCTTTCAGTTCTTGCAGATCCGCCACCAGGCAGATCATTTCCATCAGCAGATTTAAATTGGTTTTCTGCTTCGCCGACACATCCACGAACACAGTGGTTCCGCCCCAATCTTCCGGCATCAACCCACGATCGGCAAGCTGCTTCTTGACCCGGTCCGGCATCGCGTCCGGCTTGTCAATTTTGTTCACCGCCACGATGATCGGAACCTCCGCGGCGTGGGCGTGGTCAATCGCCTCGAGTGTTTGCGGCATGACGCCATCATCGGCGGCCACGACCAGCACGACGATATCTGTAGCCTTGGCGCCGCGGGAGCGCATGCGGGTGAAGGCTTCGTGACCCGGAGTGTCCAGAAAGACAATCTGGCGTCCGTAGGCTGGCGAGTCGTTGTCCTGAATGGTCACTTTGTAAGCGCCGATGTGCTGCGTGATGCCGCCCGCCTCGCCTCCGGCCACATCGGTGGAACGGATGGAGTCGAGCAGCGTGGTCTTGCCGTGATCCACATGGCCCATGATCGTGACCACCGGCGGACGCGGCACGCCTTCCGTGGCTGCGCCTTCCTCCCCCGCCGCCGCGTCGGAAACTTCTTTCGCGGCTTGTTCTTCGAAGGTAATCACATTGGTATCGGCGCCGAAGAAACGCGCCATTTCGCTCGCCAGTTCTGCGTCGAGCGTCTGATTGATGGTGGCGAAAACGCCGCGGCCCAGCAGTCGCGCAATCAGATCCTTGGCGCGAATACCGAGTTTCTCAGCCAGATCCTTGACGCTGATTCCTTCCGTGATAGTGATGCTGCGTGTGATGGGCTGCGGTTCGTTCGAAAGCGTGAGCCGCGGCGGCGGAACGAAGCCCTTCATCGGGCCTTCTTTCACGCCACGCGGAATGTAGCGTTGACCAGGACGACGCGCTGGCGCCCCGGGCCGGCTGCCTGGGCGGGTCGTGCCTGGCGGCGGCCCCCCCGGACCCACTCCGATGGGACGTGTGCCCGTGGGCGACTGGCGAGTCGGGTGCATCGGCCGGCGCTCTCCCGGACGCAACGGCGGGCGCGCGCCTGGAGCCCCGCCTGGGCGCGGACGCTGGAAGATGGGCTGTCCCGGCACCGGGCGTCCAGGAACCGGACGAGCGGGCGCTCCGGCTCCCGCAGTTGGCGCAGCGGGCCTCGGCGGGGCTTTGTACACCGGTCGCGGACCGGTCTGGGGAACAATCATCCGCGGCAGTGGCGTTTGCGAACGTGCCGCGGTATGTGCTCCGGGCTTCGCGGCAACTGGAACCGGCGGTTGCACGGGAGCAGCAGGTGGCATCGCAGAGACCGGGATTCCGCTCTGCGCCGCAGGAGGCGCGACCGGGGCCGCACCTGCCGTACGGGTTGGGCTGGGAATCACCGCTGGCGCAGAAGCACTGGCCGGAGGTTGGACGGGCGTCGGTGCTGGAGCGGTGAAAGTAGGCCTGACCGTTGGGGTTGGCACAACCACCCGCGGCGGAGCTTGAGGCGTGGGCGGTATTGCCACGGAAGCTCTAGCGACTGGCGTTGCCGGTGTGGCGGCAGCCAGCTTCGTTTCGACGGGAGAAGAATCGACTCCCGGACGGGCTTGAGGCACGCTTCCCATCGAGGGAGTTTGCTGCTTGCGAATGGCGTTGAGAACGTCGCCTGGCCGGGAAATGTGAGAGAGATCGATCTTGGTCCTGATCTCGTCGGTCTCGATGCGGCTAGAGCGCGAGTGTTTGGCCGAGGTCTGGGCTTCGCTGCTGACGCGAAAGTGCGCGCGCACCTTCTCCGCTTCGTCCTCTTCCACGGAACTGGAGTGCGTCTTCTTCTCAGTGACGCCCACTAAAGGAAGTACATCGAGAATCGCTTTGCTTTTGACTTCCAGCTCCCTGGCCAGATCGTTAATTCGAATCTTGCTCATCCGCCCTTTTCTTTTCTCCGGACTTTCCGCTAAGTCTTCATAGCAACCTCACGGTGTCGGTTTTGAGTTCCCCGCCTCGGCTTACCCTGCAATTGCGGAACGCTTTCATTAGTCTTTACTCTCGGAGGGAACATGCGCCTCCGCTGGTTCTTCCGTCTGCACATCAGTCTCTGCTACTGCGTCAGTCTCTGCTGGTGCGTCAGTTTCTGTTGTTGAGGCGGCTTCTATTGGCCCGATCTCCTTCACAGTCGTCTCGCCGCCGCCTGATTCTTGCGATGGCTCTTCCTCGGCCGCCGGTTCCTGGGCCACTTCGCCTTCGGCCGCGGGTGCAGCCGCCGATTCTCCAGCCTCCAGACTGGAGAAATAATTATTCACCGCCAGGCTGATTTTTTCCACCGTCTTCGGACCAATACCCTCGATGGCTTCCAGTTGCTCGGGAGTCATATCTGCCAGAGCTTCCACCGTAGCTACACCCGCCGCCGTCAGCTTCTCGATCAATCCTTCACCCAGGCCCGGCACACTCTCCAGTGGAGTTGAAGTGGGAGTCACCAGCTGCGACATCTGCTGTTCGACTTCCTGGCGCTTCTCTTCCTCGCTCTTGATATCGATCTTCCAACCCAGCAGCTTCGCCGCCAGACGGACATTTTGTCCTTTTTTGCCGATGGCAAGCGAGAGCTGGCTATCGTCCACCACCACTTCCAGGTGCTTATCGGAACCATCGAGAACGGTCACTCGGCTCACTTTCGCCGGCTGCAACGCCTTTTCGGCAAATGTCACTGCGTCTTCGTGGTACTCGATGATATCGATCTTCTCGCCACGCAGCTCGCGAATGATGGACTGCACTCGCATCCCCTTCATGCCCACGCAAGCGCCCACTGCGTCCACGTCTTTGTCTTTGGACATGACTGCGATCTTGGTGCGTTCGCCTGCTTCCCGCGCGATGGCCCGAATGACAACAGTCCCATCGTAGATTTCCGGCACTTCCGTCTGGAACAGGTGCTGCACCAGTTCGGGTGCAGCCCGCGAGACCACCACGGCCGGTCCCTTAGAGGCTCGTTCCACCCGCGCGATCACCACCCGCACGCGCTCACCGATGGCGAACGACTCCAGGCGCGACTGCTCCTTGCGCGGCATGCGCGATTCGGCTTTGCCCAGATCGAAAATTACATCTGGTCCTTCGATGCGCTTCACCGTGGCATTGACAATTTCACCTACACGCCCGATGTACTCGTTGTAAACGGTGTCACGCTCGGCTTCCCGGACTTTCTGGAAAATCACTTGCTTCGCCAACTGCGCCGCAATCCGCCCCAAAATCCCTTCCGTCGCCTTGGGGATTTGCAGTTCACCGCCCACTTCCACATTGGGATCCACCTTGCGGGCGTCGTCCAGCGTGACCTGCAGCAGCGGATCTTCCACCTGCTCCGGCGCTTCCACTACTGTCTTGACTGCAAAGGCGCGAATCTTACCCGTATCCTTGTCGAGTTGGGCACGCAGATTTTCTTGCGTCTTGTAGTACTTGCGAGTGGCGACTACGATGGCATCTTCCACCGCGCTCACCACAATCTGCGGATCAATCCCCTTCTCCCGGCTGAGGGCATCGATAGTGTTGTAAAGCTCGCTTGCCATAATGATTTCGTAGTCAGGAGTCAGTAGTCAGGAGTCAGCAAACGACCGCTGACTACGGACTACTGACTCCTGTTTCCTAGATTTCCGGTACCAAATTCGCCTTCTCCACGTTGGCCAGTTCGATCTCCAATCTCTGTGACGCAACCGGCGCCGAATGCGGCTTCTTCTGTTTTCGCACCGTGCTCAGGTCCAGAGTCAAACGCCCTTCGCGAAAACTCTCCAACCGTCCTTCAAAGTGCCGGCTTCCGCTCACCGGATCGCGCGTAGTCAGCTTCACGCGGCTGCCGGTGAATCGCTCATAGTCCGCCAGCCTCGACAGTTTGCGATCCAGCCCCGGAGAGGAAACCTCCAGAAGATACGAATCGCCAGGAACTACGTCCTCTACGTCGAGAATCGTGCCGACCTCGCGGCTGAAATTTGCACAATCTTCGTGGGTCACGCCGCCGCGCTTGTCAATGAAGATGCGGAGCATGCGGGCTTTGCCTCCGCCGCGCATTTCCACATCCACCACCTCTAAACCGCTGGAGGCCGCCACCCGCTCTGCGATTTCGCGCACCCGATCGACGTCAAGTCCCATGAAACCAGTAACTTACTGCCGCACCGTGCAGCCCCGAAAGGCCCGCAAACTAAAAAGTGGGCTTGCGCCCACTGGTGTGCTTCGCCAAAATCCGGTACTACACAACAGTTTCCAATAACCAATATACGCTGGTCGAAAGCAAAAGACAAACGCCAGAAGCATTCTCCGGAGCTATAATTCTCGTGCGTCCAAGGAGCTTTCCTATGTGCCGTGTCAGACATCCTCTTTTCTTCCTGCTTGCGTTGGTTGTCTCCACTTGTGTGTGGGCTCAAAGAGGTGGCGGAGGCCGAACCGGATCACCGTCGGGCCCGGTGGTTGATCAGGGGGCGCGCTTTGGTGTTGGCGGCCCGGCGATGCCTTCCAGCTCCCGTAACCCGTTCAGCACGCACAACGCCGAAGACGACCAGAAAGTGGAGTTCTCTTCGACCACCGTTCTGGTGCAAGTGCCCGTTGTGGTGACCGACAAGTCCGGCGTGCACATTCACAATCTGGCGAAAGAGAATTTCCAGATTTTTGAGAATGGCAAGGAACAAAAGGTTGGCGCATTTGAGGAAATCACGGCGGCCAACGCTCCTCTGCCCGCTCCTGCGCCGAAGCCGGGAGAATTCAGCAACATGACGGCCGACCCCAAGCAGCCTCGAACCCTGGCCATCATCGCGATCGACTCCATCAACACTCCCTATCTGGACCAGGCATATGGCCGCCAGCAGCTCATCAAATATCTATCCGAGAATCTGGATCCGGGGCAGACGATGGGCCTGGTAATGATTGGCAGCAGAGGCGTACGAGTATTACAGGGCCTTACATCTGATCCTACTCAACTGATCGCTGCCGTGAAGAAGGTCAGGGGAGAAATATCTGCGATGCAAGGCTTCGATACCGAGGCACAGGTGGCCGCTGCTGGCCAAAGCAACTTCGATGTACCCTCCAGCAATTCCGGTTTACCCGGAGGATTTGCCGGAGACTCGGATGTCGTTCCGCTAATCGACATTGCGGGCCAGTTGCGCGATTTCGCACTTAAAGGCGATGCCATCTCCGGGGCTTTTGAGCAAAATCACGCCATTGAGCTGACTCTGCATGCATTCCTGGATGTTGCGAATTATGTCTCCGGGATCCCGGGGCGGAAAGCGCTCATCTGGGCCACCGGGAGTTTTCCTTTTACCATCGACTCGCCCTCTACCGTACCCGGTGGTCAGCTGACCCAGCTCTACGAACATGCTATGGCAGCTTTGAACCAATCGGAAATGTCGGTCTATCCGGTCGATATTCGTGGGCTGGTCGCCAACTCCGTGGCCGCGGACGCGACCTATTCCGGGGGGCACTTGGGTCCCCAGATGATGAACGCCCAGGTTGGGCGGAGCTGGCTGCAGGCATCTTCGCTGGACAGCTTAAGGGACTTTGCCGCCATGACCGGTGGCCGGGCCTTCTACAACACCGAGGATCTGGCAGGCAGCTTTCACAAGGCAGCCGATGATGCTTCGTCCTACTACATGCTCGGCTATTATCTCGACACCCATAACGACAAGCCCGGCTGGCGATCCTTGAAAGTAAAAGTGAATAAGCCCAGCGTTGAGATTCGCGCGCGCAGCGGTTTCTTTGTCACCAATGCCACCATGAATTCGGCAATGACTCGAGTGATGGATGAGGATTTCGCCCTCAACTCCCCCTTCGATGCCACCAGCGTTCCCATCACTCTGCGCTGGCTTGGAACCGCACCGGATGGCGATAAACGCAGAGTGAATTTCTCGATCGCCGTACCTAGCAACGGGATCGTCATCGACGAAGTCGCTCAGAACCGCTTCAGCATTGATCTCCGCGCCATCGTCACAACCGATAAAGGGGCGAACGCGGGCAAGTTCGAGCAGCCGCTGCAAGGCAACATCAAGCCGGAATCGATGGCGATCGTGAAAACCCAAGGCATCAGTTACAAGAACATGATGGAGCTTCCGCCGGGACAATACACCGTGCGCATGATGGTGCGGGACAATCTGACCGGCAAGATCGGAAGTGTTTCCGCGCCACTGACGGTGAACTAGAGAGTCTCGGCCCGGGTCAGAAGTGGTGTCTTCAAGTTTCGTGGAAGGGTACAAGCTTGCGATCTCGAAAGTCGCCGAAACTAGAAACTAGCCACTAGCCGTTGTTTACTGCACCGTTCCTCGCAGCACTGTCACCGAAGCCACAGGCAGTGTGTATTCCGAGCCCTTGCCGCCGTGCTGGTCGGATTTGGTGGCCGGGCCATCCGGATTGGCGTAGCCGTTCTGCCCTTTCGCATGCCACACATAGTTGTCGGCGCCGAAGCTCACTTGCTTCACCGTGCCCTGGAAGTAGTGATGGCTGTGGTTGGAAGAGTTACGGAAATCGACCACCACCGAATGTGGATTCGACTGGTCTTTGTTCACCAGCAGCAGTGCCCATTGCCCATCCGGACGCAGCACGGAATATGCCGTCACCAGGACATGGCCTTTGCCGTCTTTGATGTCACTGGAAGCGGGATGCACGGAATGAGGCTGGTCCACCGGTTCGACCCATTCCTGAGTCAAGATCTGCGCGGAGAAAAGCTGAGCTGTGTCCTGTTTGACGTTGTAGTGCGCACCTACGTTGAACATCCCGAATGTGCCCCATCCCCCGCATCCGTGATACATGGGCAGCGGCTCCCACTGATAGTAAAACAGGCCCTGCCCGCCGGCGGTCAGAAATGATCCCGCATAATCGGCCAGCCACAGGGCGCCGAACGGCTGCATATACTGAATGGCAGTATCGAAAGCCAGATTGGATTCGGTGATCTGCATGGGAACATTCTTGGGCAATCCGTCATTTTGCCAGACCTTCATAATGCCTCGCACCAGGGCAGGCTCCTGGTACAAATCGCTCCATTGGATATTGCAGGGATTGAAGGGGTAGTGCTCGAACGTCATCACGTTCAGATCCCCAAGATGACCGTGGCTGTTGAGGTAGTTCAAAAAGCGGTTGAACCAGGAGACATTTCCCCGGGCATCCCGCCACACCTGAATGTCGCTGCTGACGCCTTCAAAGACGGGACCGGCCAACTTGATGTTGGGATCTATTTTGTGGATCGCCTCTGCCCACTGCACATATAACGCCGCGTCGTCTTCGGGCAACACGAACTGGCCATCGGGCTCTTCGCCGAGTTCGACGAAGTTGATGGCGTAGCCGCGACTCTCCAGATAGGCGATCTCGTTGGCGGCATTGTCAGGATTGTCGTAAAGCATGGCGACGGGAATGGTCATGGGCAGGCCGCGCGTCAGCCCACTATTGAAGACAAGATCGAAGCCCGGCTGTTCCCCGTCATCCTTGGCAATGCCCGTTGGATCGTGCCAGGGATCGACGGAAGAGGCATAAGTAAGGGTCTGGTTAGGATCAGCGCTGTGGTGCATGAGATCTACAAACTTGCCCGAGGTGAGGTACCCCAGATAGACCTCGTTGCTGGCGAATCCCAGGCAATTGCGGGGATCAGAGGAACTATGAGTGTCGCAAGTGTTCGACGACGCAGTCATCAACACGCGCACAAATTCCACGTTCATCTTGCTCCGCGACAGTTGCAACGTGACAGTGCCGCCCTTCCCGTCGACTACGGTGCCGTTGGGAAAGTCTTTCCAGTTTCCCCGGCCGGGATTCCCGATCGCATCGTTGCCGGTCCAGTACTGCACTTGGTAGCTCGTCGCGTAGGGGTTGGCCCATGCGATCTTGATCGCGTCCACGCCCATTTTGCGGCCCAGGTCCACCACGATCCATCCGGGGTGCCGCGAATCACTCTCGCCGGTATAGGTTTCGTCGAGATAGGGATCACTCTTCCAGTAGGTCGTAGTGTCACCATCGTCCAGCTTCGAGTAGCCGCCGCTGGTCCCATAGTTGCTTGTGGTGCCACGATGCGGCAGGTTGTATCCGAATGACCGCTTGATACTGCCGGAGCTGTTGGCATCGCCGACGAAGTAGCCCCGTCCGCCGGGATCGCTCCACGTGCCAGTCGGATTCCAATGCCAGGCTTGGATGCTGAGCTCGGTGTTCAGCCGGTAGCTGATCGGTCCCCATCCCGCGGTGAGCATTTCCTGCACGTCGGTAGAACCGAAGATGGTCGTCACGGAATTGAGCGGATCGCGATCAATGCCCGCCCCGAGTGCCCGCAGCGGGCTGAAAGAATTTGTGGAGTGGCCCGGCGTGATGTCGACGGTGACTTGTTGGCCGAGGAGGGATGCGGGAAGCACAAGAAGAACCAGGGTTATAGTGAATCGTTTTAATAGACCGAGCGGAACAGTTGCGAGTCGGCGGCCGGGTGTTTTCATGACAGGGTTCTCCAGCGGGGGGAGTTCGAAAAATTATACCTCGGCGGTCAAGTCGGGTGACTTTTTCCATCTCTTGTTAGTCCCTAATCAAATCAAAACCACGAAGGCCCCAAAGTAACGCGAAGGAAACCCACGAGGTTGCCCAGCAAGAGATTCTCGCGCTCGAAGATCAGCTCAGTCCCCAGGCATGGGAAGAACTTCAACAGATTGTCAGAAGGATGTTAGTTTCGCGGCCACAGGTGGGACAGACGAAGCGGACAGTCAGTCCGGTGAGACTGTTGTCGCGAATACAACTCACCGGCGCGTGTGGGGGATGCTTCTTGCGGGTCATCGCGCGAAAAGGTTTGTGATGCATACCCCCACAATGAAAACAGCGATGGAGAGCATCCAGTACCTAAAACTGATGAGTGGACCAAACAACCCCCCCACCCCTATAGGGGAACCTTGGGAAGCCGCTCTTACCCACATTGTCAAAGCATAAGAAACAAAAAGCGCGACGACCAGCACGAGGCCGGTCGTCACGCTGGTGAAGTTGAAGTGCATGATTCCCTCCGCGCGGGAATCGTATCACATCAACGGAGTGAACTGCGATTCCCTGGGCCCACATTTGTTGTGAGTTTATAGGGAGGGGGAAAGCCTTGACCAAAGTGTGTGCGCCGCGCGAATCGTGCGCAATGGCCTATGAGTCACTCTGTTGCTGGTGAATGATAGGGGTTACCTCTTCGATCTCATATTCGCCGGTCGGTAGCCCCGGCTCAGAATTCACCCTTCATGTAACTTTGTGTCCTTGGTGGTTTATGGAATTTTAGGACACTGGCCCATCTCTCCTTATATGGATTAACGCACTCGCCGAAATGTGCAGTTGCCTGATCCGGCGTGCGTCTCTAAAATAAGAGATTACCCTTCGCGACCGAGAAAATTATGATTCATTTCCCCGTTCCTGAGGCACTCACTTTCGACGACGTGTTGCTGCTGCCCGCCCGCTCTGACGTTGTCCCTACACAGACCAATACCCAGACTCAGCTCACGCGCAATATCCGCTTGAATATTCCGATTATCAGCGCGGCCATGGACACGGTCACCGAATCGCATATGGCGATTGCGGTGGCGCAGCAGGGTGGCATCGGGATCATTCATCGCAACCTTTCGATCGAGCAGCAAGCCAACGAAGTGGACAAGGTAAAGCGCTCGGAGAGCGGCATGATTGTCGACCCGATCACCATGTCGCCCGATGCCAAGGTGTCCGAGGCGCTCGAGGTCATGCGCCAGTACAAGATTTCGGGTGTGCCCATCACCAAGAATGGGAAGCTGGTCGGCATCCTCACCAACCGCGACCTGCGCTTCGAAACCCGTTTCGATATTCCCATCAGCAAGGTCATGACCAAGGAAAATCTGATCACCGTGCCGGTCGGCACCACGCTGGAGGATGCGGAAAAAATTCTGCATGAGCACCGCGTCGAAAAGTTGCTGGTCGTGGATGACGGGTTCCATCTCAAGGGCCTGATCACGGTTAAAGACATTCAGAAGAAACTCAAATATCCCAACGCAGCCAAGGACTCCCATGGACGGTTGCGGGTCGGCGCTGCCATCGGCGCGACGGGCGATTTCCTGGAACGGGCGCAGGAGCTGGTCAAAGAAAAGGTGGATCTGCTCGCGATTGACAGCGCCCACGGTCACTCGACCCGCGTGCTGGAAGCCATCAAGCAGGTGAAGTCGAAACTGCCGGAGGTGGATCTGATCGCCGGTAACGTGGGAACGTTCGACGGCGCATGCGAACTGGCTCGGGCGGGCGCCGACGCGGTGAAGGTCGGCATCGGTCCCGGTTCGATCTGCACCACACGGGTGGTGACGGGAGCCGGCGTGCCTCAGATCACCGCCATCGCCGAGGCCTACCGCGCCACAAAGGACGCCAACATTCCCGTGATTGCCGATGGGGGCATCAAGTATTCCGGCGATATCACCAAAGCTCTGGCGGCAGGCGCAGGCGCGGTCATGATCGGATCCCTGTTCGCGGGAACCGATGAGAGTCCCGGCGAACTGATCCTGTATCAAGGGAGGACCTTCAAGTCGTATCGCGGCATGGGGTCGCTCGGCGCGATGGCGGCGGGCTCCAGTGAACGCTATTTCCAGAACAGCGACGGCGACTCCTCCACTGCCATGCCGGTCATGGGCGAAGAGCCGAACCGGCTGGCCAAGCTGGTCCCGGAGGGCATCGAAGGACGCGTTCCCTACCGCGGCTCCGTCGCCATGATTGTGCACCAGATGGTGGGCGGACTAAAGTCGGGTATGGGATATTGTGGCTGCGGTAGCGTCCCGGAATTGCTGCAGAAGGCGCGTTTCGTCCGCATCAGCGTAGCCGGCCTGCGCGAGAGCCACGTGCACGATGTGATGATTACCCGGGAAGCGCCCAACTATGCCGTCGAGTAAATCTGCATTCTGAAAGGATCCATGTTTTTCCAATCCGCTGGGGAAGCTCGCTCTTGACCCCTGACCAAAAGCAGTTACTCAAAACCTGGATTGCCGCGCTCCTGTGGATCGGGCTGATTGCGGTGGAATCCACCGACTGGCTTTCCTCTGAGCACACCAGCCGGATTCTCTATCCCATATTTCATTTTCTCTTGGGGCTGAATCTGGCTCGCTTCGAGGTCTGGCATCACTACATCAGGAAGGTTGGCCATTTTGTGGGCTACTTTGCGTTGAGTTTTCTTTTATTTCGCGCTTGGCGCGCGACGCTTCATCTGAAATTTGTTCGGGGATGGGCGCTGCGCTGGTCTGTGATTGCTTTTTTCATGACCGTTTTGGTGGCAAGCCTGGATGAGTGGCATCAGACCTACCTGCCTTCCCGAACCGGCAGGTTCGCCGACGTCGTGCTGGACAGCTCGGCGGCGCTGACGGCGCAGATTCTGATCTTCATTTTTCTACGAGTGCGATCTGGGCAGAGCCGGCAGAATTTCGCAGCCTAAAGCGATTGGTTGATTCGATCCCAGCCGCGGAACCTCAGTACATGGCGTCGTACTTGGTGACGACCCAGGTCCCGTCTTTATCTTCCAGGGTCACGGAAAACAATTCGGAATAGGTGCCGTTGTGGGCGGGACTGTTCCAGCGTTTGCCGCGATAGTGCAGGATGCGCAGCGGCGGGGCATCTTCCCAATCCACCACCTCCCACGAGATTAGCGGGTGCTGTGACTCGGAGCTGCAGATGAAGGCGGCATACTTCCTGCGGTAGTCCTTTTCCCACTCGGCGAGTTGTTCATTGCAGTGACCGTCACGGATGGCACGCATGAACTCCGCGGCCTCGCGCTCGGAAGTGCGGTCGCGCAAGGGATTCAGGCGGATGGAATCCGGAGTTCCGGAGAGCGGATCGCGATCCAGCGAGCGAGCCAGCACCGGCCCCTGACCGTTCAGCCACATCAGATAGCCAAAGAAGATCAGCAGAACCAGCATGGCCGCGCCGACTGCGATGCCGATTTGTACGCGGGAAAACCCCATGGTCCTACGCCCAGTGTAACGGGATGCGGGCTCGGGGCTAGATTACCGCGGTGCCCCAGTAGGACATGTACGGAAGAACTACGGGCGCGGTATCCGCCCACCAAAAAAATGCACCCCAAGAAAGGGGTGCATTTGGTTTTTAAGTTGGGAATCGCGAGCTACTCTTTGGTTTCGCCGCCTTCGGCGCTGGCGCCACCCTGCTGTTGCTCGGCTTCTTCCATGGCCTTCTTGGTCTCGGACACGCGCTTGGCGCGGGCTTCGGCGCGCTTCTGACGTTTTTCGTCGAGCACTTTTTCGCTGCCCAGCAGTTCGACGAAGGCCTTGTCGGCCCCGTCGCCCTTTTGCCAGCCCGTGCGGACGATGCGCAGGTAACCACCGTTGCGATCGCCGAAACGGGGTGCGATGGTGTCAAACAGCTTGTCCACCGCCGCGCCGGTCATAAGGTAAGCCAGCGCCCGGCGGCGCGCGGCCAGATCTCCGCGCTTGCCGAGCGTGATCATCTTCTCCACATGCGGGCGCATAGCCTTGGCCTTGGGAATCGTGGTCTCGATGCGCTCCTCGAGAATGAGCGAGGTCACCAGATTCCGCAGCAAGGAGCGGCGGTGCGCGGTGTTACGTCCCAGTTTCCATCCTGCAACCTTGTGGCGCATAAAAACCTCTGTTCGGGAGTCAGGAGTCATGCGTCGGGAGTCAGTTTGGTTTGACCTGACTCCTAACTACTGACTCCTGACTACTGGTTTTAAAGATTTCTTGACCCCTGACTACTAACTACTGACTCCTGACTACTGGTTTTAAAGATTTCTTGACCCCTGACTACTAACTACTGACTCCTGACTACTGGTTTTAAAGATTTCCTGACTACCGACTCCTGACTACTAGTTTCTAAAGATCGTTATCCAGACCGTATGCCGACGCAGGCAGAATCTGGTTGGAAGTCGGGCCAGGCACGGCGTTCCCCTGCTCGTCGATCTTCATTCCCAGGCTCAACCCCATGGTCGAGAGAATCTCTTTGATCTCGTTCAGCGACTTGCGACCAAAATTCTTGGTCTTAAGCATTTCGGCTTCAGTCTTCTGCACCAGTTCGCCAATAGTCTGAATGTTGGCGTTCTTCAGGCAGTTGTAACTGCGCACCGAAAGTTCGAGTTCCTCGACTGAGCGGTTCAGGTTTTCGTTTTTGATCTCGGGCTTGCGTTCTTCCGCCGAAGTCGCCGTCTCGATGTCTTCCTCGAAATTGATGAAGATGTTCATGTGGTCTTTCAGCAGCTTTGCCGCCAAGCCGATGGAATCGGCCGGGGTGATGGAGCCGTTGGTCCACACTTCGAGGGTGAGCTTGTCGTAGTCGGTAATCTGGCCGAGACGTGCGGCTTCCACGGTGTAGTTGCACTTGCGCACCGGAGAGTGTACCGAATCGATGGGAATGAAACCGATACCGAGATCCTCGTCAAAATTCTTATCGGCGGAAACGTAGCCGCGGCCGCGCTTGAGCCGCATCTCCATATCGAGTTTGCCGCCTTCGCTGACGGTGGCGATGTAGACGTCCTTGTCCAGAACCTCAACGTCGGCGTCGGCCTCAATCATGCCTGAGGTGACGACACCAGGCTGATCGGCCCGCAGATAGATGGCTTTGGGAGCATCGCCGCTAAGCTTGAAAGGAATCTGCTTCAGGTTGAGGATGATGTCGGTTGCGTCCTCAACCACGCCCGGGATGGACTGAAATTCGTGCAGCACGCCTTCGATCTTCACCGCGGTGACGGCCGCTCCTTCAATTGAAGAAAGCAGCACACGCCGCAGGGCGTTGCCGATAGTGGTGCCGAAGCCGCGTTCAAACGGCTGTGCCCAGAAGATTCCGTACTTATCGGTGAGGGTCGAGGTATCGACCGCCAAACGTTTCGGTTTTTGAAAGCCCTTCCAAAACATGTTTCATTCTCCTTCGACCATGCGGCTCAACCAAGGCATTCCGAAGCGGCCCAACTCCGGTCAAGCGCCTTGAGAAGGCTGATCTGGTGCGAAATGTGGACCCAGAACATCGTCCGTCGATGGCCGTCGGTCGTTCGCTGATTTGCCAACGACGAACGACGAAGGGCCAACGGCTTATTTACTGTACAACTCTACAATCAACTGCTCATTCACCGGCAGTTGAATTTCCTCGCGCTTGGGCAGCGACAGCACACGGCCCTTGTAATTGTCGCGGTCAATCTCCAGCCAAGTTGGCGCATTCTGATGGCTGGCAAAATCTTTCGCCGGCTCCAGCATGGGCAGCTTGCGACTGCCGTCGCGAATGGCGATCTCTTCCCCAACGCTCACTTCGTAGGAAGGGATGTTGACCTTGCGTCCGTCCACCTGGATGTGACCGTGACGCACCAATTGGCGCGCCTGGCGGCGGGACATGCCGAACCCAAGGCGGTAAACCACATTGTCCAGGCGGCGTTCCAGTTGTTGCAACAGCATTTCGCCGGTAACGCCTTTGGTTCGGGCTGCCTTCTCGAAGTAATTGCGGAACTGGCCTTCCTGCGCGAAGTAAATACGTTTGGTTTTCTGCTTCTCACGAAGTTGCAGGCCGTAGCCCACGATTTTGGCTTTGCGGTCCTTGCCATGCTGTCCCGGAGCAAAGTTACGCTTCTCGATGGGACATTTGTCGCTGAAGCATTTGGTGCCTTTGAGGAATAGCTTCATGCCCTCGCGGCGGCAGAGACGACAGACGGGATCGGTGTAACGTGCCAAGTTGCTTCTCCTTTAGATGACCGGTTTACAGGTTTGGCTTCACCCTTCGTCCCGGACGAAATTTGTCGTTGGTCCTTGGCCGTTCGTCGTGGCCCGTCACGATCTTCGCGAAAGACGAACGACGTACGACGAAGGACGCTCCTATACTCTTCTTCGTTTCGGCGGACGGCAACCATTGTGCGGAATCGGCGTGGCGTCTTTAATGTTACGCACTTCGATCCCGGCGGCAGCCAGCGCGCGGATCGCGGATTCACGTCCCGAACCTGGCCCGCTCACGCGCACTTCAACGCTCCGCACTCCGTGATCCCGCGCCATGTTGGCCGCGTTCATCGCCGCCTGCTGAGCGGCAAAGGGCGTCCCTTTGCGCGACCCGCGGAATCCCAGCGAACCGGAACTCTTCCAGGAAAGAACGTTCCCGGCCGGATCGGCAATGGTCACGATGGTGTTGTTGAAGGAGGCCTGAATATGCGCGATGCCGTGCGTGACGTGCTTGCGCTCCTTCTTCTTGAACGTCTTCTTCTTGCTCTTTTTCTCGGGAGCGGCTGCGCCGCCCGCCGCCGCTGCTGCTGGTTTTGCCATAGATCAGTTCTCAGTAGTCGGTAGTCAGGAGTCAGGAGTCAGGCTGGGCAGGAGATTCACTGACTCCTGACTCCTGACTACTGCCGTTATGTTTTTGCTGTCGCCTTCTTCTTCTGCGCGACCGTGCCTTTGCGCGGACCCTTGCGGGTTCGCGCATTCGTGTGCGTGCGCTGTCCACGGACCGGCAGGTTCCGGCGATGGCGGTAGCCGCGATAGGATCCGATTTCGATGAGCCGCTTGATGTTCATCGAAACTTCCTTGCGCAGATCGCCTTCCACCATCCCCTCGGACTCGATAACCTGGCGAATGCGGTTGACCTCATCCTCACCCAGATCCTGAACCTTCTTCATCGGGTCCACTTTGGCCTGATCGAGGATGCGCGCGGAACGCGGATTTCCAATTCCATAGATATAAGTGAGCGCGATCACCACATGCTTGTTACGCGGTAGATCGACGCCTGCAATACGTGCCATAGTGCTCCTGTTCCCGGAACGCGCCGCTGCTGCGCGTCTTATCCCTGACGTTGCTTATGCTTGGAATTCTCGCAGATCACCCGCACCACACCCTTACGGTGAATGACCTTGCACTTGTCGCAAATTTTCTTTACCGATGCTCGCACTTTCATAAACTCAGTTCCCAGTTGTCAGTGGCCAGTTTTCAGTTCATTTGTAGCGGTACACAATACGCCCGCGATTCAGATCATAGGGCGAAAGCTCAACGGCGACCTTGTCGCCGGGAAGAATACGGATGAAGTTCTTGCGCATCTTTCCGGATACGTGCGCCAGTACCTGGTGCTTGTTTTCCAGTTCGACCCGGAACATCGCATTGGGCAGCGGTTCCACTACCGTTGCCATGACTTCAATCGCGTCTTCTTTGCTCATGCACTCCTTAAAACCAGTAGTCAGTAGCTAGGGGTCAGTAGTCAGTAACCTGGGTCGGAGGTCAAAGAGTGCACGGGCTGACTCCTGACTCCCGACTACTAACTCCTGCATTACTGCGTCAAAATCACCGGCCCTTCTTTGGTGACGGCCACACAATGCTCGAAGTGGGCGCTGCAACTGCCATCCGCGGTTACCGCAGTCCACTTGTCATCCAGCACGCGAGTACCGGGCTTGCCGAAATTCACCATCGGCTCAATCGCCAGTACCATGCCTTCTCGCAACCGGGCACCGTGGCCCCGAGCGCCAAAATTGGGGACTTGCGGTTCCTCGTGCAGCTTGGTGCCGATTCCGTGCCCTACGAACTCGCGCACCACGCTGAATCCGTTTGCCTCAACGTATTCCTGCACGGCGGCGCCGACATCACCGATGGCGTTCCCCACCCGCGCCTGCTCGATGCCTTTGTACAGCGAGGCCTCGGTTACCTCGAGCAGTTTGCGAACTTCCGGGGGAAGCGAATCGCCTACCGGAACTGTAATCGCAGCGTCGCCGTAGTAACCATCCAGCACAACGCCGCAATCGATGGAAACAATGTCACCCGCCTTGAGCACCCGCTTTTCCGACGGGATGCCGTGAACGATCTCTTCGTTCACCGAGGTGCAAAGCACGCAAGGATAATCGTAATACCCCTTAAACGCGGGCTTCGCTCCCAGGTCCTTGATCTTCTTCTCGGCGGCACGCTCCAAATCCATGGTAGTGACGCCTGGGGCTACCAGGGCGCGAACATGATCCAAGACTTCCCGGACGACGCGGCCGCTGCGCCGCATCTTTTCAATCTCGGCCGTCGATTTACACACAATCGCCATTCCCTAACCGCCGCAGAGGGGATCCTTCACTTCCGCGGCGCCGTGATGCTCAATCACCCAGAAGATCTGGCCGGTTACCTCACCCACCGGCAAGTCGCCATCCACGGAAACCAGACGCCCCTTGCGCTCGTAGTACTCCGCTACAGGCCGGGTCTGCGCCTCATAGGCTCGCAGCCGTTCCCGGATCACCTCTTCGCGATCATCATTGCGGATTACCAGCTTGGAGCCATCCAGGTCAC
The DNA here is from genome assembly GCA_963770485.1 of uncultured Acidobacteriota bacterium. Lineage (GTDB taxonomy): Bacteria > Acidobacteriota > Terriglobia > Terriglobales > Acidobacteriaceae > CAVVEC01. Next base: position 251,424 of record CAVYPX010000014.1, read on the forward strand.
AAACTCCCTCGACGCGAGGTGGCTGGAGATAAGCGTTATAGATTCGCCCACAGGTGGGACAGGTCCTTCGTCCGGTAAGCCGATGCAATATCTCATTATAGCCCACGTCGATCTGCACCACAATCGGCAAGCACTTGGGCTTCGAGTTGTCAAAGAACTCATGTTCCAGGAAGGCGTCAAGCCATCCCGCCTGAGCGGCAGTGCGCGGAAATCCGTCGAGGACAAATCCGCGCCCGCAGTCCACACGCCTCAACCGCTCCGAGACCATATCGTAGAGCAGTTCGTCCGGCACCAGTTGCCCCCTGGCCATGATGTCCTTGGCAAGCAACCCCAAGCTAGTGCCGTTTCTTACGTGCTCCCGCAACAGGTCCCCGGTGGAAATCTGCGGGACGTCGTAGCGTTCCACGATGCGCTTGGCCTGGGTGCCCTTACCGGCCCCTGGCGGCCCCAACAGTACGATCGGCCCGACGTTTTGTGAGCTCTCCAATAAACCGCCTCAGTATCCCCGACCCCAGCCTTGCCTGCCCGGATGAAACAAGCGGTGCGGCAACTTCAAAAACTACCAAGCTGCGCTCGGTTCTCCACGCCCTCTACGCCCAAGTACGGCGGCCGCGGATACGTCCGCTTTTGGGGGTGAATCCGTCGTAGTGGCGCATAATCAGTTGGGCCTCGATCTGTGTCACCGTATCCATGGCTACACCCACTACGATCAGCAGCGACGTGCCGCCAAAATAAAACGTTACGCCCAGACCGTTCGTCATCCACGCTGGCAAGCGCTCGAAAAACGCCCCGACCGGCCCCCATAAGTGGTTCAAGTGAATGCCCGCAATCATCCACTCCGGAATGAAGGAGATGATGATCAGGTACAGCGCGCCCACCAGAGTGATGCGGGTCAGAATCTCATTGATGTGATCCGCGGTGCGCTTGCCCGGCCGAATGCCGGGAATAAACCCGCCGTACTTGCGCATGTTGTCGGCAACCTCGTTCGGGTTGAAGACAATGGACACGTAGAAGTAGGCGAAGAAAATAATCCCGACGGCATACAGGAATGTGTAGAGCGGTTCACCCCAGCCCAGGGCGCGGATCAGATCGCCGAAATAACGGTTGCTCTTCAAACCCTGAAATACCATTTGCGGCATGGTCAGGATGGAAGAAGCAAAAATGACGGGCATGACGCCGCCCGCATTGACTCGCAAGGGCAGGTGGGTAGACTGGCCTCCCATGACTTTGCGTCCCACAACGCGCTTGGCATACTGCACCGGAATTCGCCGCTCGCTGCGTTCCACGTAAACGATGAATGCCACGATCACGATCATCAAGCCTACGAGCAAAATCATGGCAGGCGCGGTAAAGGCGCCCCAGGCATCGGTGCGGACTTTGTCGATCAGGTCCGCCACTCCGCGTGGCAGTCCAACCACGATGCCGGCGAAAATCAGCAGCGACATGCCGTTGCCGACGCCGCGCTCGGTGATCTGTTCGCCCAGCCACATGATGAAGGCGCTGCCCGTGGTCAGGGTCAGCATGGTCATCAGGGTGAAACCTATGCCCGGATTCACCACGAAATCGCCCGACTTCTCCAGGCTGAGGGCAATGCCCAGAGACTGAACCGCGCTCAGCATCACGGTCAAATATCGCGTCCACTGAGTGATCTTCTTGCGCCCGAGTTCGCCTTCCTTCTGCAGTTTGGCCAGGGGCTCATAGACTACGGTCAGCAATTGCAGAATGATCGACGCCGTGATATAGGGCATGATGCCCAGAGCAAAAATCGTCAGGCGGCGCAGTTGGCCCCCGGAAAAGAGATCGACAAAGCCCAGGAACGTGCCCCGGTTCTGATCAAAGAACTGCTGCAACCTGTCGGCATTCACGCCGGGAGTCGGAATGTGACCGCCCAGGCGGTACACCGCCAGAAGCCCTAGCGTGAACAGAATGCGCCGCCGCAGATCGGGAATGCGAAATACGTTGGCCAGTTTCTCAATCATTACTGCAAGACCTCAAACTTGCCGCCCGCCTTGGTGATCTTCTCCTGGGCCGACTTGGAAAACTTGTGGGCCTGCACGGTGAGCGCGGTGGAAAGTTCCCCGTCGCCCAGAATCTTGACCGGATGCTTGGTGTGGATGACGCCAGCCTTGCGCAACACTTCGGGCGTAATGGTAGCTTCGCCTAGAACGGCGAGCTTTTCCAGATTCACGATGTTGTATTCCTTGCGGAAGATGTTGGTGAATCCGCGTTTCGGCATGCGCCGGTGCAACGGCATCTGGCCGCCTTCAAAGCCGCGCATCATACGCGACCCGCTGCGGGAGCGCTGGCCCTTGTGTCCGCGAGTGGACGTTTTGCCCATGCCCGAACCCATACCACGGCCGACGCGCTTGCGGTTCTCGGACGCCTTCTTCGGTGCTCGAATGTTAGAAAGATTCATAAAGAAAACCCGTCGTTGGCCGTCCGGCGTTGGTCGCTCGCTACAACCGAACCGCGAACGACGAAGGACGAACGACGCATTTCTCTGACAGCTAGTTCACAATCTCCACCAAGTGCGGGACCTTGGCCACCATGCCGCGGATCGCGGCTGTGTCCGGACGCTCAATCACCTGGTTCAAGCGCGTGAAGCCCAGCCCTTTGATCACTAACTTGTGTTTCACCGGGGCACAAATGGCGGAACGTACCCACTTGAGATGAAGCTTGCCGCTACCGGTATTCGATTTCTTCCCCATGATTTCAAATTCCTTGTATCGGGTAACGCGCGCAACTACTAGCTCCTAGCTACTCAGCTACAACTCTTCCGCGCTCTTGCCGCGCATGGCTGCCACGTCTTCCCGGTTCTTAAGCTTCTTGAGCGCGTCAAACGTCGCCTTGATCACGTTGTGCGGGTTGGTGGTGCCGATGGACTTGGTGAGCACGTTCTGAATGCCCGCCGAAGTCATCACCGCGCGCACCGCTCCGCCGGCGATGACCCCCGTGCCTTCGGGCGCTGGCTTGAGCAGCACCATACCCGACCCAAACCTGCCCAGCACAGTATGCGGGATGGTGGTCTGGGTAAGATTGATCCGCACCAGATTTTTCTTTGCCGACTCAATTCCCTTGCGGATGGCCTGGGGAACTTCCTTCGCCTTCCCCGATCCGTATCCAACCACGGCGGCGCTGGGATCTCCCACCACCACCAGCGCGGCGAAGGAAAGATTCTTGCCTCCCTTGACCACCTTTGTGACCCGGTTAATCGCCACTACCTGGTCTTTGAGTTGGTAGGAACCCGCGTCGAGTTTCTTAATCACTATTGGCATTCTGATCTCTGTTCATTTGTAATTTTGTAATTGAGTAATTTGGTAATTTGAAATCCTGCTGAGTCGTCTGAGCTTCAAATTGCCAAATTACTCAATTACCAAATTACCAATTTCCTAGAACTGCAATCCTGCCTCGCGAGCGGCATCCGCCAAAGCCTTTACCCGCCCGTGATAAATGTAACCGCCGCGATCGAAGACGACTTTGGTAATTCCTTTCGCCTTAGCCCGCTCCGCGATTGCCTTGCCTACGGTTTTCGCGGCCGCCACGTTGCCGCCGGTACGCCGTTCCCCCTTCTCGCCTTCGGCGGAATGTGCCGAGACCAGCGTCGTGCCGTGCAGATCGTCGATCACCTGCACGTAGATGTGATTCAACGAACGGTATACGTTCAAGCGCGGACGCTCGGAAGTCCCCAGAACCTTCTTGCGAATGCGCTCATGCACGTGCCGACGGTTTGTGTTCTTCGAGGTCTTAGTAAGCATAAAAAAAGTCCTTGGTCGTTAGTCGTGGGTCGTTGGTCAAAACCAAGAACCCGTTCTCACAAACTTTCCGCCTGCTGTCATTCGTTTCCGTCGGCCAAACGACCAACGACGAATTACTTGGCTCCCGTCTTACCCACTTTCTTCTTCAACCGCTCACCCGCGTAGCGCACACCCTTGTTCTTGTACGGGTCGGGCGGGCGCAGGCTACGCATCTCGGCCGCGACCTGGCCCACTTTCTGGCGGTCAATGCCGCTGACGGTCAACTTGATCTGCTTCGGATCCACCGCAACCTCGATGCCGGCGGGCAGCGGGTACTCAATCGGATGCGAGTAGCCCAGGCTGAATACGACCGTGGACTTTCCCTTCATTTCCGCGCGATATCCGATGCCGACGATTTCCAGGTCTCGCGTCCAGCCTCTGGTCACGCCTTCGACGGCATTGTTGACCAAGGCGCGGGCCAGGCCATGGACAGCAGCCTGCGAATCGTTCTCGCGGATCGCCACCAAATGGCCGTCCTGCTGCTGCATCTTTATGCCCGCGGGTAATTGCGTGTCCAGTTTGCCCTTCGGACCCTGCACCGCGACCACGTTGCCTTCGATCTTGACTGTGACTCCCTTGGGGAGCGGGATCGGTTTTTTTCCAATTCGTGACATAAATTCGGCTCTTAGCTCTTGGCTTTTTGCTCTTGGCTCCTAGCTACCCAGCCACTACCAAATCTCGCAAAGAACTTCGCCTCCCAGACCTTCCTTGCGCGCCTGGCGCCCGGTCATCACCCCGCGGGGCGTGGTCAGGATGTTGATGCCCAGACCACCCAGCACTCGCGGAATCTCGGCCCGTCGCACATACACCCGGCAGCCCGGTCGGGAAACGCGCTCCACATTCGAGATCGCCGCCTCATTGTTATTGCTGTACTTCAGGTAGATGCGCAGGACCTTGTGTCCTTCCTCTTCCGTAGCCTTGAAATTGGAGATGTAGCCCTCTTCTTTCAGGATGCGGGCAATCTCCTGCTTCAGCTTGGAAGCGGGAATATCCACCTTCTGGTGCCGCGCGCTAATCGCATTGCGGATGCGCGCCAGCATGTCTGCGACCGGATCGGTCAACCTCATCGTTTTGCTTCTCCTCAGTCGCCCGTTTGCTTCACTGGTTGCGAAGAACCTGCAGCGACTTGATTCTCACTTAGTCGTCGTTCGTCACGAGTCGTTTGTCTTTCGCGACCACCCGTAAAGAACGAACTTCCCCTACCAGGACGATTTCGAGACCCCGGGAATCTCTCCGCGCAACGCCAAACCGCGGAAGCACAAACGGCAAATGCCGAACTTCCGCAGATAAGCCCTCGGACGTCCACAAATCTTGCAGCGGTTGTGCTTGCGCGTGGAAAACTTCGGCCGCGGTTCTTTGTTGCCATGCGCTTGATCAAACTTCTTTTGGATCTTTGCGTCCTTGACTCGTTTTGCTGTTGTCATGAAACCTTTCGTTGAATCAATGAATCGTTGAGCCATTGACTCATTGCCAATCCATTTTTCTGTCGTCTCCCTACTGTGTCGCTCCGTAATTGAATGAATCAATAAATCAATGATTCAATTTCTCAATTCCGGAACGGCATTCCCAAATGCTTCAGCAGCGCCCGCGCCTGCTCGTCGCTGCGGGCTGTGGTCACGATGGTGACGTTCATGCCCTTCAGCTTGTCGACCTTGGCATAATCAATCTCGGGAAAGATCAGCTGGTCGTGCAAACCGAGGGTATAATTGCCGCGGCCATCGAACGACTTGGTGGAAACCCCACGAAAGTCGCGCACACGGGGGAGCACGATGTTTACCAGCCGGTCAAAAAATTCGTACATGCGGTCCCCGCGCAGTGTGACCATGGCGCCAATGGATTGGCCCTCGCGCACCTTGAAGGCGGCTATCGATTTCTTGGCGCGCGTGACTACCGGCTTCTGGCCCGTGATCTGACTGAGTTCGTGCACCGCGGGATCGAGGACCTTGGCATTCTGCGTGGCTTCGCCCACGCCCATGTTGACCACGATCTTGTCCAGATGCGGCACGGCCATCGGGATTCTTGAGGTCAAATTCCTTCATCAGAACCGAGGCGACTTCCTTGTGAAAGCGTGTTTTCAGCCGCGGCGTCTCCTTGGCGCTGTGACGTGCTACCTCGGGAGCCCGCTGCTCTTCCTGCTGTGCGCCCTTTTTGTCCTTCTTCTCTTTCGCCATTGCTTTAACTTGCCTTCTCTCACGGTTCTGAGCTGGCTCTTGGCTCTTAGCCTTTAGCTCTCAGCTTGGAGCCAAAACTGTCTCGGCTCGTGAGCCCCTTCCACTCTCTACTGGACCCTATGCATAAGCTAAAGGCCAACAGCTAAAAGCCAAAAGCCTATTTTTCCAGCGTCGTTCCGCACTTCTTGCACACCCGCACCTTGCGGTCGCCACGCACTTCGTGGCCGATGCGGACCGGCCCGCAAGTGGCGCAGAGGAGTTGCACGTTCGAGAGCGAAATGCGGCTCTCCTGCTCCGCAATTCCCCCTTTAATGTTGCGCTGCGGATTGGGCCGCACGTGTTTCTTCACGATCATCACGTGCTCCACCAGGAGCTTGCCCTCGTCGGGAAACACGCGCAGGACGCGGCCTTCCTTGCCTTTGTCGCGGCCGGTGATCACTTTCACCGTGTCGTTGCGGCGAATATCAACTCGTTTGTGTACTGTGGCTACGGTTGCCATGTTCCAACCCTTCAGAACAATTTGTAAACGGGTAATTTAGTAATTTGAAACCCAATAAAATCAGACTTCCGACACGGGGTTAAATTACCAAATCACTAAATTGCTCACTTACCAAACTCCTACAGCACCTCGGGTGCTAACGAAACAATCTTCAAAAACTTCTTTTCCCGCAGTTCGCGGGCCACGGGACCGAAGACGCGCGTTCCCACCGGCTCTCCGGCCTCATTGATCAGCACAGCGGCATTCTGATCGAAGCGGATGTAAGTGCCGTCGCGGCGGCGGTGCTCCTTGCGCGTACGTACAATCACCGCTTTGACCACCTTCCCCTTCTGCACCTGGCCATCTGGAGAGGCCTCTTTCACGCTGGCCGTGATCACGTCTCCCAAGCCGGCGTTCAATCCGGTGTGGCCGCCGAGCGGCAGGATCATCTGCAGCTTGCGGGCGCCGGAGTTGTCGGCGACCTCGAGCATACTTCTCATCATCACGGCCATAGGTCAATCCCCCTCTATGCCTCGGGTTTCACAAACCGCTGTCCGCAGCAATGGTCTCCGGTGTGAGCGCGGTGCGGCGGACAATCTGCTTGAGGCGCCACCGTTTCAGCTTCGACAGCGGCCGGGTTTCCTCGAGCCGCACCACATCGCCGATGTGAGCCTCGTTCTTCTCATCGTGGGCATAAAACTTTTTTGCCTTGGAGATCACCCGGCCATAAAATCCGTGCGACTTCTTGCGCACCACCTGAACCACGATGGTCTTACGCATGCGGTTAGAGACCACCTCGCCAACGATTTCCTTGCGCCGGCCTGCCGCGGCTTGCGTGTTCTGCTGTGAGTTTGTCTCAGGCATTACTTCTTCTCCGTTTTGCCGCTGGCGGCCAGTTCACGCTCCCGGGCGATGGTTTTCACGCGCGCGATATCCTTGCGCAGGCCGCGAATCTTTTTCAGGCTCTCGGTTTGCCCCATGTTCAGCTGAAACTTCAGCTTGAAGAGCTGATCGTTCAAATCGCGCTCCTGGTGGCTCAGTTCATCGTCGGTCAAGTTGCGGACTTTATCGGGTTTCATAAGTCAGTTCTCGGTTCTCAGTGTGCCGCCGATTCGCGCTTTACAAAACGGGTGCGCAACGGCAGCTTGTGCGAAGCCAAACGCATGGCTTCAAACGCGTCCTGCGGCGTGACCCCTTCCATCTCGAACAGGATCTTACCCGGATGGACCACTGCGACCCAGTGATCCGGCGCGCCCTTGCCTTTTCCCATGCGGGTTTCGGCCGGCTTCTTGGTCACGGGCTTGTCGGGAAACAGGCGCAGCCAGATCTTGCCGCCGCGTTTGACGAAGCGCGTCATGGCCACACGGCTGGCCTCGATCTGCCGGTCGGTGATCCAGCCCGGCTCGAGCACCTTCAATCCGTAATCCCCGAAAGCCAGTTCGCTTCCGCGCCAGGCTTTCCCGGTCATGCGTCCGCGTTGCTGCTTGCGGTACTTTACTTTCTTTGGCATCAACATAAGTCAGCTCTTTGCTTCTAGCTTCTAGCTCTTGGCTCAAGACGCCGCCCTGCCGCGTCTCTGCAAACATCGTCTAAAAGGCGCCCGCCGGCTGCTGAGCCTCGCGCTTCTTCGTCGGCAAAATTTCGCCCTTATAAACCCAGCACTTCACGCCGATTACACCGTAGGTAGTCCGGGCCTCGGTGAAACCGTAGTCAATGTCGGCTCTCAGCGTGTGCAGCGGCAAACGGCCTTGCAGATACCACTCCGAGCGGGCGATTTCGTTCCCATTCAGGCGGCCGCTGACCCGCACCTTGATGCCCTTGCAGCCGAAGCGCAGCGCCGAATCCACCGCCTTGCGCATGGCCCGGCGGAAGCCCACACGTTTTTCCAGTTGCAGCGCAATCGACTCCGACACCAGTTGCGCATCCAGTTCCGGTTTGTGCACTTCCTGAATGTCCACGTAGACATCGCGACCGCCCATGCGCTTCTGCACTTCTGCCTTGAGCTTGTCGATCTCTGCGCCTTTGCGTCCGATGATGATGCCCGGACGCGCGGTCTTAATAATGACGCGCAGCTTGTTGCCGGGACGCTCGATTTCGATCGAGCTGACGCCCGCCGACTTGAGCTTGTCCTTCAACTCCGCTTTCAGTTTGACGTCTTCCAGCAACTGCTTGTCGTAATCCCGCTCGGCAAACCAGCGCGACTTCCACGGCTTGGTGTAGCCGAGCCTGAAACCATAAGGATGAACTTTTTGTCCCATCGCTACTCCTGTTCGAACCTAGCGCAATTAGGCTAGCTTCGTGCTCCTGCAGTCTTTTTCCCGCTCTTGTTCCGGTTCTTGCCTGCCGGCGTCTTGCCCTTTACTCCTGCGCTTGCCTTGGCCTTTACTGGAACCTTCGCCGGGGCTCGTTCGGCGCCGGCCACGTTGGCTAATGCTTCGCCGTTCTTACCCCGTTCCGCCAGCGCAATCTCGATATGGGCGATGCGCCGCACATAGCGGAAGGCGCGACCCATGGGTGCGGGACGGATCCGCTTCATCCGCGGCCCGTCGTTGGCGACCGCCCGCTTCACATACAGGCTGTCCACGTCAACTTCAATGCCCTTCTCGGAATTGAGATAATTGGCATTGTCCAGCGCCGAGCGCAGCAGCTTCTCTACCGTCGCTGCAACCCGCTTCTTGGTGAAGGTCAGCGTATTGAGGGCATCCTCCACCCGGCGGCCCTTGATCAGGTCCAGCACCAGACGCGCCTTCTGCGGCGAGACTCTCATAAAACGGGCTTGAGCTCGAAATTCCATAGGTTATCTCTATCAATCCTGCTCTTACGCTTTCGGTGCTGCCGGAGCTGCTGGAGCCGCTCCTCCAGTTCCCGCTGCCGGAACCGGAGCTCCGGGACCGCCCGGCACTCCTGCCGGTTTGGCGGCCACTTCGGTTGCCGCCCTCATCGAATGCCCCTTGAACTGGCGAGTGAAGCTGAACTCGCCCAGCTTGTGGCCCACCATGTTCTCGGTGACATACACCGGGATGAACTTCTTGCCGTTGTGCACCGCAATCGTGTGTCCGACGAATTCCGGAATAATGGTTGAGCGCCGCGACCAGGTGCGCAGCACCTTCTTCTCATTGCGTGCATTCATGGCATCCACTCGCGATTGCAAGTAGCTATCCACGAACGGCCCTTTCTTGGTTGAACGTGCCATAAATTCAGCTCTTAGCTGTTAGCTCCTAGCTCTTAGCTCAAGACTTCGTCATTCCGAACCGCTTTGAGCGGTGAGGAATTCGCTTTAGCCAACGACCGACGACGAACGGCCAACGGCTATTTCGATCTCCGATTCACGATGAAGGCATCCGTACGCTTGTTGTTCCGCGTCTTGTACCCGCGAGTCGGCTGACCCCAAGGGGTCACGGGATGCCGGCCACCGGAAGTCTTGCCTTCGCCGCCGCCGTGCGGGTGATCCACCGGATTCATGGAAACGCCGCGATTGTGCGGTCGCTTCCCGAGCCACCGCGAACGGCCGGCTTTGCCGATGGTGATGTTTTCGTGATCCAGATTGCCGACCTGGCCAATCGTCGCCATGCAGCCCTGCGCAACTTTGCGAATCTCGCCGGAAGGCAGTTTGACCAGCGCGTACTCGCCTTCCTTGGCAACCAGCTGCGCCGCACCTCCCGCCGAGCGCACCATTTGGGCGCCCTTACCCGGCTTCAACTCGACGTTATGAATCGTCGTACCGGGCGGGATGTTCCGCAGCGGCAAGGCATTGCCCACCAGAATGTCAGCTTCCGGACCGCTGACAACTTTTTGCCCAACCTTCAGGCCGTCGGGCTGCAAAATGTAACGCTTCTCGCCGTCGGCGTAGCTCAACAGAGCAATACGGGCCGAGCGATTAGGATCGTATTCGATCGTACTCACGGTGGCCGGAATTCCGATCTTATCGCGCTTGAAATCAATGATGCGCAGCTTGCGTTTGTGGCCGCCACCAATGAACCGCATGGTGGTATCACCGCAATTGCGCCGCCCGCCGGTGCGCGGTTTGGGCTCGACCAGCGGCTTGTACGGCTGAGTCGTGGTGATATCGTCATTGACCAGCGTAGTCCGGTACCGCAGTGTCTCCGTTGTTGGTCGGTATGTTTTGATTGCCATAAATCCGCTCTCAGCTTCTGGCTCTTAGCTTTGCCTCACGCCGGTAGTTGTCGATTCCTAACTACCAGCTACCAGCTCCTAGCTACAGGTTTTGCGCGTACTCCGGCATCTTTTCCCCGCTCTTCAACCGCACATACGCTTTCTTCCAATCCGGACGGTAACCCGTGAACTTCCCGCGCCGCCGTTCTTTGCCGGGGTACATTGCGGTGCGCACGGACCGCACCTTCACCTTGAAAATGCTCTGTACGGCTTCCTTGATTTCGGTCTTCGTGGCCTTGGGCGCCACCTGGAACACCAGCGTATTCTGATGTTCCTTGATCGCCAGTCCTTTTTCCGTAATGACCGGTCGAAGCAGAGTCTGGTATGCGGATTTCATCAGGCCACCTCCGCTGCTTTTTCATGCCGCGTCCGTCTTCGCGGAGAACGGGAAGCCTTCTTCGGTCCACCCTCACCCTCCGCCGCTTGCCGTTGCCGCTTGGAAACCGAATCTTTCAGAGAGACCTGCAGCTTCTCGATTGCGGGTTGCGAGAAGATGGCCCGGTCGTAACGCAGCAGGTGGTACGGGTGAACCTCGTTCCCGCTGACCAGTTCGACTCCCTCCAGGTTGCGGGAACTCAGCTCCAGGTTGCGGTTTCCATGCTTCGGGACCTCAACCAACAGAACGGTTCCGTCCACCTTGAGCGCATCCAGCGCCTGACGAAACTGCTTGCTCTTCGGTTCCTTCACGTCGAATGTGTTCACCACGATCAGCTTGCCGTCCGCGAATTTTGCGGCCAGAGCGGAGCGCAGCGCCCCCAGCAGTTTCTTGCGGGGAAACGCGTAATCGTAGGAGCGGGGCTGAGGACCATGCACCGTCCCTCCATGCCGCCACAGCGGGGAACGGATGGAACCGACGCGAGCTCGTCCCGTGCCCTTCTGTTTCCAAAGTTTTTTGCCGGCTCCAGAGACCAGTTTCTTGTTCTTGGTAGCGTGCGTGCCCGCACGGTGTGCGGCACGGTAGTGCTTCACCGCCTCCCACAACAAATCCTCGTTGACCGCGCCGAAAACCTCATCGGCCAGTTCGAGGGTGCCGACCTTGGCTCCGCTCAAATCGTGTATGTCGATAGTTGCCATCGCAGTCTCAGTTTTTCCTAGCTACTAGCTACCAGCCACTAGCTACTAAGCCTTCTTGGCGGCTCTCTTCGCTGCCTTCAACGGGTCAACCGTCGCTGAGCCGGCAAATCCGCGCCGCTCTCTTGGCGGCTTCTTCGCTTTCGTGATCACCAGATAGCCGCCGTTCGGGCCGGGCACGCTGCCCTCCACCACCAGCAGATTGTCGTCTTTATCCATGCCCAACACGCGCAAGTTCCGGACCGTGACCCGAGCGTGACCCATGTGCCCGGACATGCGCATACCCTTGAACACCCGCGATGGAAAGGCCGAAGAACCGATGGATCCGGTGATCTGAAACATGGACCCGTGCGATTTGGGGCCGCCCGCGAAATGATGCCGTTTGACTACTCCGGCAAAACCGCGGCCTTTGCTGATGCCCACAATGTCCACGAACTTCTCGCCGTCGAAAATGTCCACCAGCACGCGATCCCCGGTCTTCACCGCGCCGTTGCCATCGCCCTTCTCTTTTTCGTCCACCTCGACCGGGACTTCGCGCATGAACTTTACAGGAGGCAAACTGTTCTTAGCCAAGTGTCCCCGCGCCGGCTTGGTCAGCCGCGACTCTTTCACAAACTCGACTAGGCCGATCTGCGCGGCAACGTATCCGTCTTTGGTCTGGGTCTTGTGCTGCGTGATCACGCAAGGCCCAGCCTGAAGAACGGTCGCCGGATGCACGTCGCCCTTGTCGTCGAAGAGTTGCGTCATGCCGACCTTCTTGCCCAGAATTCCAGCTACCTTTGCCATTTCCATCTCCGTTCCCAGCGTGGCCTGTGGCTATTGGCTGGGGAGCGTCGGACTTCCGTCCTCGCTCTTTGTGTCGTCCCTACGGGACCCGCTCACTTGCTCTGCCCACCCAGGGCTTACGCCCTGGGCTAAACTTTGTCGCCCCTTCGGGGCTGCTTCGAAAATGTCCGAATCGTCATGCCAACGACCAAGGACGACCGGCTAACGACTATTTGTGTTCCTTGCCAAACGCTTTGATCTCAACGTCCACACCAGCCGGCAAATCGAGCTTCATCAGCGCGTCGACCGTCTGCTGCGTCGGCTCGAGAATATCGAGCAGGCGCTTGTGCGTGCGGATCTCAAACTGCTCGCGCGACTTCTTGTCCACGTGCGGGGATCGCAGAACGCAATACTTGTTTTTCATCGTAGGCAAGGGAATCGGGCCCGCGATCTGCGCGCCCGTGCGCCGTGCGGTTTCGACGATCTCACCCGTGGACTGGTCCAGGATGCGGTAGTCGTAGGCTTTCAGCCGGATGCGAATTCTTTCTTTTCCAATCACGTTTGGCTCTCTAACCCCTCCCGGCCGTCCGGGAGGAAAGATCTGGCGGCTAGCTGCTGGCCGCTTAATTAAACTTTGTCATCCTGAGGCGACATGTTTTCCGTCGCCGAAGGATCTGAGCGCGCCGCGCGAAGCGTCCGCAGGACGCATAAATCGCGCGTTTGGCGCGCATCCCTGTTACTGCACGATCTCGCTGATGGTTCCTGCGCCCACCGTGTGCCCGCCTTCGCGAATCGCGAATCGCAAGCCCTTCTCCATCGCCACCGGCGTGATCAGTTCGATCACCAGACTAACGTTATCTCCCGGCATCACCATCTCCGTCCCCGCCGGCATTTCCGCCACGCCCGTGACGTCAGTGGTCCGCAGATAAAACTGCGGCCGGTAGCCCTTGAAGAACGGCGTGTGCCGCCCGCCTTCTTCCTTGGTCAGGATGTACACTTCCGCCTTGAACTTGGTGTGCGGCGTGATCGATCCCGGCTTGGCCAGCACCATCCCCCGCTCCACGTCGTCTTTGCCAATGCCGCGCAGCAGCAAGCCGGCATTATCCCCGGCCATACCTTCATCCAACTGCTTCTTGAACATCTCCACGCCGGTCACGACCGTTTTTCGGGTTTCCCGGAAACCCACAATCTCTACTTCCTCGCCAATCTTCACCTTGCCGCGCTCGATTCGCCCCGTAACGACAGTTCCGCGTCCCGAGATCGAAAAAATATCTTCAATCGGCATCAGAAACGGCTTGTCGGTTTCGCGCGGCGGCAGCGGCACGTACTCGTCCACCGCCTTCATCAGTTCGTCCACCTGCTTCTCCCACTTCGCTTCCCCATTCAGCGCGCCCAGCGCCGAAAGACGAACTACCGGCACCGCATCTCCGGGAAACTTGTAGCTCTTCAGCAGTTCGCGCACTTCCAGTTCCACCAGATCCAGCAGCTCGGGATCGTCCACCGCATCGCACTTGTTCAGCGCCACCACGATGCAGGGCACGCCCACCTGCCGCGCCAAGAGCACATGCTCGCGGGTCTGCGGCATCGGACCATCGGTTGCGGCCACGACCAGAATCGCGCCATCCATCTGCGCCGCCCCCGTAATCATGTTCTTGATGTAGTCGGCGTGACCGGGACAATCCACGTGCGCGTAGTGCCGCTTGTCGGTCTCGTACTCGACGTGCGCCGTGGCGATGGTGATGCCGCGCGCTTTCTCTTCCGGCGCATTGTCAATCGAGTCAAAAGACCGGAACAGAATCTTCGGGTTGTGCTTCTGCAGAACCTTGGTGATGGCCGCCGTCAACGTAGTTTTGCCATGATCAATGTGACCAATCGTGCCTACGTTCACGTGCGGCTTGGTGCGATCAAATTTCTCTTTCGCCATTTCGTTCCTCAGGGGCTAAAGCCCCGAACTAGTTCACCCTTAATCGGCACGGCTAAAGCCGTGCCCTTCCCTATCTTCCTACCGTCTTCCCCTGCACTCGGGCAATAATCTCTTCCGCCACCGAGCGGGGGGCCTCTTCGTAACGCGCGAAGTGCATCGAGTACGTTGCGCGGCCCTGGGTGCTCGAGCGCATGTGCGTGGCATAACCAAACATTTCCGCCAGCGGCACAATCGACTTGATCACCTGCGAGCCGGCGCGGTGCTCCATGCCCTCAATGCGTCCGCGCCGCGAGCTCAAATCGCCCATGATCGCGCCCGCGAAATCCTCCGGCACAACCACTTCAACTGACATCACCGGCTCGAGCAACACGGGCGAAGCCCTGCGCGCAGCCTCTTTAAACGCCATCGAACCGGCGATCTTGAACGCCATTTCGCTCGAATCCACGTCGTGATAGCTACCATCGTAGAGCGTGGCTTTCACGTCGACCATTTCATAGCCGGCGAGAATGCCGCCTTCCATGGCTTCTCGAATACCCTGATCGATCGGCTTGATATATTCCTTCGGCACCGATCCGCCCACGATGTCATTGACGAACTCGTAGCCCTTGCCCGGCTCCTGCGGCTCCAGCCGGATCTTAGCGTGACCGTACTGGCCGCGGCCGCCAGTCTGGCGAATGTACTTGCCTTCCGCCTCCGCGGCTTTGCGAATCGTCTCGCGATAGGCTACCTGCGGCTTACCCACGTTGGCTTCGACGGAAAACTCGCGCATCATGCGGTCGATGATGATCTCAAGATGCAGCTCGCCCATGCCGCTGATGATGGTCTGACCGCTGTCCGGGTCGGTGTGAACCTTGAAGGTGGGATCTTCCTGGGCCAGCTTGGACAACGCTAGGCCCATCTTTTCCTGATCGCCCTTGGTCTTCGGTTCCACAGCAACGTCGATCACGGGCGTCGGGAACTCAATCGATTCCAGGAAAATCGGATGCTTCTCGTCGCAGATCGTATCGCCAGTGGTAACGTTGCGCAGACCTACGCAAGCGCAAATGTCGCCGGCGTAAATCTCATGGATTTCTTCGCGCTTGTTGGCGTGCATCTTGAGCAGGCGTCCGATGCGCTCGCTGCGCTGCTTGCCGGTGTTGTAAACCGAGTCCCCGGTCTTAAGCTGGCCGGAGTAGATGCGGATGAACACCAACTGGCCGACGAATGGGTCGGTCATGATTTTGAACGCCAGCGCTGAAAATGGCTCTTTGTCTTCGGCTTTCCGTTCGACCGTCTTGCCCGTGTTCGGATCGGTCCCTTTCACCGGAGGAATGTCCAGCGGCGAAGGCAGAAAGTCCACGACCGCATCGAGCAGTGGCTGCACGCCTTTGTTCTTGAACGCCGTGCCGCAGATCACCGGGAATACCTTGAGCGCGATGGTTGACTTGCGCAGCGAAGCTTTCAGCTCTGCGGGCGACATGGCTTCGCCTTCCATGTACTTATGCAGAAGGTCGTCATCGTTTTCTACGATGCTTTCGACCATCTGGTTGTGGAACGCGGTCGCTTTCTTTTTCAGCGCTTCGGGAATTTCCTCGGTGACGTATTCGGCGCCCAGACTCTCATCATTCCAGACAATCGCCTTCATCTCGAACAGATCGATCACGCCTTTGAATTTGTCTTCTTGTCCGATGGGAAGTTGAATGGCGACCGGGCGGGCATTAAGCCGTTTGCGGATGGTGTCGATGGCGTGCTCGAAATCAGCGCCCATCTTGTCCATTTTGTTGATGAAGCAAATGCGCGGGACTTCGTATTTATCGGCTTGGCGCCACACGGTTTCCGACTGCGGTTCGACGCCGTGAACCGCGTCAAACACCGCGCAAGCGCCGTCGAGTACGCGCAGCGAGCGTTCGACTTCAGCGGTGAAGTCGACGTGGCCAGGCGTATCAATAATGTTGATGCGGATATCGCGCCAAACGCAGGTTGTGGCCGCGGACGTGATGGTGATGCCGCGCTCCTGCTCCTGCTCCATCCAGTCCATCGTGGCCGTGCCCTCATGGACCTCTCCGATGCGGTGCGTCTTCCCCGTGTAGAAAAGGATGCGCTCGGTCGTAGTGGTCTTACCGGCATCGATATGGGCCATGATGCCGATGTTCCTGCACCGTTCTAATGGGACTGTTCTAGGCACGACTCTCTTCTACTTTCTGGGGCTCCGGTCCAGCGATTTAGTAATTTCGCAATCGGGTAATTGAGTAATTAAAACCCTAAAGAACCGACCGTCTTTTCAATTACCAAATTACCCGATTGCTCAATTACTCAATCCGTTACCACCGATAGTGCGCGAACGCCTTATTCGCTTCCGCCATCCGATGCACGTCTTCTTTCTTCTTGATGGCGGCGCCGCGGCCGTTGGTGGCGTCCAGCAACTCGTTGCTTAATTTGTCGATCATGCCCTTCTCGCCGCGTCCGCGCGAATAAGCAATCAGCCAGCGGATGGCCAGCGAAGTGCGCCGGTCGGCATTTACTTCCACCGGCACCTGGTAGTTGGCGCCACCCACGCGGCGGGTCTTGACCTCTAGCAGCGGCTTAGCATTCTCGACGGCCTTCGTGAACAGCTTGAGAGCCTGGTCGCCGCCCTTGTCCTGCAGCCGGGTCAGAGCTTCATAAAAGATGCCTTCCGCGGTGCTCTTCTTGCCCTGCCACATCATGGAGTTGACAAACTTCGTCACCAGATCCGAGCCGTAAATTGGGTCGGGCTCGACTCCCCGCTTGGCGATATGTCCTTTTCTCGGCATTCAGCTTCTAGCTCCTAAGCTTCCAGCTGTCAGCTGTCAGCTTTCCGCCTCCAAACTCAAAACCTCGGAATCCGCTCTTGCCTAACGACCAACGGCCAACGGCCGACGACCACGCTACGCTTTCGGTCGCTTGGCGCCGTATTTCGAGCGACTCTGCTTGCGGCCTGCTACTCCGACGGCATCCAGCGTGCCCCGAATCACGTGATAGCGCACTCCCGGCAGGTCCTTTACGCGGCCCCCGCGGATCAACACAATCGAGTGCTCCTGCAGATTGTGGCCGACGCCAGGGATATAGGTCGTAACTTCGATCCCATTGGTCAGGCGTACGCGAGCTACCTTCCGCAGCGCGGAGTTCGGCTTCTTTGGCGTCTGCGTATAAACGCGAGTGCACACACCGCGCTTCTGCGGGCATCCCTGCAACGCCGGGCTCGCCGTTTTGTACCGCGGCCGCTTGCGGCCATCACGCACTAATTGATTAAAGGTAGGCACTCTTTGCCGCTCCTTCAGCCACGCTCTCGCATTCACACGCCAACCCGGCGCGGATACGCAGCAGCGTGCTGATCTCTTTTCCCTGATTTCAGGGTCTGGCTGGCAGCGCCAACCATGCTTCCCGTCGCCCAAACCTCAGGCGGGAAATTTCCCGTTCGGACTAATGCGGACGACGGTGGCGCCAGGCCCGGTTCGCTCAAGACTAGAAACCGGGAGGCACTCCGTTTCGTCAGCCTTGCCCTGCATAGCCTTCCAAACGGGGCGGAAGGTACGCGCAGGGCATTTCAGCGAGGAATCTCCGGAAATCTTTCCCGAAGATGGCTATCTTTACGGCTCAGCTGCTTTCCCGGTGGACCCACCCGCAAACGACACACTTACGGCGCAGGGCTCCACCAGGTACAGACAAGCCAGGATGGACTCGCGGAACCGTATAAATATAGCAAGTCCGTTCACAGATCGTCAACCATCGCTTTCGTCATTGGGCCAATTCGGTTCTTGTCTCAAAGTGCGTCATCCCGAGGCCTCGCGTTTTCGCCAGCGGGGCGAGGGATCTGGCGCGAAGTATTTGAAACTGATCCATTGCCATCGCTTTCTATTGGCACGACCCGCCTGAATTATCATGTCTAAGTCTAAGCTGAATACTGATGGCTGAGTGCTGCAACGCTCTCATGAAAAACCTCGGCATCCTGCTCTCCGGACGCGGCTCGAATTTTGAAGCCATCGCCCGCAACGTCGCCACGGGGCGCATTCCTGATGCTCGCATTGCGGTAGTGATTTCCAATCAGCCGGACGCCGCGGGCATCGAAACCGCCCGACGCCTCGGGCTCACCGCTCTGGTGATTCCTTCAAAAGGCCCGTCCAAGAAAAAGACGCGCGAAGAGCACGACCGCGAAGTGGTGGCCGCGCTGCGTGAGCACAAGGTGGATCTGGTCTGCCTCGCAGGATACATGCGGCTGCTTTCGCCCTGGTTCGTGCAGCAGTTTCCGCGCCGCATTCTCAATATTCATCCTTCGCTTCTGCCTGCTTTCCCCGGCCTGGAAGCTCAGGAGCAAGCCTTCGCCTACGGAGTGAAAGTCTCCGGCTGCACCGTGCACTTGGTGGACGAAGAACTCGATCACGGCCCGATCATCGTGCAGAAAGCGATTCCCGTGCTCGACACTGACGACGAACACACGCTTGCCGCCCGCATCCTGGAGCAGGAACACATCGCTTACGCAGAAGCGATCAACATTGTGCTGGCGGGAAAGTTCGAGATCGTTGGCCGAAGACTGAAACTTATCTCATAGAGCTCAAGCATCAATGAAGACGTTAGAGCAAAAACTTGAGGAGATCAGTCCAAAGCGGCAGGCCAAGATCAAGGCTCGCAACCGCGAATTGGTCGCGCGGGAAATGTCTCTACGAGAACTCAGGCACGCGGCCAAAAAAACCCGAACATGGCAAAGTTGGATGGAGATGTTCTGACGCGGGAGTGAAAGCAATGGCACTACATGATGAGATCCTACGCGAGATCGTTGCTGGCCGGGCACCTTGGCGTTTCAAGACACGTGATTTCAAAAGGATTCCGGGTAGCACCACGAGCCATTATATGGTGGGCGACGGAGAGTACTCGGAGAACGCGATTAACACCATACCCCGCAATCACAGCGTTCGCCCGGATGGAACAGATCCCGGCGACTACGTCAGAAAGGGCAGGAAGCCAGCATTCTTCTGGTTCGGCAGGGGCGAGTACGAACTCATCCTCGAACGTGAGCACGACCTCGAGGATATCGGTTCAGAGGACGAGGAGTTCGATATGGCTGAGGGCGACGAAGAAGCATTGATCCGAGGTAACACGCATGGTGTGAGCCGTTGCCCTCTGCCTATCAAGGTCGATAGCTGCCTAGTCCTGCGAATCGCGGAACGGGAGCCCGATCCTGTCGCAATCATCGTTAATTACATCGCGGTGCAGCCGTTCCAAGCGTACCACCGCCGCAAGCCAGTGGGTTCGCCCGTGGAAGGATGGGGCGAACGACTGAACGCATACTTTTGGCCGACCCCGGACCGGAATTGGTCCGCGACCTATAGTCGTGTAAGTAGTATCTCATCTCGGATTCAAGGAGCGATTGAAAGGCTTAAGGTTCGCGCCAATGACGCGCCAGCCGCCGACGAATTGCTGGCTGCCTTCAAGTGTGCATGCGCTTGGGGTTCCGTCAAGCTGCCCGAGTCTGATCCGGGCCGCCTAGCCAAGGAAGTTCTGCAGGTCGTGGACGCGCTGTCGGAAGGGCGGGAGCCACCGTCTGATTGTCGTTTGAACAGCGCGTGGACGAAGCTGTATGCATTTGCTCTTCCCGATAGGTGTGTCATCTATGATTCTCGGGTGGCAGCAGCGCTCACGTCGATTCTTGATCCAGCTGCGCGGTTGATTTCAGGCTCGCCCAAATGGCGCCCGTACTTGGGCTTGGGAACAATCTCCGGGCGGGGCGGCTCGCGGCCTCGCGATCTGTCAGGGAAATGGCCGATAGGCTATGGTTCTTGGATGGGTCAGATGGCAGCAAACCTTTTGTGCAGGAAGGTCCTCGACGAGCTCAATGAGCAGACGAAAGCACGGTCCGATTGCCGTAAGTGTGACGATACTCCGTGGACTCTTCGGGAGGTAGAAGCTGTTCTCTTCATGGAGGGTTACTGATCGACATCGGTCCCTTGACGCATCACTCGGAAGTTGGGCAGGCGCGTCAGTGGGGCCTTCACCGGCCACGATCACAAAACCGCCAGCAACCACCTGCGTGAGGGGGAAACCCAGGGATGGACGGGGGCACACCCCATTTTCCCCAATCTAATCAAGCTCGGAGAAACGTTCCCTCACCTGTCCCGCAACCAATTCATGGCCGCGCCGACTTCACATCCGTCCGCGAGAGGTCTTGCCGTTTAAACAACAGTGGCTCTCCTTTGGATTTCGCCAGTGCGTAGGAGAAGCAATCTCCAAAATTCAATTTGGCGGGGTAGCCGCTGGTCTTTCCCGAAGTCGCGATAGGCCTGGCGCGCTAAAGTGTCCAATTTTCGATCGCCAACCTGGAGACTCGCCCAAACTCTCGCGTGTTGTTGGTAACCAGAGTCAAGCCCAGGCTGCGGGCGTGAGCTGCAATGAATAGGTCGTTCGCTCCAATCATGGAGCCCAGCTTTCTTAGGTCAGCGCGTATGCTGGCATAGTGCAGAGATGCCTGGCCGGGAAAATCCAGAACCTCGATGTAATTCAGAAAGGCGTCTAACGCCGCTTCATCCTGCCGCCGCCGAGGAGAGACCTCGACCCCGAATAGGAGTTCCGACTTCGTGATTACCGAGATGCACACATCGCTGACGGGAAGGGTACTCAGACGCTTGAGCACCGCATCATTCGAGCGCTTCATGATGTAGGAACAGGTGTCCGTATCCAGCATGTAGCGCGGCATTACGGTTCACGTTCCTGCACCGGGAGATCCTCGACATCATCCATGAACTTGGCGGAGGCAACCGGCCCCTCAGCGAGGTAGGAAGTCCAATCAAACGGACGTGGAGACAGGACCACCTCGCTGCCTTCTCTCCGTATAAACACCTCCTGCGTCTGGAATTGAAACTCCTTGGGCAAGCGCACGGCTTGACTACGGTTGTTCATGAAGATTTTTGCTTTGCGTTGCATTTGGCCTCCAGACGGCGCTTATGGCATATACATATGTATATGCCATTCTACCGATATTGGTTGCTCTTCGCAAGGCGCCCTAACTCACGCCCGCACCGGCTTCACATCCGTCCGCGAGAAGTCTTGCCGCATACGCGTGTCCGAGTTTCACGGCTCGTTCCACGGATCAATGACCTCGATTCCGCAATCGGCAAAGTCAGATTTGTTGCGGGTTGCAAGCCGGGCCCGGTGTGCCCGGGCGATGGACGCAACCTGCGCATCCGCGTGGCTGATGGGCCGGCCTAGCGCGCGCCGCTGAACCGCCACTTTAGAAAAAATTCGTGCGGCCTGGCTCTCAAATGCCAGGACGCGGCCTGCCATGTCCTCGGTAAACATGGCCTCGGCGGCTGCGAGCAGCGCTTGGCGGCGCTTGCCGCGGGCCAGCAACTCAATGCCACAAAAGATTTCCGCCTCGGTGATCGTCGTCGTGAACAGCTCAGTCCCCGATTGCTGCGCCACCCAGCCCACCACCTGCGGAACCGGGTGCGGCTTCATCAGCTCGGAGAGCACGTTGGTATCGAGAATGATCATTCCGCAAATTCCGAGAGTTGACGAATGGCGTCGCGTCTCGGAAGCTCAAGTTCAATCTCACCGAATCGCGCAAAGCGGCGATGAATGGCTTCCGCCAAATTCCCCTGCGCTGGGGAGGAAGACACCGCGGAGCGCAGAATTTCCCTGGCTTCCTCCTCCATCGAGCGTCCATGGTGGGCAGCCCGCACCCTTAGTTTGGTTTTGGTCTTTTCATCCAGTTGGCGGATAGTCAAGGTGGCCATGCTTTCAATGCTAGCATTGCTAGCACAACTTGGCAAGAGCGTTTAGTTTACATACCAGCTCCACATCCTGGAGCCGTGCGTTCACCCTCTTCCCCGAAAATGAATGATTTTCCGGCGGTCGCGTTTGGATGGTCTGCCCGCGGGTAACTCCTCGAATTGCTTCATCGCTCTGCGCTCGGCCGCCACTTTCTGGCGCAGCTCCCGGCTGGCCTCCGTCTCGCGATAGAGCGTTTGCGCAACCGAAGCCGGGCCGCGGACCTCGCTGAGCGCCAGCACTTCCACCTGAAAATCGCCGCCGTCGTTCGTCACTTGCAACATATCTCCAATGTGGACGTCGCGCGCAGCTTTGGCGGGCTGCCCGTTGGATTGAATCCGGCCCAGTTCACAAGCCCTCGCCGCCAGGGATCGCGTCTTGAAAAATCTCGCCGCCCACAGCCACTTGTCCATTCTTACGCTGGCCATGGATCTATTTTGCTACAGGATTGTGTAGGGCGGACACTCCTGTCCGCTGCCCGTTGACCATGCTATCCTCGGCTGTCCCATGGGCCTGCCGCTATAATCAAACTGCATGCCAGACTTCAAACCGGTTGACGAACAACTTGCATACATAAAAAAGGGCGCTTCGGAGATCATTCGCGAATCCGACCTGCGCGCGAAACTCGAAAAGTCCCGCGCCGCCGGCAAGCCGCTGCGCGTAAAACTCGGCATGGACCCGACCGCGCCTGACCTGCATTTGGGCCACACTGTGATTCTGCGCAAGCTCAAGCATTTTCAGGATCTCGGCCACACCGCCATCTTTCTGATCGGCGACTTCACCGGCATGATCGGCGACCCCACGGGCCGCTCGGTCACGCGTCCGCCGCTCAGCCCGGAAGACATCATGCGCAACGCCAAGACCTACATGGCACAGGTGTACAAGATTTTGTCTCCAGTCACGACCGAAACTCGCTTCAACAGCGAGTGGTTCGACAAATTGAAGTCCGCGGACTTCATTCGCCTGGCGGCCAAGTACACGGTTTCGCAGATGCTCGAGCGCGAGGACTTCCACAGCCGCTTTCTCGAAGAAAAGCCCATCGCGATGCACGAATTGCTCTATCCGCTTGCCCAGGGCTATGACTCGGTCGCTCTCGAAGCTGACATCGAACTTGGCGGCACCGACCAGAAATTCAACCTGCTGGTCGGCCGCGAACTGCAGCGCGGCTACGGCCAGGAAGCACAGGTCGTCCTGACCACGCCCATTCTGGAGGGCCTGGACGGCGTTCAGAAGATGTCAAAGTCGCTGGGCAACGCCATTGGCATCCTGGAGCCACCGCTGGAGATGTACGGCAAGATCATGTCAATCTCCGACCAAATGATGTGGCGATACTATGAGCTGCTGACGGATGTGCAGGTGGCGGAGATCGAGAAGATGAAGCGCGACGCCCATCCCATGCAAGCCAAGAAAGACTTGGCGCGGCGGATTGTGGCGGATTTCCACTCAGGGGAAGCGGCAGCGAAGGCCGGGGAGGACTGGGCTAAGCAGTTCCAGAAGGATGAGGTGCCGGAGGACGTGGAGGAAGTCAGGGTGCAGCTTGCCGACGTCGCGTGGCAGTGGGAGCCAGGAACTATCGTCGGTGGCAAAGACTACCCCGCCAAGATTCGTCTCGATCGGCTTCTGGTCAAGAGCGGCTTAGCAGAGTCGAGTTCGGCAGCCGGACGGAAAATCAAAGAGGGCGCGGTCCGGGTTAACGGTGAGATAGCAGAAGGTGTAGCCTGCTTGTTCGATCATCCGCCGGACAAGCTCACGCTTAGGGTCGGTAAACGCGTGAAGATTGCCGTCATTTGCAACGATCCCCTGTCATCCTGAGCGCAGCAGCACGATTCGCTTCGCGAATCGTGCCGCGGAGTCGAAGGACCTGCTGTTCGCCGGTGCCGAAGCAATCGTCGCAGGGTATTCTCCCCCCGAACCCAACATCGCAATCAGAATTCCCGGTCACACCGCCGCAGCACACGCCCAGTAGGGATCTTTCGACTGCGCACTGGCTTTCGCAAGCGAAAGCCATCGCTCCGCTCAAGATGACAATGCAAGGGTGCTCACGTGGGGACAGCCGCCTAAGCCCACCCTGAGCGCAGTTGAAGGGGCTGTCCGGGCGAGCGAAGCCCGCTTTTCACTAGCCTTGTCGTCCTGAGCGCAGCGGAACGATTCGCTTCGCGAATCGTTCCGCGGAGTCGAAGGACCCGCTGTTCGCCGGTGCCGAAGCAATCGTCGCAGGGTATTCTCCCCACGAACCCAACTTCGCAATCAGAATTCCCGGTCACACCGCCGCAGCACACGCCCAGTAGGGATCTTTCGACTGCGCACTGGCTTTCGCAAGCGAAAGCCATCGCTCCGCTCAAGATGACAGGGAAATGGGAGCCCTTGGACCATCATCCCTTGCGCTTCCCACTCTCCCCTGACAGAATCTTGCTGCTCTCGTGCTGCCCATGTCCATGCGCGCCGCTGCCATCTTCGGGCTGGGATCTTCCACAAAAGACCTGAAGCCGTTCCAGACGAACTCAGACGCGACTTGGCTCATCGGTCTGCCGGGAAAGTCAGATCAGGCGGACGCGGTTCTGATTTTCGGTGGTGACGGCACGGTTCACCGCTATCTGGCGCAACTGGTCAAGCTGCAACTTCCTTTGCTGGTG
This sequence comes from uncultured Acidobacteriota bacterium, assembly GCA_963770485.1. Taxonomy (GTDB): domain Bacteria; phylum Acidobacteriota; class Terriglobia; order Terriglobales; family Acidobacteriaceae; genus CAVVEC01. The sequence goes on from CAVYPX010000014.1 coordinate 276,191, forward strand.
GTCCCCTGCGGCAGCGGAAATGATTTCGCGCGAGCCCTGAATCTGCGCTGCGTTCGGGATTCTGTGGGGGCGTGGCGCAAATTTGTATCCGGCGGCCGGAATGTGCGGACGATTGATCTAGGTGTGATTACAGCGACTGGCCAGCAAGACATGGGCGAGGCGACCCACAGGCACTACTTTTGCTGCGTGGGCGGTGTTGGCCTGGACAGCGAAATTGCCCGGCGGGCCAATAAGCTGCCACGCTGGCTTCGCGGCCACGGCGGATACGTGCTCAGCTTGCCGCCGGCGCTTTTCCAGTTCGCGCCAGTTTCTACAACCATCTCCATCCCGGACGCCGAGAACCAGGATTCGTTTGTGGCACGCAACAAGAAGCAAACCGTGGTAGCGGCTTTCGCCAATGCGCCGTCCTATGGCGGAGGAATGAAGATCGCGCCCCAGGCCGAACTCGATGATGGCAAGCTGGAAATCTGTGTCATTAGCGACATCGACAAATTCAAGCTGTTCTGCCTGTTTCCCACGGTGTATTTCGGACGGCACCTTAGTATCCCGCAGGTGGAGTATTTTCAAACGGAGCGGTTGCGGCTGGAAACCGAGAGGCCGCTGGATGTCTATGCGGATGGCGAGTATGTGTGCCGCACGCCGATCGAAGTGAGCGTAGCCCGGGGAGCGTTGCGCGCAGTTGTGCCATGACCGCCGGGCCTTCTCAGGCCGCCGATCACAAGCGGCCGGCAATGGTGCGCGCCATTTGCTCCGCTGCCTCGATACTGACGCCAGCGACGCGCAGGTCAATGTTGACCATCACGTCGCCCTTACGCATCATCAGGCCCGAGCCGCCCGGGTCAAGGTAGGCTTCATCACCGATCCCTTGAAGCGTCTGCATGGTCTGCATGCCGCCGGCGACCATCTTCATGGCGCCACGGGCTAACCCCATCGTCATACCGGCGCCCTCCCAGGTGTACTCGATGGCCAGAGTGCGGTTGCCGCCGGGGCCGTAGTGGTATTGGCAGGTGTTGCCCATCTCTTCGGCGTTCTCCACCGGCTCGTGCAGAATGCGCGCGGCCTCACTGGCGGAGAGCATGGCGCAGGGTTGTCTGCTCCCGGTGTAGGCAGGAGCGCTAGCGCCCATCTGCTGCGAGAATTCATGGGCTTTTTTCTTGACCCGGTAGGCGACGTAAAAGCAGCTTCCCGCAGCCAGCAGCATCAGGAACACAAACACCGCCACCACAATCAGAATGACCTTCAGCAAGGTGCTGCTGCCTTGGGAAGCCGCGGGAGGCGCCGGCGGCGGAGGGACGGCTGCACCGCTTGGAGCGGCGGGGACAGGCGCGGGACCGGGGGCGGCGACGCTGGGAGCGGCGGCGCCTGCTATCGGCGCACCGCACTTGGAACAGAATTTCACGCCCGGGCCCACGGGAGTTCCACATTGCACGCAGAATCCAGCCATATCTCACCTCCGGAAGCAGGCCGAATATTACGCAGGTTTTTGCCTCGGGTCAAGATTCTTGAGCCAGCCAACGCTCATGTGGGGGCGGCTGTCCCCGCGTGAGTACTCTTTCTCCCCTGCAGTGCTAAACTACCTCACGGTATGGCTGAAAATGGTCGTTCCCGCACGCTGCTCTGGATCGTGATCGGCGGAGGAGCTTTCTTCCTCTTTGTGCTGGCGGTATTTACGCTGGTGTATCTGACCCTGCACGCGGGCGGTGAGTCAGCCTCGCTGCACGGCTTCGGAGACAAGATTGGCGTGGTGGACCTGGAAGGCGTCATCCTGGATCCAGCCATTGTGGTGCCGCAGCTCAAGAAATTCGGTGATGACGATTCCATCAAAGCCATCATCCTGCATGTGAATTCGCCGGGCGGGGGAGCGGCTGCCTCAGAGGAGATTTATCGGGCAGTGAAGCGCATTCGCGACGAGAAGAAAAAGCGCATCGTCTCCTCTATCAGCACCGTCGGCGCCAGCGGCGCGTATTACGTGTCCTGCGGTACCAACAAGATTTTTGCCGACAACGGTAGCATTGTGGGCTCGATTGGCGTGATTGCCGAGTGGGTCAACTACGGCGATCTGATGCGCTGGGCCAAGCTGAAACAGGAAATTTTGACGGTCGGAGAATTCAAGGATACGGGTGATCCCACGCGGGACATGACCCCGGCCGAGAGAGCATACATGCAGTCCTTGATCGACAACATGTACGGCCAGTTTGTGCAGGCGGTGGCGGACGGGCGGCACGCGAAAGTGGAGGACATCAGAGCCATCGCGAATGGCAGAGTGTGGACGGGCCAGGAGGCACTGTCCCTGCATTTGATTGATCAAGTGGGCGACTTCCAGGTTGCGGTGGACGACACCGCCAAGTCGGTCGGTATCAAGGGCGAACCGGTGCTGGTGCATTCAGAAAAAGAACGCAAGACTCTGTATGACCTGCTGTTCGGTGACGTATCTCAGTGGCTGCCCACGCGGGAAAAACTGCTGGAACAGCAGGTGGGGTTCTATTATCTGTGGAAGTGAGGGACTGCGGCACTGTGTTGGGGTGGTAAGGTCGGGCGCGCATCGCAGTGAAACTTTCCAGCCCGCCCCGTGATCATCGCTCGGCGCGGGCCGGAAAACTAAGCTTACGGCGTGATCTCATACACGGTGCCCGCGCCATAGGCGCCACCAGCAACTGTTATCCCGTAGATGTTTCCAGCGGAATCGGAGATCAAGGCGGCCGCCGGATTCGCCCCGTCACTCCCGCTGAAGGTGTAAAAGGCATTTTCTGTCCAGGTCCCGTTTTGGTTCGGCGTCAGTTTGAACACGACACCGTATCCGTACGCGCCGCCAGACCGTGCCGGGCCGTAGAGGTTGCCCGCTGCGTCGAAGATCATTCTGCCCGTACTGTTGCCTCCGTCTTGGAGGCCCTTGAACTGGTGCAGCACTTGGTAAGTCCACTTGTCTCCAGCGCCGGGCGCCAACTTAAAGACGAGGCCGTATCCGTGGGCGCCCTGGTACTCCGTCGCGCCATACAGATTGCCTTGCCCATCAAAGACCAGGCCCCCCACCGAGGGGTCCGCTCCCCCTTTCCCGCCACTGAACAGGTGGATTACTTTGTACGTCCATCCGCCGCCCGAAGTTGGTGTTAGCTGGAAGACAGTGCCGCAGTCCCTGCTTCCTGGGTTGCAGAACTTGCCAGCGTTGCGAGTTGTGGCGTAGTAAGCGCCAGCAGCGTCGGGAGTAAAGCCGACCCAAGGCGCGCAGGCGGGCGGCCGGCCCCCGAATTGGTGAATCACGTGGTAAGTCCAGTGGTTGTTGGAGCCGGGTGTCATTTTGAAAACCGTGCCACATCCATAAGCGCCGCCGGCTGCTACGGTGTCGTAGAGATTCCCCGCCGCATCGAATATCGGGTTGGCGTGGGGATACGCCCCATCGCTTTTGTCGGTGAACTGATGCAGCACGCTTTCCGCCCAGGTTCCATCCAAGTTCGGGCTCAGTTCAAAGAGATTGCCGCCGCCGTATTCACCGCCGCCGAGAGTCCCACCGTAGAGATTGTTCGCCGTGTCAAAAGCGAGCGCGCCCCACTCGGGGTTGGCCCCGTCGTTTCCGCCCGTAAAGCTATAAAGCACGCTTTCCGTCCAGCTTCCGTGCGGGTTCGGCGTAAGCTCGAAGACAGTGCCATATCCATAAACCCCACCCTTGAACGTTGTGCCGTAGAGATTGCCGGAATTGTCGAGGATGAGGTCCGCATACGGCGTGCTGCCGTCCGACCCTCCCGTGAACGAGTAGAGCACCTTCTCCGTGGCCGCCGCCCGCGCGCCGGGCGCCAGGATTAAAGCGACCATCAGCGTGACTGTCATGACCGCCAGAACCCTGCACACGGCGGCCCAAAATCGATTCTTGTTCCTATTCATGATTGCCTCCCGCCACCTCGCGTGGCGCGTTGTGATTCGTTGCGGTGCTGATTCGCATAAAAGCCAGACCGGCCACTCGGCGCCGAGTACTTAAGGCCGAGTGGCCGGAGGACGAGTTACTTTATGTACTCAAACACAACGCCACAGCAACCGCTGCCCCACCCGTCAAACGCCGTGCCGTAGAGGTTTCCTGCGGCGTCGAACACGACTGGAGCGTTACTATCGAATCCGTCCCGGGGAGGGCCCTCGAACCAATGAGGCACATACTTTTTCCATAACCACCGACGCGGAGCCAGCTTGAACAACTGGCCGCCACCTCCATGGGTATTGATGCCCGCGCTCGTTGTGCCGCACAGGTTTCCGGCTGTGTCGAGGACGACGCCGCCGACAGGATAAGCTCCATCCTGGTTGCCCTGGAACATATAGAGCACGTGCTCGTACCATTTGCCCTTTGCACCAAGCGTCAACTTGAAAACGTTGCCAAGGCCTATGTAGGGTTCCTCATTTGAATTACCGTAGAGGCGGCCGGCCGAATCGAATATCAGAGTGCCGGTCGGAGTCGCTCCGTCTTTGCCGCCCGTGAAGGAACGCAGCACACTCTCGGTCCAGGTTCCGTCCGAATTCGGCGTCAGCTTGTACACCACTCCGAAGCCGGAACCGCCGCCGACCGCAGCTGTGCCATACAAATTGCCGGGTGGGTCGAAGGTCAGGTTCCCGACCTGCGGAATGCTCCCGTCCTGGCCGCCCGTGAAGGTATGGAGCACACTCTCGGTCCAGGTTCCGTCCGAATTCGGCGTCAGCTTGTACACCACTCCGTCGGCAGAGGCGCCGCCATAAGACGTGGCGCCATACAGATTGCCGCTGGGGTCGAAGATCAGTCCCGCCTCAGGGTTGGCTCCATCGCTACCGCCGGTGAAACTATAAAGCACGCTTTCGGTCCATGTTCCGCCGGAGCTCGGCGACAACTGGAAGACGGTGCCAGCTGAGGAAGCGCCACCAGAATATGTGGTGCCATACAGATTGCCCTTGGCATCGAAGGTCACCCCGGCGTAGGGAGTGGCTCCGTCGGTGCCACCGGCGAAACTATAGAGCAAGCTTTCGGTCCAGCTTCCGTCGGAGTTCTTCGTCAGCTTGAAAACGGTGCCATCTCCTGATGGGCCGCCTGCCGTAGCGGTGCCGTAAAGATTGCCAGAAGTATCGAGGATGAGGCCCGCATACGGCTGGCTGCCGTCGGTACCGCCGGCGAAGTTATAGAGAATTTTGTACTTGCCCTTCGCCGAGGCGCCGGGCGCCAGGATTAAAGCCATGATGAGCGTTACCGTCACGACCGCCAGAACCTTGCACACGGCGGCCCAAAATCGATTCTTGTTCCTATTCATGATTGCCTCCCGCCACCTCGCGTGGCACGTTATGATTTCGTTGCGGTCTAGGTTTTCCGGCGGCCGGAGAGCGATGACAAGTGCAAGGACTCGGGTTGGGGGAAAGCCCGCTATGTTCCCGAGTTGCCTTGATTTGGGCCCGATTGCTGGAGAGGAAGGACTCGGAGCCTCAAAGCGACGCTACGCCAGCCCTGTTAGCAGCACAAGGAAAAGGATCACACATCCGTGTGATTAGAGGGCCACTGCCGAGTGGCTCGCACATCCGTCCCGCGACCCGTCAGTGTGCAGTCGAACTTGGCAGTCCGGCACCGCTAGTTCGTCCCCGGACAGAAGGCCGGAAACGCTCCCCGTGATTCCTTGAAAATCGGCGATGACGAGTGCGAGATACGAGTTTGGTTCGCCAATCTGCGGCGCGGCTGAACAGGCTACGGAAAACCCATTTTCTGAGACCACAATTTCCCCCAGCGGCTGAAGCCGTCCCCGATTCTGCTGCGCTTACGGCGCGGCTCGAAGCCGCGCCCGTTCAAAACGCGAGCGAACTCCGAGTTTTTCCGTACGCTGTGAAGTTGTGCCAAGCCCAAAGCGCCCGCGGTTCAGGTAACCATGAACTGCCGGCGCAAGAAACTGTAAACCCCTTTGATTGATGCAGTTTTCATCACCGATTGTGCGCTGTGGCATATTTACACACGGCTCAGGTCACGATGCTAAGTGACTCAGATCACAGCAGATATCTTTTCGGGAGCAGAGAATCTCATCAGTAGCGGCAAGACGCTGCGGAGTTTCTTTACAGCTCGCAAACTCATACGGAGAGGAAAGCAATCATGAAGATGACGAAGCTTGCAATTCTGGTGCTGACCATCGCGGTGGCACTGTTCATTCTGCTCCCCAGCCTATCCTGGGCCGATGACGGGGCAAGCATCTACAAAACGAAGTGCTCGGCCTGCCACGGTGTGGACGGCGCCGGCAAGCCTGCGGCTAAGATCCCAAGCTTGGTTTCCGACGAGGCCAAGGCAAAGTCGGATGCGGATCTGACCGACATGATCGCCAACGGTGGGCCCAGCAAGAAAGCGATGCATGCCTTCGCCAGCAAGGGCCTGACCTCCGACCAGATCAAGGCCGTGGTGTCCGCAGTTCGCGACCTGCAGAAGAAATAGATTGGCGGTTCCTGACGCGCTGGGTCCGCTGTCGCGCGGTACGAGTGTCGGCCAGCGGCCCCAGAGAGCGCGAGGGTGAGTTATGAAAATGCCCGGCGCAATTCGGCGGATGGAACGGAAAACCGGCCGATCCGTAGCCGGCCGGGAATCCCCTAGGTTTGTCTTTCCTACAGGAACAGCCCAACCGGGTCGGGGTATCCAACTCCCCGGACCCGGTTTTTTATTTTCCACCGCTGATCCCAGGTTTTTTTGCACCATTCCCCGGTCGATTTCGAGGGAGTCCCACGTGCCTTCTTTGTTTGTTCCGCAGGAGCGGAAATCCTACCTGGAAGCGGCGAGGAGACAATTCCATGAGTAAGGCTCTGCTGTACGACGCGACCATCTGCATCGGCTGCAAACAATGTGAGGTGGGTTGCGCCGAACAAAACAAGCTCCGCTACGACGATAGCGTGGCCGCCGAAGAGCGGCAGTCCGAGCACAAGTTCACTTGCGTGCTGACCAAAGGCGATAAGTTCATGCGCCGTTTGTGCATGAACTGCCAGGAACCCGCCTGCGCATCGGTGTGTCCGGTGGGCGCGCTCACGAAAACGGCCGCAGGTCCCGTCACCTACGACGCCGGGAAATGCATGGGCTGCCGCTACTGCATGGTGGCGTGTCCCTTCAGCGTTCCAAAATATGAGTGGAACAAACTGGCGCCCAAGGTGCGGAAGTGCACCCTGTGCCCGGACCGCATCGCTAATGGCAAACCGACAGCATGCGCGGAAATCTGTCCGACCGGCGCCACCAAGTTTGGCGACCGCGATGACCTGATCAATGAAGCGCAACTGCGCATCCGCGACAACCCGGGCAAATACGTTCCTCACATCTACGGTTTGACCGAAGCGGGTGGAACCTCGGTGTTGCTGCTGTCGAGTGTGCCCTTCGCGGAATTCGGCTACAAGACACCCGAAGTTGCTTTCCCCATGCTGACGTATCGCGTCCTATCGCGAATCCCGGACTTCGTTCCTCTATGCGGTGTGTTGCTGGGAGGTGTGTGGTGGATCACGAACAGGCGGGAAGAAGTGGCGGCAGCCGAGGGCCATTTACGTAGACCTGAAACGGAAGAGAAAAAAGGCGGAAAACAATGAAGATCAAGATCTCTTTCTGGAAAGTCATTTTCCTCTTCCTGATGGCCGCCGGTTTCTACGCCACGATTGTGCGCTACACCCGAGGCTTGGGGGCTTCAACCAACCTCAGCGACCAGTTCCCCTGGGGGATCTGGATCGGTTTCGACGTGCTGTGCGGGGTCATGCTGGCGGCGGGTGGATTCACGCTTACAGCGGCCGTCCACATCCTGAACATCAAGCGAATGCACTCCATTGTGCGACCGACAGTACTCACTGCGTTCCTGGGATATCTCCTGGTCTGCGTGGCGCTGATGTACGACCTGGGCAAGCCCTATAACATCTGGCACCCGCTCATCATGCGGAATCCGCACTCGGTGATGTTCGAAGTGGCCTACTGCGTGATGCTGTACACCACGGTGCTGGCGCTGGAGTTCTCGCCGATTGTGCTGGAACGGTTCAACCTGCAAAAACCGCTGAAGGTGATCCGCGGGGCGGTGATCCCGCTGGTGATCTGCGGCGTGATCCTGTCCACACTGCATCAATCTTCGTTGGGCTCGCTTTACCTGATCATCCCGGAGAAGCTGCACCCATTCTGGTACAGCCCTCTGCTGCCGGTGTTTTTCTTTCTGTCGGCGATTGCGGTCGGGCTGGCGATGACGATTTTCGAATCCTCGCTGAGCGCCAAGCACTTCGGCCGGCAGTTGGAACTGCCCATCCTGCAGGAGCTGGGACGGGTGCTGGTGGTTGTGCTTTGTGTCTACGGAGTTCTGCGCTTTGAGGATCTGCTGCATCGCGGGGTGCTCAAGCTGGCTTTACAGCCAGGCTACGAGATGTTCTTTTTCTGGCTGGAAATCTCACTGGGTGTGATTCTGCCTTTGATTCTGCTTTTGCAACGCAGGGTACGGAACAGCGCCGGGGGACTTTATCTGTCCGCAGTGCTGGTGGTGCTCGGTTTCATCACCAATCGGATGAACGTCAGCATCACGGGTTTCGAACGCTCCGCGGGCACGCATTACTTTCCCAAGTGGACGGAATTATCTGTGACCGGAATGATCATCGCGTTGGGCTTTGCTTTGTTCGGACTGGCGGTAAAGTACCTGCCGATTTTCCCCGAGGAAGAAAAGCAGCAGCCTATCGAGGCGTCAACCGGGCCCCTGGCGGCTGCTTCCGTGTGGGGCCATGCCGGAGACTGATCCAACTCGTCGGCGTTGGACGCGCCTTACCCACAGCCTGAGCGCCAAGTTGATCACGTTGTTGCTATCCACCATGGTGGTGATCTTCGCCCTGTTGGGATATTTGAACATCCGGCTCCATCGCCAGCACCTGGAAGCCGCTACGCTTACGAGCGCAGAGCGGGTCAGCGACGTCATTAAGCGCAGCACGACCTACTACATGTTGCGCAACGATCGTGAAGGCCTGTATCACGCCATCCAGACGATGGCCGACGAACCAGGCATGGTCAAAGTCCGCATCTTTGACCGAGCGGGCCGGATCAGCTACTCCACCGATCCCACCGAAGTGAACCACATTGTGAACCAAGGCGCGGAAGCCTGCTACGGATGTCATGCTCAATCGCAACCGCTGGCCCGGCTGAACCGTCCCGACCGGTTCCGGATTTACCGCAACGGCGGCGGAACGCGCGTCCTGGGAATCATTACTCCGATCGAGAATCAACCGGCATGCTCCAATGCCGCTTGCCATGCTCATCCGGAAAGCAGGCAGATTCTGGGCGTATTAGACACCGATCTGTCCTTGGCCAAGGCGGACGCTCAACTCGCGGACAGCAGCGCCCGCATGCTGGTGTACACGGCTGCCGCCATGCTGATGGTGGCGGTGTTGAGCTGGTTGTTTGTCTGGCGGTTGGTGGGCAGACCTATTAAGGCGCTGGAGCATGGCACGGAGCATTTAGCGCAAGGGAATCTCGGATATCAAATTGACGTGCGCTCGCATGACGAGGTCGGCGACCTGGCCCACTCCTTCAATGACATGAGCCTGCAGTTGCGCGCCGCCAACGAAGAGATCGTCGCCTGGGCGAAGACGCTCGAAGATCGTGTGGAGCAGAAGACGCGTGAACTGAAGAGCGCCCTCGATCATGTGTTACACGTGGAAAAGATGGCTTCCATCGGCAAGATGGCGGCGGTGGTGGCGCATGAGATCAACAACCCGCTGTCCGGGATCCTGACTTACGCCAAGTTGCTGCGGAAGTGGCTGGACCAAGGCAAGATGGACACCACCAAACATCAGGAGGCGACCGAGTGCCTGGATCTGATCGCGGCAGAAAGCCATCGCTGCGGCGACATTGTAAAGAATCTGCTGAATTTTTCCCGCACCTCGCCTATGAATGTGGAGACCACCGACCTGAACTCGGTCGTCGACCGTTGCATCCGCCTGGTGCAGCATCAACTGGAACTGGGCAGCATCCAGTTACAGTTGGACCTAGCGGACCACTTGCCCAAGGTGCAGTGTGATCCCGCTCAGATGGAGCAGGTCCTGCTGGCACTGGTGATGAACGCCGTTGACGCTATGCCGCACGGAGGAAACCTGTGGTTGAGGACCTCCCTCAGCCAAAGCGGAGACGAAATCGAGATTGAAGTCCGCGACGATGGCATGGGAATTTCATCCGAGATTCTTCCCCAAATTTTTGAGCCCTTCCTGACCACCAAGGAGACCGGCCACGGCGTCGGGCTCGGCTTGGCAGTGAGCCGCAGCATCATGGAGCGCCACCACGGCCGGATCGAGGTGCAATCGGTGGCGGGCAAGGGCACAACATTCACGCTCACTCTGCCGTTGGACGCCGCAAGCGTGGCGGCCATGGCGGGCGGGGCGGCCGTAATGACGAATGCGAGGTGATGAACTTGAGCGCGCCTACTTTAACCAAACAAGGCCGGCTGTTGATCGTCGACGATGAGCTTAGCGTGCGCGATTCGCTGGGAAAGTGGTTTCGCGAAGAAGGATATGAGGTTGAGACGGTGGAGAACGCCAGCGACGCTCTGACCCGTCTGGCCCAAGCTCCCTGGGACGTCGCCCTGGTAGACATCAAAATGCGGGGCACGGACGGCATCGAACTGCAGCGGCGCATGCATGAGCTCGATCCTGAGGTAATGGTCATCATCATGACCGGCTACGCCTCGGTCGAGACTGCGGTGGCGGCGCTTAAGAACGGCGCCTACGACTACGTGACCAAGCCGCTCGACCCGGACGAGATCGCGCATTTGGTCAAGAACGCCTTGGCCCACAAGCAGACGGAGAAAGAGAATGTGCTTCTCCGGGAGACGGTTGCCGAAGTGGCCCGGCCGGAAGAGATGGTGGGCCAAAGCGCAGCCATGGCCAAGGTCTTTGATGCGATCGGGACGGTGGGCCCGACCGATGCCACGGTTCTGATCACCGGAGAAAGCGGGACCGGCAAAGAACTGGTGGCACGCGCCATTCATCAGGCGAGTCCCCGGCGCTTTCATCCGCTGGTGGTGATTCACTGCGGCGCCTTGACCGAGACTCTGCTGGAAAGTGAATTGTTTGGACATGAAAAGGGTGCGTTCACCGGCGCCCAGTATCGCAAGAAAGGAAAGTTCGAGATCGCCGAAGGGGGCACGGTTTTCCTGGATGAAATCGGCGACATCAGTCTCAAGACTCAAACCGACCTGTTGCGTGTGCTGCAGGATCATGAAATCGTGCGCGTGGGTGGCAATCAATCCATAAAAGTGGATTTTCGCTGTGTTGCCGCCACCAACAAAGACCTGGAGAAATTGATCGAGGAAGGCAAATTCCGTCCCGATCTCTTCTATCGCCTCAACGTGTTCCGCATCGAATTGCCGGCTTTGCGCGATCGCCGGGACGACATCCCCGCCCTGGTGAATCATTTCGTGCACAAGTTTTCGTTGCAAATGAACAAGAAGATCAACCGCGTGGCTCCCAATGCGATGAACCTGCTGCAGCAGCAGCCGTGGGCCGGCAACGTGCGCGAACTGGAGAATGCAGTGGAGCGGGCGATGGTGGTGGCGCAGGAACCGGAAATCCGGGAACAGGACTTCGTGTTCAAGAATGCAGTTCCCAATGGCGCGCCCAAGAGCCTGGATGAGATGGAGAAGGCGCACATCCTACGCACCCTGGAGTCGTGCAACTGGAACCAGAGTCACGCCGCCGAGGTGCTGCAGATTGACAGGGTCACGTTGCACCATAAATTGAAAAAGTACGGCTGGAGCCGACCCCACGTTGAGACGCGATGAATCTTCAACTGCTGCCGATCGGAAAGCTCGATGGCGGGCTGCTGATGGACCTGGCGCCCGCTCTGGCTAATACTTTCCAGATGCCGTGTGAGGTAATTGCTTCTCCGCTCGATCCCCAATTCGCCTTTCACGGCGAACGGCAGCAGCACCATTCCTCCGAAATCCTGGCACGCATGCAGAGCCTGGTGACGCCGCACTCCTGGCGGGTGCTGGGAGTCGCCGCCGTCGATCTTTATATTCCGATTCTGACCTTCGTTTTTGGCGAAGCGCAGATGGGTGGACCGTGTGCCGTGGTTTCGCTGCACCGCCTGCGGGAGGAGTTCTACGGGCTGCCCGCGGACCGAAATCTCCTGCGGGAGCGATTGCTGAAGGAAGCCGTCCATGAAATTGGACACACCATCAACTTGACCCACTGCGATGATTACCGCTGCGCCATGGCTCCATCCCATGCCGTGGAGTGGATCGACCTGAAGGAAAACTGGCTGTGCGGAGCCTGCCAGGCGCGGGTTCTGCAAACTTAGGTCAGTAAGCAGTGGAAACATGTACGGACGGGGGCGTACGGGCCCACGCGAAAATGGGGCAATGGCGTTTCTGGCGGGATCAATCGGCAGGCATGACGGCGGGCTGCGGGGCTGCTCTGGGCAACTTCACGGCACGAGCGGGTTCGGCCTGCAGCCACTTGCGAATCTCCGGCAGGGCGGCGCGCGTCACTTCCTCTCCCGCGCGCACCAGGGCAGCGCTATGTTCGAAACCGTCGTACTTGAATCCGTTGACATCGGGTTCGATGACCAAGTCGGCGGCCTGCCTCCACTGGCTGCTGTTCATCTCCTGGGCAATGGCAAAACATTGGCCGATCACATCGAACAGGTGCCGGGGGCCATCGCCATTGGTCCACTTGCCTTTGAGATGCACGGCCAGCACGCGATCCGCGCCCATTTGCCGCACCGGAGTGGCGGGTACGGCATAGGACAACATGCCGTCCACCAGCAGGCGTCCGCGAATCTTGACCGGCAAAAACATACCTGGATAAGCGCAACTGGCGCGCACCGGATCGACCAGCGGGCCGGAATGAAACACGACGCCTTCGCCGGTTGAGAAATCGGTTGCGGTTACGGCCAGGGGAATGCGCAATTCTTCAAAGGTTTTGACCTTCAGCAAGTGGTTCAAAAATCCGATCATGCGCTGGTTGCTGGCAAATCCGTAGCGCGAGAGTGTCCAGCGGGCAAAGTGTTTGAAGCGCACGTGGGTGGCAACGTGCTCCAGTTCCGTGGGTGAGAGTCCGCTGCAGTAGGCTGCGCCAATCAGCGCGCCCACACTGGTACCTGCGATATAGCGAATGGGAATGTTCTCTTCTTCGAGGACTTTGAGGACCCCTACGTGGGCGATGCCACGAGCAAAACCACCACCCAATGCCAGACCGAGACCGGCACCGGCCGCGTCTGGGCCGTGGGTTGGAGAAACCCTAAGCTCACGACCAAACGCCTGCACCGAACGAATAATCTTTCCCAGACCCTTCACGGATGACCCCACATCATTCCGGTTCTGCCCGGTACTTCGACTTCTATATTCAGCAACTTAGATGCCATTTTAGAACGACAGGTTCGTATTGGGCATCGTGCCTCTGGTTACCTGGTGAGAGGTTACCTCGCATCGCATACGCAAGTGACTAACTCCCGTGTTTCTGATAACTTGAAGCGCATGATGCGGGAGATCTCGGCGGGCGGGGTCGTGGTGCGGCGCATGCCGGAAGGGTGGCAAATGGCGGCAATTGAGCCCCAGACAGCCATGCCCGCGAACCGCAACAAGAAAACATCGCAAAAGATGTTACTCGCTTTGCCCAAGGGGTTGGTCGATCCCGGCGAAAAGCCCGAGCAGACCGCGGTCCGGGAGGTCAGGGAAGAAACCGGGCTGGTTGCCGTTTCCGTTGCCAAACTGGGTGATATCAAGTACGTCTATGTGCGCTCCTGGGGAGACAGGGAGCGCGTGTTCAAGATTGTCAGCTTCTACCTCTTGCGATATGAATCCGGCCGGATCGATGAAATTGCGCCCGAAATGCGCATCGAGGTCAAACGTGCGCTTTGGATTCCTCTGGAGGGAGCGGAGCGCAAACTGGCCTACCGAGGCGAAAAGGACATGGTTCGCCGGGCCCAAGAGTATGTGAAGGATCACCCTCAGCCATGACAGACGGGGGTTTGCGCCACATCACACACAACTGTGATCCATAACCTTGCGCGGGAGCCGAAGTTGTGATCTAGGAATCCACGCATGTTACTGAATCCAAAAGATTTCACTTGACTTTACCACCTCCGGGTTCTAGCATCGAATCAACTTAATAGGGCGCGTGCCGTTGCCATCCTCACCCCACATCTATACGGCACGCGCCCGCAGTGTTTTTGCACGCTTTTCCTTCTTTCCCGCATAATGGCCAAGACCGGGATTATGTGTGCATCCTCCGTGCCCTCAGCGGTTTGTTATGTTAGCTGTAGGCCCTCGGCTTGCTGCGTCTCCGGAACCGGAGTCTTTTGTTCATGAAACCTATCCGCAAAGTTGCTGTTCTGGGCGCCGGAACCATGGGCGCCCGCATCGCCGCGCACTTCGCCAATGCCGGCGTCCCCAGTTATCTGCTCGATATCGTTCCCGGAGATGCGGAAACGGCGTGGCGCAATAGAATCGCTGCCACGGGTCTCGACGCGGCGAAGAAATCCAAGCCAGCCGCCTTCATGGACGCATCCCTTGCGGGCCTAGTGACCGTCGGCAATTTCGACGATGACCTGAAGCGCCTTGCCGAGGTGGACTGGATCATCGAGGCGGTGGTCGAAAATTTGGAGATCAAGCGCTCGCTGCTCAAGAAAGTCGAGGCCATCTGCAAGCCCGGAACCATCGTTACGACCAATACCAGTGGTTTGCCCGTCGGCAAGATTGCTGAGGGCTTTTCGGACCAGTTCCGCCGCTCCTGGTTTGGCACGCATTTTTTCAATCCTCCGCGCTACATGCGGCTGCTGGAATTGATTCCCACCCCGGAGACCGACCGTGTCGCCATCGACACAATCGCGAATTTCTGCGATACGCGCCTAGGCAAAGGTGTGGTATTCGCGAAAGACACGCCCAATTTCATTGGCAACCGTATCGGAACATTTTCCGTCCTGAACGCCATGGGTCTGATGCAGGAGATGGACCTTACTATTGAAGAAGTGGACGCTCTGACAGGCCCCGCGGTGGGCTGGCCGAAATCGGCAACCTTTCGCACGATTGACCTGGTGGGGCTGGATATTCTCAGTCACGTCGTTCTCAACATGCCCACGAGTGGGGCTGAAGCACTTGCCCGCCAAACCGGAAGAGCGCAGCATCTCCCCGATTTCTACAACCAGATGCTGGAGCGCAAATGGTTGGGCGATAAAACCAAAGGCGGTTTCTACAAGAAGATCAAGGCCGCAGAAGGCAGAGAAGACGAACGCCTCGCGCTCGATTGGAAGACGCTGGAATATCATCCGCGCCAGAGACCCAAGTTTCCCGCCCTCGACATGGCCAAGAACGTCGAAGAAACGGGGAAACGTATTCGCATGCTGCTGGGCCTGGATGGAAGCAGTCCGCAGAAAGGCGACAGAGCGGGGGCGTTTTTGTGGACGGCTCTCTCCGATCTCTGGACTTATTCCGCCGATCACGTTCCGGAAATCTCTGACTCGATTGTTGAAATTGACCGCGCCATGCGCCTCGGCTTCAACTGGGAACTGGGCCCGTTTGAATTGTGGGATGCAGCCGGTGTTGAAACGACGGTCGTGCGCATGAAGAAAGAAGGCCGGCCAATCGCGGGAAATGTCGAGAAGCTGTTGGCTGCCGGCAAGAAGTGCTGGTACGCGGATGATCCGAAATCCGCTTCCGGCCGCGCGTATTGGGACCTGAGGACGGATGGCTGCGAACCGGTGAAAGTTCCCGCCGGGGTCTGGTCGGTAGAAGTCGCTAAGAAGTCGAATGGAGTGGTCAAGAAGAACTCGGGTGCGTCACTAGTCGATCTGGGCGACGGCGTGGCCTGCATCGAGTTCCACTCCAAAATGAACACAATCGGCACCGACATCGTGCAACTCATCTCGCAGGCGGTGAAACCGGGCGGCCCGGGGGACAACTTTGATGCGTTCGTGATCACCAACGACGCTGCGAACTTTTCCGTCGGCGCGAACCTGATGCTTCTGCTGATGTCCATTCAGGAAGAAGAATGGGATGACATCGATCTGGCTATCCGCCAATTCCAAGGCATGACCCAGGCCATCCGATTTTCAGCCAAGCCGGTGGTGGCCGCGCCTTTCGGCCTGTGCCTGGGCGGGGGAGTAGAGATTTGCCTGCCCGCGGCGGCGCGTCAGTCGCACACTGAACTCTACATCGGAATGGTGGAAGTGGGCGTGGGGCTTTTGCCCGGCGGGGGTGGCTGCAAGGAGATGCTGTTGCGCGCCGTCGATAAAGCGGCCACAGCGCGCGGGAGCAAGATGAGTGGCGAAGCGCTGGCCGGCTCCGTCGAAATGATGGAAGCGATGAAGAAGACTTTCGAAACCATTGCGACCGGCAAGGTCGCGACCTCAGCGCATGAGGCGCGGGGCTTGGGATTCTTGTCGGATTCCGATCACATCACCATGAATCGCGAACGCGTGTTGTCTGATGCAAAGGCACGGGCGCTGGAGATGGTTCGCGCGGGATTCGAACCGCCCCAGCCGCGGAGCGACATTCCGGCGCCGGGAGAGAATGTTTTGGCGGCGTTGAAGATGGGCGTTCACCTGATGCGCCAGGGCGACTACATCACCGAATACGAAGTGAAACTGGGACGAAAGATCGCGGAAGTATTGTGCGGAGGGAACGTGACCTCGGGGACTCCGGTCAGCGAGCAGTACATCCTCGATCTGGAGCGGGAGGCGTTCAAATCGCTCTGCGCCGAGAAGAAAACCCAGGAGCGGATTCAGTACACCCTGAAGACGGGCAAGACGCTGCGGAATTAGCGAGGCTTATTCCCAGATCGGAACCTAGGCCGGATCGGTGTGATGCACAACCTTGTCGGACCTAACCCAGGCCCATAACCTGCACTGGGGCCCGTGGTGTAATGGGAGCACATCAGCCTGTCCAGCTGTAAGGCGCGGGTTCGAATCCCGCCGGGTCCACGGCATCCCTGGTTAGGTAGGGAAGCTGTCGAGGAGCCTCTGGACAGGCGGGCTCCTCAAGTAACGTTGACTTCCGCAGGCGCACTGCCGATAATTAACTTGATAGCTGGACAGGTTGATGGCCGGGCCGGAAACGGTCCGGCTTGCTTTTTGTGTCACTGAGAGCGGAGCTGTTCCAGACCTTGTGCGGTGACAAGAAGACCAGGAGCGGACTTAGTACACGCTGAAGACGGGGAAAACGCTGAGGAATTGAGGCAAATGAGTCGAGAAACCGAAACGCGAAGCTCCGGCTTCGGCTTGAGGTGACTGAGGAAGAGTTTCGCGAGTTGCTCATTTCGTCTCTTCAGAAATGCAGGGATGGGAGCACGGGTGTCTTCTTAGCAGCCGCCAAAGCTAGTCGTCTGGGCGACGTCTATCCGCGACTTGTGTGGCCTGAGGCCAGGCGGTTAGAGAGTCTGGGCGAGAAAATCAAATCGCTACGTGAACAACTGGGCGAACCGACTGAAGGTTCGCTATGCGCCAAATATCGACAGTATTGCTCAAGGGACGGAGCGAACGATCCGGGAGGGGCCAGGCTGGCGGCCGAATTCCTTGCCGACATTGAGAGGGACGAACGGACCGGTTTTCGAAGTCCTAAGTCAGACCACCAATGAAAGTTCGCGACGCAATCAAACGTCTAGAAGAGGATGGATGGCATCTGGTAAGGACTAAGGGCAGCAACCGCCAGTATCACCATCCTTCCAAGCCGGGCACAGTTACCGTCGCGGGACATCCGTCACTGGACATTCCTCCGGGGACATTGAACAATATCCTCAAGCAGGCAGGCCTTAAATGAAATACCTCGTAATCTATGAAAAGTCCGCGACGGGCTGGGGCGCCTATGCTCCCGACCTTCCAGGTCTCGGCATCGCCGCCAAAACACTGGATCAAGCAAAAGAATTGATCCGCGAGGCCATCGACTTTCACCTCGAAGGCATGCGCAAGCACGGCGACTCGATCCCCGCACCCGTCGCCACAACCGAATACATCACGGTATGATGGCGGGCCGCTCGCTTGTGCGGTGGGGATTGAAATGCTGTCGGGGAGCCTTTGGACCGGCGGGCTCCTCAAAAGTAATGTTGACTTTCGGGACGCGCTGAGGTGCGAAACTAATCGAGCGTTTGCAGCGCAACTCTTGATTATCGACGATATTGCGCGGCGACCGTACTCGGTTCTCAGTAGCCGTGCCCCTTCAGTTCACTCCCCTGCAGTTTGAAGTCGCATAATGTAGGCTCAACCAGCTCCTTCGCGTGTTGCTCCTCCATCGCCACGCTGGGATTTCTACCCTTACGTGCAGAATGCCTTTTCATCTGCATCCAAGCCTTGTCTACATCCTAATGGACATGCGCGAACCTGCGCACCGCTGGTTGCCGAGCTTGCCGGGCCCGCCAGAGGTCGTACTGCGACTGCATGTTCATCCACAGTTCCGGGGAGGTTCCAAGGGCAGCCCCCAGCCGGATCGCCATTGCGGCGGAGATTCCTGCCTTGCCGTTCAGCACGCGCGACAGAGTCACACGCGTAACCCGCAGATGTGCTGCTGCTTTGGATACGGCCAGGTCTCCGAGATATTCGCGGAGAACCAGGCCGGGATGAGGCGGATTGTGCATGTGCATGGTTGGCCTCCTAATGGTAGTCGCGATAGTCGACAAGAATAGCCTCTTCACCTTCAAACTTGAACGTCAGTCGCCAATTTCCGCTGACGCTGACCGCCCAGTGATCCTTGAGTTCCCCGGCCAGCGGATGAAGTTTCCATCCCGGAGCATTCAGATCGCCCGGCTGCCTGGCATTGTCGAGAGCAAACAACTGCAAGCAAAGCTTGCTGGCGTGTTTCGGCTGAATTCCAGCTTTCGATCCGGTGCGGAAGAATTTCTCCAAGCCCCGATGCCGGAAGCTTCTGATCACATGTATAGTGTAACGATACATGTTACGGAAATCAACCAAAAAGATACAAAAACAGGAAAAGTTTTCTGAACCGTCCGCTACAATAGTGCTGGAGTCAATCATGCGTGAAGTCGTCATCGTTTCTTCCGTTCGCACGCCGGTGGGACTCGCCTTCAAAGGCACGCTCCGTGCCACGCGTCCCGATGAACTTGCCGCGGTCGCCATCAGGGGCGCACTGGAGCGCGTGCCGCAGATTGATCCCAAAGAGATTGAAGACGTCATCCTGGGTTGCGCCATGCCCGAGGCTGAGCAAGGAATGAATGTGGCGCGCATCGCGTCCCTGCGCGCCGGGCTGCCAGTTGAGATTTCGGCCATGACCATCAACCGTTTCTGCTCCTCCGGGCTGCAGGCGATTGCCATGGCCGCAGAGCGCATCATGAGCGGCGGTGCGGAGATCGTCGTAGCAGGCGGCACCGAATCCATGTCCATGATCCCGATGGGCGGGCACAAGATCTCGCCCAACCCATGGCTGGTGGACCATTACCCGGATGCGTATCTCTCGATGGGCCTCACGGCGGAGCGGCTGGCCCAGAGGTTCGATATCACGCGAGAAGCCGCGGATGAATTCTCTCTGCGCAGTCATCAGAAGGCGCTGGCAGCCATTCAGGCGGGCAAGTTCGCCGACGAAACGATTCCGGTACCAGCCAGCTTCACAACTCCGAATGGTTCCAAGCCCAAAAGGCAAGAGATCATTTTCAAAGTGGACGAAGGTCCGCGAGCGGATACTTCCCTCGAGGCGCTGCTCTCGCTCAAGCCAGCGTTTCATGCGAAAGGCACAGTTACAGCGGGAAATTCATCTCAGATGTCCGACGGTGCGGCAGCGGCTGTGGTCATGTCCGCCGACCGCGCAAAGCAGCTTGGTATCAAGCCTCTGGCACAGTATGTGGCATTCGCAACCGCGGGGTATAAGCCGGAAGAAATGGGGCTGGGACCGGTGTTCGCGATTCCCAAGGTACTCCGGATCGCGGGGCTGAAGGTCGCTGACATTGATGTAATTGAGCTGAACGAAGCCTTCGCGGCGCAGTCGCTGGCGGTGATTAAAGAGGCTGGTCTCGATCCCGAGCGCGTGAACCCGACCGGCGGCGCGATTGCGCTGGGACATCCGCTGGGCTGCACGGGAGCGAAACTGACGGCGACGGTCATCCGCGAACTTAAGCGGCGGAATGGGCACTATGGCATGGTGACCATGTGCGTCGGCGGAGGGATGGGGGCGGCAGGGATTTTTGAAAATTTGAACTGAACCCAAGACCGGTGAGGACCCACAGGGTAGCCAAGAAGAGTCGATAACGGCGGTTACTTCCGTGTGATCCGGGCAGACCCTGCCAGCATTAAAATTGAATGGTTTCTATCTGCGTTCTCAGCGGACTCCGCGGTTTCCTTTAGGAAAGGGTGACAATGGCTACGGTTTCGGCAGTTCCCAAATCCAAGATCTCCGGTGGCAGCTTTCTTCTCGAGGAGCGCCGCCCTGACGAAGTTTTCACGCCCGAGGATTTCACCGAGCAGCACCAGCTTATTGGGCAAACGGCGGAAGAGTTCGCCCTCAACGAGATCGTCCCCAACATCGAGAAGATCGAGCACAAGGACTTCTCCATTACCCGCGACCTGCTGAAGAAGGCGGGCGAGCTGGGCTTGAGCTCGACCGAGATTCCGGAAGCCTACGGCGGCCTGGAAATGGACAAGGTCACGGCTGCCGTGATCGCCGACCACATTGCTAAGTATGCCGGTTTTGCGACCACGTGGGGCGGTCACACCGGCATTGGCACGCTGCCGATCGTCTATTTCGGAACCGAGGAGCAGAAGAAGAAATACCTGCCACGGCTGGCGGCGGGAGCGATCGTGGGCGCTTATGCTTTGTCGGAGGCGTCGTCCGGGTCCGATGCGCTGAATTGCCGCGCCCGCGCCGAACTTTCCAAAGACGGCAAGCACTACCTCTTGAACGGGGAGAAGATGTGGATCACCAACGCCGGCTTCGCCGACTTGTTCACAGTGTTTGCGAAGGTGGACGGCGAGAAGTTCACGGCGTTTCTGGTCGAGAAGACTTTTCCCGGATTCTCCGTCGGCGCAGAAGAGCACAAGATGGGAATCCGTGGCTCATCCACCTGCCCCATTATCCTCAACGACTGCAGAGTTCCGGTGGAGAACGTGCTCGGCGATATCGGCAAAGGGCACGTCATCGCCTTCAATATCCTGAACGTTGGCCGCTTCAAGCTGGGCGCCATGTGCGTGGGTGGCGCACGCCTGTCGCTGGAGAATGCAATCGGCTACGCCAAGCAGCGCAAGGCATTTGGCAAAGTGATCGCCGATTTTGGTCTGGTGCGGGAAAAGCTGGCCAACATGGCGGTGGGTGTCTACGCGGGAGAATCTCTGGTCTATCGCACGGTGGGCATGATGGACGTTGCTCTCTCCGAGGTCGACAAGAGCGGAACCGATGCCCTGAAGGAGACCCGTAAAGCCATCGAGGAGTATGCCGTCGAGTGCTCCATTATCAAGGTTTGGGGCTCGGAGATGGTGGATTACGTGGTCGACGAGACGGTGCAGGTCTACGGCGGATACGGCTTTGTCGAGGAATATCCTGCGGAGCGGGCATATCGCGATGCGCGCATCAACAGAATCTTCGAAGGCACAAACGAAATCAACCGGCTGATCATCACCGGTTTTCTATTGAAGCGCGCGATGTCCGGTCAGTTACCGCTTATGCCCGCGATCAAGAAGTTGATGGATGAAGTTCTCTCAGGGCCCACCAGCGGGGATAATTTCGAAGGCACGCTCGCCGAAGAACGAAAACTCGTGACTCAGGCCAAAAAGCTGGGGCTGTTCGCCGCCGGGGCCGCTACCCAGAAATACATGCAGGCCATTCAGGACCAGCAGGAGGTCATGGGCGCGATCGCCGACATGGTGATCGAGACCTATGCGATGGAATCCGCTGTCCTGCGCGCACAGAAGATTGCCGATAGCAGGGGCGAGAATGCTGCAAGCCTGCCGATTGCCATGACCCGCGTCTATCTCTCGCAGGCGATGGAGAAAATCGAAGCTGCGGCCCGGAAAGTGATTGCTGCTGTTGCAGATGGTGACATGCTGCGCACGCAGTTAGCGATCTTGCGCCGCCTGGCGAAGTACGAGCCGTTCAATACGATCGAATTGCGCCAGCAGATCGCACAGAAAGTAATCGAGCGCGGGAAGTACACGCTCGGGTAGGGACACTGGAAGCGCCGGCCGGGATACCCAAGACAGACCGTTACGTGATAGCTTAACCGCAGGCTATCCAATTAGAGAGGCACACCTATGCCCATAGGCACATTCACCGCGGTCTTACACAAGGAAGGTGATCTTTACGTGGCGGAATGCCCAGAAGTGGGCACGGTTAGTCAGGGCAAAACCGTCGAAGAGGCGGTAGCCGAAAAGCACTAGTCTTTCCTCTTCAGCTCTTCCATCACGCTTTGGATCAGTTCTTTGGCGTCGGTCAAGTTTTTCATGATGATCTGGACATCCATGACCGGCTTGCCCGGCCAGCGCTGGCTCTGGCAGTAGACTCCGTGCTGGCCCACCAGCGCCATCGCGTCTGTGATCATGTCCATGGTTACCGCGAGGCGTCCGCGCGGCACGCCCAGCATGGTTTCGTAGTGTTCCAGTTCTTCCTGCTTCTCGTCAAATACGGGCATGGGAAAATTGTAACCTCCCGCCAGTCCGTCAGCATTCAGCGTTCGGGTGAATCGTCTCCCTTCTGCCGAGGCGCCCCATTCCAGCAAGGGGAGTTGCTATCCATCGCGGCCTATCTGTAGTCTAAGAATTCGCCCTGATCATTCTAAGAATCGGCGCAGGTTCGCCGAATCTGCCAGCCGTTTGAATGCCGAGGGCTGAATGCTGACTGTTCCAAGGAGACTCTATGAAAAAGCACATCGCCCTTCTCACACTGCTTATGCTCACAGCCGCGCTTGCCTTTGCCCAGGACAAGGGTAAGCGTCCCAGCCCGTCTGCCCAGGCGCAATGCAAATTCTCGGATGGCAAGACGATAACCGTTGACTACTCCAGCCCTCGTGCCAAGGGCCGCAAGATTTTCGGTGATCTTGTACCCTACGGCGAAGTTTGGCGCACCGGAGCCAATGAGGCGACGACCTTTGTCACCGATGCAAACCTGATGATCGGCGGCAAGGATGTTCCGGCGGGCAGCTATACCATTTTCACCATCCCCAACCAGGACAAGTGGACACTGATTATCAGCAAGAAGACCGGTGAGTGGGGCATCCCCTACAAGTACGAATCTGACGAACTCGGGCGCGTGGATATGACCGTGTCGAAGACATCGTCACCGGTGGAGAACTTTACTATCTCATTCCACGAAATGGGCAATGGCTGCCATATGTATCTGGACTGGGAGAATACCCGCGCCACGGTGAAGATTGACGAGAAGCAGTAGGTGTGAAAGATCCGAAGATTCGATGGAGCGGCAGCGTCGCTCCATCGATGACGGGTCGACTGGCAGAATTCTCCCCAGAGACGGTGCCCCCTTACTTCCCAACCCGCCTCCGTGTTATGTTCAGTTTCTTCTTCTTCTTTGCAGGACAACCTGAGAAAGATGATCCGCTCCTATAAAGGAAATACGCCAGTCGTTCCGGCTTCGTGCTATGTGGACGTTTCCGCACAGATCATCGGCGATGTGGTACTGGGCGAGCACGCCAGCGTCTGGATGAATGCTGTGCTACGCGGCGACGTGCATTCCATCCGCGTGGGCGCGCATTCCAATGTCCAGGATTGCAGCGTGCTGCACGGCATGAAGGAGCAGTACGGAGTTTTTGTGGGCGAATATGTGACCGTCGGCCATTCGGTCACGCTGCACGGTTGCGTGATCGAAGATCGCTGCCTGATCGGCATGGGATCAGTTATTTTGAATGGGGCGCGGATCGGCGCAGGCTCGATCGTTGCGGCGGGAACGCTGATTCCGGAGAAGACGATCGTTGGGCCGGGCTCGCTGTGGGTGGGCTCTCCCGGCAAATTCCGTCGCAAGCTGGATGAAAAAGATCAGGAGATGATCCTGCGCTACGCGAACAATTATTTGGGGTATAAGGAGTCGTATTTGAAGGAGGGGATTTAGAAGGAGTAAAGAGTCAGGAGTCGGTGGTCAGAGTCTGGCCCTAGCATCCACCATTTAGCGGTCGGCCTTCAGCTCGGCGAGAGGATGCATTGGCTCGGCGCCCACGGTTTGTGGATTTGTTCTTATAAAATTGTCAGTCTGAGCGCAGTGTGATGTTCGCGAATGCGAACATCGCACGGAGTCGAAGTTGAGGCGATTGCGCGGCCCATTCGACAACCATCGCTGCGCTCGGTTGCTCAGGGCAGGCTAGAACCCGAGCCGCGCGCCGAAATCCCGAGCGAAGCCGAGGGAACTAACGGCTTTTTGCGGCATCAGCGTCTGACTCTGACGCCTGGTTTGCAGTCGCATCCGATAGAATTGTCATTCTGAGCGCAGTGTGATGTTCGCGAATGCGAACATCGCACGGAGTCGAAGAATCCCTAAGACGATAAGTACGTTTGGGAGTCTAAAGGCATTCTCCTTGTCATGCATGGCGAGAATTCCCTGAGACAGCAACGTAAGGGCTGCCTTGATAGGGATCCTTCGACTGCGTGGTCGTGCGCTTCGCGCACGACAACTTCGCTCAGGATGACAGCGTATTAAGGTAGGGCACGCCAAAAGCTCATGATCAAAGCAGTCCGAGGAACGCGCGATCTGCTGCCGCCGGAAACGGCGCTGTGGAACTTCGTCGAGGCAGTGGTGCGCGACGTCTTCCGCGCCTACAACTTCCAGGAAATCCGCACGCCAATTTTCGAGGAGACACAACTCTTCGCCCGGAGCGTGGGCGAAGAAACGGATATTGTGTCGAAAGAAATGTTTACATGGGAGGACGGGATCAAAGCTGCGGATTACGCTGTCTATAAAAAATGGTTGACCCAAAAGTTTCCAGGGGTCCGATCATTCTCAGAGATCAATCCCAGCGCTGCCACGCCTGCGTCTCCTGTGCCCACTTGGTATCAGGACGGTCAAGACGACTATTTTGTCTTTTCATATCGTCTTACGCCAGAGGTAATGCATGAGCTAAAAAGAGCAACGACGCTCAAAAACAACAACATTGTCCAGTTCAAGAATCTACGTTTGGTGACCGCGCAACCTGTCCCTGACAGTGTGAGGTTTGACGTTGAGGATCTGACTGTCATTTGCGAAACCATTGCAGTTGATACCCGACCACAGTGGCAAACCCTGCGCCCGGAGAACACTGCTGGCGTCGTCCGCGCTTACATCGAGCACAAACTCTGGGACCGCGGGCTTAACAAGCTCTACTACATTGGGCCGCAGTTTCGGCGCGAACGTCCGCAGAAAGGACGCTACCGCCAGTTCTATCAGATCGGCGCCGAGGTCATTGGGCCGCCGAGCGCGGGCAGCGAGTCTCCGGCACGCGACGCTGAAATTCTGGAATTATTGGCTACGTTGCTCGACCGCCTCGGTATCAAAGATTGGAAGCTGCAATTGAATTCGGTCGGCTGCCCGAACGATCGCGCTACTTACAACGAAGCCCTGCGTAAAGCGCTCGAGCCGGTGGCCGCGAAAATGTGCGCCGATTGCCAGCGGCGTGCGGTCACGAATCCCCTGCGCGTGTTCGACTGCAAGGTTCCCGAGGATCAGCCCATCATCGAGAAGTTGCCGCGCATCAGCCAGTATCTGGACGAGCCTTGCCGCAAGCACTTCGAGCAGGTCCAAGAGATTTTGAAATCCGTCGGGGTCGAGTTTCACATCAATGACCGCCTGGTGCGTGGCCTCGATTACTACACTCGCACGGCGTTTGAGTTTACCCACGGAGCGTTGGGCGCGCAGAATGCCATCCTCGGCGGCGGGCGCTACGATGGGCTTTCCGAGTCGCTTAGCGGTCCGAGTGCTCCCGGCATTGGATTCGCCATCGGCGAGGACCGCCTGGTGCTGGCCCTGAAAGAATCGGCTGAGGCGGTTCAGCGCAAGCCCGATGTCTATATCGCTCCGCTAGGAGCGGGCATGGACCGCGAGGCGGCCCGCCTGGCACGGGAGTTGCGCCATCACGACGTGATTGCCGACCTGGGCGACGAAACTTTCCGGCTGAAGAAATCATTCGAGATGGCCACTAAGACGGGCGCGCGTTTTATCCTGATCGTTGGCGAAAATGAAGTGAAGGCCGGCTCATTCGCGCTGAAGAATCTGGAGAGCGGTGAGCAGGTGTCCGTCCCCCGCACCGAACTGGCCCAGAAGATTCAGTCGGAACGATAGAGACGCTGCTCCTGTGAGAGTTGACGAGGCGTTGAGCGCGCCACGCCAGGAACCTAATCACCATCTCACCATTTATAATCTGTGATTCAGCTTTTCGCTGCATTCTCCGGAAAGGTACAGCTTGCTCGACTTTTTAGGCGACTTACGGCGCACTCACATGTGCGGGGCCTTGCGCGCCTCCGACTCCGGCCAGAAGGCTGTGCTCATGGGGTGGGTGAACCGCCGCCGTGACCTCGGCAATATCATTTTTGTTGATGTCCGCGACCGTTCGGGGGTCACGCAGGTGGTCTTCAACAAAGAGCGTGATGCGGCGATTCACGAAAAGGCCAGTCAACTGCGCAACGAGTACGTCATCGCGGTGACCGGGAAGGTGAAACAGCGCGTCCCGGACACGGTTAACAAGAACATCGCCACCGGCGAAATCGAAGTCGTCGCCGACGAACTGCGCATTTTCAACGAGTCGAAGCAGCCGCCGTTTCTGCCCGGCGACTCGATTCTCCCGAACGAGGAAATGCGCCTCAAGTACCGCTACATTGACCTGCGCCGCGACGCCATGCAGCAGAACATCGAACTGCGGCACAAGGTGGCGCTGGCAATTCGCGATTATCTTTCTGCGCAGGGATTCTTCGAAATCGAGACACCGTTCATGACCCGCTCCACTCCCGAGGGAGCGCGCGATTATCTTGTGCCCAGCCGCGTGCAGCCGGGGTCGTTTTATGCGCTGCCGCAGTCGCCGCAGCTGTTCAAGCAGATTCTGATGATCTCGGGCTTCGATAAGTACTTTCAGATTGTGCGCTGCTTCCGCGACGAAGACTTGCGTGCCGACCGCCAGCCCGAGTTCACACAAATTGACTTGGAAATGTCGTATCCGCAGCCGGAGCGCGTGTGGGAAGTGGTGGAGGGATTTCTGACGGCTGCGTTCAAGACCGCGGGACATGAAATCAAGACCCCATTCCCGCGCATGAGCTACGACGAAGCCATCCGGCTGTATGGCAGCGACAAGCCCGACATGCGATTGCCCGCAATGACCGATGTGCGCGAGGCGTTTACCGCGGAAAACCTGGCCGCGCTGGCCGTGAGTCCGACGTTGCCTGTGGTGGCCATTCGCATTCCGAAAGTCGGAGAACTCTCGCGCAAAGAGCGCGACGAAATCAAGCCCCTGTTCACTGCGAAGGGCGGCGGCGCCAAGTTGTTTGAAGACTTCAAGCGTCTGGAGAAAAACTTCCTTGAGGCCGCGGCGAGAATTCGCGAAAAGACGGGCGCTGAAGCTGACGACTTGCTCGTGATCGTAACCGGCGACGGCAAGCCCGGAGAGCACAAATCCGAGGGCGGCGTGAAGCCCGAGGTCAAGCAGCATGATCATGCGGTCCACACCTCCGCGGGCCTGCTGCGTATCGCACTGGCGCAGAAGTACGCCGCGAAGCATGGCGCTTTCATCAAGACTGGCGATCCACGCAGGGATTTTAGGTTTCTTTGGGTCACCGACTTTCCCATGTTCGAATACGACGAAGAGGGCCATCGCTGGGCCGCCGCGCATCATCCCTTTACGTCGCCGCACGAGCACGACATGGATAAGCTGGAATCTGATCCCGCAGCCGTGCGCGCGCTCGCCTACGATGTTGTGCTGAACGGCACTGAGCTTGGATCGGGATCGATCCGTATTCATCGCCAGGATATTCAACGCAAGATTTTCCATGCTCTCGGCATGACCGAAGACGAAGCTCGCGCCCGCTTCGGGTTTTTCCTGGAAGCGCTGGAGTACGGCACGCCTCCGCACGGCGGCATCGCGCTGGGCCTCGATCGAATTGTGATGATTCTGGCCGGCGCCGAAAGTCTGCGCGAAGTGATCCCCTTCCCCAAGACGGCACGTGCGGTGGACTTGATGGTGGACGCACCGACACCAGTGAGCGAGGCGCAGTTGAAGGAGTTGGGGATACAGGTGAAAAAGGCCTAGCCGAATTGTCTCAGCGCCTGAAGGCGGCATCAATGTCAGTGCCTAATGCCTCTATGTGGAGCTGCCATAAGTACCCCAGCGGCTGAAGCCGCCCTCTTGTCAGCACCGTATCGCAGCGAACCGCTGCGCCACCCAAAAGCAAGTCTTTTGTTGCTGTAATCCCGATTCGAAACCTTTGCCTTCCCCGCCTTCATCTGCGAAACTGGCCACTAGTCACTGACCACCAACCATGGGCCGCATCCACGTTCTCTCCGAAGCCGTTGCCAACAAGATCGCCGCTGGCGAAGTGGTGGAGCGTCCTGCCTCGGTGGTCAAGGAACTGCTGGAGAATTCGCTCGACGCAGATTCCACACGCATCAAAATTCAGGTCGAGGCGGGAGGAAAGAAACTCATCCAGATCACCGACAACGGCTGTGGCATGGTTCGCGACGACGCCCTGCTTGCCTTCGAGCGTCATGCCACGTCAAAAATCAAGAATGCAGAGGATCTGCTAAGCGTCGCAACTCTGGGATTTCGCGGTGAAGCGTTGCCCTCGATTGCATCGGTCTCGCGATTGCGATTGGAAACCCGCGCTTCGGATCAAGACTCCGGGACTGTGGTCGAAATCAACGGCGGCAAGATCTTTAAAGTGGAAGAAGCCGGGCTGCCGGTGGGGACGTCGATCACCGTTCGCGATCTCTTCTTCAATACGCCGGCGCGCAAGAAGTTTCTGAAGGCGGAGTCTACGGAGCTTTCGCACATAGCATCGCTGGTTACCCATTATGCTCTGGCCCATCCCGACAAGCATTTCGAATTGCATTCAGCGACGAACGCAATGCTGGTTGCTCCGCCGGTTGCGGGATACAGCGAGCGCGTCTACCAGGTGTTCGGCCGAGAGACTCTCGACCAACTCATTCCCGTGGCTGCGACGCAGCCATTGGAGCGGATCGGCTTGCCCCAGCCGCCGCCCTGGAGACGGGAGGAACAAGAGGAGGAGCAGGCTCCCACGGAGCCCGGCGAAATGCGCGCACACGGCTTCGTCTCCAAGCCTGAGATTCAGAAGCTCAACCGCAATTCGATCTATGTGTTCGTGAACGGGCGGCTGATCCGCGACCGGCTCATTCAGCACGCACTCACCGAGGCTTACCGCAACATCCTGCCACCAACCGTTTTTCCTGTGGTCTTGCTGTTCCTCGAATTGCCAAGCGGTGAAGTTGATGTGAATGTGCATCCGTCGAAAACCGAGGTGCGCTTTCGCCAGCAGACTGTCATGCACGACTTTGTGCGGGACTCGGTGCGCGCGGCGCTGATGAAAGCGCGCCCGGTGCCGCAATTCACTACTGAGATTGATGCGCATCCAACGGCCAGTCCATCGCTCACGCCCGGCGCGCGGGCTGCTGCTGTGGACATCGCGGCCTGGCGCGCACTGTATGGGCCCGCCACGCCCCCCGCTTTCACGTTGCAACCCCCGGTGCCCCCACCCGCCACCGAGCGGCTTCGGTTCGGCAATGACACGATCACAGTAGAAGCGAACGCCGCGGTTGCGCTTGCCCCGGCGCCTCCACTATTTGTTCCTGATGACGGCTGCACACCGCCGATCCCCGTGGAGCCTGAGGCGCCCAGTGATCTTGCGCCGTCGCTGGCCTCGCTCAAGCCGCTGGGACAGATTCGCGAGTCGTTCATTCTGGCGGTGAATCACGAGGGCCTGTGGATCGTAGACCAGCACGTCGCCCACGAGCGCGTCTTGTTTGAAAGAGTGCTCAAGCAGCGGGCGGCGCAGAAAGTCGAGAGCCAGCGGCTGCTCATGCCGCTGCTGCTCGAACTTACGCCCGCGCAGCAGGCGGTGTTTGCCGAAATTTCTGAAGAGCTCAACTGGAATGGCTTCGAGGCTGAACCGTTCGGAACCCGCAGTGTCGCAATCAAAGTCGCGCCTGCGGGAGTGGACGCGGCCCAGGTTGAGCATATGCTGCATGAACTGCTCGACCAGCTTTCGCGGGAAGAGCAAACCCTGAATATGGAGAAAGTGCGGACCCGCATCGCCGCATCCATTGCCTGCCACGCCGCCATCAAAGTCAACATGCGGCTTGAGCAGAACAAAATGGAATGGCTGCTGGCCGAGCTGGCGAAAACGGAGTGCCCCATGTCCTGCCCGCACGGCAGGCCGGTGGTTTTGCGATACTCGTTAAAAGATATTCAGAAGGCGTTCAAAAGAATCTGAGGACCTAGCTAATGGCTCTTGGCTTTTCGCTTTTAGCCAGTAAGGCTCGCAGTTGGGGGACTCGACTGAAGTGATATGCCAAGAGCCAACAGCCAAGAGCTGCCTCTATGACCGACCAGGAACTCGATCAACTTCGGCGCGAGAAGTGGCATCTGAATGCACGGCCCGTGCGCACCCTCGACGAGGCTCGTTCCTTCATCGAGTCAGTTGGATTCTGCCTGTTATATCCCATGCGCCAGCAGGTCATCGTGCCAACCTTCATGGGAGCGTGGGCTGGCTCGGACGAGCGCCTGCCTACCTGGCAGCATGCGTTCGCCGACCCTCGGGCCCGGGAAGCGACCGATCTTATGGTTCGCCTGCTGCGCGACCGCTCCGCCTACGAAGCCAATCTGTTTGATGAGAACAACGCCTTCCTGATTGCCGGTCCCATCTTTCCTTATTTCTATGCCCTGGTGGGCGAGCGCAATCCCAAGCAGGCGCCCCGGCCCAAGCCGCATTCGGACTACACGCAGTTGGCTTGCGACCTATTTGAGCTGATCCGCCGCGAAGGCCCCATCTCCAAACAGAAGATGCAGGAAAAACTCGGCGGCAGCGTGTCGTTTCCTGCGCTTGATCATGCTCTGGGCCAACTGTGGTCCAGGCTGCGCATTACCCGTGTCGATTACAACCCAGCGCAAGGCGCGTTTTGGGATGTTCTGTATCGCTGGTCGCCGGACGCGGTGCGCGAAGGCATTGGCCTTTCGGTGGGAGAAGCACTCTCGGCGCTGCTTTCCAAATACCTGGACTGCGTGATCGCCGCCGATCAGCTGGAAGTGGAGACTTTTTTCGGCAACTTTGTTCCGCGCTCGCGGGTGAAGGAAGCAGTCAACGCGCTGCTAGCAGCGCGTGAACTGACTTTCATTCGGGCGGGGAATCGATCGCTGGTTCAGATTACGCCGGCAAAGCCGGAGCCCACGGCCGCGGTGGTCCGCCATCCACAGCGCGCAAGACGCTGAGGTTTTCGCGCCGCTGTGTCCCAGAGTTCTGCGGTGTAAGCCAAGCGATTGTTGAAAACTCTGGCGGCGCACCGTAAACTGGCACTCGTTCCGCAAATCGGCGTAGAAATTCTGCTCTTTCAACGATCAGCTATGGCGCCAGCCATGAAAACGATCCAAGATGCGCCCGTGCTTTACCTGTATGGCGTGACCAAGACCTCCATAGCACCCACCCGCAAGATCAGCGGTGTGGATGGCGAGGCAACGATCGCAACCATCCGTTGCGCAGGGCTAGTCTGTTGGGTCAGTGAAGTGCCACGATCCGAGTTCGCTGACAATCTGTCCCGGAACATGGAGAATCTGGATTGGTTGGCCGCCATGAGCACGCGCCACCGCAGCGCCGTCGCTGCGATTGCCGAGGTGAACGACGTTGTGCCCGCCCGATTCGGTACGGTATTTCACAACGAGTTATCGTTACAGGCCAACGTGGAAGAGCAGAGGCCTCTTCTACAAGCTAACCTGAAACGCATCAAGGGAAATGAGGAGTGGGCCGTAAAAGTTTTCACGCTGCACGCGAAACACAGGGAATTGTCCCGCTCCCGCGGCCATAAAGGCGATCCGCAAGCGAAATTGACGAGGCGAACGCGCAAGCCGGAGGTGGCGGATGGAGAAATCGCCCGCCTTGCACAGGCCTTGGGAAAGCTTTCCGTTGCCACTACGGAAGAGGGAAAAATCAGCGGAAGCCGGACTGATCTGCAGTACCAGATTTCGCTGTTGCTCAAACGCTTCAACCGGAAAAAGCTGGAAACTGTTCTGAAACGCTTTTCCAACGAATGGAAAGGGATGAGGCACATTGAATGTACCGGCCCCCGGCCTCCTTATTCCTTCATGTCTCGGAATGCCGGGTGAATTTGCCGCATTCTTAAGCTATCGCTGCAACCTGCTGAGCGCTGTGTTACTGCCGCCGGTTTGCGACCCAAGGTGCTTGAAACAATCCGGCAGCCCGGCGCATCTATACGTGCGCTCCGTAGTGAAAAGCACGCCAAGCAGTCTTTTTCTGCCAAAATTCTGTCAAAAACGTTAATATTCTAGCCTCCCACAGGTGGGAGCGCCATGGAGGGTCCGGTTACACCCCGAAAATTGGCTGGCCGCTACGAGGTCCGGCAGGTCCTGGGCCACGGCGGAATGGGTCTGGTTTACCAGGCCTACGATACCGTTATTCGGCGCGAAGTCGCGGTTAAGACCATCCTCGATATTCCCGATCCTGCTTCCCTGCAATTGTTCTACAAAGAATGCGATGTGCTTGCCTCCATGAGCCATCCCAACATCGTTGAGATTTTCGATATTGGCGAGTTTGAGGAGGAGGGCAAGCGGAAACCTTATTTCGTCATGCCGCTCCTGCCCGGCACCACGTTGGAAGCCTTCATCCGTAACGCCAGCCACCGCCTGACCGTGGAGCGCACGATTGAAATCATTTCCCAGACCTGCCGGGGCCTGCAAGCGGCTCACGAACGCGGCTTGGTGCACCGCGATCTGAAGCCCAGCAATATCTTCGTGATGGAAGACGACTCGGTCAAGATCATCGATTTCGGCATCGCCCACATGACTGACACTCATTCCACGCGTGGCCAGAAGGGAACGCTGCTCTATATGTCTCCGGAGCAGGTGGAGATGAAGCCGCTGTCCCCGCTTTCCGACATCTTCTCCCTGAGCGTGGTGTGTTACGAGGCTCTCACCGGGCGCCAGCCTTTTGCGCGCGCCCGCGCCGACGAAGTGGTGGACGCGATTCGCCGCCAGATTCCCCCTCCAGCCTCAGAGATCAATCCGGCGGTGAGTCAAGCCATCGGCCGCGTAGTTCACAAGGGTATGGCGAAGCAGCCCTGGCACCGTTTCTCCAGCGCACGCGAGCTGAGTGAGGCGCTCAACAAGGCATTGCGCAATGAACCGATTGAATTCTTCGATCCCTCTCGCACCCGGCCCCGGCTGGAGCGGGCGAACAAGGCGCTCGAAACCGGCGACTATCAGTATGCAGGGGAAATCCTGGGAGAGTTAGAGGCGGAAGGTCATATGGACACTTCCATCAGCTCTCTGCGCCATCAACTCGACACCACGGTCCGGCGAAAGACTATCGCGCAGTTGCTGGACGCCGCTAAGGCCCGCTTCGAGGAAGAAGAAGATCCCATGGCCCTGCAGAAGCTTCAGGAAGCGCTGCAGATGGAGCCGGACAATGCGCAGGCCTTGTCCTTGAAGAGCAAGATCGAAAACCGGCGCAGTGAGAAACAGATCGAAAACTGGTACCGCCTGGCGCGCCAGCACATCGACAATCATGCTTACCCTCATGCTCGCGAAGCTTTGCAGAATGTTTTGCAGCTTCGACCCAAAGAGGCACGCGCGCTGCAGTTGATCGCGGAGGTCGACCGACAGGAACAGGAATACAACAAACTGCGTCAGGAGAAGGCTCAAATCCATCGCGCCGCGATGGAGGCCTGGCAAAAAGGCGACGTCAGCAGCGCTCTCACTAAGCTGGCGGTGGTTCTGGATCTGGATCGGCGTGCGCCGGATGTTTCCAGCCCCGAGCATAGCGGCAGTTACCAGAGCTTCTACAACGAAGTTCGCTCCGAGCATGACGCCATGAACACGTCGTACGCGGAGGCCCGCAAGCATCTGACGGATCGCAACTTCAACAAGGCGCTCACGATCTGTGATACCTATCTCACCAGGTATCCCAACAACGCAATTTTTCAGGCCCTCAAGTACGACGTTGAGGAGCAGCAAAGGCAGGAACTTTCCGCCTTTGTGGCCTCGATTGACCGGCAAGTAGAGGCTGAACCCGACCTGGACAAACGGGTGAACATCCTCCGAGAGGCGCTCGATCTGCACCCCGGGGAAACGCACTTTGAACGGGCGCTGCGGCTGGTAAAGGACAAACGCGACCTGGTGAATTCGATTGTGGCCAGAGCCCATGCCCGCGAAGAGCAGGGAGCGTTCAGCGATGCCCTGAACGACTGGGAAATCCTGCGCACCATTTACAGCCAGTATCCGGGGTTGAAGTTTGAGGTCGAGCGGCTGCAAAAGCGCCGCGAGCAGCAAACTCGCATCGAATCCAAGACCCACCTGGTGGAGCAGATTGACGCTTGTTTGCACTCCAGCGATTACGGTCGCGCGCTCGATCTCCTGCAAAAAGCAGCATCGGAATTTCCTAACGATGATGAACTGGGCGAACTCGAGAAACTCGCGAATGATGGAGTGCAGCGACTAGCGGAAGCGCACCGCTTGATGACAGAAGGCCAGGACTTGTGCGCGCAGGATAAGTTCGCGGACGGAGTCAAACTGTTACGCGAAGCCTACGAACTGGATGAGAACAATACTCTAACCCGCGCGGTTTTTGCGAATGCCTTAGTCGAGCAGGCTCGCATCGTAGCTGAAAGCAACTGGCAGGAAGCGGAGCAACTGGCGCAACAAGCTCTCGAACTGAACCCTGGCCACCCCCTGGCCAAGACCATTCGAACCCTGATTCTGGATCAAAAGCGGGAGCAAATCGTCGGGGAATGCCTCTCCCAGGCGCGCAAACTGCAAGCCGCGGGCGATCTGGCAGGAGCGTTGTCTCGCATCGAGGAAGGGATTGAGGCTTATCCCCGCGAACCCAGGCTGATTCAGATCCAGGAAACCGTGCAAAGGGAGCTGCAATCCCAGCGCCGCCAGATGCGCCGCCGCGACCTCGAGGAATTGCGGCGCATGGAGCGCGAGGCGGAGACCATTAGCGATCCCAAGGTGAAGCAGGTTTTTGGTGAGCGTGTGCAGGTTCTAGCCGAAAAATATGTGGATGATGAGGAACTTCTTTCCGTGGCCAATGCGCTACTGGAGCGTGTGAACATGGCCCCTGTCCGTGGGGGAGATCCGAGTCAAATCGCTGGAGGGGAGAAATTCGGTAAAGCGGCAGTCGGTGGGGTCGCGGTTGCATCTGGCGAAGGAAGCGGTGCGACGATGTCTGTCTATTCGCCGGCCACCATGGACGCCCCGGCGTCGTCGGCCGAGTCTACAGGCGCTTCCCAGCCTTCTCTGGATGCCACTGCCGCACTTGCCCCGTCTCCGGTACCGCAGGCGAAGCTGTCGTCACCAGCCTCCCGAGCCAAGCCTTCCGCATCCCGTACCGGCGGAAGTTTCTCATTGCCCAATCTCAGTTCACTCAAGGGTTTTGTGCAGACCGCTGGAGCCAAAGTGATTGTGGCCTCGGCTGCCGGCGCTGTGCTGCTTTTGGCTTTCACGTTGCTTCTGGTGAGACGCAGTCATCGGCCAAGCGCTGCCCCGCCGGTTGCTAAGTTCACTGTGCAAATTCACACCACGCCCCCGGGAGCGACGGTGCGGATTAACAATGAAGTGCGTGGGCTGTCCGATCTTCAAGTGGAATTGCCAGAAGGGACCTATCAGGTCGACGCTCAATTAGACGGTTACGCGCCCAAGACCACTTCGCTTGATGCAAAACCGGGCTCCCCCAACTCTCTTGAACTCGCCCTCGATCCGGCGCTTCCTGTTGTGAAACTGTCTTCCGACACCGGCACCGGAAAAATATCGTTTGATGAGCAACCCGCAGGGGAACTCGAGGGAGCACAGTGGACGCTCGACAAAATCTCGCCCGGGGAGCACAGCCTGAAGTTTGATGGACCGCAAGGC
Source organism: uncultured Acidobacteriota bacterium (assembly GCA_963770485.1). Taxonomy (GTDB): domain Bacteria; phylum Acidobacteriota; class Terriglobia; order Terriglobales; family Acidobacteriaceae; genus CAVVEC01. Next base: position 312,131 of record CAVYPX010000014.1, read on the forward strand.
GGCGCATCTTTCAGTTTCTCAGCGGATGCCGCTGCGCTGCCCGTCATCAAGGGGCCTATTGTTGCGAAGGGCGTGCTGGCCGTAATTGTGGGTAGCGTCGGTGGCCGCCTCCGTGTGTATTGCAGCGAGTCGGGGGCGAAGATCAGCCTCGATGGGCAAACTCCTGCCGACGTGAGCCAGGACGGGGTGGAACTCCCCGAAGTGTCGCCCGGCGCTCATGAACTGACGTTGAGCCACGGCAACGATCAATACAAGCTGGATGTCGATGTCGGGCCGATGCCCACACTCTCCACTTTCCTGGAATCCGGGCAGAACATCGGAACTCTTGTGGTGGCGACCGGTGAGGACAGGGTGCGAGTTTTTCTCAACGGCCAGCTGCAGAAAGACACTACCCAGGGCGGTCAGCTACGCATTCCGAATCTTGAACCGAAAGATTATGCGGTCAAAGTGGCCAAGAGCGGGTTTCAGGAACTCCCAGAGCAAAGAGTCCGCATTCGCAAGGGCGAGCAAAGCAGGCTGACTTTTAACTTGCAACCCATTCCACACCTCGCCTCTCTATCAATTCAAGGCGGACCCGCGGGAGCGCAGGTTCTGATCGACCAGGCTGCACTTGGAACCGTGCAGGCGGATGGGACTTTCAGCGTTGCAAGCATTAATCCCGGGGATCACATCGTTGAACTGCGGAGAGAACACTTCAAGCCAAAGCGGCTTCAGAAGCACTTCGTCGCAGGTTTGACCGTTGCTCTGACCGCAGCAGACACGGCGCTGGAGGCAGCAACTGGTGATTTACGAATCACCTTCTCGCCTCCCGACGCAACCGTGAATCTCGCCAAAACCGGGGAAACTCCCATCAAGGTGACCAGTGGCAGCACGTTGAACCTGTTGCCGGGATCGTACATTCTTACGGCCAAGACCGCAGAAAATCTGACCCGCACCACTACGGTAGAAGTCGTGGCTGGACAGTCCAAGAGTCTCGATTTGCCTTTGGCTCCGAGCGGGATGTCAAAGTGGGACGACCCGGCAGGCTGGAAACAGGAGAAGGGATCGTTTGTTCACAAGGGTGGAGATTTTGTGTTGTACAATGCTTCGCCTGCGTCCGGCACCTTTGTTTTCTCGGCGATGCTTCTCAAGGGCCATCGGCTGCAGTGGGTGCTCAATTGCACCGATGCCAACAATTACGTTCTGTTCCAGATGGACGAAAACAATTTCTACCGCACTGTGGTCCACAACGGACAGAAGTCGGACGAATTCAAGGTTCCGCACAAGACGGACAAGAAGAGTTTCCGGACCATGCAGATTCACGTCACCCCTTCGGAGATCGTTCACCAAGTGCGGGAGGGAGACGCTTGGGTGGTCTGGGACAAGTGGAGCGTGGCAGGAACGAATCTCAGCTCCGGCAGGTTTGGTTTCTACATTCCCGGCAATGATCAGGTCGCACTCTCAAACTTCAGTCACTATGCCGATTTGAGTACTCAACACTAAGACTCGAATCCAAGATTCTCTACACCGGCGCAATCGTCGCTCAGGCTGACCATCGAAATTGGACATTTATCCCTGCACTGAAAGCAGGAATGGCTGCTCGAAGGCCTCCGCGATCCAGCGCAGGAAGCGCGCGGCGTCAGCCCCATCAATCAGCCTGTGGTCATAGGATAAAGACAGGGGCAGCACCAAACGAGGCTCGAACTTTCCGTTGATCCACACCGGCTCCATGCTCGAGCGGGACAGGCCGAGTATGGCGACTTCCGGGTAGTTGACAATTGGCGAAAATCCCGTCCCGCCGATGCCGCCGAGGTTCGTAATCGTAAACGTTCCGCCTTCCATCTCGGCAGGGGTCAACTTTTTGTCGCGTGCTTTCTTGGAAAGCTGGGTGAGTTCCGTCGCAAGCTCTACGATATTTTTCTTATCGACTTCACGAATCACAGGTACCAGCAAGCCGCGATCCGTATCCACGGCCACCCCGATGGTGATGTACTGCTTGTAAATGATCTCCTCTTTCGCCAGGTCGATGCTGGCGTTGAACTGCGGAAAAATCTTCAGCGCCGAAGCGCACACCTTCAGCGCAATCGCCGTTACCGTCATCTTGCCGCCGGCCTCCTCGGCCTTGGGAGCGAAACGGGCGCGTAACTGCTCCAGTTCTGTGATGTCCGCCTTGTCGTTCTGCGTGACATGCGGGACGGTGTGCCACGCTTCCCAAAGATGTTCGGCGGTTTTGCGTCGCACGCCTCGAATGGAGACGCGCTCAATTTTTCCCCACTTGGCGAAATCCGGCAGCTGCGGCTGAGCGAAATGAGTTTCGCGGGGCAACTGTGCAGCCAAAGCAGCTGAGGCCAGCAACGCTTTCGAGTAGGCTTTCACATCATCTTCGCTGATGCGTCCGCCCGGACCAGTTCCTTGCACTTCATGAATGTCTACGCCGAGCTCCCGCGCCAGTCGCCGAACGTGCGGGGCGGCAGGTACAGGTTCACCATGATCAGTGCCCGCCACCTTGCCCAATTGTGCCGGCATGGTGAAAGACGGCGGCAGTGGCTGGGGCTGATCGGGGGGAAGAGCCTGCTCTTCGGTTTTCCCCTCAGCCTGGATGGCAGCCTGGAAAGCAAGGCGCGCTCCGGTTTGCCCTGATACATGCTCCACTGGAAGGTGCTTAGCCCGCTCAGGCTGCGGAGCTGCGCCACCCTCCAGCGTGAAGATCACCTGGCCCACCTTGACCTTGTCCCCCTGCTTTACTCGAATCTCTTTGACAACGCCGCTCACCGAAGAGGGAACTTCGACCACAGCCTTGTCGGTCTCCAACTCCATCACCGGCTGACCTTCGGAGACCTTAGTGCCCGGAGAGATCATGAGCTGCACCAGATCGCCTTCGGAGATGTTCTCTCCGAGTTCGGGTAGCTTGAATTCGGTCGCACCAGGGGAAGCCTGAGATGCCGCAACCGGAACAGGCGCCAGCAGCGAAGCAGGACGAGCTTCGGCAGGAGTCTCCGGCTTCTGCGACGGCCTCGTCGATGACGTTCCTGAGGAAGTGATCGAAGCAGAGGCAGCAGCAGCTTTGGTCTCTTTGGGAGGTTTGAAATCGGAGGCCTGTGCTTTTGCTCCCGCGCCGTTGTCCACGGTGAAGATCACTTGGCCGACCTTGATCTTCTCGCCTTCCTTGACGCGAATCTCCTGCACCACGCCGCTCACCGACGAGGGCACCTCGACCACTGCTTTGTCGGTTTCCAATTCCATCACCGGCTGGCCTTCGGTGATGCTGGCGCCGGGAGAGATCATCAGCCGGACCAGATCGCCCTGATCAATGTTCTCGCCGAGTTCCGGTAATTTGAATTCAGTCACTAATGCTTTCTCCGTTATGGTCAGCTTTCAGAAAACCACCTGTCATCCCGAGCGGAGTAGCTGCTTCGCAGAGCGAAGCAGCTACAAAGTCGACAGGTCAGTATCCAGCACCACAGCGTGAGGGAGTTCTCCGCACCAAGTACGAAACATCGCTGTGAAAACGCCTTGCCGCTGTCATCTCAGCGCAAGTCTCTCAGGGTCCTTCGACTCCATGGCTGCTACGCTTCGCGCGGCAGCCACTCCGCTCAGGATGACACTTTTCATAGCCTCGATCTCAAGGCTTGCTAACTCACTGCCGGGTTCGCCTTCTCCGGATTGATTCCCAGATCCTTGATTGCCTTCCCCACATCGTCCAGCTGAATCTCCCTGTCCCTCGCCAAAGCATTCAAAGTCGCCAGCACAATGTGTTTCGCGTCCACCTCGAAAAAGTCGCGCAGCGAGGGTCGGTTTTCGCTGCGACCAAACCCATCCGTTCCCAGAGCCACCAGCGGACGCGGCACCCATCGCGCGATCGACTCCGGCAACACCTTCATGTAATCCGATGCCGCCACGAAGACTCCAGGTGCATCCTTCAGACATCGCGTTACAAACGGCACCCGCGGCGTTTCTCCCGGGTGCAGCATATTCCAACGCTCGCAATCATTGCCATCGCGATAAAGCCGCTTATAGCTGGTCACGCTCCACACATCTGGTGCGACATTGTATTTTTCTTCCAGGATTTTCTGCGCCTTGAGCACCTCGTACATGATCGTGCCGCTGCCGAAGAGTTGGGCACGCAGCCTTGCGTCTTTTTTCTCCGAGGCCTTGAAGCGATACAGACCCTTCAGAATGCCGTCCCGAACCTCCTTACCTTCCGGCATTTCCGGCATCGGCAACGGCTCATTGGTGACGGTCAAATAATAGAAGATGGATTCCTGATCCACGTACATGCGTTTGATGCCGTCCTGGATGATTACGGCAATCTCATACGCGAATGCCGGATCGTAGGCAAGAAGATTGGGCACGGAAAGCGCCAGCACATGACTGTGTCCGTCCTGGTGCTGCAAGCCCTCGCCCGCCAGTGTAGTTCGTCCTGCCGTGCCTCCGATCAGAAAGCCGCGAGTGCGCATGTCGGCGGCCGCCCAGATCAGGTCGCCAATACGCTGGAAGCCGAACATGGAGTAATAAATGAAGAAGGGAATGGTGTTGATCCCGTGATTGGCATAAGCCGTTCCCGCCGCGATGAAGGAGCACACCGACCCAGCCTCGGTGATTCCTTCCTCCAGAATCTGACCGTTCTTGGCCTCCTTGTAGTAGAGCAAGGTGTCCATATCCACCGGCTCGTAGAGTTGGCCGACGCTGGAATAAATGCCCACCTGCCGGAACAGCGCTTCCATGCCGAAAGTGCGTGCTTCATCCGGAATGATGGGCACAATCAACTTCCCGATCTCCGGATCGCGCAGCAACTTCGCCAGCAGGCGTACGAACACCATAGTCGTCGAAGCTTCCCGGCCTTCCGTACCTTTGTAAAACTCCTCGAAGTGAGATTCCGAGACCGGATGGATCGGTGCGGAGCGTACCTTGCGCTCCGGCAGGTAGCCGCCAAGCTGCTTGCGCCGCTCCTGCATGTAGGTGATCTCGGCGCTATCGTCAGCAGGACGATAAAATGGCGCCTCGTGGAGTTCGTCATCCGGGATGGGTATTCCAAAACGCGAGCGAAACATCTGCAGCTCGTCCTCGTTCAGCTTCTTCTGCTGGTGGGTGATGTTCTTGCCTTCACCGGCCTCGCCCAGGCCATAGCCCTTGATGGTTTTCGCCAGAATGATCGTCGGCGAACCCTGGTGATCAACGGCCGCCTTGTACGCGGCATGAACCTTGATGGGATCGTGGCCACCCAGCCGCATGCGCGCAAGCTGCTCGTCGGAGAGGTGTTCGACCATCTTGAGCAGGCGCGGGTCAGTGCCGAAGAAGTTGTGGCGGAAATAGGCCCCGCTCTCGACGAAGTATTTCTGATACTGGCCGTCGCTGATCTCGCCCATGCGCCTGACCAGCAATCCGTCGCGATCGCTCCGGATGAGGCTGTCCCAGTCGCCTCCCCAGATCACCTTGATCACGTTCCAGCCCGCGCCGCGGAAAATTGCCTCCAACTCCTGGATGATTTTCCCATTTCCCCGCACTGGGCCATCCAGCCGCTGCAGGTTGCAGTTCACCACAAAAATCAGGTTGTCGAGCCGCTCCCGTGAAGCCAGGGTGATCGAGCCCAGCGATTCCGGTTCGTCCATTTCGCCGTCGCCCAGAAAAGCCCAGACTTTGCCTCCGCGCGACTCCTTCAGGCCACGATTTTCGAGATAGCGGATAAAACGCGCCTGGTAAATCGCCTGGATTGGGCCCAGCCCCATGGAAACCGTCGGGAACTCCCAAAAGTCCGGCATCAGCCAGGGGTGAGGATAGGACGAAAGCCCACCGCCCGGCTTCAGTTCACGGCGGAAGTTCTCCAGTTTTTGCCGCGGGATGCGGCCTTCGAGATATGCCCGGGCATACATGCCCGGCGCCGCATGCCCTTGGAAATACACAATATCGCGGTCGCCACCTTCGGTCCGGGCCCGCAAAAAGTGGTTGAAGGCGACTTCGTAAAGAGTGGCCGCTGACGCGTAAGTCGAAATGTGCCCGCCAATGCCCTCCTGAATTTTATTGGCACGCACCACCATGGCTAACGCATTCCACCGCACCAGGCTCTTGATGCGGCGCTCCATCTCTTGACTGCCCGGAAAGGGTGGCTGCTGCACCGAGGGGATAGTGTTCTGATAGGGAGTCGTCGCGGTGAACGGCAGATTGACGCCCGCCGCCCGCCGGGCATGCAGGGAAAGCTGCTGAAGCAGCCGGCCGGCGCGCTCCGGACCACCTTTGGCTAGCACGTAATCGAGGGAATCCAGCCATTCTCGCGTTTCCAGGACTTCCAATCCATCCGTCTGGGTCTCAGCCACGTCTGCCTTCTCCATCCTCTGGTGGGAATAATTCCATGATAGACAATCGCGGGGAATTTTGCTGGCGGAGAGCCGGGCGAAGCTGGTACGAGTCTACATTTTGTGCCCCAACGGGAATCCCGCTGCCATTTGGAGTCATCCATAAGAGTGAACACGACCAGACCGTCGGGCCCGGATTTCGCTGTTCAATTGCGAACTACTCCGGCGCGAAATCAGAGACACCGTGCATCCAAATCAGTGCAGAATGAAACAAAAGCCTTGAATTCGAGATCAAACAGGAGAACTCCCATGCCGAAAAAAAATGCCTCGGGCAATCATTCCAAGCTTAATGCCCAACCACGCATTCACCAAAGAGCGCGCGAGATTCAAGAGTATGGCACGGTCACCCATGCGCTCCCGTTAGAACTGGAAGAGCCAGTCCGCCTGGAGATGACGGAGAAACTCAACCAGCTTCTGGCCGATACGATGACCCTCCGCGATCTCTACAAAAAATCGCATTGGCAGGTCGCCGGACCGACCTTCTATCAACTCCACTTGCTTTTCGATAAGCATTTCAATGAGCAGTCGGAACTGGTGGACACGATCGCCGAGCGCATTCAGTTGCTCGGCGGGTTAAGCATTGCCATGGCCCACGATGTGGCGGAGACGACTCAGATCGAGCGCCCGCCGAAAGGCAGGGAAGAAGTTCCGGTGCAACTCTCCCGCCTGCTGGATGCGCATCAGATCATCGTCGGCCAATGTCGTGAACTCGCGAAGCGCGCTTCTGCGCTGGGCGACGATGGCACCAACGATCTCGCGGTCAGCGATGTACTGCGAACCAACGAATTGCAGGTGTGGTTCATCAGCGAGCATCTTGTGAACATGCCTTTGGTAGAGGCGATTGATACCGCTGCAGCAGCGGATTGAAGGTTGCAGCGATACCCAGGTGTTGAGGGCTGGGTTGCACCCAGCCCTCGTGACCCATGCCTCCTCGGTCCGCGTCCCCAGCTTCGCTCGTCAGCTTGACGGCCACTCGAGTCCACCACGCCTTTCCAAGTCATCTGCCGGTTCAGGACCCCCAGAAATCGGTTTTCGTAACGCGCGCGGAACTGATCGTTGCTCATTTCCAGCGGGCTGCAGTTTTCAGGATACGGGATCCTATTCTTGATGTAACCCTCACATTCAGACTGGCATTGAGCGTTTGCCACTGGCGTTCCCCGTTCTGGTCGGGTCAGCACCGGGTGCAAACATGTCGACCCTCCACTGGGCGTAAGGTGCCTGTCGGAGTGCATGGCAGCGAGGATGCAGGCAGGTCCAGACACGCTTGTTGTTACGAATTCCGAACAGCCGGATAGTGGTTCTGGGCATGACCTTTCCGGCCAGCCGGCTTGAGCATAGAACTTAACGACAATAAAGTACGATTCTTCGCCCCAAATACCCCTTCCAGGGGCTATGATTACAGTTATTTTCTGGTAAGGTGGGGGAGGGGGCAAAATGTACCCAGGCGGGCAGAATCTGCGAGTATTGCGCGAACAACTTGGCTTGACCATGAGGGATGTCGAGAACGCCAGCGCACGCATCGCGCAGAAACACCGTAATGAGGAATTCTTCATTCCTCCCAGCCGGCTTTCCGACGTTGAAACCAAGGGCGTCATTCCGAGCATCTATCGCCTGTATTCCCTGGCCGTGATTTATCGCCGCGATATCCGCGAACTCCTTTCCTGGTTCAACGTCGATCTGAACGCGATGGCGGCTGATCTGGATCTGGTATTCCCGCCGAAGTCGCACGTTTCGGAAGCTCTGGCCAATCTCTCCAGCATTCAAATTCCGGTCCGGCTGGATCCCAGTTTCGATCCCCGGCGCACCGTGAACTTTGGGCGAATGGTGGAACAGTGGGGATTGGTTCCTCTGGCGTACCTGGCCCAGTTTTCGTCGTGCCAATACACCTACGGCTACATTGGAAGTGAAGACTTGACCATGTATCCGATTTTGCCGCCGGGAAGTTTCGTGCAGGTGGACGAGGCCCGGAGCAAGGTGGTTGAAGGCGGCTGGAGGTCGGAATACGAGCGGCCCATCTATTTCGTGGAAACGCGAGGCGGCCACACCTGTTGCTGGTGCACAGTTGCACGGGAAGAGATTATTCTGCAGCCCCATCCGCTCTCGCCCGTCGCCCCCCGCGTCCTGCGCTACCCGCAAGAGGCCGAAGTGATCGGTCAGGTGGTCGGGGTGGCCATCAAACTGGGGGATTGGCGTCCCGTTTGTGACTCTTCATTAAGCTCGAAAGCGCATGAAGCACTGAATTGAGATGGCGGGCGGACCCTGCTCCCGGTCCGGGCGGCAGCAGACCAGAACTGGCAGCCGACAAGCGTTCTACATAATCGTTCGGTGAAACTCCCGCCATTTGACTGGATTGATGGACATCTTCCACCAGACTGCGGATGGGTGTAGCCAGGATCTTTGCCAGCAAGGAGCGATGCGCCTGCGCCAGCGCCCGCCCGGCGGCCAGATCACCGTAAACACGCGCCAGACCCCAGTGCGCATACCCCCCCGCTTGATTCCGTAAACCCGAAAGATACTCCAACCTCCGGAGCCTTCCCTCGATCGCCTTCAGGGTCGTGCCTTGCAGATCTTCGAGTGCAGAAATTAGCGGCATTTCGTTACATTTTCCGTAATTCGAAATTACTTTGGTTACCTAGGCAAAAGGCTTTCCGCCAGCACATTATCACGGTGCAGTCCACCTTGAAAAGGAGCTTACACCGTGAAAAAATGCCTGCTTTGGCTTGCTGCCGCGCTGCTTCTGACCACCATTTCTGCAACCCCGTTGATGGCCGATGGAAACCCGTACTGCGCGCCCAGCGGCTGCGGAGGAATCACTCAGTTCTCCGTGCCCATGCGATGAGATGATTTTGCCTTGTGGGCTGCTGCGATAAGGTGTATATTGCAGCGCGGTAGCCCATGATTCCGATCCTCTATTACTATTTGTGGGTCGCCCCTCATGTTCTGTTAGGGGGTGTTTTGTTTCTCATGGTCCGCCGTCAAGTGCATCGGCAGTTTCCCATGTTCTTTCTTTACGCGACGTGGGAGATTTCGCAGTTCGCTGTACTTTTTGCGATACATCTATCCAACTTCCACTTCGGTGCGGGCTACCAGCGTGCGTACCTGGTCGGACTGGCGCTGAGTACCGCCATCCGTTTTGGGGTCATTTATGAGCTGTTCCGGCATTTTTTTCACCGCTACCCCGCACTTACCGGTCCCGGAAGGTTCTTGTTCCGTGGAACGACAGTGCTGCTTCTCGTGATCGCGGTGGGGCTGGCCATCTCTGCGCCGGGTAGTGCCGCAGACCAGATCTCTCATGCGACTACATACTCCTCGCTGAAGGCTACGACATTCGCATTAGATCGAGCTGTCACCATCCTGCAGTGTGGTCTCCTAATGTCACTTTTCGTGTTCTCGCGGTACTTCGCATTGTCGTGGCGGAGTAATGCCTTTGGCATCGCTTTGGGCTTGGGAGCTTTCGCCAGCGTAGAATTAGCCACGTCGGCCATGCGCCTTTACTTCTCTAGTAATACATTTAATACATTCTTCGATTTCTCTAACATGGCGACCTACCACTTCTGTGTCCTGGTTTGGATGTTCTATCTTTTGGCGCCGGAGCGGAAACCACATTACGCTTTGCAACCGTTGCCCGAAGACGATTTGGAAATTTGGAACCGGGAACTGCAGCGCTTAATACAACAATGACTATCACTCTCATACTCGTCTGTGTCGCACTTCTAGCACTGGTGTTGCTGCTGAGTCTGGCAAAGGGACAGGCCTCCAGCCCCAAAGTTCTGGAAAACCCAAGGGAGCACATCCGCTCGGTGGACGTGGAGGCCTTTCGCAACCTCATGGACCCGGATGAGAAGGAGTTTCTGCGTACTCGTTTGCGGCCGGCGGAATTCCGGAAGATCCAGCGGGAGCGGCTGCGCGCCGCGGCAGATTACGTATCGTGCGCCGCTGGTAATGCCGCGGTCTTGCTCCGCTTGGGGGAAGCCGCTCGACGCAGTCCCGATCCGGCAACGGTCGCGGCAGCTGACAAACTAGTTGATAACGCCATTCGCTTGCGCTTCTATGCCTTCCAGGCCTTGGCAAGACTTTATGTCGGCATGCTCTTGCCCGGCGTGCGCGTATCCCCGGTTCGCATCGCGGAAAGTTACGAGCAGATGACGCGCTTAGTCGTGTTGCTCGGGTGTTTGCAGTATCCCACCCGTGGTGTCTCGGCTGCCCTCTTGGCAGACTAGGGACAAGTCCAGACGCTTTGCGGGGCATCGGCGCTTCTCTCCCGACCTTTGCCTTTCAGGCTTTGACCGCCGCTGCGCCCGCGGCGGGCACGCCAAACCTCTCAGGATTATTCCTCAAACTTAGGGAAGGCACTAGGCTTTCCAGGCGATCATCATGCCAAGAACCACCGGCAAATAGATCACAGAAGCATGGACCACGCGGCTGGCCAGGACTTTCGAAGCCGATCTCGCCAGTTTCGTGACGTGATAGAGCAAAAACGCTCCCGCCCCCAGCATCGCAACCGGATAAACAGTCCCCCCGCGAGCGACCACCGGCAGCATCGTGGTAGCGATCAGAATCACGGTGAAGCCGACAATCTCGGCGCGGGTGAAACGGGAGTCCAGATCAAAATGGGGCAACATGCGGTAGCCCGCCCGGGCATAGTCATCACGGTACATCAAGGCGATGGCCAGAAAATGGGGAAACTGCCAAAGGAACAGGATAGCGAAGAGGAACCACGCCTGCCGGTCGATGTGGGCAGAGGCGCCCGCCCATCCGATCAAAGTTGGCATCGCGCCCGGGAAAGCGCCCAGCAGTGTGCATAACGGCGTCTTTCGCTTCAACGGGGTGTAGACGAGAAGATACGATAGTAGAGTCGAAATCGCCAGCAGTGCGGACAGCCGGTTAACCGCAACCGCGAGATATGCCCCTCCGGCCACGCTGAGCAGAATCCCAAACAGAAGCGCTTCCCGCGCGCTCAGCCTGCCCGCAGGCAGAGGCCGCGAAGCCGTGCGGCGCATCTGGCCATCCCAAACCCGTTCCATCCATTGGTTGAGGGTCGCCGTGCCGCTCGCTACCAGCAGAGTGCCCGCCAGCGTGTTCACCAAACCGGCGATTCTGAGGGGTCCGCGGCAAGCCAGGTAATAACCCGCTGACGTAGTCATGAGAATCAGCAGGTTTACCTCGGGCTTGGTCAGCGTGTAAAAGTCCCGGAGCTTCGATGTCAGTCTCTGCAGAGAGGTCGGATTCGCCATCACGTTAGTGGTCGCCATTTTACCAGTCTTGGCCCGATCCACTCGGGTCGTCGGGGCGTTTAAACTGATTGCGCTTGCGATGAACAATAAAAATCATGCCGATGGATCCGAGCGTAGGAGGAATGATCAATACCAGAATGCCACTTTTCAAAGCCTGAATCATCCTCGCCCCGGCGGAAGCGGCTTGAGTATAGCAGAGAGCACAGCTTTGCGAAAAAGCCGGCAAAGGCGCAAGCAGCAGGATCAGTCCTGCCAGGGCGATGCCGCCGAGCTGGATTGATCTCTGAAGTCTCATATTTCCGTCTTTCCGGCGCGAGGTGTCGCCGTCCATCGCTATTTTGCCCAGGGCACGCCTCCCGACATCCGGAAACTGTCGGTCCACCCATATTGCATCGCCAACAGCACAAAGCCCGTGAAGATCACGACAAACCACAGCAATCCACGATTTTCCGACAGATGCATGAAGAACAAAAGCGCCAGCCCAGCCTCGAGGACAGCGACGATCAGCATGCGCACGAACATCTGCGATCCGTCAATACTTTGATAGGCAATGACGAACTGCAAGCCAGCCAGGGCCAGTATGCAAAGATAGACGACCACGTCTTTCCCGATTCCACTACTCTTGTGCTCTTCGGCGGTAGCCATAGTTGTTCGCTCCTACTTCTTCGCTGTCAGTGAGAAAGATTCAAAAGATAGACCAGCGGAACAACGAACATCCAAACCATATCCACGAAGTGCCAATACAAGCCGAGGATTTCGAGGTCATCGGCATTGTAACGGCCGCCCTTGTAGCGGATTCCCACCACAATCAGGGCGATCACCCCCCCCGTGACGTGCGTAAGGTGCAGGCCGGTGATGCTGAAAAATGCTGCGCCAAACAGCCCGGTGCCCCAGGGATTCTGGAAGAGGGTCATTCCTTCGTTGATCAGTGCCAGCCATTCGCGAATATGCAGCAGGGCAAAAAGAATGCCAGCGGCGGCGGTAATGAACGTCCAGCGCAGAGCTCTCGATTTGTCGCCCGTTCTTGCCGCGCGGACTCCTATTAGCATCGTCAAGCTGCTGGTCACGAGGATGAATGTCATCAGCGCCACGTTGGCTATGCTGTGGAACGGCCTGGGCCAGGCGGGAGTGGCGTTGCGGATAAATCCATAGGCTACAAGGCACCCGGCAAAAGTTGCAGTGTCGGCGATGATGAACAGCCACATCGCCATCTTCTTAGCGGGAACCGAGAACGTCGGCTTCTCCATCAAGCCTGCATGTCCCCCCATCGTATCGGCGTGGCTCACGGTGTCTCCTATCGATTAAGCAGGCTAGAGCTTGATCCACAACAACAACAGCAGGTACACCCAAAGCACGTCCATAAAGTGCCAATAGCGCGAAGTCGCATCCAGCGTGCTTTTCCGCAGGATGGAACCGTTTAACCGGTGAATGACACGGACCAGCCCTCCCAGACCACCCAGCACATGCAGTGCGTGCATTGCCGTCAGGACGTAAAAGAATGAGCTGTTGGGATCCGTCGCCAGATACAGTCCCTGGGAGCGCAACTGCAGCCAGGCCGCATACTGCCCGGCTACAAACAACAAACCCAGAAACAGCGTGATGTAGAGCCAGCGAGCAGGGTTAGCGATCCGATCTTTTGCCCCGCCCATGAAAGCGCCAACCTGGCGGCGTGCCACTTCCAGCGCAATGCTGCTGGCGAGCAACACCAGAGTGTTGAGATAGAGAATTCGCGGCAGAGTAAGATGCCGCCAGTCCAGCGCGGACCCTTCACGAACGATCAATGCGCTGGTGAAGGCCGCAAAGGTCATCGTGATGGATGCCAGCACGACCCAGATTCCGGTTGAAGCCGGTGGCGGCGCGTAGTCCTTGACCGCACGCAAGTCGCCATCAGCCGGAACCAGGTTTCGCCAGCCACCCTTGCCGGAATCGATCCTCAGCTGCGACGGATCACGACGTTCATCGATTTTTGGCGGTTCATGGACCGTGGTCGCCATAAACTTCTCCCATCCCATCTCTGTCCGATCACGCCTCGTCGCGTTCTGACTTCACTTTTTCGGGTGAGGCTTGCATCACATAATCGCCGACCGAGCTCTCCACTCCGTACTGATACGGATCGTGGTAAACCACTGGCAGCTTATCGCCAAAATTGTTATGAGGCGGAGGTGTAGTCGGCGTGCTCCACTCCAGCGAAGTGGCCTCCCATGGATTGTCGGACGCTGGTTTTCCCCAGAACCGGCTGTGAATCAGGTTGTACAAGAAAATGAGCTGTACCGCGCCGGTTACCAACGCAGCCACAGTAATAAACTGGTGTAACGGAATGAGGCGTTGCATGTAATCGGGCGAAAACGCCTGGTAGCGGCGCACATTGCCTGCCATGCCCAGGTAATGGAACGGCATGAAGATGCAATACGTGCCGACGAAGCTGAGCCAGAAGTGAACCCTGCCCAAAGTTTCGTTCATCATGCGGCCAAACATCTTCGGGAACCAGAAGTAAGTGCCGGCGAAAATCCCGAACATGGCCGCCACGCCCATCACCATGTGGAAGTGCCCGACTACGAAATAGGTGGCATGCAGCATGATGTCGATCGAGGGCTGCGCCAGGAAGAAGCCGCTTACCCCTCCGCTGATAAACATCGAGATAAAGCCCAAGGCAAAAAGCGAAGCCGTATTGATCCGTAACTTCGCGCCGTAAAGGCTGCCCAGCCAGATCAGCACAATAATTGTTGAAGGAATCGTGATGATCAGCGTGGGGAAGGAGAAAGCCAGCGACGAAACGGGATTCATCCCGCTGACGAACATGTGATGCCCGTAGACCATGTAACTGAGGACGGCCAAAGCGCCCATGGAGTAAATCAAGACTCGATGGCTGAGCATCGGCTTGCGCATGTTGGTGATCAGAACATGCGAGACGATCCCCATCCCGGGCACGATCGCGATATACACCTCAGGGTGTCCGAAGAACCAGAACAGGTGCTGCCACAGCAGAGTCGATCCGCCGGCATGCGGTTGCAGTTGGTCGTTGATCACCAGGTTAGCCGGCACGAAAAAGCTGGTTCCCGCGACGTGGTCCAGGATGAGCAGGATGCAGGCCGGCATCAACACGGCGAACGCCGTCAGCCCCATGCACGAAGTAATGAACCAGCCCCATGCGCTGAGCGGCAGGCGCCACAGGCTCATGCCCCGGGTCCGCATGTCGAGCGTAGTGGTGATGAAGTTCAACGATCCAAGCAGTTGGCCCACGCAGAAGATGGCAATGGAGGCTGCCCACAGAACCACGCCCGTGCCCTGGCCGGGGCCGGAAACCTTCCCCACTGCGCTCAGCGGCGCGTACTGGGTCCAACCGCCGAGGGTGGGTCCGTCGCTCACGAAGAACGACGAGACCAGAACCAGGAAGGCTACGAACGTGACCCAGAACGACATCATGTTGAAATGAGGGAAGGGCATGTCCTCCGCGCCGACCTGGATGGGCAAAAAGTAATTGCCGAAAGCCGCGAACGGAGCCGTGGTGAGTACGAAGAAGACCATGATTGTCGCGTGCATGGTCATGAGCTGCAGGTAGAACTCCGGCGTCATCACATTGCCGGGAGCACCATTGCTGGTAAGCAAGTGCAGGCCGGGAATGGCGTAGTTCGTCCATCCCAAGTGGATGCGCATCAGCCAGGAAAGGAACATTCCCACCAGGACCGCCACCAGGGCCAACCCGTAATACTGTTTACCGATGACTTTGTGGTCCAGGCTGAAGATGTGCTTGCGAATAAAGCTCGTCGGCGGCACGTGCTGCGCTACGTGGGCATGCGCTGACATGTCGTGCATGGGCTCACCTCGAAAGAGATCTTTCCGAGCAACAGAGTGCGGCTGGTCATCCCTCACTGCATAGCCGCTTCCTTCTTTAGCCAGTCGTCAAAGTCCTGCTGGGACACCACGCTCAGGTACGCCTTCATGTTGTAATGGCCCAAACCGCAAAGCTGCGTGCACACAATCTCATATCGCCCAATCTTGGTTGCCGTGAAATGCAAAGAAAGATCCAGGCCGGGAACAAAATCCTGCTGCACCCGCAACTCCGGCACAAAGAACGAGTGGCCGACATCTTTGGAGTGCATCAGCAGGTGAATCTCGCGGTTCACCGGGATGGCCATTTCTGCGGTCACGATATCGTCCTTCGCATCCGGATCGTGGTCGGTATCCAAACCGTAAAAGTTCTGGTTGGCTTCGCTTATGAGGTCGGGGTGAATGGCGCCAAACATTCCATCCGGGCCTGGATAGCGGAAATAAAACGCGAACTGCCCAGCCTGGACTTGCACCGGCATGGCGTTCGCCGAGGGCGGGGTGAAATATATATTGGCCCAAGCCTTTACACCGAACACGCCCAAGGCAAGGACCTCACCCCCAACCAGCAGAATCGCCGCCCACACCATGCCCTTGGCGCCTCCGGGAAAATTCTTGACCTTCTCGGCGGGACGTGGGTTCGAGAATCTCCAGATAAAGAAGGCCAGGATAATCTGCGAGGCCAAGAAGGAGATGCCTGCCTCCGCCATGGTTTCCGACATCTGCTCATCGATCGGCGCGCCGTGCGTGGAAATGTCCTCTGCCATCCACCACGTGTGCCGCAGGATAGGGATCGCGGAGAGAATCGCAATCACAATGATGGTCACTGCAACGAATTTCCCCATATCTCCCTCGCATTGTGCGGGTTCGGTTCCGGCCTTTTGAGCACGCCTAAAGGCCGCCGTGGTGCCACGGTCTCGAGCCTGATTCGGCCTCTCACTTCGCCTTGAACGTGAAATCGGCTGTGACCGGCTTGCCGGCGGCCACTGTCAGCTTCTGCGTTTGAGTTCCGTAGTCTTCTTGCCAGGCGGTCACTGTGTAGGTTCCGGGCGCGACGTTGAGGGTGAAAGAGCCCTTATCATCGCTGAGAGTTGTAGGGCCCTTTACAACCGCCATCCAGCCGTGCATCCAGGGATGGATGTTGCATTTGATTGGGATGGCCACTTCCTCACCTGTCCACGACACATCAAACGGTGGAGCTCCCGTCGGCTGCGACTTGTTCCATTCATGATTGGGTCCCCCCAGTTTGGGCATGGGGTGGATGTTGTGCGACGTAGGATCGCTGTTAACCACCTTGAAATGCTGGTTAACGTCGAGCGCCAGCACGTGCGGAATATACTGGCAGCCCTTTTGGTCCCAGGTCGGGGTTTCTGAGGGCACTGCACTCGCCTCGTTTCCCGTCAGCCCTTCGGAGATGTAGAGCACGACGTTCCGCAGGCTTCCGTCGGCTCCGGCAACCACATTCTCCATCTTGACCGGGTCACTCGCATGTAACTTTGCGCAATAGGGCTCCTTGGACATATCAATCGGCTTCATATGCGGGGGTGTGCCGCTTAACTTGATCGTTCCGGTGATCTTTCCTTCTGCTGCAGCATTGACGCTGTTTCCCGAATACAAGAACCCGAAGGCGAGGAAGAGTAAGGCCAAAACCGTTACTGCGATTTTGTATCGACTTTTCATGGAATCCCTCTCCTGTTGACACTGGCTTCAGCCGGTGCAGCTCACTGCTGAGGAGCTGCCGCTGGCGGAGGTGCATTTGGATCAATCGGCTTCAGACCGAGTTGTCTTGCAATCTCCTTTTCTTTGCTGTGCATGGGCTGGAGGGTACGCAAGTAGAACACCAAATCCCAAGCCTCGTCCGGCTTAACGTTGTCGGCGAACGACGGCATGGGCGTGCCATCGAGGCCGGTCATAAATACCTTGTAGATATCCTGGTCCGTGCTACCGCACTTGAACCGGACCCCATCGTGAAAGTTGAAAGGTTTGATCGACCGGTTCTGATCGTCGGTGAGCGTGTCCGCGGAAGGACCGTCAGCCCGGCCTTCCACCCCATGGCACTTCCAACACTCCAGCTTGCGGAACACCTCCTGCCCCGCCTTGATTCTGTCGGCCGTAACTTCAGGCGCGGAAGGAATTTGGATCGGTGTTCCAGGCTTTTCCGTTTGCCACCTGGCCGAGAAGTGCTTGACATAGGCGACCAGGTCCGCGCGCTGCTGCTTGGTAAACGTATTCCACGGCGGCATCACCGAAGTGTCCAAACCCCGGGCGATGGTGTTGAACAGATCTTCGTCCATGGGCAGAGTTCCGGTCGGCGTGGATCGGCACTTGAACTGCGCCAAAGTGAAATTGCGAGGCTTGGGGTCGAGCCAGGGAGCGTTCTCGCCCTCCCCATCGCCCAGTTCGCCATGGCAACCCACACAATACCTCCGGTAATCTTCGCGGGCGTTCTTGGCGTGGCCGGTCAGTTTGCCGATGTGACTGACCGCTCCCTCCATCCACTGATTCTCTTGGTATGCCGTGTTCTGCGCCCCGGAGACGGCCGTCAGCGAGAGAACCAACACTACGCTCAGCAACAGCGACCAATTGAGTAGATGTGTGCGCATCGCTTTCCCCTAAAAGTCGAAGTCAAATCCTGACATCAAGCTGCTGCTGGTCAAATCAGTCCCCGAGACCGGTGATCCTCCCACCGTACGTAGCCACGAATATTCGTTGTGCCAGGCAAATCCAGCACGGCTCGTCATGATGGGATACCAGCGGAATCCGAACGTGTACATGTCAGTATTCCCCAGGTTGGAGGGTAAACCTGTGTCTGCCTGCTGCGACACGCGTTCCCATTCGGAACGCTGGATGAAGATAATCTGGGGATTGTACACATAGTGGGTTTCCACCAGGAACCCGTTCCAACTGGGAGCTCGCGCTGTAGCGGGAAGTGTACACGTCCCGGGGACGCAATTGAGGCCAGTCCCGCTCGGCGTTCCATTGGAGGGGGCAATCGCATTGCCATAACCCTGTCCAAACCATGCGCTGTCGGAGCCGTGTTGGGTCACAACCAGGAAGTCCAGCTTGCCGAGATAGAACAGCCCGACAAAGCCCTCCCGGCTGAAGCCCTTGGTGCTTGTTCCCGTGCCAGGAATTGGCACGCCTCCGCTGGTGAGAAACGAAATCGGGGCTTCGCCCAACATCGCATAGAACCCCACGCGCTGCACTCCGAGTTTGCCGGCGTCGAATGCCTGGCTGGCGGTAAAGAATCCAGTGTAGGAGTTGGTGCCGGAAGCCAAGTTCACATTGCCATCACTGGTGCTCAGGAGGGCGGCAGAAACCCTGGTGCGATCATTGTAGGAGTGGCCCATGTACTCCAAGCCGAGTTGATTGTCTCCGATCTGCCCGTAAATGTTGGCATCGTTCGGCGGCAGGAAGTGGTATGTCTGGTAGGTGCCCGAGATCGGAGTTAGCGTTAGGATTCTCTTCTCTGAAACCAGATTGTCGAGTTCGAACTTACCCAGCTTCAGGTTGAACCAAGAGCTCCCAAAGAGATTATCCAAGCGGGCCATCGCGGTCTCAAAGTGGAACGAGCCCGTGGGATCGGAAGAAGGCAGCACGTAGAAGGAGATGTTTTTTTCCAGCGTGCCACCGGTATGGAAGTCTAGACCGGTGAGGTCAAAGCCATGAGACGTGACTTGGTGTTCGACCGGTGCGCTATTCGGGTTTCCAGTCACGGAGTCAACCAGCACTTTGTCGGTGCTCTCCCGGTGCCAGTACGGCGTGATTCGGAAGGTAACCGGCCAGTACGACGGGTTCTGCCAGATCGGGGCATCCCGGTCGTTCATCAGCTGGTAGCCGTTATCCTTGAATTTTTGGCCGAAGTAATTGAGCATCGGCCAAGCTTCGTGGCAGGCCGAGCAGCGCAAGCCATACTTGCGCGCAAAGGCAGGTAATGCGTTAGCTTTTGGAAACAACCCAACCAGGAAAAACGCGAGCAACAACCAGCCGGTAAAATGCCTCCGGGGCCAGGTCATTTAGTCCTCCTGATGCGAAATCAAAGGCAAGAAAAGCGTTGGTTGCGTGGAAGCCGCGCTCAAGTTCATGGGAACGTCCTCCGTTGCGTAAAGACGACGGCTGCCCTACAGACTTCAACGAAAACCATTCAGCATGGGGGTAAACCCCACCGGGCAGAGCATTAGTTCGCCGGATTGCGAAATCCAGACAACTAAAAACCCCACTCATCTCCCACAAGTGCGCGTGGACGCACTTACTATCACGTTCACTAGAAGGGTGTCAAGAAAAAATCAGCAACTGTCATTGTAAAGATAAGTAAAGTGGATCAAACGGCTACAGGTTACGAATCAGCATAGTCGCAATCGAGGTTGCCATTTTCTTGGCCCCCAGACGGTCGTGCCCAAAAACTGCCGGGCCCAAAAAGCCAAAACCGAAACCCAGCACTTCAATCAGCCGCGCCAAGGTCTCAACCTCTTCATCGCGCAGGCGCTGGCACTCGCGGAACCTCTTCAGGCGCTCGATTACGGCCAATTCATGCCGGGATGCCCCCGTTCCTCCCAGGACTTTACCGATCGTCGGATCTAGGAGGGCGCGGGGTACGATCATCTTGAGAAAATCCCGGTCTTCCCACATGCGTTCCACTTCCCATTCGACCAGCCGGAGAAAGTCATCTTCGAACTTCGCCGCCACGGGTGGACGGCCGTTCCGATCCGTGGCCTCCCACGAAACACGACTCTGGATGAGAGCTGAGAACAGGCCGGCCTTGCCCTTGAAATAACGGTGGATTAGGCCTTCCGCACAACCCGCACAGGCCGCGATCTCGCGGGTAGTCGTCGCTTCGTATCCGCGGTGAGCAAACAGCTTCGCAGCTGCCAGCATTAGGGCCTGCTGTTTGCCGGTTCGGTCTCGCATCCGCTTGGGTTGTACCGGGCGAGAAGCCGGAGCGAACCTCGTCAACGGAACCGCGTACCTTTCACGCTTGGGATTGGTGTATTCCATGCCAGTGTGGTCCAAGTCGCGACTGCCTCGCACGCTATCACTCCCCAAGATTCGAATGTCAAGAATTCTTGTTCATTTTGTAAAAAATTTGTCACGATTGAAGATGGAGTCCAAGCCACGCGGGATCAGGAGACGGGCCCCGTGCAGGTAGCCATGACCAGTGTGGCGGGGATCAGCGGTCCAGCAGTTCCGCGCCCTGGGGGGTTGACAGAGTCCTCAGCCAGTAGTAAGAGACCCTATAATTACGAAATCGTTGTTATCCGCTACCAACAGTCTCGTAGCCTGGCCGCAGTTGGATTACATGCAGAATATCGCTAGAAAAATGGGAATCCGCAGCTTCTACGAAACCGCGAGTCAAAGATTGCCCGCTCAGAGGCGTCGCGTTTCCAGGCGCCGTCTTGCAATAGCCACTTTTTTCGCTTTGTTGCTCGCCTGGGTCGTTCTTCCGCTTCACGGTCGGGAACATAAGAGGAGGAAAGAAGACTACGGCCTCGGCTTTTCGACCGAAATCCAGGTGCCTGAGGGCGAAGTGCTGCAAGCCGTGGAGGCTGTCGTCAACGACGGAATTATCCAGGGCAGCAAGGAATACAACAAAGACAAATACATCGAAGGCGCAACGCCGGCGGCCTCCTCAGCCTTATTCCCCGAATGGAAAGAGCCAGGCAAGGTTTATTACAAGGTGCGCGCCAATGCGCTCGATCCGCACGGTTTTTACGAGAGCAACGACGTCGGGACGCTGGCGGTACGCTACGTGGTGCAAAGCAAGGATGCTGCAAAGACGGTTTTGCGGATTAATGCCGTTTTCGTCGAAGATTTTCGCCACACCGTCCACCCCTCCGATGGCAGTGTAGAAGACGCCGAGTACGCCGACATTCAGGATCACATTGACGCTCTCGAACTTCAGAAAAAGCAGGCCGCTGAGGGCGAGCAGCACCGCCAGGAAGAGATCGCGCGGCAGGCGCTTGAACACAAGCGCGAAGAGGATGAAGCTTTGGCCTTGGCCACCGCGCAATCCTCCGCCCAAAGTTTGGAGCAGCATGTAGAGGATCTCCGTCGAAGGGTGGAACGCGTAATTAAAGCGCCTGGCGCTCCGCTCAAATCTGCTCCCTTCCACAGCGCCAGCAATCTGAAATCCCTGGAAACCGGCACGGAGGTTGTAATTCTGATTGCGACCCCCTACTGGTACGGCGTGGAAACTGAGGATGGTCAGCACGGCTGGATTCATCGAGAGCAATTGGAGCCGCTGCCATGACTTCCAGGAAAGCAACCGTACGGTTCACCGAAAAGGTCTTCCTCACGCTTTGCGGCGTGATCTTGCTGCTGGCGGAATCCGGCGTGGCTCAGAGCGCCCCGTACGAGCGCACCTTTGCACAACCCAAGGCCACAGTAGAAAAAGCTCTGAAGGAACTCCAACCTTCCTCCGCTGGACGCCTTCCAGTTCTGGACGGTTTCACGGCCTCGGGCGACCGCCCTTTGGATCGCTTCCAGCGAGGCTACTATCAGTGCACGGTCCGGCTTAGTAGCACACCTTCCGGCGGATCTGTGGTGCGGGTCAGCGCGAAAATTACGGCCTGGTACGCCGATCCGGTTTCATCGAAGTCGGGTTACCAGGTGCTGCCTTCCAATGGCCGCTTGGAAAACGATTTCCTTGATCGGCTGGAAGAAAAATTGGGCGGCAAGGACTTGTCTTCCGCCGCGAATGTTCCCGCCGCTTTGGCGCCTTCCCGGACAAAAAACAAAGCGGATGCTTCAGTTCCTGCCATCTCCGCTCCGATGCTGGGCAGCGCGGCCCCCTCCGCACCGTCGGCACCATCCAAGTCTTCCGGAGCGCCGGCCATCTCCCCGTTCAAATTGGCGAGTCCGGCCAGCGAAAACCAGGTCGCCTCGTTGGCCACTCAGAGAGCCGTCGCGGACAAACACGTGGAGGAGCTGACAAAACAGGCGAAAAACCTGGAGGAAATTCTCCACAATCAGGCACAACCGAACAATCTGGCTGCGGTCAGGAAGTCGGGCACTGCGGTCCTGGTGAGCCCGAGCGAGGGCGCCAAAGTTCTCTTTCTCGCCACGGCCGAAGATGAGTTCGAGATTCTGGATATGACTGCGAGCTGGGTGCACGTACGAATTTCCGGCCTTTCGCGGGGATGGATCCTGCGTTCAAGCCTGGAGATGCCCGGAGCCGCCACGTCCGCCACGCAGGCTGTGGCGACGCCAGGCACGGAAAGATCGGATTCGGCGAACAGGCCGGGATCGGCGAACGCCAAGCCATTTCAAGTGGAAAACGAACAGATCGCATCTTTCCCCGGGAGCTGGGAACCGCTGCGCGGAAGGACTGTGAAAATCGTTTCGCTGCAAAAGACCGGCGGCAATGCGTCGAATTCTGATTCACACGCGAAGCTGGACTTCGTGAAATCCTTGTTCGACCGCGAGTACACCGAGCTGGCGCGGTCTTCTACCAGCGCTGCCGGAGTGGTGTTGATCTTCGATTCCGAAGATGGCGGAATGGTGGCAACGACTTTGCCAGTTCTCCAGGAGTGGAAGGCAGGAAGTCTATCGGACGAAGGCTTGTGGCGCCGCTGCCTGTTTGATCCTCCGGAAATGTTCGCTCCTTCCGCCAGCCGGTAACCCGGCGCGCTGAGGCAGGTGCGAAACATCAAAGTGTTCCACGTGGAACGCTTTGTACTGGTCTATTTGTATTTACTAAGGTATACATAGATTCTAAATGAAACGAAAACCTGGAGTTAAGAGGGGTCGTAAGATTCCGAGAGGCGGGGCTGCCAGAGGGAGAATTGCCCGCCTGAAGGCTTCTGCGGATGAGTCGAAACGCTCGCAGGATCTGATTGGAGAGCTCGGGAGTCTGTACCGGCCGATCAAAAAGCCGGTCACACTGCGTCTGGACGCGGATGTGCTGGCCTGGTTCAAAAAGCCCGGGCCCGGCTACCAAACTCGCATCAATCGAGCGCTGCGCAGCCTGATGAGGAAGGCAGGAAAAGAATCGAGGGAGTGAAGCCGGATGTCATGGGCGCGGGCCTTGGATCGAGAACTGCAGATCCCTCGCAAGCTCGGGATGACAACAAATTCGGGATGACCACTAGAAAGACCGGGTCTTTTCAACCAGGCCTAAAATGCTGAGCCCGAACCCAGCAGGCTGAACAGCAGGATCACCAGCACGATCGCGGTGAAGATCACGTACATGCGATCATGCTCTTCCGCGAATCCCCATATGGCGAACGCGACCCGGGCAACGGGAGTGGCGATCAGCAACAGCAATCCCAACTGGATGATGCCTCGACCGTGAAATTCGAAGGTGCTGTGGACGATGCCGCTTAGGCTTCTCAGTTCGGAGGGTTCGCCGCGGAACACGCGGTAGTCCGCGGGCTGGCGACCGTGCCGGATCAGGTAAATGAAGGCGCCAAACAAAACCACGCAAGCGGAAGTCAATACGCCCGTGCGCAGAAGATTGCCGAGAATGTTTTCAATTCGCTGATCGGTCCAGCCGCGGTCTGTCGCAGTGCGCGTCTCGATCATTTCAGATTCTCCCTATCAGCCCTTTGTAAACCATCTGCAAGCCGAGCACGACAATCACGAGGCTGAACACCAGCCGCAGCACCTTGGTTTCCGCCTTCATCAAAATGCGGACACCAAGCAGCGATCCGGCGAGAACGCCCAGCATCACCGGCATAGCGAGTCCCGGATCGACGTAGCCGCGATTGAGATAAACGCCGGCGCTAGCGGCGGCGGTGACGCCGATCATGAAGTTGCTGGTCGTAGTCGAGACCTTGAAAGGAATTTTCATGGCCTGGTCCATGGCGAGAACCTTCACCGCTCCCGAGCCGATGCCGAGCAGCCCCGAAAGAGCGCCGGCCCCGAACATGAGTCCGAAACCGGCGGGCACCTTCTGCACGTTGTAGTTTCGGATGCCTTCTTCCGAAGGGAAGCTGCCGTTCATCCTCAGCTCGGTGGCGAGGGGATCCGGCGGAAGATTGCGCTCTTCCGGCGATCGGGGTTTGCGGGAAAGATAGGCCGAATAGAGCAGCATGACACCGAAGATGATCGCGATGGCTCGAGTCGAAACGACCGCTGCCAGGAATGCCCCGAACAGCGCGCCCAAAGTGGTCGCAATTTCCAGGAACATTCCGATTCTGATGTTGCTGAATCCCTCTTTCACGTATGCCGCTGCGGCGCCCGAAGAGGTGGCAATCACGGAAACCAGCGACGCTCCAATTGCGTAGCGAATATCGACTTTGAAAAAGAGAGTGAGCAGAGGGACGAGCACCACCCCGCCACCGAGACCCGTGAGCGACCCCAACAGGCCAGCCACAAACGATCCGGCCGCGACCAGGATCGTAAACTCAAAAATATTCATCGCACCCCCGAACAAAGAGTTTGCCACATTTCTTGGCGAGCCATGAGGAAAGCTCCAGGCTTGCCCGGAACAGACGAGAGCCAGACGTAAGCCGAGCCGAAGGGACGGCCGCATCCGTCTCGAACCTTGGCAAACGCCTCTCAAGCGACTGGCAAAGTGAAGTAGAACACCGATCCGTGGCCCAGTTGACTGGTTACTCCGATCTGGCCGCCGTGGGCTTCCACAATCGCTTTGGCGATGGCCAGGCCCATGCCGGTGCCCTGCACTTGCAGCCGCTGATTTCGTCCCCGGTAGAACTTCTCAAAAATCAAGGACTGTTCGAAATCGTCAATGCCCGGCCCGCGGTCCGCGACACTCGTCATCAGCATCCGGTTCCTGACTTCTCCGGTGATGTGAATCGGAGATTCCGGAGGGGAATATTTGGCGGCGTTCTCCAGCAATTGCGATATGACCTCCGAGATGCGATCACCATCCATTCGGACGAGCGGTAAGTTGTCGGGAAGCCGAACCTCGACGGGATGATGGGCCAGCACGGTTTTCGATTTCTCAATCGCATCCTCGACGGCTTCCTGAATCCGGTGCGACCCCAATTGAAGCTCGACTTTGTTGGCGTCGAGCTGGGCCATCTCAGCGGCCTCACCCACCAGGCGATTCAAGCGGTCGCTTTCCTCATTGATCACGGTAAGCAATTCCTGACGCTGGGCGGCATCGAGGGCCGGATTGGAAAGCAGCGAAGTGGCGGAAGCCTTGATGGCAGTCAGAGGCGTGCGAAATTCGTGGGTGACCGAATCGAGCAAAGCGGAGCGCAGTTGCTCGCCTTCGCGAGCGGCCTCGGCACGGCTGAGTTTCTCGACCGCTCCCGCGCGCTCAATCGCAATGGCGATCAAGCTGCTCATGGCCTCGGTAGTTTCTCGGGAGAGCAGCGCACCGGAAATGCCCATACTGCCCACTACGCGCACACCCATCCGCAGAGGCAGGAACGCTACTCGTTTCGCAAGGTCGATTTTGGGTTCGCCACGCATGCAGACCAACTGGAGATCATGGAGTTCCAACTCGTGGATCGCAGAACTCGAGCGGTAGACATCGGGCCGGTTGGGCAAAGAGATGGCTGCGGCCTTCACTCCGAAACCCTCCACGATGTACCTGGGAATCGCGTTCAGGAGTTCGGCTACGTTATCGCTGGAAAGCAGTTGCTGGCTGAATTTGTAAAGACGTTCGGTTTCGCTACGCCGCTCAATGGCGCTCTGCGCCTCGCGGCGAGCCCGCTCCGCCAGTTGGCTGGCAATGATCGCTGTGATCAGAAAGGCAAAGAGCGCCACCCAGTTCTGCGGGTCTGCGATGGTTAACGTTCCCACCGGGGGCAAGAAATAATAGTTGAAAGCCAGAGTGGCAATCAAAGCCATGAACACTGCGGGCTGCAGGCCCCAGTTTGCAGACACGACCAGCACGCCGATGAGAAAGGTGAGCGCGACCGTAGTCGGGTTCACCGTAATCACGACGTGGTAGACGAAAACGATCGCAGCCACAGCAACCGCGGTCGCGACATAGCGCAGCACCGATCTTGTGATCAGTTGGTTCACGCCGCCGATTGTAGCTGATCGTCCTCCCGAAAACATGGTGCCGAAGGCGTTCGACATTTTCCGCCCGCTCAACGACAATAGCCGCGATGCCCAAAACTCCCGAGCAATGGCTGGAAGAGACTACCCCGACAAAAAAGGGTGGGGTCTTCAAGCTCTTCTTGGGCTACGCCCCTGGCGTCGGCAAGACATACAGCATGTTGAGCGAAGCCATTCGCCGCCACAGCCGTGGCGAGGACGTTGTCATTGGTGTGATTGAATCCCACGGACGCAAAGCGACCGCTGACTTGGCCGCGCAGCTCGAAGCCGTAACCCGGAAGAAGCTGGAGTACAAAGGCACAGTCTTCGAGGAAATGGATGTTGACGCGATTCTGGCGCGAAATGCGCGGGTCGCGTTGGTCGACGAGCTGGCGCATACCAACGTCGAGGGCAGCAAACACCGCAAACGCTACCAGGACGTGTTGGAGCTGCTCGATGCCGGCATTGATGTGCTCTCCACCATGAACATCCAGCACCTCGAGAGTGTAACCCCTACGGTGCAGAGCCTGACCGGCATCACGGTGCGCGAGACAGTTCCGGACTGGGTGCTCAAGCGGGTGGATGAAGTGGTCATGTCGGATTTGACTCCCGAGGCGCTACAGAACCGCATGCGGCGCGGAGACATTTACCCGCTGGAGCGGGTGGGGCGCGCCTTGGGCAATTTTTTCCGTCCGGGAAATCTCATCGCATTGCGCGAACTGGCGCTGCGGCAAGTCGCGCAGGCGGTGGACCGCAGTCTCGAGTCGTATCGCGAGAAAGACGAATCCAGCGGGATGGTTGCGGTTCGGGAACGAATTGCGGTTTGCATCAGTTCCAATCCCGCAGCTCAATACCTGATTGCCCGCGGCGCGCGCATGGCCCAAGCCATGGACGGAGAACTCCATGTGGTTTACGTGGATATGGGCCAGGACATTACCGAGCAAAACCAGAAAACCCTGGGGGCGAACCTGCAGTTTGCCGAAAACGTTGGCGCGGAGATCACAAGGCTGAGGGGGAGCAGCGTGGCGGGGGCGGTGGCTGACTTCGTGCGCGAAAAACACATCACGCAGGTGGTATTTGGACGCTCGGCCACTGCCAGTTGGAGAAAATACCTCTACCTTTCCGCCATCCACAAGTTCCTGCGGGATGCGCCTCCGGTGGACGTGCATATCGTTACGCAGGAACCTTCCTGATCCGCCATGAGCGAGCATCGCCGCATTCTCGTAGTCGATGACGAACCCCAAATCACGCGGGTGCTGCGCACCAGCCTCTCCAGCCAGGGCTACGACATTCGCGTTGCCAACGATGGCGAGACCGCGCTGGAGATCATGAAAGATTGGTCGCCTGACCTCGTGATCACCGACCTTTCTATGCCCAACATGGATGGCCTGGAACTGTGCCGGAGATTGCGACCGTCCACGCAGGTTCCCATCATCGTGCTCTCGGTGCGGGGCGAGGAGCGGACCAAAGTGCAAGCGCTCGACGCCGGCGCCGATGACTATGTCACAAAACCGTTCGGAATTGAGGAATTGTTGGCGCGAGTACGAGCCAATCTGCGTCGCGCGCCTGCCAGCGATGGCGAGCAAGTCTCCCGCATTGAGATCGGCGACTTCCGCATTGATCTGGCAGCCCACAAGGTTACGGCGCGCCGCCGGGAAGTACACCTCACTCCCAAAGAGTTCGACTTGCTCGTCTATTTGGCTCGTCATCCCGGCAAAGTAGTGACCCATCGCGCGCTTCTGAGCGCAATCTGGGGTGGCCAGAGCGCAGAGCAGGTCGAGTATCTGCGCGTGTTCGTCGGCCAACTGCGCAAGAAACTGGAAACGGAAGCCACCTCACCGCGCTACATCGTCACCGAACCATGGGTGGGCTACCGGTTCGAGCCAGGCGCTTAGGAACTGAATCCTGCCTTCAGTAACTGACGTAACGTGCCTATCGCGAGACTGCTGATATACTTTTGGGGCTCGCACACTGGCTCGCGAGATTGCGGAATGGAGCTACTGCTCAATATTTTCTGGTTGCTGTTGGTGCTGCCCGCCTACATGTTATGGCGGCGCAACCGGGACTTTAATGCGCTGCGAGGCATGCTAACGCTGGCGTGCATCCTGGTTGTGCTATTCCCGGTGATTTCAGCGACCGACGACTTGTATGCGGCGCAGCAGGTGATGGAGGAATCGAGTCCGAGCCGTCGCACGCTGCAGCATGCCGGGATTCAGAAAGCGCCAGCGTACAACTGTTGCAGCGCCCCTCCGGCGCAGTTAACGTCGATTCGCCTGTTGACCTCCGCGCACAAGACTTGCGGGTATGTGTTAGCCGAGAGGAGATGCCCGCCCGCTCCCGTTGTAATGCGGACCCAAGCCAGTCGAGCCCCTCCAGCTTTCCTCGGGCGCATAATTTAGCCTGCCGCGACGTCCGCGGCATGACATTCCCGACATTTTGACAGTAACGCACGCAAACGACAGTAGTCGCGCGGTGCGTAATGCGATTTGCGCGTGACCTGCATTCAGGCAGCAAAACGCGTGGAGTCACTCATGCAGAAGGTGTTTTGGTTGTGCTGTGCAGTACTGGTGCTGCTTTCTGCCCGTGCGTCGGCTCAAACGCCGACGCCCTGGGACTGGGAGCAGGTGCGCCAGCGCTTTGAACAGAACAATCCGACACTACTGGCGGACAAGATGAGTATCGATGAATCGAAGGCTCAGGAGATCACCGCGTTTCTGCGCCCCAACCCGGACTTCACTCTCACGGCGGACGGGACCCAAATCGCTCCTGATAGAGGGGTCTGGCGACCATTCGCCGGCACTTTTGAGTCGCCCGGTATCAGCTATCTGCACGAGCGCCGGCACAAGCGGGAGTTGCGGCTGGAAAGTGCGAAAAAGGGGACCTTGGTTGCCGAGTTCAGCCATGCCGACTTGGAGCGGACTCTGATCTTTAACCTGCGCGGCGCATTTGTGGCAACCTTGCAGGCAAAAGCGGTGCTCCAGTTGGCAAAAGACAACCTTGCCTACTACGACCACGTGCTCCAGATCAGTAGAGATCGCTTCAACGCCGGCGACATCGCACAAATCGATCTCGATCGATTGGAACTGCAGCGGGTGCAGTACGAATCAGATTTGCAATCTGCCGTGGAGAACCTGGAAACCGCAAAGATCCAACTGCTCACAATGCTGAACGATCGAACTCCGATGGAACAATTCGACGTAGCCGGTCCATTCGATTTCAACGACCAACTCCTGCCTCGGGACGAGTTCCGGAAAATCGCGCTAGAGACGCGGCCCGACTTGAAGGCAGCCGTCGAAGCCGTGGAGAAAGCGCACACCGATCACAAACTCGCGGTTGCCAACGGCTCAACCGATCCAACTTTCAGCGCATGGTACACCCACAACTCATCCAACAATAACCCTTTTGGCATAAATACGCTCGGCGTCAGTGTCAGCATCCCATTGCGTATTTTCGACCGCAACCAGGGAGAGAAGCTGCGCACGCAGCTCGATATCACACGCAATGAGAGGCTGCGCGACGCGGCCGAAGCAGCGGTGCTGAGCGACGTCGATTCCGGCTACGCCACGCTCGAAAGCAACCTGATTCTGCTGCGGCCTTACAAGGCCAAGTATCTGCAGCAGTCTGTCCGCGTGCGGGACACGATTTTCTTTTCTTATCAACACGGCGGTGCCTCGTTGCTGGATTTCCTGAACGCAGAGGCGGAGTACCGCAGTGTGCAGTTGAATTACGTGAACCTGGTTGGCTCTTATTTGACGGCAGCGGCTCAGTTGAATCAGGCCGTGGGCCGGGAGGTGATCCCATGAGAAGCATCCTTTCTTTCCTGGCAAGAGTTCCCGCCGTTCTCGTACTGGAAGCGGCTTTGTGTCTAGGACTCGGCCTTTCTCTGATTGCTTGCGGTGAAAGTAAGGCCGACCCCAAGGCCGAGGCTCCGCCCCCGGCAAGCGTCGAGCCTGACCTGGACGCCAGCAACTTTAAGGTGGATCACCCGGAACAATTTCCGCTGGTGGCAGCCATTGAGCATAAAGCCGCACCTGCCTTGAATGTGACCGGCGTGGTGCAGCCGGATATAGCTCGCGCCGTGCCTGTGATTTCGTTGGCCGCAGGACGAGTGGTTGAAATTAAGGCCAGGCTTGGCGACGTTGTTGAAAAAGGCCAGTTGTTGCTGAGGGTTCGCAGCAACGACGTGTCCGGAGCTTACCAGACGTATCTAAAGGCCGAGAACGATGAACGCTTGGCGCGTCAGCAGCTGCAACGGGCGCAGATTCTCTACGACAAGGGCGCCATCGCGAAGAGCGCTCTTGAACAAGCCGAAGACACTGAACAGGACGCCAAAGTCGATCTGGATACCGCAACCGAACAGTTGCGGCTTCTCGGTGTGGACAAGGACCATCCTTCGGGGGTCGTCGACGTTACCGCTCCCATATCAGGTGTAATCACTGACCAACAAGTTACCAACGCAGCGGGCGTCCAAGGGCTTTCTGGACCGAATCCCTTCACCATCTCTGATCTTTCTTACGTCTGGATTATCTGTGACGTTTACGAAAATGATCTCGACGCGGTGCACGTCGGCGAATACGCGGACATCCGGCTGAACGCCTACCCCGGCAAGGTCTTGAAAGGCCGGATCGACAATATCTTGCCGATTCTGGATCCCAACATCCGCACCGCGAAGGTTCGGCTCGAAGTCCCCAATTCAGAGAGCGTGATGCGCATCGGCATGTTCGTTACTGCCACCTTCTACGGGAAGCAACCCGAAACGCGAGCAGCTGTTCCGGCAACCGCTATTCTGCACCTGCATGATCGGGAGTGGGTTTACGCGCCGGTGAGCGCGGGACATTTCAAGCGGCTGGAAGTGGTGACGGGAAACATGCTTCCCGGCAACTTGCAAGAGGTTGTTTCAGGGATCAAGCCCGGAGATCAAGTGGTTTCGAATGCTCTGGTACTGCAAAACACCGTGGAGCAATAAATGATTCGACGAATCGTTGACTTTGCTCTAAGCAATCGGCTGTTGGTGCTGGGTTTCGCACTACTGTTTTTCGCCGGCGGCATAGTTGCCTTCCATGACCTTCCCATTGAGGCCTATCCCGACGTAGCCGACAACTACGTCGAGATCATTACGCAATGGCCGGGAATTTCGGCGGAACAGATCGAACAGCAGGTGACCATTCCCCTCGAGATCGCCATGAACGGCATCTCGCACGTCGTGCATCTGCGTTCGTTCTCGCTGTTCGGTCTTTCCGACGTGAAGCTGATCTTTGACGACGAATCGGAGAACGACTGGAACCGCGAGCGGGTTCTGGAGCGCCTGAGCCAAGTCACTCTGCCGCCGGGCGTGTTGCCGCAAATGGGGACTGACTGGAGCCCAGTCGGGCAGATCTATTTCTTTACGCTGCATAGCACGAATCCAGCCTATGACCCGATGGAACTGAAGTCCATTGAAGACTGGGTCATCGAAAAGAATTTCAAAGCTGTACCGGACATTGTCGACGTTGCCAGCTTCGGCGGCCCCACGCGCGAATACCAGGTTCGCGTGGACCCGAACAAACTTGTCGCTTATGGCCTGAGCCTGGCGCAGGTTGAGCAGCAACTCGCCAATAACAACGTGAACGCGGGCGGAAGTTTCATCCAAGAAGGCCTGCAGCAGATCAATGTACGCTCGGTGGGGTTGGTCAACCGCGCCCAGGACATCGCGCAGACGGTCATCCTGACCAAAAATGGCACGCCGCTGCGAGTAAAGGACATTGCGGTCGTTTCGCAGGGTCCGAAGATTCGCCTCGGTCAGTTTGCCAGAGCCATTCATCGCGAGAACGGAAAGATCGTCGATAACGACGATGTAGTGTCGGGCATCGTGCTGTTGCGGAAAGGCGCGGCGGCTGAGACGGCGCTTGCGAGCATCCACAAGAAAGTGGAGAAACTGAACAAGCGCATCTTGCCTCCGGGCGTTAAGATCGTCCCTTTCCTCGATCGCAGTGATCTGGTTCACTTCACGTCCCACACGGTGCTTCACAACCTCACCGAAGGCATGGTCCTGGTGTCAGTCATTCTTCTTTTGTTTCTGGGTAATGTTCGGGGTGCCCTCATCGTCGCTACCACCATTCCATTTGCTCTACTATTTGCGGCCATTTGTCTGAACTGGATGCATACCCCGGCCAATTTGCTCTCCCTTGGCGCGTTGGACTTCGGTGTGGTCGTGGAAGGCGCCATCGTGTTGGTCGAAAACATTGTGCGCCATTTAAGCCACTCCGATGGGACCAAGAGTTCTAACGAAGCCATCAGTTTTGCCTCGCATGAAGTACAACGCCCGGTGTTTTATGCCATCGTCATCACCATTACGGCTTTCTTGCCGATCTTCACGCTGCAACGTGTTGAAGGCCGGCTTTTCCACCCCATGGCTTGGACCGTAGCCTTCGCCCTTCTGGGGGCGTTGCTCTTCTCGATCCTGGTCGCACCTGTGCTGGCAAGTTACGCGTTCGCGAAGGGGGCACACGAGTGGCGTAACCCAGTCATGACCTTCGTGACCGAACGATATCGTGATGCTCTCCGCTGGGCCATTCGCCATCGTGCGATGACGGTCGGTGTTGCCGTCCTCTTGGTGGTCCTGGGCAATTATCTCGCGTTCAGCGGCATCATCGGATCCGAATTCCTGCCCCACCTGGATGAAGGTGCGCTCTGGGTGCGAGGCACGCTTGCGTCCAGCACTGGCCCGGACGAAGGCATCCGCGTTGCCAACCAAGCTCGAATCGTCCTTTGCTCTTTTCCTGAAGTACCGCAATGCACCAGCCAAGTCGGGCGTCCCGATGACGGAACGGATAACACTGGCTTCTTTAACACTGAGTTCTTCGTCGACCTCAAGCCGAGAGAACAGTGGCGGCCTGTCTTTCACCAGGACAAAGACGAATTGATCGCCGCCATGAATCGCGAACTCGCCAAAATCCCCGGCGTCGTCTGGGGTTTTTCTCAGCCCATCGAAGACAATATGGAAGAAGCCGTCAGTGGAGTGAAGGGCGCGCTGGCCACGAAGATCTACGGCGATGACCTGAGACTTCTGGAAGAAAAAGCCGATGAGATTGTCAGCATCATGCGCCGAATCAAAGGGGTTGAGGATCTTGGAGTTTTTCGCGTGCTGGGCCAACCCAATCTGAACGTCGCTATAGACCGCGAGCAGGCCGCTCGTTACCAGATCAACGTTGCGGATGTGCAGGATGCGGTTCAGACGGCGGTGGGTGGCAATGCTCTCACTCAAGTCCTGCAGGGTGAAGCGCGATACGACCTGGTGATGCGCTACCTCCCGCAATACCGCGATACCAGGCAAGCAATCGAGAGAATTCGCCTGCTCTCCCCCACGGGAGAACGGGTATCGCTGGCACAGCTTTGCAAGATCAGCGTGACCGATGGCGCTTCCGAAGTTTATCGGGAAGGCAATCGGCGTTATATCGCGATCAAGTATAGTGTGCGCGGTCGTGACCTTGGCAGCACGGTGAGAGAGGCGATCGAAAAAGTGAACCAGCAGATCAAATTGCCCACTGGATATACCCTCGATTGGGAAGGGGAATACGCCAGCCAGAAGAGAGCCAACGAACGGCTGCTGATCGTGCTCCCAATCACCATCCTCATCATCTTCATCATCCTGTACACGATGTTCAAATCCTTCAAATGGGCGCTGTTGATTATGGCGACGGTTGCCATCGCACCCATTGGTGGCCTGCTTGCTCTTTTGATGACTGGCACCAATTTCAGTGTTTCCACCGGCGTGGGCTTCCTGGCCTTGTTCGGCGTGTGCGTGCAGACCGGAGTCATCATGCTCGAATACATCAATCAGCTTCGCGCCCGGCGGTTTTCTATCGAGGATGCTGCCATTGAGGGTGCCGTGCTGAGACTGCGGCCGATCATGATGACCATGCTGGTCGCTACCTTGGGGCTGCTGCCTGCGGCTCTCTCCCATGCGATTGGTTCTGACTCTCAGCGCCCGTTTGCCATCGTCATAGTGGGTGGCTTGATTGCCGCCTTGGTGATAAGCATCTTCCTATTGCCGACGTTGTATGTGTGGATCGCGGGCGAACGCGATATGCTCCCCATGGCTGAAGAAGGGTTCGAGGTCGGCGAGCACGTAGATTAAAGTCGAGGTGCAAGAGAAATACGGCGGGCGACGACGTGACACCGCGTTTGCCGCTCGCCAGGAAGTAGTCGACCGCCTGGGCTCAAGCCAATTCAGCTGCCAGGCAAATGCCGTGTTTTCATACACTAACCTGTTTACGAACATTCTACGAACTCTTTATTCAATCTTTACGCCTTTCGTTATCCAATCGACTGAGTCAAGGGAGCAAGCCGAATGGTCGTGCTCGCGATGGTGAACATGATTCTTTTATTGTTGGGATTCTTCATCGGATTGCGCAAGAAGAAAAGTGACGCGGAGGCCCCGGCCACCTTACATCCGTTCAGAAAGGCCGAGGGGAGGGGCGAAAGCGCCACCGAACTGGCGACCCGCGGATCCAACGAGGAGCCGCTCATTCGACCGGAAACCAAGCACGCTCTCGAGCAACTCACACAAGCCACACAAGTAGGATAGGAGTTCTATGTCATCGTCGATTCAGAATGTGTCTGCCGAAGATCTAGCCAAGGTTTTCCATCACTATCACGAGGCTCTGGCGCATGACTTCCACGGTTACGCCAGCCGCGAGGTCGGCACTTCCTGGGAGCAGGCTCCCCAGAACGAACGCAAATTGATGATCGCTGCAGCCCGGCTGACGCTGCTCGAACTGGCTATGACCGCCCAGGAAGAACCACCGAATCGTCAGTACTTCGCCAAACCGGGCGAAGCTGACTGGGGCTGCTAAATCCCGAATCCGGTTACCGGCGTACCCGGTCTTTACGAAATCTTTACGAACTGTTTAGCCCACTTTTACGGCCGGCGTTGTCAAATTACCCTGGCGACGCCTTCCCGACAACTATGCCCGGGCGGTCAGAATGAAACTGGTCTTCCCACTACTATGTGCGGGCGCCGTAGCCTTCATGCTGCGGTTTCTTGCAGCTCTTCTCAGAGAATGGAGGAGTTTGTCGCCACGTCCGGTCAAGATTTATCTCACGAAGTTCAATCCAGCTAAGAAACGTGGAGAACTGATAGTCATGAA
The DNA here is from genome assembly GCA_963770485.1 of uncultured Acidobacteriota bacterium. Lineage (GTDB taxonomy): Bacteria > Acidobacteriota > Terriglobia > Terriglobales > Acidobacteriaceae > CAVVEC01. The sequence continues at coordinate 347,600 of CAVYPX010000014.1, forward strand.
TTCTAAGAACCATGAGCACAGGTCTGCAGTAGAAACCGGCAAGCGAGCGGCCTTCATCATACTGGCTGCGGCTTTGCTGACGCCTTCATTGCATGGTCAACAAATGGTCGACACTTCCAACAGCAGAGAATCATCTGGTCCACAGACTGGTGCCTCAGATCAGCAGATACCACCTGCAATCGCGAAAGAACTCGACGCCATGAAGCAGCGCATCGCGGAACTTGAAGCGGCGCTGAAGCAGCATGAGACGTCAGAGCAGCCAACCACGGTCGTTCACACCGCGAAGGCCAGCGCGCCCGTGTCCACGCCTCCCGCTCCTGTGGAGGCCGAGGCCGTGCTGCCCGAGACCGGTAAGGCCGAAAAGAAAAAGGCTGAACCCTTTGCTTTCGGAGACTTTACCTGGCTAAACGGCAACGCGCGGACGAAAACGCCCGCCTTCGATTCAAAATTCTTTACGCCGGAGATCCGATCTGACGTCGACTACATCGTGGACTTTAATCATCCGGCGGACGACACGATTGGAGGCTCAAGCGAAGTCTTTCGAGCCAACGAATTCCAACTCACACAACTCGGCGTTGGTGGCGATTTTCACTACGACAATGTTCAGGCTCGTGTGATGACGCAGTTTGGCATGTATTCGGCGACTACGCCGCGCAACGACGCGAGCCCCGCCCACGGCAACTGGGATCTCGACACGGCTTACCGGTATATTTCCGAAGCTTACGGCGGTTACCACATCAACGCACTGCATGGCATCAACATTCAGGCGGGAATTTTCATGTCCTACGTCGGCTTGTTCAGTTACTACAACTTTGATAACTGGGCCTATCAACCGTCTTATGTTTCCTCGAACACGCCCTGGTTCTTCAATGGCATGCGCGTGCAAATTTTCCCGACAGAGCACTTAAAAATTGAGCCTTGGTTCATTAATGGATGGCAGTCCTACGGACGTTTCAATCACCGGCCTGGGGTTGGAGCACAAATCTTGTGGCGGCCGAATAGCAAGCTCGAGGTCCTGGGCAACCAATACGCGCTTGGTGCGGACACGCTCGGCGTAGCCGGCCGCATCCGCTACCACACCGACGACAGCCTCGAGTACAAGTACTACGACCATCCTGAAAACTTCCTGAGCAAGGCAGCGTTTTCGCTGACCGGTGACTTGGGATGCGAACACGGCGGTGATCCCGTAGCAGGAACGGCCGTGAGCTGCGATACCAATGGCGTGAAGGTAGTCAATGGCGTGAAATACGTCACCCCGAAGCAGGCCTTCCTCGGCTTCATGGTCTACAACCGGCTCTGGTTCCACAAAGACTTGTACGGTTTCACGTTGGGCGGAGGAAAGATCAACAATCCGGGACGCTATCTGGTGCTGTTGCCTCCGATCAATGGCGCCACCGCAATTACAGGGACACCCTATTTCACGGAGAATCCCGGCGATCCTTACAAGGCGTGGGATGCCTCTGCAACTTTCGATTACATGCCCAGCCAATACATCACTTTCCGCTGGGAATACGATCATCGCGCAGCGAACGTGCCGTACTTTACCGGACGCGGCGGCATTACTCCGCCAGGTGGCAATACTGGGGCGCCTGGATCGCAAGTGTCCGGCTGGGCTCCGGATCTGGTGAAGGACGAGAACCGGCTGGATCTGGCGATTTTGGTTAAATTTTGATTGTGAGTTTCTCTGTGTTCTCCGCGTCCTCTGCGGTTAACCGACTTCTGTCTAAGAAAACCACAGAGGACACTAGGGACACGGAGGAACAAACGTATTACCGGCCGGATGACTTCTGAACAAGAATTTGGGAGCGCGTAATGAAAGATGTGATTTTCGTGATGGTAACGGTTGCGTTCTTCATCATTTCCATTGCTTACGTGAAGTTTTGCGATCGGATTCGCTAAGGTGAAATGTCATGAATCTTGAATCGATCCTCATGTTGGCTGTCAGCGTTTTGTTGATGGCCTACCTGCTTTATGCGCTATTGCGGCCGGAGAAGTTCTGATGACAGTCAACGGCTGGCTTCAAATCCTAATTTTTCTGGTACTGATCTTCGCGGTTACCAAGCCCATGGGCGTATTCATGGCTCGGGTGTTTGGCCGCGAGCGTACGTTCATGGACCCATTGGCGCGGCCACTGGAGCGTCTGCTGTACCGCATGACCGGTGTGGACGAGAACCACGAGATGCGCTGGACGGAATACGCCCTGGCTATGCTGCTGTTCAGCGGTGTGTCCATGCTGGTGTTGTATGTGCTCCAGCGGGCGCAGCTTCATCTGCCATGGAATCCGCAGAAGTTCGGAGCCGTTCCCCATGAGCTAGCTTTCAATACCGCCGCGTCTTTCACCACCAACACGAACTGGCAGAACTATGGCGGCGAGACCACGATGAGCTATCTCACCCAGATGGCGGGCCTGGCTTATCACAACTTCATGTCAGCTGCGGTCGGTATTGCGCTGGCGATCGCTTTTATCCGCGGCATTGTCCGGCGAGAGAAAGAGACCATCGGCAATTTCTGGGTGGACATGACCCGCGCCACTCTATGGCTGCTGTTGCCCATGTGCGTCGTCTACGCGCTGGCATTGGTTTCCCAGGGAGTTGTGCAAAACCTGAAGCCCTACGATGCCGCGAAGCTGGTCGAATCGCAGCAAGTGCAAAAAATGGGATCCGACGGAAAACCGGTAGTCGGCCAGGACGGCAAACCGGTGATGGACACGGTGACCGACCAGAACATTGCGCAGGGACCGGTGGCCTCGCAAGAAGCGATCAAAATGTTGGGCACGAACGGTGGCGGTTTCTTCAACGCCAATAGCGCCCACCCTTTTGAGAATCCCACGCCGTTCAGCAACTACCTGCAAATGCTTTCCATCTTCATGATTCCCGCCGGCCTGACTTACACGCTCGGCCGCATGAGCGGCTCCCAGCGCCACGGTTGGGCGGTGTGGGCGGCGATGGCTGTGCTGTTTCTAGCGGGTGTGACCACTGCGTATTGGGCCGAAGCGAGAGGTAATCCTCTGCTGGCGGGCGTCGACCAGCGGGTCAGCGCGTTGCAGTCGGGCGGCAACCTGGAAGGTAAGGAAGTCCGCTTTGGCATTGCTGACTCGGCGCTGTTTGCCACAGTCACGACCGATGCCAGTTGCGGCGCGGTCAATGGCATGCACGATTCGTACACTCCCCTCGGCGGCATGGTTCCGCTGGTCAACATCATGCTGAGCGAGGTGGTTTTTGGCGGGGTGGGCGCCGGACTGTATGGCGTTTTGATCTACGTAGTGCTCTCGGTGTTCATCGCTGGTCTGATGGTAGGCCGTACGCCCGAATACTTGGGCAAGAAGATCGAAGCCTACGACGTGAAGATGGCCATGCTGGTTACGCTGGTCTTCCCCACGATCATTCTGGTGCTCACTGCAATCTCCTCGGTGCAGGGATTCGGTACGTCCAGCATCACCAATCCGGGGCCTCACGGGTTCACGCAGATTCTCTACTCCTTTGTTTCCCAGGCTGGCAACAATGGCTCTGCTTTCGCAGGACTCAACGGGAATACGCCCTGGTACAACACCTCAGGGGCGATGACCATGCTGGTGGGACGCTTTTTCATGATCATCCCCATGCTGGCCATCGCCGGCAATTTGGCCAAAAAGAATTATGTTCCGCCTTCTCTGGGCACGTTTCCAGTGACCACCCCGCTGTTCACGGTGCTGCTGGTCGGCGTGATTCTCATCGTGGGCGCGTTGACGTTTTTCCCAGCACTGAGCCTGGGACCCATTCTCGAGCACCTGCTGATGGCAGCGGGCAAGACTTTCTGAGGAACTATGGCAGCCAAGAAGACAAAAGCGAAAGCAATCTGGGAAATGAAGATCGTGCGCCGCGCGCTGCTCGACTCGTTGATGAAGCTGAACCCGCGGCACATGATGGGCAATCCCGTCATGTTCGTGGTGGAGGTGGGCAGCGTAGCTACTAGCATTCTGTTGGTGCGCGATGTACTGCGGCATCAGGGTGCGTTCGGCTTTAATCTCCAGATCACGCTCTGGTTGTGGTTTACCGTCCTGTTCGCGAATTTCGCCGAGGCCATGGCGGAAGGCCGGGGCAAGGCGCAAGCCGATGCTCTGCGGAAAGCCCGGGCCGAGACCGTTGCCAATCGTCTTCTGCCCGACGGGAAGACGGAACAGTGTCCGAGTTCGAAGTTGTGCTCGGGCGACGTGGTCATGGTTTCTGCCAGCGAGTTCATCCCCAGTGACGGCGAAATTCTCGAAGGTGTGGCCTCGGTGGACGAATCCGCGATCACGGGGGAATCCGCGCCCGTGATTCGCGAAGCCGGCGGCGACCGTTCGGCCGTGACCGGCGGCACGCGAGTCCTGTCCGACTGGCTGAAGGTCAAAATTACTTCGAATCCTGGAGAGACCTTCCTGGATCGCATGATCGCACTGGTGGAAGGCGCTGAGCGCCAGAAGACGCCGAACGAAATCGCGCTCAACATTCTGCTGGCCGGACTGACCATCATCTTCTTGTTGGCGGTGGTCACGCTGCAGCCATTCGCCATTTACTCCGGTTCGCCACAGACCGTATTCGTGCTGGTGTCGTTGCTGGTGTGTCTGATTCCGACCACCATCGGCGGACTGCTTTCCGCCATCGGCATCGCGGGTATGGATCGTCTGGTACAGCACAACGTGCTGGCCATGTCCGGCCGGGCAGTGGAAGCTGCCGGCGATGTCAACACCCTGCTGCTCGATAAGACGGGAACCATCACCCTGGGAAACCGACAGGCATCCGAATTTGTTCCCGCGCCCGGAATCACGGAAGCGCAGATGGCGGATGCCGCGCAACTTTCCTCGCTGGCGGACGAAACTCCAGAAGGGCGTTCGATCGTGGTGCTGGCCAAGGAACGCTACGGTCTCCGCGGCAGAGAATTGGGTTCGCAGGAAGCGACCTTCATCCCGTTCACCGCGCAAACGCGCATGTCGGGCGTGAATCTGGATGGACGGGAAATTCGCAAAGGCGCGGTAGACGCCATCGCCAAGTATCTGCAACAGCACGGCACGGTTTTGCCCAAAGAGATTCAGGCCGCGGTGGAGACCATTGCGCGATCGGGGGGAACACCTCTGGTAGTCGCCGAAAACCGCCGCGCCCTTGGCGTGATTCACCTGAAAGACATTGTAAAAGGCGGAATGCACGAACGCTTCGATCAGCTTCGGGCTATGGGAATCAAGACCGTGATGATTACCGGCGACAATCCGCTGACCGCAGCCGCCATCGCGCGCGAAGCTGGGGTGGATGACTTCCTCGCCGAGGCGACTCCGAAAGACAAGATGGACCTGATCCGGAGCGAGCAAAAGCAGGGCAAACTGGTGGCGATGACCGGCGACGGCACCAACGACGCGCCCGCTTTAGCCCAGGCCAACGTGGGAGTTGCCATGAACACCGGCACCCAGGCGGCGAAAGAGGCGGGAAACATGGTGGATCTCGATTCCAATCCCACCAAGCTCATCGAGATCGTGGAAATCGGCAAGCAGTTGCTGATGACGCGCGGCGCCTTGACTACATTTTCGATTGCCAATGACGTGGCGAAATATTTCGCGATCATTCCGGCAATGTTCGCGGGTACGTTCCCAGTGCTGAATGCACTGAACATTATGCAGCTCCAGACCCCGCAGTCGGCAGTGTTGTCAGCGGTGATTTTCAATGCTCTGATCATCGTTGCTTTGATTCCGTTGGCTCTCCGTGGTGTGAAGTATCGGCCGATGGGCGCCGCCGCTCTGCTGCGCCGCAATCTCTGGATTTACGGCGTCGGGGGAATCATGGTGCCGTTTGTCGGCATCAAGCTGATCGATATGGTCATTACCCGGGTTGGCATGGCATGACGAGTTGCGCAGAGTCCCATGCAACCAGGCCATTGTCATTCCGAGGAGCGAAGCGACGAGGAATCTGGGTTCCTTTAGGACTGGAGAGGACGCCATGAAAAAGAATCTACTGATTTCGATCCTGATGACGATTGTCACCACCATCCTGCTGGGCATCATTTATCCCTTGGTGGTCACGGGACTGGCGCAGCTGCTTTTCCACGATAAGGCTAACGGTCAACTCATCGTGCAAAACGGCACAGTCGTGGGCTCGCGCATTATCGGGCAGACATTTACTGGCCCTGCCTATTTCCACTCGCGGCCATCGGCAGCAGGAAACGGCTATGATGCAGGGAATTCTTCTGGCTCGAACCTTGGGCCGACGAATAAACAATTGATTGACCGCGTAAACGCAAGTGTCGCAACCAATCAGCCCGACAATCCGGGCCAGCCGGTTCCCGTCGATCTGGTCACAACTTCGGGTTCCGGATTAGATCCTCACATTTCTCCTGCGGCAGCGGAGTTTCAAATTCCACGAGTCGCGAAGCAGCGGGGAATCAATGCGGATGAACTGCAGCAGCTTATAGCCAAGCACACCGAGGGGAGACAGTTGGGATTCCTCGGCGAACCACGCGTGAACGTTTTGGAGTTGAACCTTGATCTGGATGAGCGATTTCCACTGAAGAAGCGGGCCGAGGCCCCGTTGAGTGTCCCCCAAGGTTAGCGGGAGCGAGTCACCGGGACCTCAGCTTTTGGCTTGCTCCTGAGAAGGCCCAATGGATCTCTACAGTGGGCTTCAATACGTCTTGTTCGTGGCCGTGGTAACCGCCCTTGTGAAGCCGCTGGGTGGATACATGGAGCGGGTCTTCTCCCGGACGCCAACCGCGCTGGATCGATTATGTCTTCCAGTTGAGCGGCTCATCTACCGCATTACGGCGGTTGACCCCAATGTGGAGATGGCCAGCAAGGAGTACGCGGCCTGTTTCGTGCTCTTTGGCCTTGCAGGCACGCTGCTGCTGTATGCCATTCTCAGACTGCAACACTTCTTCCCCTGGTTTTTTCCGCAATACCACACGACGCCGTTGTCCCCAGATCTGGCTCTGAATACGGCGATCAGCTTCGCCACGACGACCACGTGGCAAGCCTACGGCGGCGAGAACACCATGAGCTATTTCAGTCAAATGGTGGGACTCTGCGCCCAGAACTTCCTGGCTGGCGCGGCTGGACTGGCGATCGGTATTGCCTTTATCCGAGGTCTTGCCAGGCAACTCTCAGAAACACTCGGGAACTTCTGGGTCGATCTGACTCGTGCTTTGCTTTGGATCCTGCTGCCGGGAGCATTAATGGGAGCCCTGCTGCTCGTATGGCAGGGGGTCCCCATGAACTTTCACGACTACGCAGTCGCAACTTCCGTGGAGCACGCCAGGCAGGTCATTTCCCAAGGGCCCGTAGCCGCACTGGAGATCATCAAGAACCTGGGGACCAATGGAGGCGGATTCTTCAACGCGAATGGCGCTCATCCTTATGAGAACCCCACGCCGCTCACGAATTTCCTGGAAATGTTGGCCATCGTGCTCCTGCCCGCGGCATTAACTAACACTTTTGGCAGGATGGTTGGCCAGCCTCGGCAAGGCTGGCTGCTTTACTGGGTGATGGTTGTCCTTTTTGCTACCGGCCTAATCTTTGTGAGTCACTTTGAACAACGCGAGAATCCCCATCTCAGCGCCGTCGACTTCCAAAATAGTCTGCTGCAGTCCGGCGGCAATATGGAAGGGAAGGAGGTCCGCTTCGGTATTGGCGGCTCGGCTCTTACGGCGGCCGTGACGTCAAACACTGCCACGGGATCGTACAACTCGATGCACGACAGCTTTTCGTCGCTGGGTGGACTGGTCCTTCTGGTGAACCTGATGCTCGGAGAGCTTGTTTTCGGAGGGCTCGGCACCGGTCTCTACAGCATGGTCATGGCCGCCGCTATCGCCGTGTTCCTGGCCGGACTCATGGTTGGCCGTACGCCGGAATACCTCGGCAAGAAGATCGGCTCGGCGGAAAACAAAATGATTATGCTCTACGCGTTGGCCGCCCCACTCTTCGTGCTTTCCCTGACTGCGATTGCGGTGAGCAGCAAGGCTGGACTCGCCGGCCTGACCACCAACACGGGGCCTCACGGCTTCACTGAGATTCTGTTTGCGTATGCGTCCTGCTTTGCCAACAACGGGCAGAACTTCGCCGGCCTCAGCACCAACACGCTCTTCTACAACCTGACTACCGCATTGGCCATGTTGGCCGGGAGGTTTGCCTTGGCGATTCCTGCTCTTGCGTTCGCTGGGCTGTTTGCCCGCCAGAGAAATACGCCGTCTTCGTCAGGAACTCTTCCCACAGATTCTCTTGTGTTTGGGATTCTGCTCACCGCCTCCCTGATAACAGTGACCGCGTTGAGCTACCTGCCGGCGCTGGCTCTCGGTCCGGTGCTGGAGCGGTTGCTCTTGGGAAGATAAAAGCGTCTAAAATCAAATCGCATGCACGATCCACGCCCTACCAAGCTCCGTTCGCAACGCGACGTTAACCTGTGGCGGATCCCGCTGCAGCTCTCGCTCGTCGCCGTCGCGCTGTTCGGGATCACCCTGATTCCGGACATCCTCGACAAATATGGCGTCATTCACATCCCGTCGTGGTTGACGATGGGCAGTATCGACGATGCGCGCGCGATCCTGTCGGCGATGATGGGCGCGGTCGCGACGGTGCTCGCGCTGATTTTTTCGGTCGCGCTGCTCGTGCTGTCGATGGTCTCGACGCTGTTTGGTCCACGCCTGCTCTACCGTTTCCTGCAGGACTGGGTCACCCAGGTCACAATCGGCATGTTCATGGCCACGTTCGTATATATCTGCCTCGTCTTCCTGGTCACGCATCAGGATCCGCAGTCGACGTTCGTCCCGCAGATCTCATTGATCACGAGTTGGGTGCTCGTCGTGCTCAGCTTCGGGTTCCTGGTCTACTACAGCCATCGGGTCGCGAGATCGATCCAGAACCCCGATATGATCGGCGCGATCGTCGACGATTTGTACGTCGCGGCAGGCGGCGCGCACGTGCCCGGCCCTGGCGAGGGCAGCGGCGCGGTGCCCGACGACGCTGCGATTCTGCGGGAGGCTGAGACCGGCGCGATCGTGTCGTGCCCGAAGAGCGGATACCTGCAGCATGTCGATCACAGTGCGCTGGTCACGGCCGCGCGCGCGGCGGACACAGTGATCGTGCTAAAGTTCCGCCCGGGCCAGTTCGTGCTCCGCGGCGAGCCGCTCGCAGCAATCGTCCCTGCGGACAAAGCCGGCGCGCTTGAGCCTGCGATTGATCGTGGAATTCACATCGGCCGTCACCGCACCCTTACTCAAGATAGCGAGTTCGGCATCGCGCAGGTCGTTGAGATCGGGATCCGCGCGCTGTCACCAGCGGTCAATGATACGTACACCGGAGTTGCCTGTGTCGACTGGCTCGCAGACGCGCTGCTCACGCTGGCCGAGCGCCCCCCGCTCGAAGGGAACTGGTACGACACTGGCAGCCGGCTCCGGGTCTGGATGCCGCCGGTGCGGCTCGATCGCCTCGCCAAGCTCGCGTTCGATCAGATCCGTCAGGCGTCCGCGACGACTCCCGCCGTGTTGATCCGCCAGCTCGACGTAATCCGCCGGCTGGCACCGCGACTTCCGGACCCCTGCCGCCAAGTGCTATCGGATCAAGCGGACGCAATCCTCGAAACCGCGGGCGCGCTGGCCGCGCTTGATCGCCGCGACCTCGATGCGGCGTGGCACCGGGCACATACCGCGCTCGAAGCGCTTCCCCGTGCCTCCAAATGCTAAACTCGATTCGTGGCCCGCATTGCTCATCTGGAGTGCACAAAGTGCGGCGCGTGGCTCGACGCTGAGCGTCCACAAACCGTTTGCCCCAAAGACGGCGGCGTGCTCTACGTCCGCTACGCTCTCGGTGCTTTGAAGTCCACATTCACGGCCGCGTCGCTGTTTGGACGCACCCCCAGCATGTGGCGCTACGCTGAAGTTCTGCCGGAGGCCGAACCGGTCTCGCTGGGCGAGGGCTTCACTCCGATGCTGCCCAGCCGCGAATTCCCGAACGCATACATAAAAGACGAAGGGTTGAACCCCACCGCATCCTTCAAAGCCCGTGGCATGTCCGCAGCAGTCACAATGGCCAAGGCTTATGGCCTGAAGAAACTGGCTGCCCCCTCCGCCGGGAATGCAGCCAGCGCGCTGGCGGCCTATGCGGCTGCGGCCGGGCTTGAGGCCTACATCTTCATGCCCAAAGACGTGCCGCTCGCCAACCGCGTTGAATGCGAGAGCTACGGTGCGCACGTCACATTAGTAGATGGCCTCATCAGCGATTGCGCGCGGCTGCTCAATGAGAAAAAAGAGAAAGAAGGCTGGTTCGATATTTCCACGCTCAAAGAACCGTTCCGCGTCGAAGGCAAGAAAACCATGGGCTACGAGGTGGCGGAACAATTGGGATGGCGCATGCCGCAAGGCATCATTTACCCCACGGGCGGCGGAGTCGGCTTGATCGGAATGTGGAAGGCGTTCGAGGAAATGGAGGAGTTGGGCTGGATCGGGTCCGAGCGTCCGCAGATGATCGCCGTCCAAGCGGCAGGTTGCGCTCCCATTCCGAAAGCCTGGGATGAGGGCAAATCCAATGCTGAATTCTGGACGAATGCCGCTACGCTCGCCGCTGGACTTCGCGTGCCCAAGGCGTATGGCGACTACCTGATCCTCGATATTCTGAAGAAGAGCGGTGGCGTGGCCTTGGCCGTGACCGACGAAGAAATCATGGATGCGCTGCGGCATTGGGCGCGAGTTGAAGGAATCTTCGCCGCTCCGGAAGGCGCAGCAGCGCTGGCCGCCTATCGCAAGCTGCGCGCCAACGGATTTTTTGGCGCCGACGATGCCGTGGTCCTGTTCAATACCGGTTCAGGTTTGAAGTACCTGGACGTGATCGGTTCACATAAAAAGTCCGAGGAGAATAAAACGGCGCAGCAGCGCGAGCCGGCTTCGCGACAGATCGGCGGAATTATTGGGCCGTACTAGCTTTCAGCCATCAGCTTTCAGCTCTCGGAAAAAACGAATGACCGAACGCCTTTACTACCACGACTCTTTTCTTTACGAGTTCGACGCCGAAGTCGTTGATGTAGTCTGCTCCGACCCTGGTTCTGCGGTGATCCTCGATCGTACCGCGTTCTATCCCACGAGCGGCGGGCAGGTTTTTGATGCAGGTTGGCTCGTCTTGGAAGGTAAGAGAGTGCGCGTCACTGAAGTGGCCGAGCAAGAGAACGGAACCATACTGCACGTTCTCGAGAATGCGGCAGAAATCCAAAAAGGAAGCCGCATTCGCGGCCTGCTCGACGTCGACCGTCGTCGTGACCACATGCAGCAGCATTCCGGCCAGCATGTACTCTCGGCAGCGTTCGTCCGGTTGTTCAACATGCCCACGGTTTCTTTTCACATGGGGGCAGAGTATTGCACCATTGATCTGAAGATGAACGATCTCGATACGAAAACCCTGACCGCCGCGCAGGTCGAAGCCGCCGAGGTCTTGGCGAACGATGTGGTTATGCAGAACTGTCCTGTCGAGACTCGTTTTGTTACACAGGAGGAGGCGCAGGCAATGGGGCTGCGCAAGCTGCCGCCTGGAGAAAGAGACAAGCTGCGGCTGATCGAAATACGTGATTTCGATCTCACCGCCTGTGGCGGCACCCACGTTGCCAACAGTGGTCAAATCGGCTGCATTCTGCTGCGGAAAACAGAAAAAGTGCGGCAAGGATGGCGAGTCGAGTTCGTCTGCGGCAAACGCGCGGTTGCCACAGCCCGGCGAGACTACACCGCTCTGGCCGAATCGGCCAGCCTTCTGTCGAGTCACATCTGGGATGTTCCCCAGCAAGTGCGGAAGGCGCAAGAGGAAGCTCGGGCCTCGCGAAAATCGCGTGAGCAGCTCCTGGAAGAATTGGCTGATTTGTATGCCGTCCGTCTGCTCGAAGAAACGCCTGAAAGCAGTGGGCGCAAAATCGTAGTGCGCACTTTCCCGGATCGCGATCTTACATTCATCAAATTGCTCGCACAGAAGTTAACTCGGCAAGCTGCTAACGCAATCGCCCTGCTGGCTGCCACCGCAGAACCTCCGGCATTGGTTTTCGCCCAATCCCCTGGCCAGCCTTTCGATATGGGAGTCCTCGTCAAGGAAGTTCTCAGCCGACTCGGCGGACGAGGGGGCGGAACCAGGGACATGGCTCAAGGCGGCCCAGTCCAAGTCGAGGGAATTGACGCCGCACTCACCGAAATCGCCGCAAAGCTACGTCTTTGAAGGCTTTTCCTCGGTATGTCGGCTGTCACATAGCCAGGGTTCACCCATCACAGCGCCGCGTGCTTGGCTAGCCTATAAGAAGAGGAGAACACCAATGGAGGTGATCTATGATACGCAGCGCGGTGGCGATATGGAAAGGAAGCCCAGCCGCAGGCGAGGGCTCGGTTTCGACTACCAGTGGCATTATGTCCAAGGCTCTGTACTCGTTCGGGTCGAGTACGGGGAATGAACCCTGCACCAGCCCGTCCGAGATGCTGGCCGCAGCAGTGGCTTCCTGCATGAGTCTGATGCTGGCGCAGGAACTCGCCAAACTCGGCATCAGGAATGACTATGTAAGAACCGAATCAGAGCTGACTCTGGAAGAACACAAGGGACGCTGGGCGATTACAGAGATCGAACTGCATGTGACGACTGACTTGCCCGAACGTGATGCGGAGAAGTTTCACAGGGCGTGCAAGAGCGCGAAAGCCAGGTGCCCGATCTCGCATGCGCTGAATGTCCCCATCAAGCTGAATGCGACGCTGGAGCCGGCGCCCTACGCAGTGATGGCTTGATCTGGAAGCGGGCCTCCGCCCATCGTTTTGTGGAATTAGGCGATCTTGCTTCCTGCGCGGACGGAATCGAAGGCCGTCCGTGAGGGAGTTACGAAGAGGTAGAGTTATGAAATCGAAAGAGCAGCCGGCGGAGAAGGCAGCGGAGCAGCCGCTGGTTTGCGTTATTTGTGGCAAGGTGGCAACCCGCCTGGTGGACGGAGATCCCAGCTGCGAAGAGCACGCGGAACTGGTGTACGAAGACCAGGTCGAGGCTTACACGCAGCGCCACCTCGCTGACGGCGAGTGGTTGGGAAACAAGGGCTAAGATTCGGGCTCGCCGCAGCCCCGCCACGTAAAGCTGCGAAGATGTGGCTTACTTCGTGCTACATTTTTCTGAGCGGATTCCCTCGCTCTGAAAAATGGAACAGCGCCTTATCCTCATCAATCTGCTGGTCAAGCTCGGCGTGGCTGCCGCCGTGGCCAGCACCCTGGTCCGTTCCGTCGAGTTTAAGTCCTTGCTCTTCCGCGAAGACCGCTCGCTGAAGCAACAGATATATCTGGTTCTGTGGATTGGAATTCCACTGGCCATCGGGGTGTGGATCCGCTTCATTCAGAGAAGTTTCTTAGCTGGTGATCTATCTTTCGAGACTACGATTTTGCTGGGCGTGATCGCCGGCCGGTTTACGGGTATGTTGGGAGGCGCCTTTATCGCGCTGCCTGCTTTGCTGCACGGAGAATGGGCCACTCTGCCGTTCAATGTTCTGTGCGGTTTCATTGCCGGACAACTCCGCATCCTGGCCCCCGACCGCGAGGATATCTGGTCGTTCTCCCCCTTCATTGACCTGAGCATCTATCGCATGATCCGCCGCAACCTGCCCACGCCTAAGCTGTTCGATTGGCAGGTAATGTTCTTTGGCACAATTGTGGCGCTGCGCTTCGTGCAAACCGAACTCTCCCGCTTCCTGCCGTCCTCCACCTTCAGTCTCGAGAGCCCCAATCTCTGGGTGGAAGTTGCGATCTACGCTACTTCGATTATCACCATCGGCACAGAGCTCAAGATCTGGAACAGCGTGCGCATCCAAATCAAGCTCGAAGAGCAGGAACGCCTGCTGCTGCACGCCCGGATGGAAGCCCTGCAGAATCAGATCAACCCGCATTTCTTATTCAACACGCTGAACTCGGTTTCCTCGCTGGTCCGCTTTGACCCCGATACGGCCCGCGAGCTGATCATCAAGCTGGCCACAATTCTGCGACGCTTGTTGAGCAGCGGCGATGCCTTCGTGCCCCTGCGCGAGGAACTGGAGTTCATCGACAATTTTCTCGACATCGAGGTGGTTCGCTTTGGACGGGACAAGCTGCGGGTGGTGAAGGAACTGGACTCCGCATCCCTGGATGTGATGGTGCCCAGCATGCTGGTTCAACCCCTGGTGGAAAACTCCATCAAGCACGGACTCGCCTCCAAGATCGAAGGTGGCAGTATCTTCCTGCGCAGCCGGCTTACCGGTTCCCAGTTGATTATCGAAGTCGAGGACGACGGGGTGGGAATGGGCGCAGCCACGCTGTTGGAAAGGCCGAGCGGGCTGGGCGGCACCGGGATTGGCCTGGCCAATGTGGCCGAGCGGCTGAAAGTGCTTTATGGAGACACCGCCCGCATGACCATCGACAGCCACGAAGGGAAGGGAACTCTGATTCGCTTGCGCCTGCCTATCCTGCACAGCGAAGGCTCGGTCCCGGTGGCGCTCTACGACGAGCGTTCCAGCACCCGCCGGTAAAACTCCTCATATTGCGGAATGATCTTTGAAGAACAAAACCGGGACTGCGCCACCGCTCGGCAAGCTTTTGCCACTTCCCGCAGACGGCTCTCGTCGCTCAGTAGTTCGATGGCGTAACGCGCCATCGTCTCGACGTCGCCCACGTCGGCAAGAAACCCGCTCTTGCCGTGTTCGATCACTTCCGGCACGCCACCTACGCGGGTAGCGATCGGCACGACCTCGCAAGCCATGGCTTCTAGAGCGGCCAGCCCAAACGACTCCAGTTCGCTGGGCATCAGCATAAGGTCGGCGAGGGCAAGTTTTTCATGGACCTCGTCCTGCTTGCCCAAGAACAGAACATCATTATGGATTCCTTTCTGTACGGCCAGCCACTCCGCTCGCGAGCGATCCGGGCCGTCGCCAATCAGCAGCAGTTTGGAGGGAATCTTCTTCCGCACCCGATCGAAGATTTCGATGGTGTCCGTGATCCGTTTTACCGGACGGAAGTTGGAGAGATGCACCAGGATGCGCTCGCCGTTTGGAGCATACTCGGATCGGCGTTTCGCGGCCTCGGAATCGCGGACATAAACGTCGCAGTTTACGAAGTTGTAAATCACCTCGATATGGTTCCGGACATCGAACTCGCGCAGGGTGCGCTCCCGCAAGTATTGTGAGATAGCCGTGACGCCGTCGCTCTGTTCAATGGAAAAGCGCGTAATCGGCAAGTAAGAACGATCCAGTCCGACCAGAGTAATGTCAGTCCCGTGGAGCGTGGTAACGAAAGGAAGCCGTTGTTTGAGCGGTTTTGCGGCCAGCATCTGCCGGGCCAGCAAAGCACTCACCGAATGTGGGATCGCGTAATGCACGTGGAGAAGGTCGAGGGCATAAAGTTCCGAGACCTCCGCCATGCGGGTGGCCAGCGCCAGATCGTAAGGAGGGTAGTCGAACAGCGGATACCGCGAAACATCAACTTCGTGATAATGAATGTTGGGATGCAGTTCGGTGAGGCGAATGGGCTGGGCGTAGGAAATGAAATGAATTTCGTGTCCGCGCTGGGCCAGTTCGAGGCCGAGTTCGGTGGCCACGACTCCGCTGCCACCGTAAGTTGGATAGCACGTAATCCCGATCTTCATCCGTGGTCGCGTCTCTCCCGGACGCATACGGCTTGCTCGATTCGATGGTAACCCGGCCGCCTCGATTCAGTTTTTACAACTTTTAACATGGTGTGGTCATTGGCGGCTGGTCTAGCCTTTCGGCTGCCCGGTGGGAGGCGGGAGTGCCATGACGCCGCCGTCTCCGATTCAGCGCAGCGGTAAGGCGCAGCGTGACCACACCCCACGAGTGGTAGCGACCTTCGACTGCCCCGAAACTCCGCTGGCAGGTCGCGCCTGTTCAGATCTGCTCTCGGAAGACGGCATGTTGTTCGTGCTTGGAGATGATGAGGTCAGACAATGTAAGCGCGGCGCGGTGCCTGAGGCGGAGAATACTGGATCACAATCTAGTGTGCGCCAGTGGCGCCTTTGGCCACGGCAGAACCGAGTCCCTGGTTGAGTTTCTCGATATACTGCTGCAACTTTTCCTGAACCTGATTTTCCAGTTCAGTAAACTCGATGCCCATACCCACGTTGGGATCACTGGCTCTGACCACGCCATCAGTGTGGATCTTTTCGGAGTCCATCCAGAACGTGACATTAACTTTTGTGCCCAGTGGCAGCGGCTGCAGAGTGTCCACATAACAGCCACGGCCGCTAATGTCAGTGGCGTTCGTCTGCAGGTGCGTGCGGCGATTGTCCTCAAAACCGATTTTTATCGGAAAGGAAACCCTATGCCGCACAAACCGTCTCTTGTTCTTGCCTGGGGATAATTGCGTGCCTGTCCTGGCCAACTCCTGCCAGGGGCTCTTTTGGCCTTCAAGAATTTGCACCCCAGCTTCGATCTTGCGCGCCGTTCCAGTATTAACCAACCAAACTACTTTGAACCGGGCCTTGCGTTCAGCATGCTGGATGCCAATGACGTCCCCAACTTTCAGGGGATGACTAATGCCGGAAAGCATGGCGCCCTCACTGTTGATATCGCCGGCATGGGCATTCTGGAAGAAAGGGCGGCCATCCGCGTCCATGCCCCACACGCGGACCAGGATCTGGGTTGCGACACGGGCTTCGGGTCTATTGTCCATGCAGTTCAGCGACGTATTGTCTTCCTTATCATACCTTGTAGCCGAGGCCAGTTGAGGTAATTTGGCAGTTCATGCCTACCCAAAAGGCCGTGTACGTCCGGCGCCGAACTCTTCTATTGAGTGTCGCAACTTTGGCCCATGAAAAAGCCAACTGTCCAGTGGCCTCCCAAGCTTCCCTACAAACATGGGAGCATGGACCTGGCGGGATTCGAAACCCGCACCTTGTAGCTGGACAGGCTAATGTGCTCCCGTTACACACCACGGGCCCCTGAGGTCATCCTAAGCACGCGGTTCCCGAATGAACGAGTTCATCCGTCACATCAAACTTTCCCGGGGTCAAATTTGGGAATGAACTAAGATACGGGATAACTTCGAGGACCACGACATGGCAATTCCGTATTACCACGTTGATGTATTCACGGGTGAACTCTTTGCAGGCAACCCGGCGGGGGTCTGCATTCTTTCCGCTTTTCTCGCGGATAACGTTATGCAGAAAATTGCGGCTGAGAACAGGCACAGCGAGACCGCTTTTGTTGTTCCTCGCGCGGATGGTGATTTCGACTTGCGCTGGTTTACACCCAAAGTCGAGGACGACCTATGCGGGCACGCGACCTTGGCATCCGCCTATGTGCTCGCGCTGCGGAAACACGACGTGTGGCCGGTTCGCTTCCACACCCGCGGCGGCATGTTGACCGTCGCTCGGGACCGGGACAGCTTTGAAATGGACTTTCCCGCCAAGCCACCGCAACCATGTGAGACGCCGGTCGGCCTCTTACCAGCCCTGGGTTTGAAAGCAGCGCTGATAATGAAATCTCGCGATTACCTCGTGGTGGTGGATCAGGCTGAGCAAGTGCGCGCGCTCTCGCCCGACATTGCCGCGCTTGCCAAACTGGACGCCGGGCGCGGAACGATGGTTACCGCTCCCGGCGAGGGTGACGTGGATTACGTGTGCCGAATGTTTCTACCGTCGGTCGGTATCGATGAGGATCCCGCAACCGGCTCCATACATTGCACACTGGCTCCCTATTGGGCGGGGCGGCTGGGTAAGAACACGTTCCGCGCGCAACAACTCAGTGCCCGCGGTGGATCCATGCAGTGCACAATCGGGGGCGATCGCGTGAAGATCGCCGGCAGGGCACGCTTGTACCTTCACGGCACGCTCGAACTCTAAAGCGTCTGCCTCCAGAGCGAGAACCTGACACGCACTCCTGTCAACGAAAGCACAGAAGTCCAGAAGTGTCACTATATTATTCAGTCCTCAATAAGCTTTCCCTGTCTCCTGAGCGGAGCAGTTGTTTTCGCTCGCGAAAACAACTTCGCAGTCGAAGGATCCCTTCTGCCCATTACTTGCGACAGCACCGAGGGAATTCTCACCAGTTCACTTCGCGAACATCATGTTCCAATCAGCACGACAATGCCATGGGAATGCCAATTTGCGAAGGTCCCGGCCTGCGCACGGGCGGGACGCCCCGACTTACTCAGGTGCTCCCAGCTCGCCGGTACTGCCTCCGATAAGGTCACGGAACGAAATAAGCTGAACTCCGCTTCGGGTCAATACTTTCCGGGTTTCGTTTGAAGTCAGAAGCCGCAATTCCACCGCGCGCGACTCCCGCAACCGGGTTCGGACGCTCTGCAGTTCTGCGTCGTTGTAACCGGGATGGCAGACCAACTCCCAGGTTCCATCGGGAACATTTTCCAGGATGAAACGAAACAATCGGTCATCGAGCGTGCCCGTGGCCACAATGCCGAGACTTCCATCCGTCGTAACCATTCCCACGTCTGCGACCGCCTGCCGGAATCTCTCCGCGAACCTGCTGAGCAGCTTGAGCTCGCCATATCGCTTCCACAAATTGGGACGGCTGGCGATGAAGGAAAAACCGACCCGCCCGAATGGATTGCGGATTGCCCGCACACTGCAGGCCCGCGCGGCGCGCAACAGAGGCTGTAGCACCTGCGGAAATATATGAACGTGTTTGTGCGTATCCAGATGAGAGACCGCCAAACCGGCGGATTGCAGCTTGCGGATTTGCGCCGTCACTTCGGCTTCAATCTCTTCTCGGTTCAGGCGGCCACCCATTGCACGCAGAGCGAAGCCGCTCGGGCTTTGCCTAAACCTTACATCGCGCGAGTGCGAGATGAGGCTGGGGATCTCAGGTCCGTTCAGCAGCGGCGTGCCATCAACGAGCACGGCGTGGCAGCCGATTCCGAGACGAGGATTCGATGATGCGAGCCGCACCGCGTCATCAAAAGCCGGACCGTTGGCCATCAGAGTCGACGAAGTCACAACACCGTAAGCATGCGCCTCCACGATGGCGCGATTCACGCCACAAGTGAGGCCGAAATCATCGGCATTGATGATCAGACGACGCACGCGCCAGTCTAACAGGAGCAGCAGTCAGCACTTAGCATTCAGCATTTAGCCAGCGGCGGTGGCTGCCGTGCTCTGCAAGACCCACGAGTGGCGAATGCTAAATGCCAAGCGCCAAACGCTGAGTGCTGAGTGCTGGCTCGTGGTTTGACCGTATTTTTCGGGCTCACGTATACTCAACGTAGTGTTCGTGTCGTGCCCCTCATTTTCGCAGAGCTGCCGCTCTGAATAAACGTCGGGAGCGAGGGCGGTTAGCTCAGCTGGTTAGAGCGCCTGCCTTACAAGCAGGAGGTCGCAGGTTCGAGTCCTGCACTGCCCACCAGTTCACATCCCCCTGTGCCAAAAACCGGGGACGTAAGTCAGAATGCCCTGTTGCCCTGTACATTGCGTTCCTTTGTTTACTTGCGTTTAGAAGATGTTTTGTTGGGATCCTATTAGCGGTTCATTCAAGGTCCCGGGTGGGACTCGTCATCCGCAGCCGCTTTCTGATCATCTCGCAGCAGAGCCCGTTCGATTTCAGTCTTTTTCTCCCTGCCTGGTCGTCGCGAGGTCGCCACCGAAGAGGGTCTCGCAAATGTCTCCAGCTTGTAAAAACATTGTCAACAGTTGGTCTAAGAGGTTGGTTCTTCAACATCGGGGGAGTAAGCTTGTCCAGTATTCGCTGTAATTTGCGAACGATGGAGCGATTATGATTCACGTGGAGACAAACCGAGATGCGGCTTTTCAGCGTGCTCCGGGCACACTGAGCAAACAGGTGATGCACCTTGGTCCGGGGGCGAAGACGATGGAGCGGATTTTGGTCGTCGAAGATGATCGTGCAGTGCAGAAGGCGCTTCGGCGCTTGTTCGAGGCGGAAGGGTTTGAAATCGAAATCTGCTCCGACGGCAAGGCGGGCATGGAAGCATTTCGCAAGGCCGCCCCGTCGGCCATCGTGCTCGATTTGCGTCTGCCCATGATGTCGGGCCGGGATGTTTGCCGGGAGATCAAGCAGGCGGCGCCCGGAATGCCCATCATTGTTCTCAGCGCGGCCAGCGACGTTTCCGACAAAGTGTTATTGCTGGAACTGGGCGCGGATGATTACGTGACCAAGCCTTTCAGCCCGCGCGAATTGCTGGCACGGGTACGAGCGGCGCTGCGGCGCACCGTCCGGACGCACGCCGGCGAACTGGTGACCTTCGATGGCATCTCTGTGGACTTCACCAAAATGGAAGTTACGCGCAACGGGGAATCGGTTGTGCTCACCGCGCAAGAGTTCAAGACCCTGAAATTTCTGGTGCAGAACGGGGAGCGGGTGATCTCGCGCGATGAGTTGCTGAACGAGGTCTGGGGGTATCAGAATTATCCCTCGACCCGCACTGTGGACAACCACATCTTGAAACTGCGGCAGAAGCTGGAGCGAGATCCCACGAATCCCACCCATTTTCGTACTGTCCACGGCATGGGATATAAGTTTGTACGTTGACCACGATGAAGGGAGCGGTAAACTGCGAAGAGCCAGAATCTGAGGAGAGGCGAGCGTGATGAAACTTCGGATGCGCACCAAGTTTCTGCTCTCCATGCTCCTGATCACAGCGAGTCTAACCTGCAGCAGCCTCTGGCTGGTACGACGCAGCGTGCAGGCGCAGATCAAGAAGAGCATCTTCGCGGACCTGCAGAACTCCGTCAGCACCTTCCAGAACTTTCAGCGGGAACGCGAGCTGACCCTGACTCACTCAGCGGAGCTGCTCGCCGACCTGCCCAACCTGCGGGCGCTCATGACAACCCAGCATGAGGCCACTATCCAGGACGGATCCACCGACTTGTGGCGACTGGCGGGCAGCGATCTGTTTGTGCTCGCGGACCGAGCCGGCCGAGTGGTTGCGCTGCACACCGCCACCCCCGGTTTCACTCGCGAGATGGCGCAGGACTCCCTCGGCACGCCTTTCAATCAGGAAGGCTCCGGCCAGTGGTGGTTCGGGGCGCAGCATTTGTATCAGGTTTTCATCAAGCCCATTTATTTTGGTACGGCGGTAGAAGGCCGCCTGCTGGGGTTCCTGATCATCGGCTACGAGATTGATGACAGCGTCGCGTCGCAAGTCAGCCGCATTGCCGCCAGCCAGGTTGCTTTCTACTACGGCGACACCATTGTTCGGAGCACTCTGGACCCCGCCCATGAAGCCGAACTTCGACGGCATCCCTTCCTGCACTCCACTCCGGGCGTTCCTGAGCCCGAAGAGGTGCAGCTCGGGGATGAACGATTCCTGGGCACTTCCCTGGTGCTGGCGGCGGAAAAGACTTCGGTTCGTTTGACGGTGCTGAAATCTTACGATGCGGCGACGGCCTTTCTTGACAGTCTGAATCACCTGCTGCTCGCAGTCGGATTAACCGCGATACTGGGCGGAAGTGCGCTGGTCTTTTTCATCTCGCACACCTTCACCCGGCCTCTGGGGCACCTGGTGGCTGGGGTGCGGGCCTTGGGGAGGGGTGATTTCCACTATGAGCTCGATCCTCATGGCAGCGACGAAGTGGCGGAGGTGACGGGCGCCTTCAACCGCATGCGGGATAGCCTGCTGAAAACGCAGCGGGAGCTGCTGGAGGCGGAACGCTTGGCTACGATCGGCCGAATGGCCAGTTCCATCTCCCACGACCTGCGGCACTCGCTGGCGGCCATTGTTGCCAACGCGGAATTCCTCTGCGAGGTCCGCTTGTCCGCCGAACAACGGGAGGAGTTGTACCAGGAGATTCGGATCGCGGTCAACCAGATGACAGAGCTGATCGACTCCTTGCTGGAGTTCTCGCGAACCCGGGAATCTCTGCGCCGAACCTATGGAAGCGTGAAGGAATCCATGGAGCGGGTAGTGCAAGCGATCCGCACTCGCCCGGATTTCCGGCCCATGCGAATCACGATCCGGCAAGAGGGCAACAGCACCGGGTGGTTCGACACGAAAAAATTGGAGCGGGTCTTCTACAATCTGCTGCTGAACGCCTGTGAAGCGATCTCAGGAGACGAGGGGCGGGTCACCATTGAATTGCGCGAAGTTGCCGAGACACTGCAGATTCGTGTGGCAGACAATGGACGTGGTATTCCGGAATCCATTCGCGCCAAGCTCTTTGAGCCGTTCATCAGTTATGGCAAGGAAAACGGCACTGGATTGGGTCTGACCGTGGTGCAGAAGATTGTGCAAGATCACGGAGGCGATATCATCGTGGAGAAGACTTCGGAGGAGGGGACAGTTTTCCGCATAACCCTTCCGCTCCATACGTCGTCGAGTACTGATAGTGGTGGAGAGGGGAAACCGGCGCTGCCACCCCTTGCCCGGGCAAAAAGGGTAGAGTCGGAGTAGGATTTCCAATCGGAGTATGCGCGCAGTTTGGTCTGAAGGTTAAGACCGCCTCACGGGTTCACGAAAGATCGTTCGGGTACATCCACAGTCGGTGTCAGGAGGGCGATTTGTGAAGCAGGGGAATGGTTTGCCTGTTTGGATCCAGGAATTCAGCCTGACTGGATTGCTTCTGCTGGCGGGGAGTGTTGCCGGGTGGACACAAGAATCGACCCCGATCGTGTCATCGTCGCCAAGCGATTCGACAGCCGCCGCGATTCACGAACTGCAGCAACAGGTCAACGAACTTCGTGCAGCCATGGCGGAGATGCGCTCCGAAGCTGCAGAATACCGCGCTGAGAATTCAGCTTTGCGGCGCGAGCTTCAGGCCACGCGCCTCCAGTCAGAAGCCGTGGCCATACCGCCGGCGAGCTCCTACGGCTCGTCCGCCGCCGACACGGAGAGAGCAAGCCCCACCGAGCCGGCGCCTCCAGTTGCAAAACAGGCGTCATCGCTCGAGGATCGGATCGCCTCGCTTGAAGATTCAACCCAACTCTTGAACAGCAAACTTGATGATCAATATCAGACCAAGGTCGAGAGCGCGTCCAAATACCGGGTGCGGCTCTCCGGCATCGTGTTGATGAACCTGTTCAGCAATCGGGGAACCACGGACATGCAGGACATCCCCAGTTATGTGACGGGTCCGAACCAGGGGAACGGAGACTTCGGCGCAACCCTGCGGCAGTCCGAAATCGGCCTGGAGGTGTTCGGTCCTACTTTGGCAGGGGCAAAGACGTCGGGCAAGGTGCAGGCTGATTTCGCGGGCGGATTCCCCGGCACGTGGAACGGAGTCAATTCCGGCATCTTCCGCCTGCGCATTGCCAGCGCACGCATGGACTGGGAAAACACATCCCTCGTCATGGGGCAGGACAGTCTGTTCCTCTCGCCTAATTCACCCACCTCGTTCGCATCCTTGGCCGTTCCCGCACTTAACTATGCCGGAAACCTCTGGTCCTGGACTCCTCAGGTGATGGTCGAGCATCGGTTCAAGATCGCTGACGATCAGAAGATCACCATGCAGGCTGGCATTTTCGACAATCTCGCCGGAGAGTTTCCCGCGGACCCGTATTTCCGATCGCCGGGCCCGGGCGAGAGTTCCGGACAACCCGCCTACGGGTTGCGCACAGCCTGGACCAAGAATGTTTTCGGTCTGCCGCTGACTTTAGGAGTGGCCGGCTATTACAGCCGCCAGGACTGGGGTTTCGACCACTACGCCGACGGCTGGGCCGGCATGGCAGACTGGGCGATTCCTCTGTCGCCTCGGATCAGTTTCTCGGGCGAATTTTATCGCGGGCGAGCGATCGGGGGCCTGAACGGAGGCATCAGCCGCAGCGTCATATTTAACGGCGATCCGACTATGGCTTCCACCTCGGTGACTCCTTTGGACTCGATCGGGGGATGGTCGGGGTTCAAAATCAGGGCGACCAGCCGGCTGGAGTTCAATACCGCATTCGGGTTGGACAATCCCAAAGCGTCGGAGGTGCGGGCCGGAGAGGGGAGCGAGGCTTACGTCGGCGCCTTGTTGGTACAGAATCGCGGCGCTCTTGCAAATTTCATCTTCCGGCCTCGCTCGAACCTGCTGTTTTCCGCAGAATACCGGCACTTGCAATCCTTTCAGGTCTACGACACCAACAATAGCGCTCAGCAGTTCAATCTGATGATGGGGATTCTATTCTGAAATGAAAAGGTCAACCCTCTCCTGTGGCTTGTCGGTGCTGCTGATTTGCGGGGCCTTTGCCTGCGCCCAGGAAGTTACCGTGACCGCGAATATCGCCTGGATGAACGGCGGGAAGACGAGCGGCGGGAAGATGAACGGCGGGAAGATGAGCGCGGGGAAAAGAAGCAAAGCAAGGGACGCCGGCAGCGTGGTGCTTTGGCTCACTCCGGCGGGCGGTTTGCCGGCTCCGAGTTTGCCCATTCCTCATGATCCTCCCCGCCAGCGCCTGGTTCAAAAGAACAAGAGTTTCGAGCCGCACGTGGTGGCGGTGACGGTGGGCTCGGTGGTGCAGTTTCCCAATAAAGACCCGTTTTTTCACAATGTTTTCTCTTTATTTGAGGGCAAGCGCTTTGATCTCGGTCTGTATGAGGCAGGGAGCACCCGTGATGTGCTCTTTGACAAGCCCGGAGTGTCGTACATTTTCTGTAATATTCACGCCGAAATGAGCGCCGTGGTAGTCGCAGTGGAGACTCCGTATTACGGGATTTCGGGTAGACAGGGCCAGGTGACAATTCCTAACGTGCCCCCCGGTCGGTACACGCTCCGGTTATGGTACGAAGCCGCCACGCCGGAGCTGTTGAAGAGCATGACCCGGGAGGTTACGATTTCGGCCAGCGCGCCAACGCTGGGCTTGCTACGGCTTCCGGCTGCGGGAGAGCCTGAGGCTCACAAGAACATGTATGGCCGTGATTACCTCCCGCCGACCCCGGACAGCTCGACTTACGAGCGGCCCTAAGCCGATAAAGAGTTCGGCCGATCGCCAACCAATGTGGAACTTGTTCCAAATGACAAGAAAATTACATTTGCGTGAAACTCCGGTGACAACTGGGTTCGTGCGGTGCACTAAATTGCGAATAACACGAACGGGTGATCCGCTGCTGGCCCGTTCCCGGTGGAAGGTCCCGGGACCTCAGATGCGTGAAGCCGGGGAACTTGAGCAACGGTTTTCGGGTGGTTAGCCCGCCTTGAGGTTGCAGTTTTCCGGTAGTGGGCGGGGCTATTTCTGGACGTTTGGCGTACTTTCGTTTCCTCCGATGAGCATGTGGGGCCAGTTGGACTTCCTGCCGCTGGCCCTTTTTCATTCGAAACCAGCCGCTGCCAAAGCCGCAGCATTCGGTTGAAACCTCTTTTTCCATACAGAGGCCCTCTTGGAATCAAGGAAAGCCAGCAGTCGGTAGTGGTGCAGTTTGATTTGTCATCCCGAGCCAGCGTTCTTTGCGCAGCGAGGGATCTGGGCGAGCCGCGCGAACTGTCGCGCTCTGCGCGACAGAATAATCGCGCGTTTGGCTCGCTTCCTTATCAAACTGCACCACTACCCAGCAGTCATATCCATAAGATGACCTGCGGTCAATGAATCTCTGGCCGTGCACAAAATCAATTGGCGGCGATCCCAGAAATTTGAATTGAAATTCGCAGTCTTTTTGCGTACAGTTTGCTGACCTGAGGTCAGACCATGAGTGGGATCAGCAGCAGCGTTGTCTCTCCGCCTGATTACCGTCACTTGCCGCCGCGGCCACGTTCGGAAGGCAAGCGGACACGAATCATCGATGCAGCGATGCGTCATTTTGCCGAACAGGGTTATGAAGCGGCGCGCGTCGGCGACATAGCCGCAATCCTGGGCATTGCCAAGGGCTCGATTTTCCAGCACTTCGGCAGCAAGGATGGCCTATTCTTCGAAGCGTACAAGAAGGCGGTTCGCTCGTTCTCCCCTTATTTGAAGGTGCCGGCGGAAGTCCGGGAGCGCGGTTTCTTTGAAGTGCTGCAATACTGGCTGGTCCGCACCGAGCACATGCTGCGCGAAGACTGGATTCCCTATCGGGTTTACCTGCTGGGAAATTACGGAACGGACCTGGCGTTGAAGCGGGAAATCAATCGCTTCCTGATCGCCGAGGATCCTTATGGACGGGTAGACTTCGTGCGCTTCGGCCTGGAGCGTGGCGAGCTTCGCCGTGATGTCGACGTGGAAACAGTGGTCTCCATTATCGACTGGGTTGTGGAACGGTTTCAGGATGCCCTGCTGGTTGAGGAACTCGATCCCGGCCTTTTTCAGCACCACGGCGAACTCGCAGAGAAAAAAGACGCGCGGATTGCGCAGTTTTTGGACGTCTTGCGAAGAGCGATTGGGGCGGAAGTGCCACTCGAAGATCCGCAGGCTTAGAAACATCGGTCTTGTCATTCCGAGGAGCGAGACCGACGAGGAATCTGCAGTTTTCCTTGGAGTGTGAAGAAACTGCACATTCCTCCCCCTCGGCTTCGCTCGGGGCTCGACCTTCGGTCTCGGCAGAGAACGCTCGGGATGACAAAGACAGGTTCTTGAGCAAGCTTCCAGCTCCGCCCAACCATGATTATGCAACTGTCGATACAGGAGATTCTCGCCAGCTACGACGACGCGGCGGCGCTGTCGGAAGCTTCCACCATTCCCGCGCCGTGGTATGTGGACTCCCGCATCGCGGAACTCGAATCCAAGGCCGTATTCGGCAAGACTTGGCAAATGGTTGGGCGAGCCGACCAGGTGGCGAGCCCCGGCCAATTCGTTACTGCGACCCTCGCCGGGGAGCCGATTGTCGTAGTGCGCGGCAACGATGCCGTCATGCGGGCCTTCTACAACGTGTGCCGTCACCACGCGGCGGCCGTGGTTACGGAACCTTGCGGACAGGCTTCGATCCTACGTTGTCCTTATCACGGCTGGAATTACGGGCTGGACGGTGCGCTGAAAGGGACGCCCGAGTTCGATGGCGTCAAGAACTTCGAGCGCCACGAGAATGGCTTGGTCCCAGTGAAGGTGGACACATGGGAGAAATTTGTGTTCGTGAGCCTTGATCCCCAAGCCGTGCCCCTGCGCGATTTTCTCGGCCGTCTGGCGACGCGCATTGCCCCGCTCAGCATAAGCAAGCTGCACTATTTCGACAGCCGAATCTATGACATCCATTGCAACTGGAAGGTTTTCATTGATAACTACCTCGATGGCGGCTATCACGTTCCCCACCTGCATAAAGGCCTGAACTCAGTCCTGGATTACAAGGAATACACGATCGAGATCGAAGACCGGTATTGCCTGCAATCGAGTCCGATGGTGGCTTCGAGCACAGACACAGCCATCGGGGCGACGCGCAAAGGCGACCGCGCCCGCTATTTCTGGCTTTATCCCAACCTCATGATCAACTGCTACGAAGGTTACATGGATACGAACCTGGTCCTGCCGGTAGACGTTGATCACTGCCGCGTGCTCTTCGACTTCTACTTTGCCGACGTGAGCGAAGCGCGTCGCGAATACAACCAACAGAGTCTTGCAGTCGGCGCTCGAGTGCAAGAGGAAGATCTGGGGATCTGCGAGGCAGTGCAGCGCGGACTGAAGTCACGATCCTACGGCGCGGGACGACTCTCGGTGCGACGCGAAGCCGGCGAGCACCTGTTCCATCGCCTCCTGGCCGCGGACTTGAAGGCAGCCGCTTAGGGGCGGAGTAGACAGCCTGGTGCCCCAGGTTCACGCCCCGGTCTTGGGCGTTAACCTGGGTGAGGCAAGTCCCAATAGCGACGCGCGTTCGGCCCGAACCCACTTTGCGCCAGGCACCAGGCTAAAATCAAAAATCGTTGTAGGGCGGAGTTGTCAAGGGCTCGCCGTCATGGTCAAAAGGTGGTGGGAGCAGCGGTTCGTCTCGTTCATAAAAGCCGACAACAAGACCAGCCATTGTTTTGCCTATAGTGCGGCATGTTCGCCCTCGGACGCGGAGAAGATAATCTAGGGTTCTCGCGTCGGCAATAGCAACACAGGGAATATAGATACCCTTCGCCCAATGATCCGCGCCAGCGCGTTCAAGCTCGAAGAATAAATCCTCTAATGTCCTGCTTGTTGCTTTGTATTTCCTCAGAACAATAGCAGAGTCCTGGTCGTTTTCAATCAGCCGCATCAGTTCCTGTAAGCTCTGAGCGGTATTCCTAGAACTGAACGCAGAGTCACTGGTCGCATCTGGCGCAGACCACGCCCCTAGACAACGCGAAATCTTGATTAACTTCCTAAACTTATTCCAGCGGCTGAAGAATCCCATATTCGGTTGCCCCACACGCTGTTGCCCTTGTCACGCGCAGCGTTCGAGGAGCACTACCCCTTTCTGCTATGGAACCGAATGTAGCCACGGCGTGAGGTATCCGCATACCCCTCCTCAATCAACAGCGCTGCGAGGTATACGGCGGGGTTCATCTTGGTCTTGATTTTTTGTTGGATGAATTCCCCCAAGCTGCCGCGCAGAGGCCCATCGAAACTACCACCAACTGCGACTTCTTTTTCGGAGAAGTGCGTCAATACATCATCCATGAATGATTTCGGAAACTTGATTGGGTACAGCATTTTGCCGGGCCAAATATCGGCCCCTGTCGCGACTCCGCCTCTCACCCTGAATGTTGCTCGGCCCGTTCGGGTGCGCATCAACCGCGAATTGTCCGGCAGGGTTTCTGTCACTAACGAAGCTGGTACGTCTTTAGGATTCGGCCCCGCAGCGCTCGTAGTTAGCAGTTTTTCCACCTCTTGCTCAGGGATGCGGATGTAATTTCCGATTCGGATTGCCCGCAGTTTGCCCTGTTCGATGAGTGGCATTATTTCCGTAACCTCCACTTTGAGTTGCTGTGCCGTTTCTTCCGGCGTTAGGTAGCTCTGCATAGACTCCCTCTCTTTCTGCCTAATAATTACATGTAGAGCTACATGTGTCAATACGTATATCTACTTATTTTAAACGTCTGTGCCAGAGCAACATACCATGATTCCACAGGTTCACGACCCGGGGTTGGGCGTTAACCTGGGTAAGGCAAGCCCCAATACCGACCCGCGTTCGGCCGAACTCACTCTGTGCCCAGGTTAGCTCCCAGGTGCCCCAGTTTCCGCGAGCGGTCGCGCGAGCTAACCTGGGTCGGTGGCCACTCAAGCCCGATTTTGGCTTGAGTGGGGCGTTCGAGGGTAAGCTGGCCTGTGACTCTCGTCTAAGTACCATGATCACTATAACTTGAATGTCTGTACAAGGAGGTGATGACGATATGTTCCACGTGGAACACTGTGCGTAGCCCGCCGAATCCTCACCTGGAACGCACCGCCAGTTCTTCCAGCCACGCGCCCGCTTTTGACCCGAACCAAAGTCACATCCAGTCAGTGATCTTCGTCACTTCTGAGCCGTCGCCCAGTCACAGCCGATCCGACCACAATCGTCTAGTGTCAATGGGTGGAGGAGAAAAGCGATGTCGACTGCCTGGAAAATCCGTTACGCCCAGCGCACCAAGGACATTAAGAGTTCGACCATTCGTGAACTGCTGAAACTCACGCAAAAGCCGGAAATGATTTCTTTCGCCGGCGGGCTGCCCGCGCCCGATGTATTTCCCATCGACCGCTTTCAGGAAGCCTGCCGCAGAGTGCTCGAATTGAACGGCCATCAAGCCTTGCAATACGGCGCCAGCGAGGGTTACGAGCCGCTGCGCGAAATGATCGCCCGGCACATCGCCCGCTACGGCATTAAGGCCAAGCCGGAAAACGTTCTGATTACTTGCGGCTCGCAGCAGGCTCTCGATCTTATCGGAAAACTGCTCATCAACCCGGGGGATCGCGTGCTGGTGGAAGCTCCCACCTACCTGGGCGCATTGCAGGCCTTCGGTGTGTATGGCGCGGAATATGTGAGTGTACGCAGCGACGAGGATGGTCTGCGCACCGATCTTCTGGAAGAGCCCCTGCGCTCCGGGCCGAAGTTCATGTATGTGCTGCCCAATTTCCAGAACCCCGGCGGAACTACGCTGTCTGAAGGGCGACGTCACCAACTCGTGTTGCTCGCGGATAAGTATGGCATTCCAATCATCGAAGATGATCCTTATGGTCAGCTGCGCTACGAAGGCGAGCACCTGCCGCCACTGGTAGTGATCGACCGCGAGAATCTGCGGCGAGACGATGGTTATTCCATCGGCAACGTCATTTACCTGAGCACCTTCTCCAAGACACTGGCTCCAGGCTTGCGTCTGGGCTGGATCGTTGCTCCGCCGGATGTGATCTCAAAATTTGTCCAGCTCAAACAGGGAGCCGATCTGCACACCTCCACCTTCACCCAGGTGATCGCGTACGAGGTGGCGAAGGATGGCTTCCTGGATGAGCACGTGAAACTCATCCGCAAAGTATATCGCGAGCGTCGCGACGTGATGCTGGAAGCGCTCAAGAAATACTTCCCGTCAGAAGTGACCTGGACACATCCCAAGGGAGGCCTGTTCCTGTGGGTGACCCTGCCGGAGGGGATGAACTGCAAGAGCCTGTTCCAGGTCGCGCTGAAAGAGAATGTGGCGTTTGTGCCTGGCGATTGCTTCTACGCGGGAAACGGTTTCGCTGAAGAAGGCTTCCGCCACATGCGCTTGAATTTCTCTTACGGGCAACCGGAACAGATTCGCGAGGGTATCCGGCGATTGGCGATTGCGGTGAAACAACAACTGGAACAACTGCACGCGGCGCACGTGTAACACCAGGGCTAGCGGCTCAGTTGGTGCTGCTTAAGCACCGGGTCACACTTTCCCGAACGGGTCCTGCAGCGAAGGACTCTGCGGAGTGAACAACTCGGCCCCGTTTTCCGTGATGTGCATGTCGTCTTCCAGGCGAATTCCGAACTCACCCGGAATGTAGATTCCCGGTTCATCGCTGAAAGTCATATTTTGTGCGAGGAGAGTTGTGTTGCCACGAACCAGGTAGGGCCATTCGTGGCCATCCATGCCCATGCCATGTCCTACCCGGTGCGTAAAGTACTTGTAATCCGGTCCGTATCCCGCGTCCGTGATGACTTTTCTCGCAGCCGCATCAACGGCCTGGCATTCGATACCAGGATGCGCCGTCCGCAAGGCCGCGTCCTGCGCCCGGCGTACGATCTCGAATACGGCTTTCATCTTGCCGGAAGGCTTGCCGAGAACGAATGTCCGCGTGATGTCGGATGTATAACCTTCGACCACGCAACCATCGTCCACCATGATAATCGACCCTTCGTGAATCACTTGCGTTGCTGTCGAGCCATGTGGAAACGCTGAATTGTCGCCGATCATCACGTCGACCTCGCCGGGAAAACCCAGTTGTCCGTAGGCTGCGTTGACCAGGTCTTCAACCTGCGACTGCGTCATTCCTTCCTTCAACGCCCGATAGGTTCCTTCATACGCCGTAAGGGTGATCTTTGCCGCCAGACGCATCAAGGCAATCTCATGATCGCTTTTCACCATGCGGCAGCCTGCGGTCACTGGCGTGGCGCTGACGATGTTGGCCTGCGGGGCGGCCTTGCCGATTCCATTGCTGAACACGAAACGCACGGTTTCTTCCATGCCCAAGGTTGCGGTGGAAATCCCGCGATCCCTCAACCCCTGCGCCAGGAGTTGATACGGGTTGCCATCTTCCTGCCAAGGGCGCACGTCGGGGTGTGCCCCATCGAGAGCCTTCGCGATCTGCTGGCGCGCTCGGCCTTCTTCAAACGCCGGACAAACATAGAAAGCTGGGCCTCTTGCGAGCAGCACCATGGCAAACAGCCGTTCTCCTCCCCACCAGCGAATGCCGGAGAAGTAGTTGAGTGAGGTTCCTTCGGTCAGCAGGACGGCATCCAGATGGTTGGCGTCCATTAACCGCCGCGCCTTCTCCTGACGCTCACGCCGCTCCCCGGTGGTGATTGGGGCGGCCTGATCTTTCATTGACTTCAAAGTGGCTATTGATGGCGGCAGCGGCGTGGGTGTTTCCTGCGCGTAAGCAGGAACGAGCGCACCTGCGCCCACGGTTGCGCCCGCTAACGTGCCTGCTTGTAAGAAGCGGCGTCGGGAAATCATCGAACCTCCAGAGATGGCAGCCGACATTATAGAAGGCGAAGCGGATTTTCTATCGCCCATTACCACCGCGTTGCGCGCTTTTCGTTTCTTGGCGGCCATTCTTTGGAGGATGATAACAAGTGTGATGGGATCCGCTTTTCAATGCGCCGGCTGCGGAGAGTGGAACCACATCAACGTGGATGAGTCGGCAGGCCGCAGGCAGTCCTTCATTGAAGACTGCCAGGTCTGCTGCCGGCCGAATGTGCTGCACATCGAGTACGATCCGGCGGAGCAGCGATTTGTGATTGTTGCTGAATTGGAATAGCGTACTGGAACGATGAAGATATGGCCGCCGTGGGCAAAGACGGTCAGAAGGAAGGATGAATGCGATGGGCATAAGCTACAGCGCGCCCGGGCGGATGGTCGCTCACAATATGGTGACCACGCAGTTTGAACTGGATGGCTTTCGCGTGGTCCGCACCCTGGGAGTGGTGCGAGGCATCATAGTTCGCTCCCGTTCGATCTTCGGCACCATCGGAGCGAGCTTGCAGACCCTTTTTGGCGGCAACATCACCCTGCTGACCAATCTTTGCGAAAAGACCCGGGCTGAAGCTTTTGATCTGATGCTGCAGCACGCTTCCGAACTGGGCGGAAACGCCGTGGTCGGCGCGCGTTATGACGCGACCGAAATCATGCAAGGCGTCACGGAAGTGCTGGCTTATGGAACGGCGGTGGTGGTCGAGCCGGTGAGATAGTGTGAGGCGGGCGAGGTGCCCGCCCTCGACACAGGTCTCATCTCATTCTTTGTATAGCCAGCCCGCGACCAGCGTAGCCAGGATCGCGCCCAGCCACATCTCCAACATCCAGCCCAGCGGGAAGATCCGGTCAACCGCAGACCAGGTGGCGTGGGCGAAGTTTTCCGGGAAGCCGGCTACGAAACCGGCGAGAAAACCGATCTTCAGAGCAGTTCCGGGTCCAGCCCCGAGGGTTTG
Organism: uncultured Acidobacteriota bacterium; assembly: GCA_963770485.1. Taxonomy (GTDB): domain Bacteria; phylum Acidobacteriota; class Terriglobia; order Terriglobales; family Acidobacteriaceae; genus CAVVEC01. The sequence goes on from CAVYPX010000014.1 coordinate 380,459, forward strand.
GCGCGACCAAGCGTACAAGTGCGCCGTAACGATCGAAAGTACGAAGAGGATCACGATCCACTGGGCAACGAACGCCGGATAGCGCGGTTCTTTAAGGAACAGTCCCGCATTCTGAGCAGCCAGATAACGCGCATTGGTAATGATGAACTGGTTGACCAGAACGCTCCACACGGCCCACACCACGCCCCCGGCCAAGCCTCCGATCCAAATGCGACCGCGGTTCAAGCCCATACACCACCTCCAACAATGAATTTTCAAATAGGGATAGGAGACGACGGCGGGAGTGTATCACTCGGGCGACGCCTCCGGTCAATTTTTTTGTCGTGTTTCTAGTGGGCGGGCCCACAGCGCCAAGTTCACCCATCGAGACTTGCAAGATATTGTGACTCTTCAACCAAATTGTCATTCCGAGCGCAGCGAGGAATCTGCAGTTGCTCAGAACTGCGAAAATGCAGATTCCGCGCGCCAAAAGCGGGCGCTCGGAATGACGATGCTATGGCTGAATGGCATCACAATAATCTGCGGCCCTTAGTAGTGGGGAGAATTCGCCGACGGCGTCGAACTCTCGGTTGTCCCGGGATTGGGTGAGACCGGTTTCTCATCCGCTTGTGGTCCGACGACGTCGCCGATCACATCGCCCGACACAATCATCTCCACCCGCCGGTTCAGTTTCCGGCCTGCTGCCGTACTGTTGTCAGCAATCGGGTTTGCCTTGCCCATCCCGCGCGCGAAAACATTGTTGAGGGGAACATTCGCGTCCACCAGGTAATCACGCACCGTGGCGGCACGCTTCTCCGAAAGCCGCTGGTTGAACTGGTCGCTGCCAATGCTGTCGGTGTAACCTTCGATCTGGATCTTCAAGTCGGGATAGGCGAGAACGATTCCCGAGATTCTGGCAAGCCGCTCCCGGGCCGCAGGCTTGAGGGTGTATTGTCCAGGATCGAAGAGCACATCGGGCATGCTGACCACCAGACCGCGGTCTGTGTCTCGGGTCTCGAGCACCTGATTGAGTTGCTTGAGCAGGCGGGCCCGCATTTCCTCTTTCTGCCGGATGGCCTCCTGCTTTTGCCGCTCCGCCTCTTCCTGGGCCAGACGAGCCTTCTCAGCTTCGGCCTGCGCCTTCTGCTGCTCAGCCACGGCTTCGGCCTGGGCTTTTTCCGCGGCTGCGCGGTCGGATTCCGCCTGCGCACGGCGGCGCGCATCCTCCTCAGCCTGGGCTTTGGCGTGGGCCTCGGCTTCGGCGGAGGCTTTGGCCTCGGCCTCAGCCTTCTCCTGGGCTTCCTGCATGGCGCGTTTTTCCGCTGCGATGCGATCTTCTTCTTTTTTCTTGAGGGTCAAGACACGCGCATCTTCCGCCATCTGCGTGGCCCCGCGAGCCACCGTGCCGATGGGAGTTCGGCCTTGTTTGCGCTGCAGATAGTCTTCCGCCCGCGCCAGAAAATCTTCCGCTTTGCTCAAACTGCCGGGCTCGTACTGCTGCGCACCCGCGGCCTTGGCGATAGCCACCGCATTGCGTGCTTCCAGCAAATCCAATGGGGTGTTCGGGCTGGCTTTGGTGGAGGGCAGCTGTTCCGCAGGCACATCGATGGTGTACTGCTCGCCCTCCAGCATGTCGAACTTGGCGTCAATCGGTTCTTCCCATCCCTTGGTTTCCTGGCGCACGATGTTCTCGGCCACGACCAGGTTGCTCGGCCGGGTGACGGCGAAATATGGCTCCGCAGTGACCACAAGGCCGAATGCCTGCAAGTCGGTGGTCACATCAATTTTGCTCTTTCCATCGCTGTTCGGAACCACTTCACCCAGGTTGACCGAGCGCCCCTCCGGCGTGATGGCCCACAGCACGTAGGTCAGATACTGGGTTCCGAACTTGGTTGCCGGTTGCAGGTGTTCGATCTCCGCGCTTATCGTCAGCCGTCCTTCTTTGCTGTCAACTTTGGCATGCCCGCTCGCTGCGGGCATGAGACTGGTTCCTTTGAAGTCGACCGTCGTCGAACCGCCCCGGTGACGGTAGTTCACCGCCTTCGTCGTGCGGGAGACTACTTTCACGCGGAACACCGGGGTTTGGTCCATGGGCTCAACCGGAATGCTGCTTTCCTGAGCCCAGGCCAAGGCCGCCGTCAAGATAATGCAGATCGCGAGCAGACACCGTTTCATACCGCTACCCTCCTGTGTGGCTCGACTTTGCGAGTTTGCCCCAAGATCCTTTGACGTGATCTTCATGTTTCCACGGGTGCTCCTCCAGTGGAAGTGCCTCAAGAGCTACGACCCGCGGCGAGCTGTAGTCTTGAGCCTCCCATCTCGGCACAGAGATGATTTCCACAGGATTCTGTGCTCGGACCAGGCTCATTTGCAGGCTGTCCACTGGAAAATGGGGACTCCGAATCTAGTCTGTAAACGCAACCCATTGTGGTCACCTGATCAGTTAGCCACAACTTCTCGCGCTTTCCAGATCGACCATCGGCTCCCGTGAGCGACCTATAACTTTCTTATTGACAACAAACAGTTTAGGCGTAGGATGTGGACAAAAGTGGTAGAAAGTGGTTGGTCCAATAGCGGCGGTGGGACGGCTTGAGACACCGAGAGGCGCCAGTGGAACCAGAGGCTGAAACGAAGAAAAACAGCCCGAGCGAACTGAAAACGACCACCATTTTGACCGCTTTTACCTCCCTCGTACTTGTGGCAGCAGCAGCTAAACGATTTGTTGCGCCCCTAAAGGGGAGAACGCATGTTTCGCGGCAATCACCCAACCCGCGTGGACGAAAAGGGAAGGCTAAAAGTCCCCGCGGAATTCAAGCGCGTGATCGACGAGAAGTACGGCACACAATTCTACATCACGAGCCTGGATGGGAAGGTTGCTCAACTATATCCCTTCGAGGAATGGGAACGGATCGAGCAGAAGTTGGCGGCGCTCTCGACTTTCAATCCTACGAAGAAGAAATTTTTGGACCGGGTGAACTACTGGGGGCAAGCGGTAGAGATGGACGGCCAGGGCCGGTTGTTAATGCCGCAGTTATTGCGCGATGCGGCGCAGATCAAGGGCGAAGTGGCGGTTACCGGCAACCTGACCCATTTGATCGTGCGCAACCTGGAAGCGTACCGGCAGCAGATCGAGCAGGAAAAGTTTACGCCTGAGGATGAGAAGACGCTCGACGAACTGGGCATCTAGTGGGCGAGGGTTTAACAGACACCCCCGAGCGGGGTGGGCGTGGTGGCAGCCACGTTCCGGTTCTTTTAAAGGAAGCGATCGACTTTTTAGCCGTCCGGCGTGGCGGGACTTATATCGACGCCACGGTGGGCCTAGGCGGCCACAGCTACGAAATCGCAAGACGCCTCGGCGCACCGGGTCATTTGATTGGGCTCGATAAGGATCCTGCGGCGCTGGAAGTCGCGCGGGAGAAGCTAGCCGTCAGGCGTTGGCCTTTGGCCATTAGCAAAAGCCAAGAGCCAGCGGCAAACAGCCAAGAACTCGGTTCTGCAGATTGGCCTCGGATCACACTGCTCCATAGATCGTTTGGCGACATAGCCAAAGGCCAATGGCCAACGGCCAAGGCTGGGGTTGACGGAATCTTGGCCGATCTTGGCGTAAGCAGCCTGCAATTCAGCGATCCGGCGCGAGGCTTCAGTTTTCAGGCGGAAGGACCGCTCGACATGCGGATGAACCCGCAAGCCGAGCTGACCGCCGAACAAGTGGTAAACCACTTCGACGAGCGCGAGCTTGCCGATGTGATTTACGAATTCGGTGAGGAAAGGAGGTCGCGGAGAATCGCCAGAGCCATTGTCCGGTCGCGGCCGATACGAACTACCGCACAACTTGCGGATGTCATATCAGCCGCGGCCCGGCCAATGAAACACGAGCGCATTCATCCGGCGACCAGAACTTTCCAAGCAGTCCGAATCTTCGTAAACCATGAACTGGACGATCTGCGGGCGCTGCTGGAAGCGGCCCCGCAGGTGCTTAAACCGGGCGGACGGGTGGTGATCATCAGCTTTCACTCGCTGGAGGACCGCATCGTAAAAGATGCCCTCCGCGAGGGAGCGAAGAAGGGTCACTACCAGATTCTGACGAAAAAGCCGGTGACGCCCGGAGCGGAGGAGATTGATCGCAACCCGCGGTCGCGCAGCGCAAAATTGCGCGCGGCGGAACGGATTTAGTAGCGCCGGTCTCTGGCCGGCTCGATAAGCGGTCGAAGACGACCGACCGGGCGGCTGGCGAGGACGCCAGCGCTACAAACAGGTTTCCGGAACGGCATCGCCTCTCACACAAGGGCGAAACACAATCTCCACCTTCTCTCACGATGCCGTTCCGGAGAGGTTCTAAGCGGTAGGTAGAAACGAGGAAACGATGTACACAGGAACATTGATTGAAGACTTGATGAAAACGGTTGAGCACAATGAAAAGCGATCCCTGCAGGTGGGCTCGCAGGACGAGAAACTGGCGCACTTCTACACGGTTTCGCAGTTCGAACTTACGCAATTCGAGTCTACGCTGGGCGGAGCCGCATAAATGGCTGCCGCCGCCACGATAATCCAAGGCGGGCGCCGCAGCCGTCGCAACCCGTGCTGGAGCGGCACACCGGAAATCTACTTTGCCAAGCCGATCGACAACTCGCGCCTGGTCAAGGTCGAAGATCCCCGGCGCAGCCACGAGATGAAACAGTTCGGGATTGCCCTGGGCTGCCTTTTCCTGCTGGTGATGACGTATGCCTGGCAGCACTTCCGAGCCATCGAGTACGGCTACAAAATCGAGTTGCTGAAGGGGCAGCGCAACGCCTTAGTGGAACTAAACCGGGACCTGCACCTGGAGGAAGCGTCGCTGCGCTCTCCTGATCGGATTGACCGGCTGGCGCGGCAGTACGGAATGCAGCCGCCCCAGGCGGGCCAGGTCATCCGCATGGACTCGGCCACGCAGGACGCGAACACGCCCGTCATGGCCAGCGCCGTCCCGGTGTCGGTAGTTTCGGTGCCCTAAGCGAACTGCAGCTAAGCCACGGATTTACACCGATGAACACGGATCTGAACACAGGCAAGAAGAATTATCCGTCAGAATCCGAGTAAATCTGCAGCCAGGTTTTTGGCGGTCTCCGTACTTTGGGGGCCGCCATGTTTGTCTGGAATCCGCCGATGACCGCCACCACACCTCGCAATCGCACCGACACCCGACTCTACCTGTTAGGCGCCCTCCTCGTGCTTTGGTGTGGGGGCATCTGTGCCCGCCTTGTCTACCTGCAAATTTTCCGTTATGGCAGCTTTGAGCGGCGAGCGCAACGCCAGCAACAGCGCACGGTAGATGTCGCGGCCAAGCGGGGAATCATCTACGATCGCACCGGCCGCGAGTTGGCGATGTCCATTTCCGTGGAGTCCGCCTTTGCTGTGCCGACGGAGATTCCCGACCTTGCCGGAACCATCTCTCTAATCTCACGAATCACCAAATCGGACCCTCGCGAGACCCTGGCCAGATGCAAAGCCGCCAAAACTTTCTGCTGGGTGGCGCGCAAGGCAGACGCCGAGATTGCCGACCGCATTCGTAATCTGAATCTGCGCGGCATTTATTTTCAAAAGGAATCCAAGCGTTTCTACCCCAATCGCGAACTGGCAGCCCAAATCCTCGGCTACGTCGGCATGGATGATGAGGGCCTCAGCGGCATCGAGCGCGCATACGACGAGAAGGTACGCGGAGAACCCGGACAGATGCTGATCTCCGTCGACGCGCGTAAGCAATGGTTCGGCAGCGTGGAGAAGCAGCCGAAGCAGGGTACAAACGTGGTGCTGACCATCGATCAGCAAATCCAGTACATTGCCGAGCGCGAGCTGCAAACGGCGATGGAGCAGACCCATGCAGAAACCGGGACCATCATCGTAGAAAACCCGCACACCGGTGAGATCTTGGCATTGGCAAACCGGCCTACATTCAACCCGAATCTGGCGCGCGAAATTACCTCCGACAGATTGAAAGATCATGCCGTCAGCGACGTTTACGAGCCCGGCTCGACGTTCAAACTTGTAACCATCTCCGCCGCGTTGGATCAGAAGCTGACCCAGCCGGACGAAAAATTTGACTGCCAGATGGGCTCGATCGTTATCAATGGGCGTCGCATCCACGACTGGCACCCTTTCGGCGTCATGCCGGTCTCTGACATCCTGGCGCACTCCAGCGACGTGGGCGCCATTAAGATCGCACTGCGCCTCGGGGATGAACGCCTCTACCAGTACATCAAGGCTTACGGCTTCGGGCAGCAAACCGGAATTGAGCTGCCGGGCGAGACGCGTGGCTTGACCAAGCCGCTGAAGCGTTGGTCGAAAGTCTCCATCGGCGCTATTTCCATGGGACAGGAAATCGGGGTCTCGCCCCTGCAGCTCGCTGCTATGGTCTCGACGATCGCCAATGACGGCGTATGGGTTGCCTCTCGGATTGTGGCCGCCACAACCGAACCGCAAAGCGCGCCGCAGACGATCGCCTTTCACCCGGTGCAGGACCGTAGGGTGATCTCACCTCTGACCGCGGCAGAGATGAAGCAGATGATGCAGGGGGTAGTGCTCCGCGGTACAGGGCGTAAGGCAATCCTCGTGGGCTACAGCTCTGCGGGCAAAACCGGAACCGCACAGAAAGTAGATCCGGCGACGCACACTTATTCCCGCACAAAATACATCGCATCCTTCGCGGGATTTGCACCTGTAAATACTCCGGCGATCACAGTTGCGGTGATTCTGGATTCACCGCTCGGCGGGCACCACGGCGGGCAGGTCGCCGCACCAGTGTTTCAGCGGGTCGCGCAGCAAGTATTGGAATACCTGCACACCCCGCACGATGTCGAGCTGCCTCTGAACCGGCAACTGCTGATGGCTTCGCAGCCAGTAAAGGATCAGGATCTGGCGGAGGGATCCCCGGATCACTTGGGAGAGCCGGTTGATGTCGCGGAAGCTCCAAGTATCGATTCTGCGCCGCTGCCAAGCCTTGCCAATGGATCGTCGCAAGGGGTCGTCGGCGTCGTAGTCCCCGCGGCACTTCGCCAGCGTGAAACTGCGTCGGCAACGGGCCCAGAGACAGCGCAATCTTCGCCGGTGGCAGTTACCAATTCGCAGAGCCCATTGGCAAAGGCTTCCGATCGTCAGCCAGCCAGCGGCACCGTCGTGCTCGACGTCGAACAAGGCGGAATCGCCGTGCCGTCATTCGCTGGCAAGAGCGTGCGGGCCGCCATCGAAATGGCGGAGGAGAGCGGGTTGGATCTGGATGCGGTGGGTAGCGGTTTGGCTCGCGAGCAATCACCCGCACCGGGTTCGCATGTGGCTGCCGGATCCCGCGTGACCATAAGGTTCGGACGGTGAGAAGGTTGCGCCCCGTGTTCTCCGTGTCCTCTGTGGTTGATTTGAAACGGTCGGCGAAATAACCACTGAGGACACAGAGTCATAAGTCGCGTTTGCATGTTTCCCCTTTGCCGTGCCATATAATTCACTGCAATGACCTTCCAACAGCTTCTCTATGGGGCGGAAATCCTGTCTCAGAGCGGAAATCCCAGCGTTAGTGGTTTGGAGTATGACTCGCGGAAGGTTAAGCCGGGAGATGTCTTCGTCGCCACGAAGGGCGAGGCCAGCGATGGCAACAAATTCATAGATCAAGCGATCGCTGCTGGGGCGGTAGCTGTCGTTTCCGATTCGGCAGCCGAGAAGCCGCGTCAAGGAGTGGCGTGGGCGCAAGTGCCGCACGGACGCCGCGCCCTCGCCCGGCTGAGCGCTAATTTTTACAAGCGGCCCGGTGAACGGCTTGCGGTTACTGGCATCACCGGCACGAACGGGAAGAGCACAACCGCGTTCCTGGTGGAAGCGATCTTCACCGCAGCCAATCGCAAGAGCGCGTTGATCGGTACGATCGAGTATCACGTGGCCGGAAAGGTCCTGGCTGCGCCTCACACAACCCCCGAATCGCTTGATCTGAATCGAATCCTGAACCAAGCCCTCGGGGACGGCGCAACCGAAGCCGTAATGGAAGTCTCCTCCCACGCCCTCGCCCAGCAGCGCGTGTACGGCATTCCTTTCGATGTCGCGGTGTTCACCAACTTGACTCGCGATCATCTCGACTATCATCACACAATGGAAGAGTACTTTGCCGCAAAGCGAGTGCTGTTCGAGGGCTGCGGCACGGATCCACCTCGCACGGCGGTGATCAACGCCGACGATGAGTACGGTCAGAAGTTAGGGCGAGCCAGCCGGCATCACGGCTCTCAAGTTCTGACCTATGGTCTGACCCAGGCGGATTTCCACGCTGACAAAGTGGACATCGCACCGCGGGGAACGCGCTTTGATCTCGTCATGCCGGAAGGAGTCATTCCACTCTTTTCTCCCCTTATCGGCAAAGTAAATGTCTACAACATTCTGGCTGCGGCAGGTGCGGCCTATGCGCGGGGCTGCAAGCCCGACGTGATTGCCCGGGGGGTTGAGCGGCTAAGCCGCGTACCCGGCCGTTTCGAGCGCGTGGACTGCCGACAGCCATTTACCGTCGTAGTGGATTACGCCCATACGGACGACGCTCTCCGCAATTTAACTGCGTTAGCTCGAGAATTCGTGCAGCGAGCCGGGCACAAGGGACGCGTGATCGCAGTGTTCGGCTGCGGCGGCGACCGTGACCGCGCCAAGCGCCCGCTGATGGGCGAAGCCGCTGGGCGGGGAAGCGATTTCGTGGTGCTGACTTCGGACAATCCGCGCAGCGAGGATCCCCTGGCTATTATTAACGATGCCATGGTTGGCCTGCAGCGCTCCGGTGCGAGATACAAAGTGGAACCGGACCGCAGAGCTGCCATCGCTCTGGCCGTCCATGAGGCCGGGCCGGGCGACATCGTCCTCATTGCAGGCAAGGGCCATGAAAAACTACAGGTCACGCGCGAGGGATCCATTCCGTTCGACGATGTGGATGTAGCCCAGCAGGTCTTGCGGGATGCGGGATACAGTTGGGAACCTGTGAACGCTGCTGCGGGAAAGGATTGATGAAACTGCCGCTCAGTCGAGTTGCCGAGTTTCTTTCCGCCACCGGCGAGTTTGACCACAAAGCCGTGGCCCAGGGATATTCCATCGACTCCCGCACCATCCTCCCCGGGCAGCTATTCTTCGCGGTCAAGGGAGAGCGGATGGATGGGCACGATTTTGCGGGGCAAGCGCTGGAAAAAGGCGCAGTGGCCGCAGTGATCCGCAAAGACCAACTCACCCGTTTTCCAGTGAAGTCGCGCCTCATGGCGGTGGACGACACCCTGTCTGCATTACAAACCTTGGGAACTGCGGTCCGGCGCTTGTGGGGAAAACCGCTGGTCGGCGTGACGGGATCCACGGGAAAGACCACCACCAAGGAAGCCATCGCCCACGTACTTTCCCAGCGTTTTCGTGTTCTGAAGTCAGAAGGGAACTTCAATAATCATTTCGGGCTGCCCCTGATGCTGCTGAAGCTCGAGCCGGACCACGACATTGCTGTTATCGAGATGGGGATGTCGCGCTCGGGGGAAATCGCTGCTCTGGCCAAAATTGCGCAGCCGGAAATTGGTGTGGTCACCAACGTGGCTCCGGTGCATCTGGAATTTTTCAAGTCCGTGGGCGAGATCGCGCGCGCGAAGTACGAGTTGGTGGAGTCCTTGCCGGCCGGGGGCACGGCGGTGCTCAATGCCGACGATGAGTACGTTTCTCAGTTTGGCCGGGATTTTCACGGGAAGGTCGTCATGTTCGGCCTGCGACCGCCCGCCGATGTGCGCGCCGAAGATATCGAGCAACTCGGCGCAGCGGGTTCAAGCTTCAACCTGGTGGTGGAGAGCTGCCGGGCGAAAGCTACCTTGCCGCTGGTAGGCGCTCACAATATCTACAATGCGTTGGCTGCCGTCGCTGTGGGGTTGGAACGCGGGCTATGTCTTTCGGAAGCTGTCGCCGCGCTGGCCTCACTTACACCGGCGGACAAACGTGGGCAGGTTGTTCGAGTGGGTAACATCACGGTCATCAACGATTGCTACAATTCCAATCCGAAAGCCCTTGATGCCATGGTGGACACATTAGCGGCGATGCCCGCGTCGCGCCGTATCGTGGTCGCGGGTGAGATGCTGGAGTTAGGGCCGTCTGGCGAAGAACTGCATCGCCGCTCCGGCCAGCACATGGCGGAACGTAACATCGATGTGCTGCTGGGAGTGCGCGGCCTTGCGCGGCCGATGGTCGAAGCTGCGTGCCAGGCGGGAATGCGGGCAGAGTTCGTCACTACTCCCGAAGAGGCGGGCGAATGGCTGGCGCGCCAAACCCGCGAAGGTGACGTCGTGCTCCTGAAGGCATCGCGTGGCGTGAAACTGGAGAGAGCCTTGGAGAAGTGGCAGCAAGATGCATCGGTCGTACGCAGCTAATTGGATGACGCGAATGACTGACGACCAAGGGCCAAGGACCAACGACTAAAACGGAGGCGGATTGCTTTATTGGCTGCTTTACCTGAAGCTGTTCCATTACTTCCCGCCGTTTCGCATCTTCCGTTACCTCACTTTTCGGACTGCGTTTGCCAGCCTGACCGCGCTGTTCACGGGCTTGATCGTTGGTCCATTGGTCATCAACCGTTTGCGCGATTTCCAGATCGGGCAGTACATCCGCGAAGAAGGCCCCAAGGACCATCAGAAGAAAGCGGGAACTCCCACGATGGGCGGCCTTCTGATTGCTATTTCCATCGTGATTCCCACCCTGCTGTGGGCCGACCTCACCAACCGGTTCGTGTGGATTGCGGTGCTGGCTACCTCCGCCTTTGCGGCCATTGGCTTCACCGACGACTACATAAAAGTAGTGCACCGCAGGAATCTGGGGTTGACTGGCAAAGCCAAGCTGGGCTTTCAAATTGTCACCAGTGTCCTCATCGCGGTCGCTTTGATCGCAATGCAGACACGAGGACTCTATTCAACCAGGTTGCTGGTTCCATTTTTCAAGCAGTTCCGGCCGGACCTGGTGATCGGGAGCCTGGAGCACAATCCTCATTTGTGGCCCTTGGCTTTTCTGCCGTTCATCGGCTTTGTGGTGGTGGTGATCGTAGGATCGAGTAACGCAGTCAATCTGACGGACGGTCTGGACGGCCTGGCCATCGGCTGCACCGTCATCGCCGCGGGCGCGTTGGCGGTGCTCACCTACGTCAGCGGTCATGCCACCTTCGCTTCCTACCTGGAATTGCAGCGCATGCCGCAAGTGGGTGAGTTGACCATTTTTTGCGGTGCCATGGTAGGAGCGGCGATCGGTTTTCTATGGTACAACGCGCATCCGGCAGAAGTTTTCATGGGAGATGTCGGCTCCCTCGCCCTCGGCGGCGCGATCGGCACGGTTGCAGTGATGATCAAGCAGGAACTGCTGCTACCATTTATCGGTGGCGTGTTCGTGATCGAGGCAGTATCCGTGATTCTGCAGGTGGCATCGTACAAACTTCGCAAAAAGCGAATCTTCAAGATGGCGCCAATTCACCATCATTTTGAATTGTTGGGGTGGTCGGAGTCGAAGATCATCGTGCGCTTCTGGATTGCATCGCTGGTGTTCGCGTTATTCGCGCTGACGACATTGAAATTAAGGTAATTTCACCACAGAGACACAGAGGCACAGAGAAAACCAAGTGAGCATAACTTCACGGCGAGATCATAATAGGTCGCCGGAGAAAGCCTTCGGAGCCAACCGACGATTTCAGTTCCTCTCGGTGTCTCTGTGGCTCTGTGGTGAGATCGGAAACTCGTGGACGTAAACAACAAACGCGTTCTGGTCGTGGGCCTCGGCAAGTCGGGCGTGGCCTCGGCGCTATTTTTGAAATCCAAGGGCGCGTGGGTAACGGTTTCGGACGCCAAGCCGCCAGACGAACTGAAAGACGAGATTCCCGTTCTCCTCGACCAAGGCATTGTGGTGGAGACGGGCGGCCACGGTGAGCGCACTTTCCGTGGTCAGGACTTGATCGTGGTGAGCCCTGGCGTGCCGCTCGATGCGCCGCTATTGGCGCAGGCGCGTGCGCTGGGCGAAAACGTAATCGGCGAAATCGAGCTGGCCGCACAGTTTTTCCCCGGACGCATCGTCGCCATCACGGGTTCGAATGGTAAGACCACTACCACTACCTTGGCGGGCCAGATCGTCGCGGCGGGTGGATATCGCACTGCGGTTGGTGGGAATATTGGTACTCCTGCCATCTCGTTGGTGGAAGGTGCGACGCCCGACACCATCGCCGTGCTGGAAGTTTCCAGTTTCCAGCTTGAAACCATCCAGACTTTCCGCCCGCACATTGCCGTGGTCCTCAATGTCACTCCGGATCACCTCGACCGCCATCGCACTTTCACCGCTTACACCGACGCCAAAGCGCGCATCTTTGAGAATCAGCAATCCAGCGATTTCGCCGTCCTCAACGCAGACGATCCCACCTCCGTTCAACTTGCCGGTCGCACTCGGGCGCCAGTCTTCTGGTTCAGTAGGAAGAAAGAGACGAAACAGGGCGCCTACGTTCACGATGGCCGGATTTTGTTTCGCACCACCGCGGGACAGCAGGAAATCATGCTGGTTTCGGAGGTCCCGCTCAAAGGCGCGCATAACATCGAAAACGCCCTCGCCGCAATCTGCGTGGGTGCTCTCTTTCGCTGTGAGCCTCAACGAATTCGCAAAGCAGTTTGCGACTTTAAGGCGGTGGAGCACCGGCTGGAGCACGTAGCCACCATCGGCGGAGTCGAGTATTACAACGATTCCAAGGCCACCAACGTTGACGCCACCATCAAGGCGCTGGAATCTTTTCCGGCAAACATTCACCTGATTCTGGGCGGCAAGGACAAAGGCAGTGACTACACCGTGCTGAATGATTTGCTCCGCCAGCGCGTCAAGCGCGTGTACACCATTGGTGCGGCGGCCGCGAAGATTGAATCGCAGATCGTTTCTTCACAAAGCGGAGGCCCTGAGCTAGTTCACGCCGAAACCTTGGAGAACGCAATCAAGCGTGCCGCCGAGGCGGCCGAATCCGGAGATATCGTGCTGCTCGCCCCCGCCTGCGCCAGCTTTGACCAGTTCCGCAACTACGAGCACCGGGGAAAAGTGTTCAAACAGGTGGTAAGCGCACTCGCGCATCAGGCAACCGCTGGCCGATGACTTGCCGGGGATTGACAGAAAAGCACAAGAACCTCGCGAGTGAACATCCGGAGGTAACACTCGATCCCTGGCAAGGGTGATATGAATGGTTGTCTCCGCGTCCTCTGTGTCCTCTCTGGTGAAAAGGCCTTAACCCATGGCGAAGCGCGTCAGTGTCGATCGCTGGCTGTTCACCGTTACCTTGCTCCTGATCTTCGTGGGACTGGTCATGGTGTTCAGCGCCTCGGCGGTCATGGCCAAGGAGCGCTACGGGTCCGGTTACTTTTTTCTGCTGCGGCAACTGGGCTGGGCAACCTGCGGGATTTTGGTCATGGTGCTCGCCATGAAGGTCGACTACCGCCGCTATAAGCATCCGGCAGTGGTGTTCTCCTTACTGGGCCTGACCACTCTGATGTTGATCTCGGTCTTCTTTCTCGACCGCGCCCACCATACCCATCGTTGGATTCACTGGGGCCCGTTATCCTTCCAGCCTTCCGAGATGGCGAAACCGGCGCTCATTCTGTTCCTGGCATTTTTTCTGGAAAACCGTACCAAGTCCATGACGGATTGGCGAAATACCATTTTGCCTGCCGTGGTTCCCACACTGGTTTTCGTCGCTCTCATCGTTTTCCAGCCCGATCTGGGAACGGCTGTTGCCTGCGCCACCATCACGGCCTGCGTAATGTTCGCCGCCGGGCTCGATTTGCGCTATTTGGGTTACGCCCTGGTTGCTTCGTCGGTGCCGCTGTATTTTCTCATCTTTCACGTCGCTTATCGCCGCGACCGCATCCTGGCGTTCCTGGATCCCTATGCCGACCCCCAAGGCCGCGGTTTTCACATCATTCAGTCGCTGATCGCGGTGAGCACTGGCGGCATTACCGGCGTCGGGCTGATGGAAGGGAAGCAGAAACTTTTTTATTTGCCCGAGCCGCATACCGATTTCATCTTCGCCGTGACCGCGGAGGAATTGGGCTTGGTGGGCTCGCTGGTGATCGTGTTGCTATTCGCCATCTTCCTGTGGCGCGGCATGCGCACCGCCCTGCGCACCCAGGATATGTTCGGACGTTTCCTCGCCGTGGGAATCACCAGCATGATCGTTGTGCAAGCCTTCATCAACATCAGCGTGGTGCTGGGAATGATGCCGACCAAAGGAATCCCGCTGCCCTTGGTCTCCTATGGCGGTTCTTCTCTGTTTATGACCCTGTCTTGCGTCGGCGTCTTGCTGAATATCTCCAAACAAGCAGAGTAATCCAGCAGGATTCACGTAGGAACAGCCCGGGGGCGGCTGTCCCCACGTGGCCCATGCTAGGCCGAATAACTTCGCAGGGCGGCACTCAAAGGTCAACGGTGCCGACGCCGCGCCGCTAGAATCCGGTTTATAGTCACTTCATGCGGGCCATTCTGGCGGGAGGCGGGACCGGCGGACACGTGATCCCTGCGCTCGCCATCGCTCAGCAACTCCAGAAGCAGTATGCCGCCGAGGTGTTGTTCATCGGCACCGCTCGCGGAATCGAAAATCGGCTGGTCCCAGCGGCGGGATTTCCTCTGCGCCTGGTCGAGGTTGGCGCGCTGAAAAACGTGAGCCTGGCGACGCGGCTGAGGACGTTCTTCGATTTGCCGCGAGCCGTATGGGACTCGCGCCGAATCCTTACCGACTTTCGCCCTGACGTTGTCATCGGCGTCGGTGGATATGCCTCCGGCCCAGCCATGTTGGCTGCGATTCTGCGGAGAGTCCCGACTCTGGTGTTTGAGCCGAATTTCGTCCCTGGCTTCGCCAACTGCGTAATTGCGCCCCTGGTCTCAGCGGCGGCGGTGCACTTCGCCGAAACCGGACGCTACTTCCGGCGCTGCGAGGTGACCGGAGTTCCTGTCCGAGAAGCATTTTTTGAAATCGGCAACGCGACCGCGGGCAGCGGCCCGACACTGCTGATTTTTGGCGGAAGCCAGGGAGCGCATGCGATCAACCTGGTGGTGATGGAGTCGGCGGCGGAACTGCTGGCGCATGTTCCCGGACTCCGCATCGTCCATCAAACCGGCGAACATGACTATAATGACGCGCAGGCGGCATATGCCAGCTTGGGCAGTTCGGTGGAAGTCTATCGCTTCATTGACGACATGCCCGGATTGTTCGCGCGGGCAAGTTTGCTCGTCTGCCGCTCCGGGGCCAGCACGGTGGCGGAGGTGACAGCGGCAGGAAAACCAGCGATTTTCGTACCTTTTCCGCGGGCCGCCGACAATCATCAAAAGCGCAACGCCGAAGCTTTGGAGCGAGCAGGGGCGGCTTTGATGCTGGAGGAGTCTGAGCTCAGCCGCGAAAGCCTGGTGCAGGCCGTCAGTTCACTGTTGAGCGACAGCTCGCAGCTAAGAAAAATGGGTGAAGCCGCGCGCCAGCTGGCGCATCCGAATGCCGCCCGCGACATCGCAGCTATGGCCGCGCGACTAGCGGGTGTGAAAACCTAGCCACCGATTTGCGCGGATCTTCACGGGTTTTCTTTTTCGCTTAATCTGTGTGCATCCGTGTAATCCGTGGCTCAAGAGTTGACTTAAATGTTTGCCAAAATTCAACGCATCCATTTCGTGGGAATCGGCGGCATCGGCATGAGTGGTATCGCCGAGGTGCTCGTCAACCTCGGCTACAAAGTGTCCGGCTCTGATCTCAAGCGCTCGGCCATCACCGAGCGTCTTGCCGGTTTGGGCGCAATCGTGTTCGAAGGACACCGCGCCGAAAACATCTCCGGCACCGAGGTCGTGGTGGCCAGCTCCGCCATCGCGCCCGACAACCCCGAACTCACTGCAGCGCATCTCCATCACATCCCAGTAATCCAGCGCGCCGAGATGCTCGCCGAGCTGATGCGTCTGAAGTACGGCATAGCCATTGCTGGAATGCACGGCAAGACAACTACCACATCAATGGTCGCGGCGGTGTTAGCGGCCGGGGAACTCGATCCCACCGTAGTGGTCGGGGGTCGGGTGGACGCGATGGGCTCCAATGCCCGGCTCGGAAAGTCGCACTATCTGGTCGCAGAAGCCGACGAAAGCGACCGGTCATTCCTGAAACTTTCGCCTATCCTGGCCGTGATCACCAATATTGACCGTGAGCACATGGATTGCTATCGCAACATGCGCGACGTGAAACGAGCGTTTCTGGACTTCATGGATCGTGTGCCCTTCTACGGGATGGTGGTGACCTGCAACGATGACCCGATGCTGCGCCGCCTGCTGCCACAGATTCGCCGCCGCACTGTCACTTACGGAACACGGCGCGGTTCAGATTTCCATATCAAGTTGGAGACGCCCTTAGTTTCAAAAGAGTCGGCTCTGACCAAGCCGGTTCTAACTGAGGGAGGCCAGCCCATTAGCCGTTTCCGCGTGGCCTTCAAAGGCCAAGACCTCGGTGAATTCTGTCTCCACGTGCCCGGCGTGCACAACGTCCTCAATGCCACGGCAGCCATCGCGGTAGGAGTGGGATTGGATATTAAAGTTGAGCAGATTCATTCGGCGCTCGAGAATTTCCGCGGTGTGGACCGTCGTTTCCAGCTGCGCGGCTCAGCTGCCGGCGTGAGCGTAATTGACGATTACGGCCACCATCCCACTGAGATTCGCGCCACCCTCGCCGCCGCCCGGCAGTGCGGATTTCGAAAGATCCACGTCGTCTTCCAGCCGCATCGTTACACCCGCACGCGTGACCTCATGGATGAATTTGCCACCGCCTTCCACGATGCGGATACGCTGTGCCTCCTGGACATCTATGCCGCCAGCGAACCGCCGATCGAGGGCGTTACCGGAGAGGCGTTAGCCCGGTACATTGCACAGGCCGGTGCACACGAGGCTCAGTATGTCGCCTCTTTTGCCGAGGCCGCCAGCGCTGTTGCCGCATGGGCGCAAGACGGAGACATGATTCTGACGCTCGGCGCAGGAAATGTCTCGCAACTCGGGCCGGTGATTCTGGAAAGGCTCCAAGCCAGAGAGCCGACTTCCGCCGACATCAAGAAATCCCTGGTTAGCGCGTCCCCAGAATAAGGCAAGTATCTTCTTGCTCTTGCCAGCGTGGGCATTTGATCTCATGTCTATCGAAACCAAGATCGAGCTATTGCCCCTCGCCCTTGTCGATTTTGCTTGCCACCTTGACCCCGCTCAACCCGCTGACGTACTTGGCAATACCGCGGTAGAGCGACTCGGAAATGCGCTGGCGGTATTCGGAAGTGCGCAGGCGGCGCTCGTCGCTGGGATTGCTGACGAAGGAGATTTCCGCCAGAATCGAAGGCATATTTGCACCGATCAGCACAATGAACGGCGCCTTCTTCACACCCCGGTCGCGGAGGCCCGGGCTTTTGGCAGCCAGACCGCTGTGCAGGGAGCTCTCGACGTCGGTGGCGAACTCGCGTGACTCTTCAATCTTTTCCTTCAGCGCGATCTTCTTCACCAGGTCCTGCAGTTGATGAATCGACTCTTCCGAAACCGCGTTTTCGCGAGCGGCTACCTCGAGCGCATCCGGGGATGAAGTAAAGTTCAGATAATAGGTCTCCACCCCCCGGGCGTCGGGATCGTGGCTGGAGTTCGCATGCACGGAAACGAACAAATCGGCGCCCTCCTGATTCGCGATGGAGGTGCGGGTTTCAAGCGGAATAAAAGTATCGTCCTTGCGCGTGTAAACCACTTCCGCTCCTAGCCGGGTTTGGAGCAGCTTACCCAACCGCCGGCTGACATCGAGCACCAGATCCTTCTCTTCGAGACCGTTGGGGCCGATAGTGCCGGTATCGTGCCCGCCGTGGCCGGGATCAATCACGATCTTCCCGATCTTCAGACCCAGCGCCCGAATCAAGGAACGATCGCCACTTGCCGTCGGCTGAGCTTCCCGGACGTCGACATCCCCAGCGGAGGGTCTTCGTTTGCTCCGGGCGGTGCTGCTCTCGACATGCCGGGCTGTGGCCAGCGTGCTTGGAGTCTTGCTGGGCGGCGTAATCTCCGGCGAATCCAGCTTGGCGACCGTATCCTTCACCGTCCCATTTTTCACCGCCGTATCGTTGTCGTCCCCGTCGTCTACCTCTACGATCGTCTTCTTCAGGCCGTTGCTGCCGATCACCGTGGTCCGACCGCCTCCGCTCCTGGTTTCTGCCTTGGCCTCTACGACCGCTGCTTCGTCTTCTGTAGCGGCGTTCAGCACTGAGGTGTCTGCCGCAACCTTCTCAGGAACCGGCTTGTTGTGAACATCCTTGTTGTGAACATCAATGATCAGCCGGGGTGGATTCGTCACCAAAGATGCGCTGAAGTCGGTGAACTCATCGGTTTCTAACACCACCCGCGTCCGTCCTGGGTTGAACTGCGAGATACGAATCCGCTTCAGGAATCCATCATCCACGTCGAAGGTTTTGCTGACGAGCTGCCGATCGAGTTTCGTATCCAGAAGGTCGAAGAAGACGCGATCAGGGTGATCGATGCGTTGCGAGTCGTACTTGACGGTCTGGTCAAGATCAATTGCCACCCGCGTGTACTCTGGCGTCGACCAGTGGCGGATTCCGGTGACCCGCGCCAGCTTCTCGTTCTTCCGTTCATTCTCCTCTGTGCGAGATTCCTCGACTGGGGTGTCTTTGGCAGAATCATCATCGAGGGCATGCGCGTCGGATGCATCGGGTACCTCTGCAACCTTGTCTTTGCGGCCTGGATCTTTGGGCCTTATACCGGATTCCAGACCGGGTAATGGGCCGGATCTCAGGCCGGCCTGTTGCACCGGTTCTGCGAGTGCCTTCCGCGCCTCCTCAGCCAGCGGATTCCGCGGATAGAGCCGCAAGAATTCCTTGAACACCATATCCGCCTGGGTCTGGTCGTGGAGGTCCTGTTGGTAAATCTCGCCCATGCGAAACAGGGCGTCAAAGCGCGCCTTGCTTCCGGGGTATTGGCGGCGCAGAAATTCGTATTGATGGATGGCCGCGCGCAGGAGGCCGTCGTCATCGAAGCGCCGCCCCATCTCTTCCAGCAGTTGTCCGACAGCCACCACGCTGGGATCGGCCTTCGCCGCGGCCGGCGCTCCGAAGTAAACGCGGCGATAGGCATCGAGCACGCGCTGATAGTCGTGACGAGTGCGCTCCACGGCCGGCCGCTGCTCCAGCGCCCCTTGCATGCGCTGTGCCGCCTCAAACTGCGAATCGGCCCAGCTTCCAGACTTGTGCACGCGGGCTGGGGCCGACAGTCCCGAGAGCAGCAGTACGGCTACAGCCACAGTCCGGGGAAGGCCGCATCGGCTTCGATGTAAGATCTTCAATTTGCTGGCCGTAATCGCTGTCGTTCAAACGCTGTTGCTTCTAAGATGCGCACCGCATCAGTCGGTGTTGCTGATGTAAAGCACGCCTCTCGCATCCCGTTGCACATGAATCGGTTCGCGCGCCGGGCCTCCCAGGATGTGGGAGCCGGAATCCGATCCGCCATAGTACAGTTGCGTGATGCGCTTCACGTACAGGCGAGTCTCGGCAAACCGTGGCACTCCGGCGCTGCGCGCGACTGCTCCCGGGCCCGCGTTGTAGGCCGCCAGAGTCAGCTTGACGTCGCCGCCGTAGCTCTCCATGAGCTGCTTTAGATGACGAACCCCGGCATCCACATTTTGTTCCGGGTCAAAAGGATTCGCCACCCTCAACTGCCGAGCCGTCTGCGGCATCAGTTGCATGAGCCCCATGGCTCCCTTGCGGGAAACTGCATTGGGATTGAAGTTCGATTCCACTTTGATCACCGCGCGCACCAGGCTGGGATCCACATTGTGCCGGGCCGCTGCCTGCTCAATGGCAGCATCGATCTCCTGCTGCGTGAATGCCTTGCCCCGAACAAAGTTCGGCGCCGCCATACCCGAGCTTTCAGTCGGTTCCTGGCTCAGATAATGGCTCACCTCCTCCGCCGCCGAGCGCGCTGCCCGGACGTTGGCCGAAGGCACCGGCTTCCACCGGTGTTGGGTGACGCTCCAGAACACCAGCGGACTCTGCCGGACTGGAGCTTCGGACCGCTTCGTCACCGCAGCCGGGGGCGCTTCGTTGACGTAGATCGTTCGGCCGGAGTCGTCGATGGTAGTGGTGATCACGGGATTCGAACTGTCAGAACCGGCTTCTGCCTGCACGTATGGCGCTGTGAGTGAAAGGAAGGTCGCGATTACGGGTGTGGCCATCAGGGCGAGTTGCAGGTGCTTTCGCATAGCCGGATATTCACCTTCGACGCAGAGATACCTCTGCGCCTGCCTACCCGGAAACCTGACGGAGAATCCTTACCAGAGTAGGTCGATTATAGGCTGGCCGGGGAGGGTGGGCAATCTGCCAAAAGGGTATAGAACCACCGAAGGTAATCCAAGTATATTACTGACACTAAAGATGTTAGCCGCTTAGTAACTTCGAGGACTTTGGCCTGGGGCGATCCCTTCTCTGTTTCAAGGCGACAGCTTTGCGAACGAGCAGGAAGAGCATCGCATAGAAAACAAGGTCGATCAGCAACGCTGGCCAGAACATCCATCCAAAATGCTCGAAGGCAATCCCATCGAAACCCAACAGCGAGAATACGTAGTTCATCACCAGGAATCCGGGCCAAAGCAACATAGCCACGTACTTGATGTAAGTGGCCACGGCCAAGAGTCCAGCCGCAACCACGATGACCGCGCCGATCGTCAGGACTTGAACTATGCGTTTCGTGGTTGGACCTCGCCGTTCATGGTAGGCCGAGTTTGGCAGGCCGCAAAGTTACGATCGTCTCGACGTGAACCACTTCTCCGAGCGGGAGGGTGTAGCCCGACCGCAGCGAAGCTCCTCCGCGACTGTGTTACGCTGCCCCTTGATCCCATGAGCGAACTGGAACCTCCTCAGCGCCAGACGCCCGACTCCCTGATGCTCTACGGCTTCTGGTATCGCGCCTTGCCGAGCGAACGGATCACCCGCAATCGGCTGCATAAGGCCATGCTGCTGGAAACCCCTCTTGTTCTCGGCCGCGACCGCCAGGGTGCGCCCTTCGCATTGCGCGATGCCTGTCCTCACCGCGGCATGCCGCTCTCTTATGGGATGTTCGACGGGCAGCAAATCGAGTGCAGTTATCACGGCTGGAGATTCGACGCCCACAGCGGCCAGTGCCAGCTCATTCCGTCACTGACTCCCGATCAAGACCTCAAAATCGACCGCATCTACGCCGGCAGCTACACCTGCGAAGAGCGTGATAATTACATTTGGGTGTTCATGCCCGAACTATCTCCGTCGGGCGCGGGATTCACCAAAGCGGCCGAGCCGCCGATCCCGGCGCCACGTGTGCCCACGTTCGGAGGCAACTACAAGATTGCCCATCTGACCGCCGATCTGCCCTGCAGCGTGGATCACGGCATCATCGGCCTGATGGACCCGGCGCACGGCCCGTTCGTGCACCAGGCATGGTGGTGGCGCAGCCGCCATAGCATTCACGAAAAACAGAAGCAGTTCGAGCCCATCCCGATGGGCTTCCGCATGAGCGCGCACACGCCCAGCTCCAATAGCGCGCCTTACAAATTATTGCGTCTCTACGCCGACGCCGACTCGATTACCACAACGATTGATTTTGTTCTGCCCAACCAGCGTTCCGAAACCATCCAGGCGGGAAGGTATTGGTTCGCCAGCCTGACCACGGTGACGCCCATCACCCGCGCTCATTGCCGTATTGACGTGGTCGCCTGCTGGAACATCTTCCGCTGGGTGCCATTTGGGCCTTCACTTTTGAAATTTGTTTTTGCGAAATTCGTCGAGCAAGATCGCCAGACTATGGAGGATCAGTCGGAAGGCCTGAAGCATAATCCGCACCTGATGCTGATTGACGATGCCGACCGGCCGGCGAAGTGGTATTTCCAGCTCAAGGCGGCGTATCTGGAATCAAAACGGACGGGCGAAGAGATGCAGCATCCGATGCCGGGCCAAGTCACATTGAAGTGGAGAAGTTAGGAAAGAGTAGCTAGTAGCGAGGGAATGAGCTTGATGCCACGCGGCACATCTCTTGGCCACTAGTCCTAGCTACCAGCTACCAGCTTCTAGCTACTACTCTTCCTCCACCAGCCAGTCCATCGCTTCTTCGCGGGTCTTGAAAGCCGGAAACTCGCGCTGGGAGAAGCTCTTGAAATTCTCGTAGAGCACCTTGGGCAACTGTTCCGTTCCCACCCACGCCGAGCGCTTGACGTAAGGACGGTCGAAGACCAGCGCCTCCTTGATGCGTATGGCCACGGCTTTGTCCACCTGTGCACCGGTGAAGTCGGCGAGGGTAAGCACGGAATCGCGGGGCTGCTCGGCGATTTGCTCCTGCACTTCGGCCACGACCGCCAGTATCTGCGCCGGCGTGCAGCCGCTGAAATCAATCAGCAGGATCTGCTTGCCTCGATGAGTGACGAACCGTATGCGATCTTCCATGGACAATTCCGCATGCGCAGTCAACTGGGAACTGGGAACCGAAAACTAGGAACTGGGTCTTAACTCCCCAAGAGCGATTCCACGACTTGGTAAGCTCCATCCAGAGCCTCGTCCAGCGCGCCAGGATCTTTGCCGCCGGCTTCGGCCAGGTCGGGACGCCCGCCGCCTTTGCCCCCGACCTTTTCCGCTACCTTGCCGATGACCTTGCCCGCTTGAATGCGGCCTGTGAGGTCTTTAGTCACGCCCACAATGAGCGACACGTTGCCATTGCTGGTCGAGCCCAGCACGACCACGCCCGAGCCCAGCTTGTCGCGAAGCTGATCGACCAGAGTGCGCATCTGGGCGCGTTCGAGATTGTCCACGCGATGGGCGAGCACCTTGATGCCGCGAATGTCTTTGATTTTCTCGCCGATGTTCTCCGTGCTCGACGAAGCCGATTTCATGCGCGCCTGGTCGAGTTCGCGAGCCAACCGCTTGATTTCCGCGTCTTTCTTTTCGAGCTCAAGCTTCAGCGCTTCCGCAGGAGACACCGGAGCCTCGTCGATTCTGGGTGCCCCATCCCTTCGCGTTCTTTGCGAAAGGATGGGCTTGGAAAGGGTGGGAGAAACGACGCTCGACACGTAGCTCTCCAACTCGTGGTCTTTCCTGAAGTGCTGTAGCGATCCCTCTCCGGTCACCGCTTCCACGCGCCGCACGCCCGACGACACACTGCCTTCTTTCAGAATCTTGATCAATCCAATCTCGCCGGTTTGTGCCGTATGCGTCCCGCCGCAGAGTTCGGTGGAGAAGTCGCCAATCCTGATGACGCGAACTTTATCGCCATATTTCTCGCCGAACAGCGCCATGGCGTGATACTCGTTCACCGCAAGATCAATCGGCACGTTCTCGATGACTTCGACTTTCTGATTGCGCAGAACTTCCTTGTTGATCAGGTCTTCGATGTCCTGCAACTCTTCGTCTTCGACCGCGGTGAAGTGCGAGAAGTCAAAGCGCAAATGATTGGGCGCGACCAGCGATCCCGCCTGCTTCACATGCTTGCCCAGAACTTCGCGCAGCCCGGCATGAAGCAGATGCGTAGCCGTGTGATTGCGCATGGTGGATTGGCGAATGTCGGTATTGACCACGGCATCGACTCTGTCGCCCAAGCGGATCGGTTGTTTGACAAAGACTACGTGCGCGCGCACCCCCTGCACTGGGTAGTAGCAGCCGGTCACCTCGGCGACGACGGTATTGTGATCCTCGCTGTAGAACCATCCCCGATCGCCCACTTGCCCGCCTGACTCAGCATAAAAAGGAGTGTGGTCAAGAATCACCTCGCCAACATCCCCAACATTAAGTTGCCCGACGCTACCCACATCGCCAATGTTCCCAGGTCTAACAAAGCCCCTCGCCTGCCCCCTCAGCAGAGCCAGCACTTCGCAGTTGTCGGAGCGCGTCTGGCGGTAGCCTGCGAACTCAGACTTCGGAAGCTGCTGGTAAGCAGGATTAGCAGTCTGTTTGGCCGCACCTTTCCAGGAAGCGCGAGCACGAGCCTGCTCCGCCTTGAGGGCGGTTTCGAAACCCTCAGCGTCGAAGCCAAAGCCCATATCGCGGCAGGACTCCTCAATGAAGTCCTTTGGGAGACCGTAGGTCTCATACAGCTTGAATGCCACATCCCCTGGAAATACCACAGACTGACCAGCCGCCTTCAGGATCGCGGTCTGGCGACGAATCCCGGACAATGGCTCCTGGTGGGGTGCCCCAAGGACGGCAGTATCGTGGCCCAACGTGAGATTGACTTCCGCTGCCTTCACGTCATCCTGGCGTTGGAGAATTATTCGACCGAATTGCTCCTCCATTTCTTTCCACCCGCGTTCCACGGTGTGAGCGAACCTTTTTTCTTCTTCGAGGATTGTTTTCGCGACACGGTCCTGGGTCTCTATGAGCTCAGGATATGCGTCCTTCATTTCATCTCGCACAGCCTGCGCCATTTTAAACATGAAGGGCTGCGACACAGCGAGCAATCGACCGTGCCGGATAGCTCTGCGTAAAATCTTGCGCAGCACGTACCCGCGACGCTCATTCGACGGGATCACGCCATCGGAAATGAGGAAGGTAGCTGCTCTAGAGTGATCGGCGATAATCCTCAGCGATGCGTCTGCCTTGAAATCTGCCCCATAATGGGTCTTGGTAAGCTCACTCGCCCGGTGCAGCAACGGTTTAAACAAATCGGTCTCGTAATTCGAAATCTTCCCCTGCAGAACCGCCGCCAGCCGCTCCAATCCGGCACCCGTGTCAATCGACGGCTTGGGTAATTCCCGGAGCCTGTATTCAATCGGCTGATAGTCATCGCCGGTGGCCAGGTGCTTGACCTGTAGCGTTGTGATCTCGCGGTCGAACTGCATGAACACCAGATTCCAAATCTCGACATAGCGCCCGCAATCGCATCCAAACGCGCAATCCGTGTGTCCCTGATCGGAGGCGGCCGGGCCCATGTCGTAGTGAATCTCGCTGCAGGGACCGCACGGACCGGTGTCGCCCATCTGCCAGAAATTGTCTTTCAGGCCGAACTCAAAGATTCGATCTTTGGCCACGCCCTGCCCAACCCACAGGTCGTAGGCCTCGACATCGCGCGACATTCCGCCTTCGCCGTTAAAGACGGTCACATACAGCTTGTCCTTCGCGATCCCGAACCACTCGGGCGAAGTGATCAGTTCCCACGCGTAGGCAATCGCGTCTTTCTTGAAGTAATCGCCAAAAGAAAAATTCCCCAGCATCTCGAAAAAGGTGTGATGGCGGTTGGTGAACCCGACATTCTCCAGATCGTTGTGCTTGCCGCCGGCCCGCACGCATTTTTGCGAAGAAGTCGCCCGCGTGTAATCGCGCTTTTCCAGGCCGAGGAAAACGTCTTTGAACTGGTTCATCCCTGCGTTGGTAAACAGCAGCGTGGGGTCGTTGGCCGGAACGAGCGACGACGAATGCACCTCGCGGTGCCCCTTCTGGACAAAGTAGTCCAGAAACTTGCGCCGAATTTCAGAACCAGTCATCGAAGTTTAATTCTAAATGAAAACCGCGGAGGACACTGAGGACACAGATGGCCTTCACATCTCTTTCTCTCGGGCGATTGGGCCTTCACTTGATCGGAATCAGGGGCCGGAACAGGTTGTTACGGCCCCAGCGATAGATCCGGAAATCTCGATCCACGGTGAGAATATCGCCGGTGCCGAATTCGTTGGCCAGGTGAATGAGGCACGCATCAGCCACGTCAATGCCGCGATGGCGATACTTGCCGAGAATCCGGCTCACGGGGCGGGCTGAGTCGAAAAGAGCCAGAGGAATGAGAAAGCCCCTCGAGGCCACGTTTTGCAGGACAGCGTGGGCAGCGCCTTCGACCTTTCGCAACAAATAGCAACTCTCTGCAATCACCGCTTCGCAGGTGACAAGCGGCGCTGCCACCTTGGCCATCGCCTCGGCGCAAGGCCGGTGGAAGGAGTCCGTGGGATCGAGCAAAGCCACAATCGCGCCGGTATCCAACAGAATCGGCTTCACCGCCCAAAGTCCTTGAGATGTGTCTTATTTGAGGCCAAGTCGCCAACGCCAGACGGAAACCTGCCCTGGCCAATGATCGTGCGGCGGCCTTTGGTAGCATGGCACGAAGCCAGGAGGCGCAGGCCTTCGCGCACTACCTTGGAAGGTGTCCAGCCAGTTCTCTTCATCAGGCGATGCAGGATTTCTTCCGATTCTTGATCCAGTCGCGCTTGAATGGTTGACGCCATTCCTCATTGTAACACATGCTGATGATTGTATTACGAAATCTCCAGAGCCGCGTCCTCCGCGTACTCGGCGGTTTTCATTGCGTCTCTTCTTCCAGCGCGCTCAGGGTCTCGTCGTCCACATCCCACTTTTTCAGAATCGCGAAGATGGTTTTCGCAGCAAACCCCGCGCGCATCAGCTGCCGAAAAATTCGTGCGGCCTGCTTTTGATCCTTCGGTTTCACCAGGCGCTTGCGGCGCAAGTATAGCCGCGCCTGCTGCTCGTCACTCACCTCGTCATAAACCGCGCCCACCGCCTTTTCGATGACCTCGCCATGCACGCCTTTCGCCTTCAGATCGGTAATCACGCGCCTGCGGCCGAATTTCTCGTTGTCACGGCGAAAGGAAGAATATGCCGCGGCGTACCGGGAGTCGTTGAGATAACCCTGATCTTTGAGCCGCCGAATCACAAGCTCCACCAGCGTCTGCCCATACTCAGTTTCGGCCTCCACCCGAGGCCGCAGCAGGCGCTTCAGTTCCGCCACGGAACGCATGCGCCGGGCCAGCGCGCCCACGGCATATTGGTAGAGTTCATCTTCGGAATCGGTCTTCCTCGGCCGAGGGAAAGCCATGATTAGTAAAACCTTACCGCACCTCGCGGAGTTTTTGGGAAAAACTCATTGCTGAATCCATGCATATTTCACAACTTTTTACGTTCCTAGCGGTGACAGTGGGAACTTTTCCGCGTCTATTTCCGTAGTTAAGTAAGAGAGCGAGGAACGCAGTCATGCTGACCATCGATGTAGAAAGAACCGGCGATATAGCAGTGGTTAGATGCAGCGGGCGAATCGTGCGCGGCGCCGAGGTGCGCACGCTGCGCAATGCGGTCGTCTCGGAAAACGACACCCGCATTGTGGTGCTTGATTTATCGGATGTGGAAACGCTTGATGCCGGTGGCCTGACGGCGCTGCTTTCCTTGCATCAATGGGCTCGCAGTCGCGGCGTCCAACTCAAGCTGGTGAATCCGTCGCACTTCGTGCATGAAATTCTGACCCGTACAAAACTGGATTGCGTGTTCGACATCTCCACCTTCGATCACGCGCTTTTCATTCTCAGTTCGCCTCACTGTCTGCACGCGAAATACGCGGCCAGCTGCTGACCGCGGGTTTTCCTCCACCGATGGGCCAGAGGCTTGCCGTTTTGGCTGGCGGCAACTCTGGCCCTCCTCCGAAAGAAAAAAGGGCGCGCTTTTGGCGCGCCCGCAGTGTTCAGGAGGAGAAAACTCAGCGGCCGCCGTAGCCGGCCGATTGCATAGCGTTCTTCGAGATGTCGCTGGTGGAAGAAATGCCCTGCATGCGCAGCTTGAAATCGTCGGCGTTGGAGGCATTTTCCAGAGCGGTTTCGTAATTGACCAGCCCGGCCTGAAACAAATCCCACAAAGACTGATCGAAGGTCTGCATGCCGTACTGCGAAGTTCCGGCGGAGATGGCGTCGCGGACGGAGCGTGTCTTTTCCGGCACCAGGATACATTCCCGGATGTATGCGGTATTGATCATGACTTCGACCGCGGGCACGCGGCCCTCGCCATCGCACCGTTTCACCAGTCGTTGGCTGATCACTGCCCGCAGCACGGCGGCAAGTTGCAGACGAATCTGCTTCTGCTCCGGCGGCGGAAAGACGGCGATAATGCGGTTGATGGTTTCCACCGCATCCAGCGTGTGTAAGGTTGAGAACACCATGTGCCCGGTCTCGGCAGCGTGCAGCGCCGTGCCGATGGTTTCCACGTCGCGCATTTCGCCGACCAGAATGACGTCGGGATCCTGGCGAAGCGAGGCTCGCAGCGCGGCCGAAAAATTAGGCGTGTCCACTTCCACCTCGCGCTGGTTGACGTAGCCTTTCTTGTCGCGGTGCAGGAATTCGATGGGGTCTTCGATCGTAATGATGTGTTCGGCGCGGGTGGAATTGATGCGGTCCACCATAGCCGCCAGGGTCGTAGACTTACCGGAACCGGTGACGCCGGTGACCAGAATCAATCCGCGGGGCATGTCGCAGACTTGCTCCACGATCTTGGGCAAATAGAGTTCATCGAGCGCCCGAATCTTGGTAGGAATTACGCGCAGCACCAATCCCACGTTGCCGCGCTGCTGGAACACGTTCACACGGAAGCGGCCCAGTCCGGCCACTCCGTAGGCCATATCGATTTCCGTGGTCTCTTTGAATTTCTGCTTCTGCCGCGCCGACATCATGCTGAACGCCATGGTCAGCATGTCCTCCGCACTGATGCGCGGCTGATCGGTCAGCGGAATCAATTCGCCATCGATGCGCAGGTGAGGATAATTTCCAACCTTCAGGTGCAAGTCGGAGGCGCGCCGCTCCATGGCGATGCGAAGCAGATCATCAATATTCATTCGAGGAGATCCTTGGGAACCAATCCGTATCATGAACCCAAATGTCATCCGGCCCAAGATGACCTAAGTAATAGCGGATTGTGCATCTGGGCCCTTTTCGGAGGCGACGATTCAAGGTAGCCCACTACCACTCCGAAGTTAGCTTGACTTAGTCTATGGACTTAGTCCATACTCGATGCTGTGGAAGTCAATATTCACGAGGCCAAAACCCACCTCTCGCGTCTCCTGCAACGTGTGGCGGCGGGAGAGGAGATCACGATTGCACGCGCGGGCAAACCCATCGCCAAGCTGATCGCGGTTGTCGAAAAACCGGCGGTCCGTCCCTTGGGATTTGCCAAGGGCCAGGTGTGGGTCGCCGATGACTTCGA
This sequence comes from uncultured Acidobacteriota bacterium, assembly GCA_963770485.1. Lineage (GTDB taxonomy): Bacteria > Acidobacteriota > Terriglobia > Terriglobales > Acidobacteriaceae > CAVVEC01. The sequence continues at coordinate 409,417 of CAVYPX010000014.1, forward strand.
TGCTCCTCTGCCCGATGATCTACTCAAGGAATTTTACGGCGGAGAGTTGCCCAAACTTGAGCAGCGCAAGCGCAAATGAAGTATCTGCTGGATACCAATATCTGGTTATGGAGCATTGATTCTGTCGGCAGAATCAACCAGACCGGTCTCGATATCCTGAGGAACGGCAACGAGGAAATTTACTTTTCCGCAGCGGCCGTCTGGGAGATCAGCATCAAAGCGGGCCTGGGAAGATTGCACCTGCCTTCGCCTCCCGCAGAGTGCGTGCCCACATTCACGGCCAGGCAAGGTCTGCGTCCGCTTGCCATCACGCAATTCCACGCAGTCAGGGTCTATGATCTCCCTCCGCATCATCGAGACCCGTTCGACCGCTTAATGATCGCGCAGGCGATTGCGGAAGAAATGGTGATCCTCACATCCGATCGTGTGTTTGAGAAATATCCGGTTGATGTGTTGTGGTGTGAAAGGTAAATGCTGCGGAAGGTAAATGCTGTCGAAGACACGGCGATGCTGCAAAATAATAACGGGGCGCGAATGCACGCGCCCCGGATAACCGTCTGGAGCCGAAACCACCCTACACGCTGACCGGTTGCTTGCTGCTCACCGGCACCGGCGTCAGCCAGCCAAACCGATCGGGCTTCTCGCCGTGAACGATGCCATAAAACTCCTTCTGGATCGCCTTAGTCAACGGTCCGGTGACGCCTTTGCCCACGCTGATCTTATCCACCGACCGGATCGGTGTAATCTCCGCCGCCGTTCCGGTAAAGAAGGCTTCATCCGCGATGTAAAGCAGTTCGCGCGGGATCCCCTGCTCTACGACTGGGATCTCCAGCTCGCGAGCAATGCGCAGAACCGAATCCCGCGTAATTCCCGGCAGCACCGAGTTGCCCAGAGGCGCGGTTTGCAGCGTCCCATTGCGAACAACGAACACATTCTCACCCGAGCCTTCGCTGACGTACCCGTTACTGTCGAGCGCGATCCCTTCGACGTAGCCGTTGATGATGGCTTCCATCTTGATCAGTTGCGAGTTCATGTAGTTCGCCCCCGACTTAGCCATGGCGGGAAGCGTGTTGGGCGCAATGCGTGTCCAGGAAGAAACGCAAACGTCCACACCCTGCTCGGCATCGGTGCCCAGGTACTTGCCCCAGGGATAGTTGCAGAGATAGACCTCGGTCGGCGAATTGAAGGGATTGACCCCCGCCTCGCCATAACCGCGCAGCACGATCGGCCGAAGGTAACAGGGCCAAACTCCATTGCTCTTCACTAATTCGATCATGCCGGAGATCAGTTCTTCGCGAGTGTAGTCCACATCGATGCGGTAAATCTTGGACGAATCCAGCAGGCGCTGCGTGTGTTCCTGAACCCGAAAAATAGCCGGTCCCGTGGGCAGCGCGTAGCAGCGGATGCCCTCAAATACCGACGAGCCATAATTCACCACGTGCGACATGACGTGGATTTGCGCGTCATCCCAGTTCACCAATCTACCGTTGTGCCAGATTTTTTCTGTCTTCTGAATCGCCATGCGCACTCCTCAATTTAAAAGATTCACTCGTACGGCTGAGGGAGCAATTTGTTTTGATGCCAAATTCTCGCCGTGGGTGGATCCGCCTGTTGGCGACAGGCAGCACGGTACCCGAGGGGACAGGTCGCGCCAAACAAAAACCGAGGAGATTATACCCGAGGTTGGACCAAATTCAGGATGAATTCTGCAACTCACCCGGGCAGATGCCCAAATTCAGCCGGGAAGCTGACAAAACCGGTCCCAACAGTAGGTTGATGCTACTTCCCCCGCCGGCTTGTAAGCGCGGCCGATCCCGAGCACCTGGGAAGCCGCGCTAATCAACCGAAGGCGAGCCTGGCGCAAAGTTTTACATATTGACCGGCTGCAGCGCGCAAGGCCATAATCACAAACCAAGATACCTTGCCCCAGGCATCTGCCACGCCGGATGCTCCCCGAAAGGAGACAGGAAAATGACTTCGCAGAAATCAGAACCCCCAGCCACACGAACCCGCAGGACCACGCCCCTGGGTGCGAGGCTGGAGAAGAAGCTGGCGATGTACGCTGCTGCCGCTGCTGGTGCCACGGGGGCCCTGGTATCGGCCGCGCCAGCGCAAGCTAAAGTTCTTTACACGCCGGTCCACGTGGTGCTCACTACCTCATCGAACTCGTCCTGCTGCACGTACAAGGTCGATCTCAACCATGATGGCGTGAACGACTTCTCGTTGGCGGCACGATCCGCACCCTTCCAGAGCGGCAATTCCGCGTACCTTGCCTGCCATCCGTTGACAGTATCCAATATGGTCTGGGGCCGTGACTTCCGTTCGGCGCTGCGGCGGGGCACGAAGATCGGTCCGAACGGGCTCTTTAACAGTAAGTTCCCGGTCATGGGATCGGTTTCGTATGTAAGTAGCCCCCCTCCTGGCTTCAACGGTTATTGGGTGAACAGCGGCAAGGGTGTTAGGGATCGTTACCTCGGGCTCAAGTTTGTCATCAAGGGCAAGGTTCACTACGGGTGGGCCCGCCTCAACGTCAAAGTTAAGGGCTACGGTATTGTGGGCATCACCGCCACCCTCACCGGCTACGCCTATGAGACTGTGCCCAATAAACCAATCATCGCGGGAAAGACAAAAGGGGCGGACGTCGTCCTAGAGCCCGCCACACTTGGCCATCTGGCGGCGGGTGCGGCGAGTATCCCCAGTTGGCGGACCTCCCCTCCCCGTCACGTTAGTGTGGCCCCGCAATTTCCAGGCATAAGTTAACAAATGTCATCCTGAGGAGGGAAACGTTCGCTCCTGCGAACGTTTCCGACGAAGGATCTATGCATTTACAGAAATCAAATACATAGATCCTTCGGTTGTCTTCGGTTTGCTTCGCAAACCGAAAAACCGCCCTCAGGATGACAATTCCTAAACGGTCAGGATCACATTCTAAAAATATGACAGGAATTTACTGGACAAGACACTGAACACTGACTGTCGTCACTATCTGGCGTTGTCCGACGACTCCGCCGGCCCCACCGTCAGCCCCGCCTGCACTACGCCCGGCAGTTCATCCCCTCGAAAATACTGCCCTTTGGCGGCTCGCATCTCGGGCATGGCGGCGTAGGGCTTGCTGTAATCGTTGTTGGCGTTCCAGAACAAGAATCCGATCCCGCCCTTGTTCTTCGCGGTCAACACCTGGGTTTCAATGTACTTCGGAGAATAGGTTTTGGTGCGCCAGTGGAAAGCCTGCAGCCACGGCCGAATCACCACGCCACTGCCCTTCGTGATCAACTGAAAGCGGTCCATGGACTCGCCAATAAAATGCTCGGGCGCGTCACCGGGGTGCGCGATCCCGTCCATGCCGAAGAAGTGCGAAGGATAAATCATCGGCGAGAGCACGTCGCAATACTGGGCCATCTTAACGATGTCCTGCCCGGTGTGCGCCAGGTCCACCGGACGCTGCCACGCCATCACGCCGAATACGTCCAGCGAAAACAACACGCCGGTGGGGTGCAATTCCGCGTAGGCATGTTTCAGGAAGTCGGCGATCACGTCCGAGCGATGCCAATCGGGATGCTGGGTCTGGAACACGAAGCTGGCATCTTTCTGATCGCCCTCGGCCGGAAAGCGGACGTAATCAAACTGGATCTCGTCCGCGCCGGACTGGGCGGCTTTCTTGGCCAGCGCAATGTCATATTCCTGTACTTTAGGTTGCGAGGGATCGGTCCAGACCAGCTTGCCGTTTTCGCGCCAGGGATTGCCAGTGCGCCGGGACTTCACTGCCAGCTCGGGATGCGCCACCACCAGCCGTTCGTCGCGGAAGATGGCAATTCGCGCGATGGCGTGCATGCCCTGCGAGTGCAGAAAATGGGCAAACTTGGGCAGATCGTGTATGGCGATGTGATGCCCGCCCGCCAGCGGGTGATCGAACGGAATGTTGATGCTTCCGTCGCTATCCTTCACGTCGAAAACCACGGCATTTCCGCCCAATTCCCGCCAGCGGCGAATAATGCGCAGCCCGTGATCGCTGCCCGCCATCAGACCGGTCAAATAAACTGCCCGCACCTCAAAATCGCGCGGTACGGGGATGGTTTTCTCTACGATCGGCGTATCCAGGATGCCCGGCACCACCACCGTCTGCCCCGCCTTCAGGTATGTGCCTTGCAGGTCTCCGTTGACTTTACGAATGGCCTCTGCCAGTTCGCTCGAGGTCAGATAGGAAGTCTGGGAAACATAGTGATGAGCGACTGAGGAAATCGTGTCCCCGCGCCTGGCAAAATACATCGTGCTGCCGGGCGGAGCCACCTTCGTGATTTCCACCGAGACTCCTGCCGACGCCGGCTTGCCGGGGACGTCAGCGGAGGCCGAAGTCAACCGCAATGCTTGGCCGGATTGAGCTTCCGCCGCAGGCGGTAGCCGGAATGCCAAATGCCAGGAAATGATCCCGAAGCATAGACACGCCACAACTGTTAGCAGGGTGGAACCAAGCCTTCGCAAGTTTTTTCTCCCAGGGGGAATGCGTTAGAAGGATGCTAAAGGGGGCCGATTTTCGCTGCCAGTTACGTCCGGCCAGTGCCACAGGAGAGCGTCGCGTCCGCGCCTGAGAGTTCCACAAAACTTCCTGCGTGCGCAAATTATTTCCCTTTACATGATTTCCCCCTGTCACGTAAGTGCCTCCCACGACAGGTGATACGCATCTAAGTCTTACAGAAATGGAGTGATGCGCAGTCGGAAGGGGATGGCTAATCATTTGCAGTAAGCCATAGCGATTCAAGGGGTGAGGAGGTGACAAAATTTGTCGCTTCCTGAAAACAGCAAAAATGACGGACTCTCCCAAGGACCATTGCAGGCTCAGGAAAGGACAATGAGGGCTCCGACCCTATGAAAAACGTGCTTAGCACCGCGCTCGATCCCACTCGCCGCAGCAACGATGCCAGAGACTTCGAAGGCGCCTTGCGCCGCAAGATCGTCGGCCAGGACGCCGCTGTCGAAAAGGTCGTCGAAATCTACCAGATGTTCCTGGCCGGGTTGAACCCTCCCGGACGTCCGGTGGGCAATCTGCTCTTTCTGGGCCCCACCGGATCGGGGAAAACCCGTGTCGTCGAGGCCATGTCTGAGGCTCTGTTCGGCGACGCTCGCGCCTGCATCAAGATCGATTGCGCCGAGTTCCAGCACTCCCACGAGATCGCCAAACTGATCGGTTCGCCGCCCGGATATCTGGGCCACCGCGAGACTCATCCCCTGCTCACGCAGGAAGCTCTTAACCAGTGGCACACCGACAAGCTCAAGCTGTCGATCCTGCTCTTCGACGAAATCGAGAAGGCGTCCGACGCGCTCTGGCAGTTGCTGCTGGGCATCCTTGACAAAGCTACGCTAACCCTGGGCGACAACCGCCGGGTTGATCTTTCCCAGTGCATCATCATCATGACCTCAAACCTGGGAGCCAGCGAGATGAGCACCCTGGTCGAAGGCGGTCTGGGATTCGCCGCGCGCAAAGCGAACCAGGTGGATGCCAGTCTGGACGACAAAATCGATCGCACCGCCGTCGACGCCGCCCGGCGCAAGTTCACGCCGGAGTTCATGAACCGCATCGACAAGGTCGTCGTGTTCAAGACTCTGCGCTCCGAGCATCTGCAACAGATCCTGGAAATTGAGCTGGGCATGGTGCAGCAACGCGTTTTGATGGCTGCGGCCGCGAACCAGTTCGTGTTCAACTGCACGTCCAAGGTGAAGAGCTTCTTACTGGACGAGGGTACGGACCCGAAGTATGGGGCCCGACATCTGAAGCGCGCCATTGAGCGTCATCTCGTGTTCCCCTTGGCCAATCTGGTGGCCACGGGCCAGGTCAAGCTGGGCGATTTCATTCGCGTGGATATCTGCCCGGAAGGCCGTCTTACCTTTGTGAAGGAAGCGGAAGGCGCCATGGTTCCCACGCTGATGGAACGCTACGGCACCGCGGCAGGAACACCGGCCATGGCAGCACGCTCCGCCAAAGTCATCGCCAACCGGCGCGAGTTCGGCGCCAGCCCCATGGGCGAGATCAAATAAAGAGTTTTCCCTGTGTGTTGCTCCGAGGCGCCGAGAACCTGCGGCGCCTTTTTTCTGTATGTACTGACTCTCGCCTAGTGTGGCGTCCGTTAAGTTAGTGTCATATTTCTGGACTGTCATCCTGACCGGCCTTCAGGCCGGGAAGGATCTATGTATTTTCCCAATTCGGGAATCTCGCATATAGCTGCAGGATAACTTTAAGCACAGCGGCCCTCTGGCGGGCTCCTGTATGCCCGGCACGACCCAAACGTCGTCCGAGCATCCGATCGTCGCTCTACGGGCCTCCTAGCGCCAATAAATGGCATTCTACGCGATGGTCAGACTGCCGTTTTGCCCCTCTGATGTAGGTTAAACGAAGATTCAACAACTTAGCTTGGAGTGAATCATATTGAGACCGCCAGGGATGCTCATCTTGATGGTGAGTCGAGCTGCGGGTGCACCCTGTTTCGCGTAGTTTGCGAAAAGGGTGGGTCGGTGAAAATCATCGGCGTGGACACAGCAGTCGTAACCGCCCATTACCTCTTCCTCGCGAACGCTCTCGCCTGGGCCAGTTCCGGACGATCCGAATGCGTCCCGTTGTCGCAATTTTTCAGCAACTGCGCGTAGTAGGTGGACGCTTTCTCGGGTTGATGCGTCAATTCGGCTGCCCGGCCCGCACCATACAGACCGTTGAACCGGTTAGGATCAACCTGCATAGAGTTTTCGTACTCGGTCAGAGCTTCTTGCGGACGACCCATTTCCAGCAGCATGTCTGCCAGCATCTCACGCGCGGGCAGTTCGACCTCGCCTTTGCCCTCGACATCCTGTTTGTCGGCGACCGCACGCAGCAGCCGCACGGCTTCGTCGTTTCTACCTTCGGCAAATGCCAGCCAGGCGTGCGCTTCGTCGCGCTTGGTGGTCATGTAGTCGGCCCGAAATGCGTGCGGACCGCGCTTGGTCTCCTCCAGCATTGCATCGTAGTCATTGACCGCAGCCCGCGCCGCGGCCGCATCATGCAAGTGTCCCGCAGCCACGGCATGTGCCCAATATGTGATGGCCTGGTTGTACGGCTCGGCCTTCGCGTCGGGCTGGAGCGCTTCCGCGTCTTTCCAATGCCGCATCTCCAAGTCATACATCGCAGGCGAATGGGCACGCGTGCGATTGAGATAATCCACCAGGTTCTTGTCCACCTGATCGTAGTCAATCGCAGCCTGCTGGCGCACCATTTCTTCAGCTTTCTTGTCTTCGCCAATCTGCAGGTATACGTACTCCAGAAACTCCATTGCATGCACCTGATTTTCTGCGCCCACAGGCATGCCTGCGGGATGGCGAGCGGCCTCGAGCGATGCCAGGTTCGACTGAATGTCCTCCTGCCACAAGCCGAGCCGGGCGAAGATGTGCGACGGCATGTGCAGCGCATGCGGCGCGGCGGGCGCGATCTGCGCATAGCGGCGGGCGGCTTCCAGGCCTAGCGGCGCCAGTTGCGGGGAGTCGGCGGCGTGGATCAGGTAGTGCGCCACTCCTGGATGGTCGGGATTCTCACGAAACACCTGGTTGAGGATGGCGATCGCCTTCTGCGGATTGATGAGCGGGTGTTCCGCATCCGGACCCCACGTCAGCAGCGACATGCCATAAAACACCGCCGCCTCGTGGTCTTCGGGATACTGCCTGTACACCTTCTCCATCGCTTCGGAGAATTCGCGGTTGCGGGTTTGGTAATCGCGGGTGGATTTATTTCGATTGTCGTCACTTTGTTGATCTTCGCGATAGAAAACCGCGAGGGCATCAATGTAGTCGCGTTCGCGCTGAGTTTTCGCGTGCAGGGCTTGCGCCTTCTGAACTAGCTCCCAGCCTTGCTTCATATCGGAATCGGAAGGCCGGTAGGCCAGCGGACGATACAATCCCATCGCCTCGGCCCAATACGCCATCGCGCACGTGGGGTCTTTCGCGGCGGCCTCGGCGAATTGTTTCTCCGCTTGATCAAACAAGAACGAATGTTGCAGAGCGAGTCCATGTTCGATGGCTTGCTGCGTCGCGCTGGAGCAGGAAATCGGGAACGAAACCGTTCCCAGCTTCGCGCTGGGATCGGGATGGGGATGAGCTTGACCGGCCAGAGCGCAGGCCGCGCACAGAACCGCAGCCATGCTGAACCAGAGGAGCGGTTTTTTCATTGGGGGCGTGCTCGCTGGTTAATTCTACTCGTGTCATCCTGAGCGAAGCCGTCGTGCGCGGAGCGCGCGGCGGCACAGTCGAAGGACCCCTATCACGCTGTCAGTGGCCGCGCTGCCTCAGGGAATTCTCAGAGACAATGGGCTCCAGAAAAACTGCAGATTCCTCGTCGCTGCGCTCCTCGGAATGACAATACATGAAGTCTTCCGCCGTCAGAGGTCGGAAGATGACTCGGGACAACTAGTTGGAGGTTTCGACCGGATGCACCGTCGCGCTCGTCGCCGGCAAGGCTGGGCGGTCGGTGAAGAAGCTGTGATCGTAGAGGTTGCGATACATGCGGCCGGCAATTTCTGCGGCCTTGGGACCGAAGGTGGGACGGCCGCCTTCCAGGAAGACGACGACTACAATGTGTCCGACGTCGGTTTTCGCGTAGGAAGCAAACCATCCGAAACGGGTGCCCGCGTGAGAGCAGGTTCCGGTCTTGCCCAGAACTTCCTCTTCGTTAAAGTTCACGCGCAGGCTGCGCGCGGTTCCGTAAGATACCGCTCCGGCCATGCCGTCGGAGATTTCCGGAATCAGGGGCGCGATATCCAAACGCCGCTTCACAATGGGCTGAAAGTTGGTGACTTCTTCCGGAGTGGTAGGATGCTGCAGATAATAAAGCGTGCCGCCATTGGCGATCGCGGAAACCATGGCGCCAAGCTGCAACGGCGTCATCGAAACACCTTCGCCGAAGGAGCACATCTTGCCCACACCGCCCAGCTTCGTAGGAATGACTTCGTTGGGGTAAATGCCGAGTTGCTCGCCGGGAATGCTGTAACCGGCCAGCTCGCCCAGTCCATATTGATGGGCGTAGTAGCTGACTTTCTCAAAACCTAACTCGCGGCCCAGGGCTTCGAAATAAGCGTTGTTGGAGTGGGCCAGCGCCATAGTCAGGTTCATGTGGTAACGGCCGCCGAGGCGGACTTCGGTTTCTTTGGTGATGAGGCCTTCGCTCAACCCGGCCAGCGCCACGGACAGCTTGATGGTCGAGCAGGGCTGGGCGCCGCTGGAAAGCGCCAGCTTCTGGTTCAGCATGGCAAGAATGCGTCCGCTGGTAGGCTCGATGGCAACCACGGTGCCGTTCATGTCGCCCAGGGCGTCAATGGCGGCCTGGCGCACGACCGAATCTTCGCCGCTGGTCACGTCGCCTTCCGTGATGTCCGAAGCAAACGAACTTGTATAAAAGCGCTCGTAGTAGTGATGCCTGCGGTGCAAACTGGTGCGGCGGGTCCCGGAGCGTACGGCACGGCTGTGCGCCAGCCGATGCATGCGCTTGCGGGTGTGCTGGCTTTCGCTGATCTTTTGTGTTTTGGATTTGGTTAGCGAACGGGAGTTGACCGTAGCCGCCATGCCAGCTGCGCTGAGCAGCAAAGTGATGAAAGCGACAACTAGATAATTGAGCGCAAACCTTTTCCCCGATATCACTTCGCTGTCCCTATCCCCAGAATTCACCCCTACTACAGAGCAAGGAGCATGCCAACGGTCGCCGCCATCGGCCAAGTCCCGCAACTCTCCGATAATATGCGACTTAGCCGCAGTGCGCAATGAAAAAGTAATTCTCCGGGAAACTTGTCCCACCTGATCTAACCCGCTGTGAGCACAAGAGTTGCTGGCATTTTGCGGGAGGGCATCCACCTTTGGTAACCGCGGGCTGGGTTACTGGAATGATACTCCTCAAAAGCGGAAAGGATTTTCCCATGCTGCGCAAATCGGTAATCTTCGTGCGCGTTTATCCTCATTGCCGGATTTCAGCACTCCGCGGCAACAATCTCGTCGAATTGAGGATGAATGTCATCTCCGAGCTAACGTGAATGAAAGCTGCCAGCAGCGGATTGAGAAAGCCAAAAGCCGCCATGCCTACGCCTATGCTGTCCACGACCAAAGTACCTACGAAGTTCTGCATGATGATGCCGCGACAGCGGCGAGCGATCCGCAACGTTTCGACCAGTTTGGAGAGATCGCTTCCGATCAAGATGACATCGGCGCTCTCCCTGGCAACGTCTGTGCCTGAACCCATCGCGATTCCGACATTTGCCTCGACCAGGGCTGGAGCATCGTTAACGCCGTCCCCGACCATGGCAACCTTGCGATTCTTTCCGCGAAGCTCGCTGACCCATTTGGCTTTCTGATCAGGCAAAAGTTCTCCGACTGCCTCGTCCACACCGAGATCTCGCCCCACCGATGTGGTCACGGCTTGCGTATCTCCGCTGAGCAGAATCGTTTTCAGGCCCATCTCTCGCATGGCGGCGACCGCAGCCTTGGCTTCAGGACGCAGAACGTCAGCGATGCGGATGCTGCCAAGCATTTTCCCACCGCGAGCAACGTAAACTTCCGAGACTCCACCTGCACCATTACCGTTGACAGGCGAAATTCCTTCCACACCGCGATCCATCAGCAGCGCCCGGCTGCCGACAAGAATCTCCTCGCCACGATAGGTCACTCGGACTCCTCTTCCAGGCGTATAGGAGAATTCATCCGGTTCGGCGACAGGCACGGCGAGTTGGGCAGCCCGCGCAAGGATGGCCTTGGCGAGGGGATGTTCGGACTTGCGCTCGGCAATGCTGGCAGCGGCAATGATTTCCTGCGGTGCGAAGCCATTGCTTGAGACGACCTCCCGAATCTGAGGAGTTCCGAAGGTCAAAGTGCCAGTCTTATCCAATAGCACCGTGTCCACAGCGGCCAACGCTTCCAGATAAAGACCGCCTTTAATGATTGCCCCGTGACGTGCGGCGCGGCCGATGGCGCCAAGAACCGCGAGAGGAGTTCCCGCGGCTATACCGCATGCCCCAGCAACGATTACGACTGAAATCGTTGATCTCACGTTGTGAGTAACGATGAAGGTGAGAACGGCGGCCCCCAAGGCGAAATACACAAGGTAACCAGCCAGGCGATCCGCCGTTTTCTGAATGGGAGCGCGCGATTTCTCTGCCCGCTCAACCGCTTCGATAATCCTTCCGAAAGTCGTATCGCGGCCCAATTTCTGCGCCTCGACTTCCAAGGCTCCCGATTGATTGATGGTTCCCGCGTAAACCGCATCTCCCGGCGATTTCTCAACCGGCATGGCTTCGCCTGTGATGGCTGCCTGCTCCACAAAAGAGCGCCCGCTGAGCACGCGGCCATCCACGGGGATACGTCCACCCGGCTTCACGACGACCGTGTCACCAAGTTGAAGATTTGCGGCGGGTATTTCAGCCACCTCGTTATTACGCCGGACCGAAACAGTTCGGGGCAAGAAATCAATCAGATTCTGGATGGCACGCCGGCCGCGCCCTACCGTGAGCCCTTCCAGAACCTCGGCGGCAAGCACGAAAGCCGTGATGACGAGAGCAGTAAAGAATTCACCGATAGCCAGGGCCGAAAGCAGGGCGATGGTCATCGAGAGTTCCATCGTCATCTTTCGTTCGACGATGTTTTCGAAGGCCTCCTTAAAAATGGGATAGCCGCCGATCAGCGCGGCCGCTATGCCAATGACACTGAGGCGGGAAAACGGCTCCCACACGCGAAACCAAACTGCGGCCGCAGCCAGAGCCACGAACGCAATGCGGGCGAGTTCAAACCATTCCAACCTGTGCTCATGTTCGGAGCCGTGGTCCGGCTCTTTGCTCGGAGATAGAGGGGAAGTCGGAGCATTGTTTCTCTCAAGCACCTGGGTAGCGCTCATACTTTTTCCCTTTCCTGCCAACTGCAGCTGGTTACTTCAGGTAAGACTTGACCATGTCGATTACTTCATCCGCCGCCGTCACTTGCTGTGAAGTGGCCTTGTGCTTTCCGTTCAGCACGTGGCTGCGGATGTGACCTTCCAGAAGCTCGGCCATCAGACTGTTCATCGCCCCTCTGGCGGCGCTCATGACTTGCAAGATTTCAGAACAATCGCGCTCCTCGGTAAGGGCTCGCACCAGAGCTTCAACCTGCCCCTGAATGCGCTTGGCCCGTAGAATCAGATTTTGTTTGTCCTTGACGGTGTGGCTCATTGTTCAATGTCTATTTTCCTACTATACCATACCCGGTATGGTATATGGAAATTTGTCGCCACTTGGCCAAATCTGAAATGCGCGTTAATCTTGCCGGCATGACCTCGATGAAATGCAGCTTCGTGCTTCTCGGCTTGTCAATCTTCTCTTCTATCGCGTGGGCGGGCGGTCATCCAGCTCTGCATCCACAAAACGTTTCGACATTTTCCATCGTGGCCCGCGATCCGGCAACCGGGCAGATGGGAATCGCCGTGGCCTCGCGATATTTCTCCGTGGGATCGGTTGTGCCCTGGGCGGAAGCCGATGTGGGGGCGGTGGCGACGCAAGCCGACGTCAACGTGGGATACGGCCCCAAGGCGCTCGAGCTCTTGCGCCAGGGATTGACCGCGCAGCAGGTCGCAGATCGTTTGCTGGCAGAAGATACTTTTTCGGATAAAGACGGCCGGCAGTTTGCCCTCGTGGACAGCAAAGGCAATGTGCTAACTCACACCGGACCGAAGGCGCCGTATTGGGCGGGAGGCCAGAAAGGCACGACGTGGGCAGCGCAGGGAAACATCCTGGTTGGACCGCAGGTTCCGGAGGCGATGGGAAAGGCATTCGAGGCTACCGCTGGCGAGCTGGCGGAAAAACTCTACGCCGCTTTGAAAGCAGGCGACGCCGCGGGAGGGGACAAGCGCGGCCGCCAGTCGGCCTCGATGTTGATCGTTTGCAAGGGCTGCGGGCGGAATATGAATAATGATCGTTACTTGTATATCAACGTGGACGACAATTCCGATCCGTTTGCGGAGTTGCGGCGACTGCTGGACTTGAATCTCACCTACAACTACCAGGATCAGGCGGACAATTTGCTCATGAAAGGGAATCTGACTGAGGCCCGCGCCGCGGGCGAGAAAGCTGTCCATTACGCGCCAGAGAATAACGACGGCCACATGGAGTTAGCTTTCATTGACTACGCAGCGGGAGACAAGCCGGCGGCCCTGCGGGAGTTTGCGCTGGCCGCCAAAGATAATCCCAAGTTCAAGCAGCAGTGGGATGCGGAGATGCCCTACTTTCCCCAAGCCAAGCAGTTGGCGGCAGACCAGGAGTTCCTCGCTCAATTGTTTCCGGGGAAGTGACTTAAGGGTGACACGGCGGACAAGGTCGGGCCCGGGTCAAGATTTCAACATGGTTGTTTCGTTGAACTGGCACCTGTTGGAACGAAAGCATTTGGAGCTGGGCAAGATGCAAGAACTTTCACATTGACAGGGGGTTTGGCCGGTGGGAAGCTTGCGGCGTCTAAAAAATGCGCCGTCCTCCGTTCTGGGAAGCGGCGCTGCGGCTGGGTAAAGGCATCCGACCCATAGGAGTACCACTCATGACCCCGCAAAAATCTCAAAACAACAATTTCCTCAAACCGCGGTCTGTGACCCGGCTCAGCGAAGAACTGGACAAGCGTCTCCTGGCTTACGTGGCGGCGGCGAGTGCTGCCGGTGTAGGAATGCTGGCCTTGGCACAGCCGGCTGAAGCAAAAATCATCTACACACCCGCCCACAAAATAGTTCGGACCAATCACGCAGTGCCCATTGATCTCAATCACGAAGGAATTCACGATTTCGACGTCTTCAACCTGACTCACAACAGCACAACCCCTTTTGGAACCTACCTGGCGGCCGAGCCGCTACAGTCAGGCAACCAAATCTGGGTGCAACGGACGAACCGAGGGTTTTCGAATTACGCCGCCGCGTTACCCGCGGGAGTTAGTGTCGGTCCAAGCGTAAAGCATTTTGCCGCAGGACGGAACGAAATGGCTTTTCGTAGTTCGGGAATCGGTACACACAGCGGCGGCCCGTGGAAGAACGCCAAGAATCGCTATCTCGGACTGAAATTTCTTATCAAGGGAAAACTCCACTATGGGTGGGCACGGCTCAACGTTAGCATTGCGAACCGAGAGGTAAATGCCACCCTTACCGGCTATGCCTATGAGACGGTAGTCGACAAGCCGATCATCACTGGCAAGACGAGGGGCGAACCCACCCTAGGTATGCTGGCGCAAGGAAGGTAGCGGATCAATCCCGCGAAGCGCTCAGAGCCGCTTCGCACGGACGCTCACTATAGGAGGGATGATGCTTAGAACTGGCAGCGGACCGAACGGCGCGCGAATTTCGATTTCGCGAGTAGCCATCGTTGCGTGGACGCTGGCGGCTGCGCTTTTCCCCGCATTGGTTGCGCCACAGTGGGCACAGGCGGAAACTTTCAAAGTGCTCTACGCTTTTCAAGGCGGGCCAAATGATGGAGCAACTCCCGCCGGGAAGGTGATTCTGGATGCATCCGGCAACCTCTATGGGATGACCCAGTACGGCGGCGCTCGCACTCTGGGATGGGGCACGGTCTTCAAGCTGGATACGGCGGGCAAAGAAACCGTGCTGTATTCGTTCACCGGTGGAGCAGATGGCGGATACGCGTACGGAGGACTGATCCAGGATGCCGCGGGGAATCTGTATGGCAGCACCTCCGAAGGAGGTAACGGCAGTTGCGGTGGGGATGGCTGCGGAGTCGTATTTGAGTTGGACACGACGGGGAAAGAGACAGTGCTCTATCAGTTCAGCGGCGGCTCCGACGGCGGCGACCCGAATGGGGACTTGGTCATGGACAAGGCAGGCAATCTATATGGCACTGCGTATTGGGGCCCCTACGGATACGGCGGCGCAGTGTTCAAGGTGGACCGCAAAGGCAACGAAACCGTACTCCACGAGTTTAACGGCTTGCCCGACGGAGAGTTCCCAGTTGCGGGAGTGTTTCGGGACAATCAGGGCAATCTTTTTGGTACTACCGACGCAGGTGGCGGTGGACCGTGCTTTGGAGGATGTGGCACGGTGTTCAAGGTGAGCAAAACCGGCAAGGAGACCATCCTCTACCGTTTTTTAGAATCGCCTGACGGGGCGTTCCCGTATGCGGGCTTGATTCCGGGTACGACGGGAAACTTCTACGGCACAACCTACAGTGGGGGAGATCCGGCCTGCGACCAGGGATGCGGCACGGTATTCGAGGTGAGCGCGGCTGGCAGGGAGAAGATTCTGCACCGCTTCCACGAAAACGAAGGTGGCAACCCTTTGGGCGGGCTGGTTCGGGACGCTGCTGGGAATCTTTATGGCACCACGCTGGGCGGCAACTATGGTAGGGTATTCAAGCTGGACCCGCAGGGCAAGGAGACAGTGCTGCACAGTTTCAAAGGCGGCACCGACGGTTGTGCGCCTCTCGCCAGTCTGACGTTAGACTCCGCAGGCAATCTGTATGGCACCGCAAGCGGCTGCGGAGCCTACGGAAACGGAGCGGTGTTCAAAATCGCACTTTAGTCGAAAGGACCTGCGCAGCGCGAAATGGGATAACCCTTGTGTTCTCGATGTGTTTGTGTCTCTCTGATAAATCCTTCAACTTCCATTCACATAGTTTCATTCCGCTTGCGAAGGAATGCCGGAACGTCGAGATCGGCCTGCTCGAAGTTGGCGATCATGGCGTTGCGCATGGCGTCGAGGCCGCTGCT
The DNA here is from genome assembly GCA_963770485.1 of uncultured Acidobacteriota bacterium. Taxonomy (GTDB): domain Bacteria; phylum Acidobacteriota; class Terriglobia; order Terriglobales; family Acidobacteriaceae; genus CAVVEC01. The sequence continues at coordinate 425,128 of CAVYPX010000014.1, forward strand.
CTCGGTTGAAACCACGGCCACGGGCGCGTTGGGCGACTCCATCACCATGGGCGGAGGCGGCGGCTCGGGATCAAACTCGGGTTCGGGTTGCGGTTCTGGAAAATCATCAACCCTCCGGGAAACCACGAAGCTGGGCTGCTGTTCCTGACGGCGGCGACGAACATCGGATTCCTTGAAGCCGGTGGCGATAACGGTGATTTTCACCGCGTCTTTCATCTTCTCATCGAGCACGGCGCCGAAAATAATGTTGGCATCCTCGTGGGCAGCGCTCTGGATAATGGTGCAGGCCTCCTGCACCTCAGCCAGTTTGAGCGAGGCGGAGCCGGTGATGTTGATAAGAATGCCGCGAGCGCCGTCTATGGCTCCGGCTTCGAGCAGCGGAGAAGCGATTGCTTTCTGGGCGGCCTCGGTGGTACGGCGGGCGCCGTTCGCCGTGGCTGTGCCCATGACCGCGTAACCCATGCCCGCCATGATCGCTTTTACGTCGGCGAAGTCGCGGTTGATGATCCCGGGAATAGTAATAATGTCCGAGATGCCCTGTACACCTTGCCGCAGAATGTCATCAGCGACACGGAACGATTCAAAGAATCCTGCATCCTGCGCGACCGCCAGCAGTTTTTCGTTGGGAATCACGATGGTAGTGTCGACGGATTCCATCAGTTCCGCGATACCCCGCTCCGCCTGCGACATGCGGCGCTTGCCTTCAAAGGCGAAGGGCTTGGTCACGACCGCGACGGTAAGGGCGCCCATCTCGGTGGCCAGCGAGGCGATGATCGGAGCGGCCCCGGTTCCGGTACCGCCGCCCATGCCGGTGGTGACGAATACCATGTCCGCGCCTTCCAGCGCTTCGATGATTTTGTCGGAATCTTCGAGCGCGGCCTTGCGTCCGACTTCGGGATTGGCGCCGGCCCCCAGGCCATTGGTAAGTTTCACGCCCAGTTGGATCTTCATGGGCGCACGCGACATGCGCAGAGCCTGGAGATCCGTGTTGGCGACAATGAATTCGATGCCCTCCATGCCGGCATCGATCATGCGATTCACGGCGTTGCCGCCGCCTCCACCCACACCGATGACCTTGATTCGGGCGTCATTGCGGGCCTCTTCGTTGAAGCTGATGCGAATGTCGTTGTCCTTTTTCATGTAGACACCTCGGTTTTGATGAACAAGCACTTAGCACTCAGCACTTAGCATTCAGCCTCGGTGATGAGTTGCCGACTCCCGCAAAACCATCTCTTTGGCCAACAGGCTAGTTGCCAAGTGCTGGCTGCTGCCCTATGCTCCCTTCTTGGCAAACAGACCCATCAAGCGCGAACTCCAACGCGTGTCCTGCAAGCCGCGGGCGATGCGCGCCCGGTGTCCGTAGAAAATCATTCCCAGGACGGTCGCATACTCTGGTTCAGCCAGCGTTGAGGGCATTCTCGCCAGCGGCGTCGGCCAGGACAGGCGCAGCGGACGCCGCAAAACGGATTCGGCAATGTCCAGGATTCCTGCCAGGCGCGAGGTGCCTCCGCTGAGCACGATGCCCCCCACACAGACTTCAAGCATGCCGCTATGGCGCAGGTTATCGCGCAGCATCTCAAACAGTTCGCGGGCGCGAGGCTCCAGGATTTCCCCCACCATGCGCTGCGAAATCAAACGCGACGGCCGGTCGCCCACCGAGGGGACTTCGACCTCGTTCCCCTCAGGAATCAACGTCACAATTACATTGCCGTAGAGTTTCTTGATCTTCTCCGCTTCGGCGATAGGAGTGCAGAGGCCGACGGACAGGTCACTGGTAAAATGATCGCCGCCGATGGGAATCACCGCGGTGTGAATCACGGCGCCTTCCTGGAAGACGATCAGGCTGGTCGAACCCGCGCCCATATCCACCAGGCACACGCCCAGTTCGCGTTCATCGGCGCGCAGCACGGAATCGGCACAAGCCAGCGGCTCAAATACGGTGTCGTCCACATGCACGCCGGCGCGGTTCACGGCCGTAACCACGTTTTGCGTGGCGCTGGAAGCGGCCGTGACCATATGAACCCGCACTTCGAGGCGCATGGCCATCATCCCCAGGGGATCGTGCACGCCGCTTTGATCGTCGAGGATGAACTCCTGCGGCAGCAGGTGGAGGATCTCGCGATCGGCAGGAAGTGGAATGGCGCGAGCTTTGTCCACCGCCGAGCGAATTTCGTCGCGGGCGATTTCGCGCGCGCGTGTGCCCAAACTGAGTCCGCCATGACTGTTCATGCCACGCACATGGGAGCCGGCCACGCCGAGCAGGGCATGCTCGATCGGAGCGCCGGAAACATCCTCCGCCTGTTCGACCGCTGTCTGGATGGAAGCTACGGCTTTGTCTAAATCAACGATCACGCCCTTGCGCGAGCCTCGCGATTCAGTCACCCCGTGCCCTCGATACCGCAAGGCGCTGTCGGTGATTTCCGCCACCAGCACGCAGGTCTTGGCGCTGCCTACATCGATTGCCGTCAGAAGATTTTGATACTGGTTCGCCATGCCCTATGGATGTTCCTCTCCCTTGGCAATCGCCGGACTCGGTTTGTTCCCAGGTTTCACCGCGATGGTTCCCGTCGCCGGGGACACCGGCGGACTTGTTTTCGCGGCCCTGGCTTGAGCGGCGGGGGGAACCGCCTGGGCAACGCTCTTGTTCGCCGGTGCAGGCCTTGGTTTCGCTTGGACTTTCGCCGCTACTTTGCGATGCCTTGCTCGGAAACCTTTCTTCCTGGCTGCAACCGCTGGCGGTAATGCTCCGGTAGCGGGTGAGATCGCGGTCTGCGGCTTGAGGGCCGTGACTTGGTGGCTGATCAATGCTGCCGGCTTCATGCCTGCCGCCACGGCCGCTTTGGCCGTCGCGAACGAAAGCGGCGGTTGCTTGGCGGTTCCCTGCAAATCGGGATTGACGACGATTTGCCGGTCGTAGCGCAAGTCCACGGATTCCAGCTTGTTGAATTGCTGGCGCCACTCCTGCACATGAGCCACGTAGATCTCATAGCGCTCGAGATAGTTGGAAGACCCCAGGTGCACCAGCACTTCGCCCTCGGGGCTGTCGGCCAGGACTTTCACATCGTCAGGATCGGACAGATCCACCTCGCTGAGATCCTGCGAATAGTGGGCCCCGCCCGAATCCAGTTGACTGGTCACGTCGTTGTAGATCTTCATTCGCGCGGCGCGAGTGGAGTACGGCTCACCCAGGTTCATTCCCAGAATCACCGGGAACGAGTATTTTTTCTTGCCTGAGACTGGCAGATCCATGAGTGTGCCTGCGGCATCAACCAGGAAGATCTTGGAACCGACCCGGGCAAAGGCGACCGGCGTGCGTTCCTGGATTTCAATCTTCACACGGTTGGGAACAAAGCGCATGACGCTGGCAGACTCGACCCATGGAATCTGCTGCAGTTGCTTTTGCCGCTGGGCCAGGGGCACGAAGAAGATGTTGCGGCCGATATCTCCGCCCATCACTTCCATCACTTGCGCGCGGGTAACGTTGCCCAAGCCGGTCATCTCGATGTCGTCGCTGGATTCGACCCGGAAACGCCAGGAGCGTTCGCCGTAGTGGTAAAGGGCGGCGATAGCCATTCCGCAAAGCAAGACGCCGGCTGCCGTTAGGACGGTCCAGGTCAGGCGGGTAGCGGTTCTTCTCGGAAGCGAGCCGCGGCGGACGGAGATGCGCTTTTGCGCGCGCAGGAAGGGCGGTTCCGGTTCCACGTCCAAATCGAGCAAGCGCCCATCATCGAGCGCATCGTCGGGCGCTCCGCGCACAGCTTCGCCGGCGGACGGGTACAACTCCTCCTGCAAGATGGTGGAACTGCCTTTTCGCGCCATCAACCCAGGTCAGTTGTCGTCGGGAATCGCGGAGCGAGAACCACTATAAATGCTTTTGGCGAATTGAGATAGATAAAAGCTTGGTGCCTTTTGCACAGAAGGGCGGCCCGTCTTCCGCATCCAGCGAGCGGATAGAGAACTTGGACCCTGATTGACACGCGACTCGGGGATGACGACAATGGTGCCGCCCGCCTGAGGAGGACTTCATGCAACGCCCCCGGATACCCTCTCGAATTTCCGAATCACTGCATCAGCGGCTCAACTCGTATGCGCTCGCGGCGAGTGCGGCCAGACTGGACATTCGCTCGTTGAACTGTGTAACCGCAATTAGCGCGGCTGGGGTAGGACTGCTGGCTTTCGCCGTCCCCGCTGAGGCGAAGATTGTGTACACGCACGCGCATCAAATCGTCTCTCCGGATAATCCGGCCAACCTCATTCTCAACGCCAGTGGCGCCACCGATTTCAGGATCTATGCATCTCCATATCACACCACCAACGGCCAGGGATCAGGATTGTGGGTGGTTGATCTAGCCCGTGGCAATGGAGTCGAGGGACAGCGGGGTGGACACTCCTATGCGTATGCGCTACGAGCGGGGAACCGGATCGGCAGCGGGAAACCATTCTCCGGCCTTTGGATGGCGCATCGGTGGTGTTTCTCCAGCAGGAAGAGCTGCAGCTTCTTTGGTCCGTGGGCGAATGACGGTAAGGGCGTCAAGAACCGCTATCTCGGGCTCAGGTTTGTGACCCAGGGAAAGACGCACTACGGCTGGGCGCGACTGACCGTGCCGCCTGGGTCGGCCGCTGGAACGCTAACCGGCTATGCCTACGAAACCATTCCCAACAAGTCGATCATCGCGGGCAAGACCCACGGAAACGATGTCATCACGCTCGAACCCGCCAGTCTCGGTCATCTGGCGCGAGGGGCATCTGCGATTTCAGCGTGGCGACTGAAGGAATCGCGGTAGGACCTGCGCGATACGGTTGGGGAACGTGCGTGTGCGTTTGGTCACAGACAAGCTCCCAGCAAGAAGTCTAAAGTGTAATCGCGCTTTTGGAGGGGGATTTTATATGAAACGCTCTCCCGGTCCCCGTAAGACAGCTCACCTTTCCGATTCAGTTCACCGGCATCTCAACATGTACGCGCTCGCAGCCAGTGCGGCAGGCGTGGGCATGTTAGCTTTGGGGCAGTCTGCCGAGGCTAGGGTTGTGTACACCAAGACCCACCGCGTTCTTGGACACGGGCAGCTAACGAGTGGGCTCGATCTCAGCCACGATGGGGTAGCAGATTTCTTGCTGATCCATACCTCCTTGTTTTCGAGCGGTTCGAGCTATGCCGGAGTGTTTGTTTCTCCGGAACCGCGCTCCCAGTCGAACGGAGTTTGGGGATCGGTAAAATCGTCTGACTTCTACGCTTCTGCGCTCCTGGTCGCTACCCCAATCGGGCCTTCTCCATGCTTCTTACACAGAGAGCTTGTAATGGCGGAGAAGGGCTGGAACGCCGGTTGGGGTTACCTGGGCCGCTGGGCCAATAATGGCCAAGGCGTGAGAAACCGCTATCTCGGGTTGAAATTTATGATCCGGGGAAAGATCCACTATGGTTGGGCTCGGCTCAACGTGACCCTTGGCCATAACACCGACGTAGTCACAGCCACGCTGACCGGCTATGCCTACGAAACGATTCCCAATAAGGCCATCATCGCAGGTAAGACCCACGGAAAGGATGTCATCACGCTCGAACCCGCCAGTCTCGGTCATCTCGCGCGAGGAGCGTCGGCGATTTCCGCGTGGCGCAAGGCGGGAGGCAACTGATGAAACGCAAGCGTGGGAGTTTATCTTCGTCATTGGAACACAGGCTCAACTCGTACACGCTCGCGGCAAGCACGGCGGGAGTGTGTGCTCGACTGCACATTTGTTTCTGAGCCCCGTCAGGATCACCAGAGGCTGAGGTCGACAATTTAAGGAGGAAGTCGTGAAACACAGAACAGCCGTCAATTTGCCAGACTCAATTCATCACCAAGTTAATATGTACGCACTTGCTGCAACCGCGGCAGGGGTTGGGATCCTAGCTCTGACACAGCCGTTAGAGGCAAAGATTGTATACACCAAGGCCAATCAGTCAATACCTCCTAACACCCACTACAACCTTGATCTCAATAACGACGGAATTACCGATTTCACGATTTATAATTTCGTTAGCTTTACCAGCGTCAACAGTCAGGTTGGAGGCCTGTCCATTGCTAATGGGAGCGGCAATGCAGTCATGGGCTACTCCAAGAAAGGATACGTGAGTCCCTTTGCTTCCGCCCTCCCCTCTGGCATTAAGATCCGAGCGAACAGGAAGTTTAAGGCCGAGCCTGGGTTGGAAATGGTCCGAAGTGGCGTGTCTGTCATGTCGGGGAGCTTTATTGGAGGCAAGTGGTACAACGTAAACAATCGCTATCTGGGCCTTAGATTTGTCATCTCGGGAAAAACGCACTACGGCTGGGCTCGACTGAACGTAAGCTGTGCAAACTATCAATGCACTGGTCTTTTGACCGGCTACGCTTACGAGACCGTCCCGAATAAGCCGATCATCACAGGCAAGACCAAGGGACCGGATGTCGTCATGCTTCCAGCCAGCCTGGGTCATCTCGCGCGAGGGGCGTCGGCGCTTCCGACTTGGCGGAAGCAGTCTGCGGAAGTTACTCACTAAACGGAGGATGGCTTGAAGCAACGGTCGGGCGAGAGAAGGACGCAGCAACTTTCCGAATCACTGCATCGCCAGCTCAACTCGTATGCGCTGGCGGCCAGTGCGGCGGGAGTGAGTCTGCTGGCCTTGGCGCGTCCGGCCCAGGCGGAAATTGTCTACACTCCGGTGGACGTGATTATCCGGCCGCACCACCATTACCATCTCTGTCTAAACCATGACCAGACTGACTTCACGTTGGCGAATTTCAGCTCAGGATCTGGGGAATGGCGGGCCTCTGTTTTTGAGAAGGCCGCGCCCGGCAATGGCGCAATGGGATATATCTCCAATGTGCGAACGCAGGCATGGGTGGTTGCCTCAGCGCTTCGCCCTGGATCGTCTATCGGACCCCTTGGGCACTTTAAGTTGGGAAAGGCGAAACTTATTTATGCGTGGTCCAATAGCGGCTGCTCCGGCTCCGCCTTTGGCCCCTGGTATGGGGGCCAGAACCGTTACCTTGGTCTAAAGTTTCAGATCCAAGGTAAGACCCACTATGGATGGGCCCGTCTCAGTATCCAGTATCCGGACTATAGGACGATCACGGCCACCCTGATCGGCTACGCCTACGAAACTATTCCCAACAAGGCCATCATTGCAGGCAAAACTCACGGGAAGGACGTCATCATCGTGGAACCCGCCAGCTTAGGTCATCTGGCGCGAGGGGCGTCTGCGGTTTCCGCGTGGCGTAGAACAAAGTCGGCCGCAGCGGCCCATTAGGCCTGGGCAGTTCCGGTCTTGGCAACTGGCGGGTGCGCAAGGCTCGGCCTCCCGGGTTCTCCGTTCTTCCAGGTCTGGTCCCTCACCTCGGCGGGCGGCCGATTCCTGAGCGCGGTCAGACCAGGGCTCGCTTCCGTGATCTCCAAGAGCAAAAAGGCTTCGAGACGGGAAATCTGATGTAGAATGGTGCGCCGAATTTTGAACCAGGGAAATCGGTTCACACAGAGGAGGTTCGACATGCCTAGGAGACTTGCATTATCGGTTGGTTTCGCAGCAGCGATTTTGTTTGCGGTTCAGCTAGCCGCCAGGGAGGCCTCTCCGCCAAAGGGAACGGAGATAAAGTCTACCGGCAGCAGCGTCACGATAGCCAATCCCTCACCCAAGACGGTATACCTGCTGTTCCTGAAGTCCTGGGGGACGACCAGTGTTTGGGAAGATCTGAAAACGAACTGGAACAAGTACGGGAAAATTCCCCTCTCCATTGATGATTCGACGTACATCGACAGCGACTTCACTTACCAGGATCTGGTTAACTCAAAGGCTAACGTACTGGTCATCAGCAACCCATCAGGAAACTTCCGCAGCTATTCGTCGGCGGAGGCCGCCGCGGTGGCGAAGTATGCCAAAAAGGGGCATTCAGTCATCGGTACCTACTTGGTGTTCCAGTATTCTTCAACCGACAACCGTGCCCTGGCGCCGATCTTTGGATTGGATCCCACGCTAACGTACAGCTACACGAGCATCGATAACGTGTTCGACAAGACAAAATCGCCCAAGTGTTTGTTCAACCGGATCTCGGGGAAATCGTGGACATCCGGTGGTTATCCTGAGTCGCAAGTGCCCTCGAGCGGAAGCTGGACGGGCAATCTAAAACATGCCACGGCGGTGGCCGAATCCGACAGCTATGTGGGCGTGATCAGCACCTACGCGACCAAGAAATATACCGGGGTATTTATCTCCAACTTTCCTGAATACAACGGAGGCACGGACGACGAGCAATTGCTGTATAACGCCTCCACCTGCTACGTCAAATAGGAAAGAGTCCTCCGCGTGCTGCAGGGAATGAAGAGTCAGAGAATCCGGAAGATTCACAGGGTCGGATTAGACCGGACGGGTTGACGCTAGCACAACCCCGGAGACTGCTGGGTGCATTGGCGACGCGCGCCGGTGCACCCATTTTTTGGCACCAACTTCGCCGCTGGTGGCAGCTGCAGAGCGGTTTGGCAGCTAAGACACCATGGGGACGATGGTAGGAGAGCACTAGTGGTCTAGCACGGACTTATTCCCTCAAGCGCGGGGATGTTGTTATCGGCTTCTCCTGCCGAGCCCAGAATGGGATTAGGCTGTACTTCTGGTTCAAAGAAAAGTGTCGAACCCGGCTTCCAGTCGGCGTTTCGAGGTATAATCCCTTGCCTGCTGTTCCACGGAAGAAGTCCTGGTTTCCCAAGGAGTGGTGCCACATGCGCGGGAGAGTCACGCTCTCTGTCTGTCTCGCACTGAGGATTTTGTTCTCGTCTCTGCTGGCCGCCCAGGAGACTTCGCCTCCAAAGAGCCCCCCGAACGCCCAGTCCGGGAGCGGCTCAACGACATACAGCCGTAAGGCCAAGTCCGTGAAAGTGGTACTCCTGAAGTCCTGGGGGAAGACCAGCGTGTGGGAAGATCTGAAAACCAACTGGAGTGAGTACGGAAAGACCCCCCTCGTGATCGACGACACGACCTTCATCGACAGCGACTTCACCTACCAGGACATAGTCCGCTCCAAGGCGGAAGTTCTGGTTTTGAGCAACCCGGCGGGAGGCACGCAAGCCTATTCCCGGACGGAGGTGAACGCTGTGGCCACGTATGCGGCCAAGGGCCATTCGGTCCTTGGTACTTACCAGGTGTTCCAGTTCTCTACCACCGACAACCGTGCCCTGGCGCCAATCTTCGGATTGAACCCCACTCTAGAGTACGGTGATAGCGTCATTTCCAACCTGTTCTACAAAGTAAAACAGAATCCGTGTCTTTTCCGGCAAATCTCAGGAAACTCCTGGCAGTCTTATGGCTATCCATACTCGCAAGTACCCGAGAACACGGGGAACTGGACAGGCAATCTAGACAGAGCCACCGCCGTGGCCGAGTCCGACAGTTACGTGGGTGTCATCACCACCTACCAAGGCAAGAAGTACACCGGCTTGTATATCTCCAATTTCCCCGAATACTACGGAGGCACGGACGACGAGCAATTGCTTTATAACGCATCTGTCTGCTACGCCAAACAGCAGGAGTAATGGCGGCGTTCCTACACTGGAAACTTTCCTTCTTCCCCGATACTCTAATCAATAAGGAAATCATTGGCTGACTTCAATCCAGATTGCATGAAGTTCTGCAGATTTATTCTCGCGCTTGCGACCACACTCTCGCTGGCGGGAGCGGTTTTCGCTGGCACAGGCGCAGACGAAGGTGTTCACCCGGCGCCGATTCTGCCCACACAGTTCGGTGGCTGGCAGATCTCTGGGTCGCCACACACCAGCGCAGATCCGGCGATGGCGGACCCAGTGAATGCCGCGGTGCTTAAGGAATACGGCTTCAGCGGATTTGAATCCGCCACCTATACCCGCGACGACGGGCGCAAACTCACGCTCAAGGCGGCCCGCTTCGCCGACGCCAGCGGCGCCTATGGAGCCTTCACCTACTACAAGACGCCGCCCATGCTGGTGGAGAAAATCGGCGACCAGGCCGGGTCGCTGAACGAGCGCGTGTTGTTTTATCGCGGAGATATTCTGGTGGACGCGGTGTTTCAGAACCTGACTGCAATGTCGGCCGCCGAGTTGCGCGAATTAGCGGCAGACCTTCCCTTGCCCTCCGGTGGCACGCGGAATTTGCCCGGCCTCCCGGCTTATTTGCCTGCTCAATCGTATGTGAAGAACACGGCCAAGTACGTGGTCGGTCCCGTGGCACTGCACAACCTGAATGCGCCGGTTCCAGCGGAACTCGTGGACTTCAATGCTGGGGCGGAAGTTGTTGTTGGGAATTACAACAGTTCAGCGGGCCAGGCGACGTTGATGTTGATCTCTTATCCGACTCCGCAGATTGCCGGTGAGCATCTCCGCCGGATTGAGGCTGCCGCGCACCCACAGAGTTCCAACACCACGGAATCAAATACAGGTCCTGCCAGCAGCCAGCCAGTCTTTAGCCAGCCAGTCTTTGACAGGCCAATCTTTGGCAAGCGCACGGGTCCCATCGTGGTTGTGGCGGCGGGCGCGCTCACGCAAAGCGAGGCCGCCTCGCTGCTGGCCTCGGTGAATTACGACGCCAACGTCACCTGGAACGAGAATACGTATCTCACGAAGAAAGATAATGTCGCCAACCTTCTGGTGAACGTGATCATTTTGTGTTTCATTATTATTGGGTTCGCGCTGGTGGCAGGCGTAGCTTTTGGAGGCATTCGCCTGCTCGCCAAGCGGCTCTTTCCCGATCGGATATTTGACCGCTCCCAGGATGTGGAATTCATCTCCCTGCACCTGTCGGAAAGCCGGCCGGAACCCGCTGGCGGCGACGTAAGCTCATCAATCAAAGCGGTTTAAGCTGATCCCGCCGGATTTTTGCCCAGAATCAGCGAGCCACAAGATCTGTTAACCTATTTTGTAAGTCATTGAAAGTAAAGACATTTATTTCCTAGAAATTTCTTGACACCCCCTTTTTCGGCTCATAAGATTTCGCCAGAAAGTTTTGACGGTATAAACCTCCGTTGGAACTATTCTCCCTTGAAAGAGAAGGCCGCCCATGTTGCCGGGTGGCCTTTTCGTTTTGCCACGATCCAGCACATCGCTCGATCAACCAGATCCTGGGTTTCGTTGGAACGGCGATCCGATATATATCGTATCTTGAGATGGTGGCGGCACGTCGCGGTGGCGGGCAAGGAGGAGGAAAAATGTTCTGCGATAAATGCGGCGCGGTGGTGCAAGCGGATCAGCGTTTCTGCGGCCGTTGCGGGAGAGAATTTGGCGGGGGCACGGTCGTGGGTTATCCGCGACGCAGCCGCGTGCAGGAACATATTCGTTTGCTCGGCATTCTTTGGCTGGCATTTTCTGCGGTGAGCGCGGTGGGAGCGGTGGTCTTGTACGTTATTGCCAACACACTCTTCGTTCACTTGCCGGAGATGAATGGGGCCCCGCCCGCGGCCACGGGATGGCTGCATCCCTTTCTGAGTTTTATTGCGATTTTAGTTGCGGCGAAGGCCGCCGCTGGATTCCTGGTGGGATGGGGACTGCTGCAACGTGAGCCTTGGGCCCGCATCGTTACCATTATTCTGGCCTTCCTGTCGTTGTTCAACATTCCATTCGGCACCGCGCTCGGCATTTACGCCTTGTGGGTGCTGCTGCCGGCTGAATCAGATGCCGAATACGAGCAGCACGTGCGTCGCGCGGAAGTGGCGTGAGCGCGAGCTTCGCTTTCCGTGCTGCCGCCGCTCTTTACGCTGGCTGCGCCCGCATTTAGAATCGAACTCGGGCCGACGTAGCTCAGTTGGTAGAGCAGTCGATTCGTAATCGACAGGTCATCGGTTCAAGTCCGATCGTCGGCTCCATCGTTTCAACCACTTGCTGCTGCTTCTCACTGCGCCCCAAAATCGGCGCGACTAGCCCTCTCCGAACGGTGCTACACTGAACCAAATAGGGGTGAGCTTCGCTTGTCCACTAGCCTACATTCATTCCGGTCTCATCCCAACCTCAGCGATGAAGTGAATCGCAATATCGTGCAGTCGGAAATTGAAGGGGGCGTGTTCCTCAACGAAGCGCCGCCCGCGACTGTGCTGGAGATTCAAACCTGTCACCACTGCTACGTGATAGTCCTTTTGAGTGACAACAAGGCGCTTATTTCAGGACATCCTCAGTACTGCCCAAAACCAGTCCCGGTCGCCATTACAGGTTCGACCTGGGGAGGTTCCATGCTGAAACAACGCTTCGTCGGCCGAGGTATGCATCTGGAGTTTTGTCATCCGGATTACCAGACACCGATTGTCACCTCACCCATCCAGGAAATCCGAGAGTCGCGGATGGAGCGGTCAAAGATCAATGCGCTGGCGTAAATCGCGCCGCTGGCTTGCCCTGGGGTGCCCCCTAACGGATTAAGTTGTTCGTTCAGTTTGGTCTTCGCCGTGGCACGGTCCCTGAAACCACGAATCGATTTCTCACGCGGAGAATCGTGAAGGGAGCGGGGTTGCCTGTACGCAGGGCTTATTCCGAAGGGCTCTTCCGGTCAACGGCAAATGCCTTTCTCAAAGTGGAAACAAATTCCTTTGCTGACTGCGGCCGTGCGGAGCTTTGGGGATTGAGAGCCCGCTCGAAAAATTGCTGCCATTCAGCAGGGGCCTCGGGCAAATGAGTGGAAAGCGGGGTGAACCGGCCGCTGACAATTGCATAGTGCATTTGGGCCACAGAACTTGCAGGAAAAGGGTGGGTCCCAGTCAGCATCTCGTAAGCAATCACGGCCAGGGCCCAGATATCCCATGCAGCAGAGGCGGCGTCACCGTTGAGCTGATCCGGCGACATATACTGCGGTGTACCCATCATCACGCCTGGAGCGGTGTCCACCGTAGCGGCGGCCGAACTGGCCGGCGCAACCAGAAACTTCGCTAGACCGAAGTCCAGGATCTTGGCCACTTCCCCCTCGCCACTTTGGACCAGGAAAATGTTCTCCGGCTTCAGATCGCGATGGATTAAGCCGTTTTCGTGGGCAGCTTCGAGACCAGCGCATACGCCTCCCAGAATCTGCAAGATTTGCTGTGGCGTAAATGTCTTCTTCTGCTCGAATCGTTGCCGCAGCGTGAAGCCTTCGAGCAACTCCATCACCAGAAACACGCGTGTGTCCGAATCCACACCAAAGTCGTGCACGGTAACCAGATTAGGGTGTGAGAACGACGCTGCCGCCTTGGCTTCGCGCCGGAAGCGTTCCGCCGCGTCGCTACTGGTGACGAGGTCTTCACGTATCAGCTTCACGGCAACGGCGCGTTCCAAGAATGTATCCGTGGCCTTGTAAACCGTGCCCATTCCGCCCCGGCCCAGCCTTCGTTCCAAGCGGTAGCGCGAGGTAAGCAGCCGCTTAAAAGACATTAGGGTGAGTTGCGCGCCTTCATGGGCGCAGCGGCCCATGCCGCTCTCGTAGCACAAGCCGCAACGGGGACACTCTTCAAATCCGCTGAGCGCACTGGTAAAGGGACGCTCCAACAGCAAAGCCAGCGCGCTGCCAATGCCAGAGAGTAATTCCTGGTCCTCGCTGCTATAGGGCTCCTCTGATTTCTTCGGGCCTAAAACCATCAGCGCCTCGCGACCGTGGGGCGCAATCGCGATGGGCACCATCAGGTCAATGCGCGCCTCCCGCAGGTAGTTCGTATCTTCTGAGGGAAGCTGCCGCTTGAGCCATCCGCTTTCGGCCAGCGATATCTGCAAGGGCTTGGCAAAGAGGCGAAAGGCCGACATGAGCTTACTCTCGGCGCTCAGCCCGTGGGGATAGACTTCCGGCGGTGCCGACGCGATGCAACGATAGGTTGGCTCGGTGGCCTCGCGCATCAGGATTGCAGCAAACTCCGGATGCAGCGCCTGCTCTATGCGGGCCACCACTTTCGGGGCAACCTCTGCGAGGTTGGAGGAGGCGCGAATCTCATCCACCGTCTGACGTAGGAGGTGCTGCGCGTTGTAGTGCTCGCGATAAAAGCGGCGGTCCAGCACCTCCATCCATTGCGACTTTTTCGTGTGGGCCACTATTCCAACCACTCCCATGAGCGCATACGCCCAGCCGTGCGCGGAGAGCAGGATTCCGAGTGGCTGGTCTTTGTGCACAATCAAATCGAAGATGAGGATCCCTGCCAGGATCGGGATAGGGATGAGCAAGACGCCGCGCGCCACAGCGTATTGCAGGCTCTGGCGGACGATGAAACTTACCTGGAACAGCCGCTGCTTAAGAACCGCGTAGGCCACACAAATTGTGAATGGAACCTGCGAAACGCCAAACACCAGAGGGGAGATCGCGATCGTAGAAAGCCAAAGGGTCTTTTGAGATAAGGAGAGCAGAATAAATGCAAGAAAATCTCCGAAGAACACGAGCACGCCCAGGATCACCAGCCGTATCCGGCGCCTTTCATTGACGTCGCGGAGCCTGGAATAGTTCACTGCCAGGATCACCACGGAGGCCAGAGCAGCGACCAGGAAATCGGCCCCGACGATTACACTCCACCAGCCCGTGAGGTAGCTTACCGCGCGATTTGGGTCAAACAGCACGATGTAATCGAAAGCGGTTGCGAATCCCAGCAGAGGCAAGGCGAGCGCCGCCAGCAGGATCCATGCCCAGCGGCGATACAACAGCGGCTTGGGGAAGGAAAGCGAGAACAACAGCATGGGGACAGGCAGGGCACTGCTGCCGAGTGCTGCCACGGGGAAGCTGAGCCATTGGATGACCAACGGCAGCGCTTTCCATGCCACCCCGGCGCTTGGCTGGGTGAAGAACCCAGTGCCCGTGCCCAGGCTGCAGAGGAAAATACCGGCCGCGACGGCGGTAAGATCGCGCGGCCTTTTGAAGAGAACCAGCAGCCCCACCAGCAGTTGAATCAGGCTGACGGCGAGTTCCACCCACCAGCCCAGGGATTCTCTCGAGGTCCAACGTTGCGCGAGGTTCTTACGGAGCGTCAACTGCAAATGAACTTCCTGACTCCCTCGCAATACCACAATCGAAACCGAATGGTCGAAGGTGGTGCCGCTCAACGCGCCGGAGAACTCAATTACGTTCCGTACCGCTCGGCCATCTACCCTGACGATTCTGTCATCCCGCTTCAGCCCCGCCGCGTCGCCCGGGCTACCCGGCCCCACATTCGCCACACGATTGCGACGAAAATCGAAGTTGATTCCAGTTGCCTCAGGAAGTTTGAGAGGTAAATAGACAAAGCCCACCAGGAAGCAGGCGATGAACGACGCTGCAACCAACCAAATCCACCACGGGATGCGGGCAGAGGACATGCTCTCTTGCTTATGCTACTCGGGAGACGCCCATTATAGGCACAACGTTCGCAGAATCGGCAAAAAGGTGGTGGGAGGAGCGGCTGGCTGGGAATTGTGTGCGCTGGGTCGTGGCCCGAGTCTGTCGTGATGAAAGCAACTCGTGGCGATCGGAATTCGCCGCCACCAGACCGGAGTTCCGTTCGTTTTTCGTAACAGAACGAAAGGAGCTTGCGGCCTTGCCGAGGTGTGACTAAACTCTCGACATGAGCGCGGCACCTGCACCCTCTGGGTCCGTGGGAAACACGCTTCTTGTGTCCAATGATGCCGCTACCATTCAGCAACTCGTCCAGTCGATGCAGCAACTTGCGATGTCCCCGGAGATATGCGTTGAGGTTCCCGCTGCCCTGGCCCTATTGAACCACCGCAAGTTCGAAGCCGTGATGGTTGATCTCCAGCTCGGAGAACAGGCCAAGACCGTGCTCGACCAGGTTCGTCTTTCTGCCTCGAACCGGACAGCGGTGACGTTCACGATCAGCAACAGCGCTACGGAAACGGCAATCGCCTTTGCGGCTGGTTCCAGTTTTGTACTGGAAAGACCTCTTTCCACGACTTCGATCAGCCGCACGCTGAAGGCTGCGTATGGACTGATCGTGCGCGAGCGGCGACGCTACTTCCGTTGTCCCGTCGAGATTCCGGCCACCGTTCGAAGAGAAGGGGGCCCGGAAGTTCACTGCCGAACTGTGAACATCAGCGAGGGTGGCATGGCCGTGAGTACGTCTGTCCCGCTCAGACTCGGCCTGCAGGTGCAGGTGCAATTTACCCTCCCAGGTCAGCAATCTCAGCTTGCGGCAGAGTCGTCGATCCGCTGGTGGGAAACAGGTCATCTGGGATTGCAATTCTTGTCCTTATTCTCAGAGCAAAGGTCCGAATTACAAGAATGGCTCTCACGCAGGCTGGAACAGAATCTTCCCGAATCCGTGGCTGAGAAGTTCCGAAAAGCAGACCTCTCCTGATAGGGGCGGAACGAGAGAAGAAGAGGGCGGTTTGAAGAATGGCCGTAACCGCCGGCGGATTACTTTCGAGAGCCCTGGCTGGTGACCTGTGCGCGATGCGTGTGTTACGAACGTGGCATTTACATGGACATCCACTCCCCTTAGTATGAGGCTCGATTGAGGCAGTCTTTCGGGGGAGGGGCTGCCGAGGCGTCCTGAAAACTTCAGGACGCTTTTTTGTTGGCTCACTCGCCAGCCAGTTTTCCGAATTTCACCCAAGTTGGGGCCGCGCTTTTTTCGATTCGGGACCTGCAAGCGTGGCCCATACCGGGCACGGTGTGGAAGCTGACACCGCAGTCAGGACGGCAAGAGCGCAGTAGCGGCGTGGCGCAGAACCAGCCAACGAACCAGCCAACGATGCCGATCGGCGACGGGAAGTCGACCAATGCATCGCCTCGCCTCAGGGCTCGGAAAGAAATTCGTATTCATCGATGACGGCGGCAACGGCTACTTTGCCGTCGGGCCCGCCATCGTCCACGCGCACGACCTTGCCTTTGCACCGCACCCGGATGCTTTCGGTCAAGGTGATTTCGGGCGGAAGGGTAAGCGTGAATTCGATGGTCGCCCCGGCCGCAATCGCCGAGTCCACGTAAAAGCAGATGCCGCGGGCGCTCACGTCGCGGGTCTGCGCGGCTTTTTCCTGCACGCCGTCTTCGCTGTAGGTAACGGATACCGGCAGCCGCAGCGCAAACCGGCGGGTTGCCCGCTTGTTGTCCTGCGTGATCTCGGCCATGAACCCTCCCGGTAAAGTGATGTAAGAATGGCTGTTTGTGGGGTGCCTGTCAAGACCGTTGTTTGGATGGTCAGCCGGACCTGCTGAAAAGGCGCGTTCCCCCCATGGGCGTCGGCGTGACGGTGACCTTCTAAGCCCTCCGAGAATCAAGCGCGAGGAAATTGCTATTTCGAACCACGACCCCCAATTTCTCGCCACATCGCTTTAGTGAGTGAAGGCCGAAAACGTTTTCGACCTCAATCTCAGGCCCGCAGGGCCAAAAAGGAAAAAGGACATGAAAAATCAAAGTTATTTCGCGCACACTCTGCTTGGCCTCGCGATTCTGGCACTTGCCAGCGCTATGGCCGCAGGACAAGACGATGTATCCAGCAGCAATACGCCGGGCGGCGAAGCAAAGGGTCATACTCCCATTTACGGGCTGCTCACCAACAACAACAACCCTGACGGTAACTCGCTCTCAGCCTACGCACTAAAAGGTGGGTCGCTCCAGGATTTGAGCGACGCGCGCCTGGTCGGAAGTGGAGGAAGCAACCCATGCCTGTATTGTATTATTGCGGTGCCAATACCACAGTACATCTGCAGCGTCGTCGTCGACCAGGCCAACCCCAATAACGGGTACCCCTACGGGGACATCGAGGTGGTTCGCACTTACAATGTGCCTCTGTATTTCCAACATCTTGCCGTCGTACAAACAATTGCGGCACCAATGGACCAGCAGGGTAATCAGTGGACGACGCTTAATGCTACGGTTTCATATACGACCACCCCGCCAAACAA
The DNA here is from genome assembly GCA_963770485.1 of uncultured Acidobacteriota bacterium. Classification (GTDB taxonomy): domain Bacteria; phylum Acidobacteriota; class Terriglobia; order Terriglobales; family Acidobacteriaceae; genus CAVVEC01. The sequence continues at coordinate 442,921 of CAVYPX010000014.1, forward strand.
CCCGCCGGTGAAGACACTCGTCGTGGTTAGCTACACCCTATATGGCTACGCGGATCAAGGTACCTATACCCCATATCTCGTGAATCCCGATTGCACACTCACTACCTACGTTCCCCCTCCACCCCCTCATCCCCTCAGGGTCGAAAGCAGCGCCGGAATTCCCCAGCAGAACCGCAAGAGTTCTTCAGCCGGAACGGCCTTCGCTTATTCCGACCAGAATGTTGGTTCCGTCAGCATTCTCAAGGGAAAGGTTGTTGAGCACGGACCCTACACTTCACAGGGCAACGCAGCGGACGTGCAGGTCAGCTCGGATGGGCGATTCGCCATTTTCGGCGACAATACCACTGGGGCGCCGCAGATCGAGGTGTACCCGATCAACTCAGACAACTCACTAGGGAAGGAAAGGGTGTACAGCAATCTAGGTCCGGGCAGCAACTCGTCCAATATCCTGCTCAGCCCAGACCAGAGATTTCTCTTCGTGGGCAACACGAGTTCTGGTCAAGTCACAACCCTGAACTTTAACCGGAAATCAGGTGCCGTGAGCTATGCCTGCATTTCGCCCGTACTGAATGGCTTCGGCGCCAACTGGGCCACGACGGAGGGAATGGCCACCGAAACTGCCAAGGGAGCCGGCGGGTATCTGTACCTTGCGGAAGACGCCGGTGGACTATCCGCGAACTCTTCGATCGGCGTCCTGGCGATCGATCAGAAAACCGGGTGCGTCACCGAAATCAGCGGCTCGCCGTTCCCGAACGTGAATAGTCCGGGATCGTTCGCACTCGTTTCTGCAACAATCAAGTAATTAACCGCTCGCATGAGCACCGCAGGCAAAGCAGCGTCGAAACACTCGGCGCTGCTTTTCTTCGCGGCTGGCCCACCCTTGCGCAGAAGAGGCTGTTACGAAACTCAAGGGTCACCGGAGAAGGTGGGACAAATTAGGATCCAACCGCGAAGCGACGGCATTCATTAGCCCGGCACGGCAGTGCCGGGAAGGCGAAAGTGGAACAAACTGAGTCCGCTTTAGCGGACGGCACGAGTTTCGTAACAGCCTCCCGAATGTAAAGGTGGGCCAGCCCCCGAGACTTGACAAAGATTTGACATTTTCCCAGATGCGCTCCGCGTTGAATTCGGGTAAACTGCCGCAGTTCGTTTTGTAGCGTTTGAATCCCGCCACCGAGGCTTAAATCTATGAAGACACTTCTGAGTTGCGTCGCATTCTTCGGGTTCGCGATCTCCGCTTTCGCACAATCCCCTTCCGCACCGCGCATCTCTCAGGTCTTTGCCTTTTATTGCAACTCCGACTACTCGTCCTGTCCCGACGGCTTCCAACCTGCGCTCGGCCCGGTTCAACTGTCCGACGGCAATTTCTATGGCACGACCTGGTACGGCAATACGAGCACCGATCTCGGAACCGTCTGGCAAGCAACTCCCTCCGGCGACGTCAATGTTCTGTATACCTTCAAGCCCAATGGTTCGGGAAAATACGTCAACGGCTCGTATCCGGCTGTTAGCTTCGTAGCGGGCACGAACGGCGATCTCTATGGCGTAACCCTGGACGGCGGAGCCCAAAACAACGGTGTCTTCTATAGCATCACAACCGGCGGAAGCCTAAAGGTTCTGTACAACTTCTGTTCGCTCTCCGGCTGTCCCGATCAGGCCGTTCCCGTTGTTCTCGGCGGAGACGGCAATTTCTACGGCCTCACCACGACGCTGGTCTTTAAACTCACGCCCGAGGGCGCCTGGAGCCAGCTCTACAGCTTCCCATCGAGTGAGGAGGGCGTCGAGCTCATCGCCGGCACCGACGGCCATCTGTATGGAGTCGCGGCCTCCCTCCCCATCCAGAGCACCAAGGAGTCAGTCTTCCGTTTGACGACAAGCGGTGCGTACACCGTTCTTCACACCTTTCCCAAGCTCGAAGGAGTCAGCGCCCTGACCCAAAGTTCGAAGGGCACGCTCTACGGAGTATTCTGCTGCGGCACCAACACCGGTATCTTCCAGATTAATTCCGCCAGAAAGTTCAAAATCCTCCAGACGACACCGCAGGGCGCATTTCCCCCAAGCCTGCTGGTCAAAGGTTCCGATGGCAAGCTGTACGGCCTGATCACCAACGGCTCAGATTATCCCGGCTATGTATTCGCAATGACCACCAAGGGAAAGACCGTCTTCAGCGAGCAGTTCAATTGCGCCTCCGACGGCTGCGATCCTCTCAGCCTGATCGAAGCGAGCGATGGCAATTTCTATGGCCTGACAGCCGTAGGTGGAACCGTGTCCCAAGGGGATAATCCGGACGGCACGATGTTCAAAGTGGCCACTAAACTGAAGCTGCGTTAGCCCGGTGCTCCAGGTTCGCGCCCAGGTTTTGGCGCTAACCCGGGTAGCGCGAACTACGGAATAAAAGTAGACGTAAAATATCAGGGCGGCTGGCCCACCTTTGCGCTTTTTGAAGCTGTGAAAAAACCTTGTTGCTGCAGTCGTTGGGGCGGGTTGCGGAACGAGGTTGCATCGGGGATCAATTGGGGATGGTTGAGACTGAGGCGTTGGAGAATGTCAGGGTTGGCCTGGCTAGGCGGTAGCGGATGCGGCCTGCAGTCGGCGTAAGCGAATCCATTGTTGGAAGTTGTAAGTGAGGCAGGCCCAGAGCATCTCGGTCTGTACCTTGGCCAGGCCGCGCAGGTGGAACTGGCGCAGACCCAGTTTGCTTTTGATCCAGGCGTGGCAGAACTCGATCACCCGGCTGCGGCGGCGATACTGTTGCTGCGCTTGGGGCGTGGCCATCTTGCGGCGGAAGGCGATCATGGCCTCGGTCTCCACGGTGCGCAGCAGGCCGCGCCCACGATGCTGATTGCCGGGACAGCATTGCGGCTGCAGCGGACAGCTCTGACAATCCTGGGCCCGGGCTTCGTAGCGAAACACCAGGTTTCCCGACTTGCGTTTGTGCCGTCCTGCATAGCCCAGGTGCTTGCCTCCCGGACAAACATAGTGGTCGTGCGCGGGGTCATAGAGGAAAACTTCGCGGGTGAATCGTCCGGTGCCGGTGCAGTCTTTCTCATCGCCGCCTTTGCGCAGACTGCCGACATAATCCACTCCCAGTTGCGCCATGGCTTCGACGCTGCGGCGGTTGGTGTAATCGCCATCGGCCAGCATCTGCTGCGGCTTGTGTCCCATGCGCTCGGCGATGCGCCCCACCGCGGGCGCCAACTGTTCGCTGTCATTGGCGGCCTGCGTCACTTGCACATCCACGATCAGCGACTGGGCGGCATCGGCCGAGATCTGCACGTTGTAGTTAGGAGCGAAGGCGCCATCGGCTTGCCGCATCCGGCGTGCTTCCGGTTCGCTGACACTGACCCGGGCTCTGCGGCTTGTGCGGACGCAGTTTTTGCAACTCGTCCAAAGCCTGCTCCAGCCGCTGTTGGCGCTCGCGTCGCGCCCGCCGCCGCGCTTGCTCTCCCCCGTCCGGATTGGCTTCCTGATCCGGTTCTCCCATCTCTCGCACCCGTCGCCGCGCCCGTTCTAAATGTTCCTCAATCCGCGCGGCCCCTTGAAAGCTGTCGTTCGCCGCCTGCGCCTTGATCTTGGTCCCATCCTGCACCACCTGCTCCAGCCGGATCAGACCTTCCGCGCTCAGCAGCCCCAACACTTGCGTGAACAACTCATCCAACTCGCTCCGGTACTCCACTCGAAAACTGGCCAGGGTGTGATAGTTCACCGCTTCGCACCCCGTCAGCCACTGCAATGCCGGCTCCCATTCGCAGCGCCGCGCCACTTCCCGCGCCGACCCAATCCCCTGACTGTAGGCATAAATCCACAAACTGATCAGCAGCCGCGGATCAAACGCCGGTCGCCCGCCTTCCTCGGCGCTGCACTCGATGCCTTCATAGAAGCCGCTCAAATCCAAGCGTCCCACCAGTTCCCACATCGCCCGCGCCGGATGATCTTCCTCGATCAGTCGTTCCACGTCCACCGCCCGCCACAACATCTGTTCGCGATTGATCCTGCGCAGTAAAGGCTCGCCCATGCCCAGAGCTTACCCCGCTTTATTTTTCTGTCAATTGACTTCCTGGGTGGTTT
>CAVYPX010000015.1:0-105280 GCA_963770485.1 uncultured Acidobacteriota bacterium
AATCGATGCCCCGCTCCTCGGGGCCCTGCGCGAGCGCCTCGCGCCTGCGCTCCAGCTGTTTGACGAGCTTGGTGCACGGTGAAACCCTCGGGAACGCTCAGCAGCTGCTCGCCCACCTCGCGCAAACGCATCGCCGGCACGGCCGTGTCGACTTCGGGGCTGGGCGAGCAGTCGAGCTGGTACTCGCCCGTGATGTGCTCGCCTTCGTGCTCGACGGCGGCCGCAATCTTCGACTTCAGCCGCTGGTGCAGCAGGGTCAAATTGTCCCACACCTCCTGCGACTGGCGCTCGACCTCCGCGCGAGCGACGACGCCCTCCTCGACCAAGCGCTCGGCCCACTCCTCCCAGATGCGTTTCTTGCTCTTGATCTTCGCGTACATCTCCGGCTGCGTGTACGCGGGCTCGTCCGACTCGTTGTGGCCGAAGCGCCAGATAGCCGATCAGGTCGATCAGCACGTCGTGCCCGAACTCCTGGCGGAAGGCGAACGCGAGGCGCACCGCGCTGATGCACGCGGGCACGTCGTCTGCGTTGACGTGAATGATCGGCACGTCGGAAGCCCTTCGCGAGGTCCGACGCCCAGCGCGTCGAGCGCGCGTCGTCGGGGTCGGTGGTGAAGCCGACCTGGTTGTTCATGATCAGGTGAACCGTGCCGCCGACCTTGTAGCCGTCCAGCGCCTGCAGGTTGAGCGTCTCCGCGACCACGCCCTGGGCCGGGAACGACGCGTCGCCGTGGATCACGATCGGCACGGCCACATTGGTCTGCTGGTGCGCGTGCTGCCCCTGGCGCGATGTCTGCGCCGCGCGCGTTCGCCCCCTCGACGACGGGGGAGACGTACTCGAGGTGAGAGGGGTTGGACTCCAGGTTCACCCGGATCGTGTCCCCGTCGGGGACATGGTAGGTGCCCTGCGTGCCGTGGTGGTACTTGACGTCCCCCGTCCCTCCCTGCGGGATCGTCGTGACGGCCTCCAGCGTCGAGGCCCCCTCGAACTCCGCGAAGATCGTGTCGTAGGGGCGCCCGAGGTTGTGCGCGAGCACGTTCAAGCGCCCCCTGTGGGCCATCCCGACGACCACCTCCTGGCCGCCGTGGGCCGCCGAGAGCTCGATGACCTCGTCGAGCATCGGCACGGTCATGTCGAGCCCCTCGATCGAAAACTGATGCTGGCCGAGGTAGGCCTTGTGCATGAAGCGCTCGAGCGCGTCGACCTCGATTAGGCGTTTGAGCAGCGTCGTGCGCTCGGCGTTCGTGAGCTCCTGGTGGAAGGCGCGCGACTCGATCTGCTCGCGCAGCCACACGCGTTGGCGGTGTGAGGCGATGTGCTCGACCTCGTACGCGATCGTGCCGCAGTAGGTCTCACGCAGGTGCGCCAGCGCATCCGCGAAGCTCGCGCCCGTCACGTATATCTGGAAGATCTCCGCCGGCAGGCGCGCCATCAGCTGCGGCGTCAGGCCCAGCCCTTCCGATCAGACCCGGGTCGCCCTCGGGCTCGCTGCCCAGCGGGTCCAGGCGCGCCGCCAGGTGGCCGTGGCTGCGCACCCGGCCGCCCATCGTGCTCGCCGCCTGCACTGCCTGCAGCAGCTCCTCGTCGACCGCGCCCTCGATCCTGGCCGGAGCGCCATCTGGCTGGGGCTGCACGGGCGCCTGCCCGTCCTCGGCCGCGGGCGGGGCGCTCAGCGGCGCGAGCTTGGCGCCGAGCGCCTCGAACGCCTCCTCATAAAAGCCTTCCTCTCCCTGTAGGTAGCTCTCGATCAGTCCCAGAAAGCGCCCCGACTCGGCCCCCTGGATGATGCGGTGGTCATACGTCGAGGTCATCGTCATGGTATGACCTTCCGCGCGCCGATGCTCGCGCCGATCGCCTCCAGGCCCGGCGGGTAGCCGATCGCGCCCGTCGCGACGATCGTGCCCTGCCCGCTCATCAGGCGCGGAACCGACGCCGCCGTGCCGATGCCCGGCCGGGATTCGTGAGCGTCAAGTTGGCGCCGCTGAGGTCGTCCGCGGCGAGCGTGTTCGTGCGCGCCTTCTCCACCAGCTCGTCGTATGCGCGTACGAACTCGTCGAAGGGCAGGCCGCCCGCGTTGCGGATCACGGGCACCATCAGCGCGCGCGTGCCGTCGCGCTTCTCCACGTCGACCGCGAGGCCGAGGTTGAGCTCCTCGTCGACGACGCGGTGGGGCTTGCCGTCGATCTCCTCGAAGTGATTGGCCATCACCGGCATGCGCCCGGCCGCGCGCGCGATCGCGTAGGCGATCAGGTGGGTGAAGGAGACCTTGATGCCCGCCTGCTTGAGCTCGCCCCGACGCGCCTCGAGCGTGCCCACCTCGAGCGTGCGGAAGCTCGTCGCCGTGGGGATCAAGCATGACTCTCCCCATGTAGCGTACGAGCGCCGCCGCGCCACCCCGCAGCGGCTGCGCGTGCCGAGCGCTCGCCAGCCCGTCGCGCGCCCGCGCACCGTCGCCGTTGTCGTAGGAACGAGCGCCCAAGCCCGAGGCGCTCTCCAGGACGTCGGACTTCGTGATCCGCCCCGCGGGACCGCTGCCAGCCACCTGTGCCAGGTCGACACCCTCGGCAGCCGCCGCCGCGGCCACCGGCGAGACCTTCACGCCCTCGGGGGCGTTCGCGACCGCGGCGGGAGATGGAGACTGCGCCTCCGGCGCAGGGGGTTTCGACGGGCCCTCTCCAGCTCAGCTCTCGTTGTTGCCGTCACCGCGTGCGCCTGGCGCGGACGCCCCGTGTGCAGCTGAGCTCCCGCCGTTGCCGTCAGCGCGTGCGCCTGGCACGGACTCGCCCGCGCCGGCCGCGCCGTTGAGGGCGATGCGCGCGATCACTTGGCCGACCGTGACCGTGTCGCCCTCGTCGACGAGGATCTCGCTTACGACGCCGCTCGCGGGCGAGAGGCAGCTCGAGGTCGACCTTGTCGTGGATATCTCGACGATCGTCTCGTCGCGCCGGATCGGCTCTCCGACCTTGACGCGCCATTCCAGGATCGTCCCCTCGGTGACCGACTCGCCCGCGGCAGGGGTAACGACGTCGATCGTCACTGCCGAGGTGCCGGTTGTCATCGACCTCTCACTTTAGCGTGAGCCGCCCGCGTGCGCTCGCGCTGCTCGCGGATGAACTGGAGGCTGCCAAAGAACGGTCCTACGCCACCCAGCACGGCCACTGCCACGGCCAGCTTGAGTGACACGATGCGCAGCCGCGCGGCCGTGATGCAGGCGAGTGACATGCAGATCCACAGCAGGCCGTGCGTCCACCCGAGCACGAGCGTGAGCGGCTCCGGTTTGCCGAGTGCAAACGCGCTCACGAGCAATCCCGTGTACACACACGAATGTGTGAAAGACGTCCACTTCAGGCGCGCGAACGTCAGCGGCCCCGCGCCCTCCCGCAGGCCCGCCGGCGCGGGCGTTTGACTCGCACGGCCGCCGGCCGCGGCCGGCCCCTCGCTCACGCCGACAGCCATTGGGCCATCCGCTGCAGCGTCTCGCCGGCCTCCGCCGGCCAGTCGGTGATCTCGGACGGCCACCACGCGTACTCGTCGTGCTCGTGGTCGGGCACCACCTGTTCGTCGGCGCCCTCCGCGAGCCATGCCTGCCCGACGAACATCACGAGCCTGTGGGGCAGCCGCAGGAGCGCCTCGCCGCGGACGCTCGCGGGTGCCACGCGCCACTCCTCGGCGAGCTCGCGCACGAGCGTTTCGGCTGGGTTCTCGCCCACGTCCACTGCGCCGCCGGCACCGAGCGCCCAGCGCCCCGCCCACGAGGCGACCCACGGCGCGCGCCGGCCGGCGAGCCAGCGCCCGTCGGCGGCGCGTGTGACGCACAGCGCCGCCATGCTCTCCGAGGCGTCGTCCTCCACCAGCCGCAGCGCCCAGCGCACTGGCTGCGACTCCATCTCGAGGCCCTCTGCGTGCTCGCGGAAGTCCACCAGTCGTGCGGCCACGCCGTCGTGGCTGGGCGAGCCGCGCTCGCGCAGCTGCCTGATCGCCGCATCCGCCGCCTGCGTGTGCTCGCGCGAGGGCTCGAAGGGGAGCTCGCGCCAACGCGCGCTGATCTGCTGCACGGACCACGGTCCGCGGGCGAGGATCTCGGGTGCCTGTGTGCTCTGCGGCGTGGATTCGGGCACTGCAGTCGAAGCATAGACTCGCCGCCGTGAGCGGCCACCTCGATCCGCCGCCGTGAGCGATCACCTTCTGGCGCGGCGATGAGAATCGCCGTCCTCGGCCCCGGCGGGGTGGGCGGACTGCTCGCGGGCGCGCTGGAGCGCGCTCGCAGCTCGTCGAGGTGATCGCGCGCGAGCAGACCGCGGCGGTGATCGCCGCGAAGGGGCTGCGCGTGCGCAGCGTCATCCTGGGCGAGTTCGTCGCGAACCCGCAGGCGAGCGCGCGCCTGGAGGGGCCCGTCGACGCGCTCATCGTCGCCACCAAGGCGACCGGCCTGCCCGCCGCGCTCGAGCGCATCGCCGCGCAGCCGCCGCTCGTGCTGCCGCTGCTCAACGGGGTCGACCACCTCGCTGTTCTGCGCGCGCGCTTCGGTGACGCAGTGGTGCTCGCGGGCTCGATTCGTGTGGAGTCCGACAGGCCGCAGGCGGGCGTGATCGTCCACACGAGCCCTTTCCTACTGGTGAGCATGGCCAGCGACGAGCCCGCGGCGGAGCCCGCCATGCGCGCGCTCGCAGACACGCTTTCGAAGGCCGGTGTGCCGGCCAAGGTGCGCGACTCCGAGGCCGAGGTGATGTGGTCGAAGCTCGTACGCCTGAACGCGCTCGCGTGCGTCACGAGCGCCCACGACGTGCTGCTGGGGAGGATTCGCTCGACGCCCGGCTTGCGCGCGGAGCTGCTCGCGGTGATGCAGGAGGGAGCGGCCGTCGCCCGCGCCGAGGGCGCGGGCGACGTCGACGCGGAGCGCGCAATGGCCGAGCTCGAAGCCGCGCACGCGACGCTCGGCTCCTCGATGCAGCGCGACATCGCCTCCGGGTGGCCTTGCGAGCGTCATGTTTGCGCTGGTGGCAATGTTCCTCTTGCCTGCCTCGATGGTGGTCGACTCTCCCCGAAATGCGGCAGGTGTGGCAATAGACTTAGCGAGCGTTTCGCACCCGGCTGTGATGCGGGGTGCCGCTCGTGAAGATGCTTTGCTCATTGCGGTTCAACGAGACGGTAGCATCTGGTTCGATAAAGATCGAATCAACCCCGAGCATTTGCCACTGGCAATTCGTGAACGCATTAACCGAGGTGCAGAACGAAAGGTGTACATCCGGGCGGATAAGCGCGCCAGATATGGTGCGGTTCTTGAGGTGCTGGACAGGGTGCGTTCCGCAGGAATCGAAAACATCGCATTCCTGGTTGACGAGCAGAAATCACTATCCGCTCCGTAAAGCGCAGATTTCATCCGTTGCGAAGCTGGCTGCCGATAACATCGCCATCTCACCAGCAACCGCCGGACAGCGCATTTACTGACGAGACTCCGCTGGTCTTACTTCGTCTTCGCCTGCTTGGACAAAACCGCTACCTTCGCGGTGACCTGCTGTCCTTTTTCCATTCCGCCGATGACCAGCAGGCCATCGTACGTGCCCAGCAGCCCGCGATGATCCATGGTCGGGTCCGGCGTGTTCTCGTTGATCGTCTCCCACTTCTCGCTACGGAGATTGAAAGCGAACGCCACCGGAGATGGTTCGGAAGGCTTGCCGTCGTAGCCGACGCCGTTGTAGTCGTACGGATTATCGGTCCCGCCCGCAAAGTAGATCTTCTGGTCTCGCTCCGAGTCACCCGCCGCAATGCGATAGTGCGCCGTGCCGGGATGATTCGCTAGCTTCGTCCACTGGATTTTGCGTGGATCGTGATGATCGATCTTGCCCATCCAGCATTGCTCGGAGGCGATATACTTCGGCGTCTTTCCGGAAGGATTCTGGTAGGCTCCATCCACGTAAACGATCGTGTTCCCAAGCAGCGCGCCGGCGTGGCCGAACACCGGCGTACCCGCAATCGGGGTGGCTTGGGACCATTTGTTCTTCTCCGCGTCGTACACCTGAACGTTGGGCACCACATCATTATGATTGCTGCGCCCGCCAACCAGATAAACGTAGCGGTCGCGATAGACACCGATCACCGAGTCACCCACGGCCACGGGAATATCGGCGCCGCGGAACCAGCGGTCGCGGTGCGGCTCATAAATCCCGACATCAGGAACCGCCATGCCCGAACCCCGCGCATCCACTACATAGCCGCCGAACACAAAGACGAAATCCCGCGCGCCCGCTGCCATGGCGGCGATGCGGCCCGCGGGTCCGGGCACCGGCTGCAGATTGGACCACCTTTCCGTGTCCGTGTCGAAGGAATACGACGCGTTCGTGACTGCGTCCCAGGTCTTCTTGGGACCGATTCCCATGAAGGAAAACAAGATCAGGTCGCCGTGGATTTTGAGGCTCGCTACCGCGTTATCGGAGACCGCATCGGGAAGCGGCTCGAACTTGGGCCCAGACGCCGCCAGACATAATCCCCCCAACAGAAGCAATAAGAAGAATGCGCCAAGCTTTTTCATGGATTCCAATCTGAAATCTGGCCAAGACAAAACATCGCCCGACTCGAGGAGCCGGCTCATCCGCCTCCGGACCTTGTCTCGTAAATAGCGTGGAAGGGCACGGCTTCAGCCGTGCCGCTCAGAACCCAATAAAAGATCGGGCTTTAGCTCCTGAGGTCCACGTTCTATTCTACAAATTCCTGCCGCACCGCATGAATGAAGTCGGTGTAAGCCGGAGTGAATCCCGCGGCGCGCATGTCGGCAGCAATCTGTCCACGATGATAGGCAGAGTGCATGACCACGTGCAACAGAATATCCTGCTTCTTGCTGGTAAAGCTCTCTCCGTTCGTGTTCTTGTAACTAAGCGAGCGCGACAGGCCGGTCTCGCCGAGTGTAGCCAGGTAGTTCTTCCACTGCCCGGGCAGTTCGGCGGCTTCAAGTTTGCACTGCTCCAGCGTGAATTGCGGCCAAACCGGATAGGTCTGCTTCTGGAGCCGCAGGCGCTCCAGCCACAGCCTCTCAGCGGAGACGATATGTGCCAGCAGTTTCACTGAGCGTGGCGGCGGCTCCTGCACCCCTTCCAGCGAGGTCAAAACCTGCTGATTGGCCCAGTCGTCATAGCGGAAGAGCCGCTGGATATGTGAGATCATTTCCATGGCAGAAATCCCGGCATTTCTGGCCGAACAAAATACTTTAGGTCGGATTGCGCAGCAAGGCAAATGGGCATCCACGAGCCATCACTGGAATGCCTGTCTACAAGGACCCCGTCGAAGAAGTCTTGTCATTCCGAGGAGCGCGAGCGACGAGGAATCTGCAGTTTCCCCTGCATTGTGAAGAACTGCAGATCCCTCCCCCTCGGCTTCGCTCGGGGCTCGACCTTCGGTCTCGGCAAGGATCGCTCGGGATGACAACAGGGTTTTTCAAGAAATTGTTCGAGGCGAAAGAGCCGGTGTGCGATCCGGACCGCCGGACAACTTCCCGTGAGGGCTCGGGTTATCGGCACTGTGCCCTAATTTCGCATGCGGGAGAGGATTTGTGCCGAAAATGCGTACCAGCATTCGTTCCCTGGGGTTGGTGATTCTCGCCAGCCTGCTTCTGGCGGGTTGCCCTTCGCATGAGAGCATCGAGAGGATTAATCGCGATCCCGGCCGCTTCGCCGGCCAGGAGATCACGATCGCCGGGCATGTCGTCGATTCTTTTGGAGCGCTCGGTTCCGGCGTTTTTGAAATTGACGATGGCACCGGAACCATGTGGGTTTTCAGTAAACGATATGGAATTCCCGGTAACGGCGCGAAGGTGGCCGTGGCTGGGCATGTGCAGCAAGGATTTGCGCTCGGCGGCCGCAACTTCGCCACTATCTTGATCGAAACCGAACGCCAGCGCTGATCAGCTGGGACGCGGGTAGTGGACTGAAACTGAGACGCTACCGGGACGCGGATTCCCTGGGGGTAAGTTCCGTCGCGAAACACAAATCAGGAAATTTTCTTGTGCGCGATTAAGGCTAGGCTTGCGACTCCCGAATTTCCAGACGCGTCTGGCGGAGGTTGGTGGCTTCAGCCGGGTCCATGCCGGGTCTTAAGTCGGTTTTCTCCAGAAAATAACGCCAGCCGATGTGACGGTCGTCCGAGCTCTGGCTTTGCTCGAATTGCTTCAGGATCGACTCGGCAGTTTCCCGGCCTCGGATGACGGCCATGACGCCACCGGATTCATAGGTGCGCAAGTTGTAGCGGATGACGGCGAACGAGCCCTTCGAGTCCCCTGACATGTTGAACTCCAACGCGATGTAAGTATTGTAACTCGTAGAGGAGGGTTTAATGTTAACTCTTAGGAACGTGCCCGCCCCTTGTTGCGGTTGACGGGCACGTATTCTTATCGAGACGTCGCCGGCTTACAGGGGGCGAACGTTCTCAGCTTGCCAGCCCTTGGGTCCCTTGGTCACTTCGAATTCCACACTCTGGCCTTCTTGCAGACTGCGAAAGCCGCCCGCTTGGATCGCCGAGAAGTGCACGAATACATCCTCGCCAGTTTGGCGACTGATGAAGCCGTAGCCTTTGGCGTCGTTAAACCACTTTACTGTTCCTTGTTCTGCCATGTTGTTGCTTGTGTCCTTTTCAGATTATTTACGCTGGAAGGTGAGTCGGAGGTACTAAGGGCAGGACTTGCTGGTGTAGCGAGAAGCTGCTCAACAACCGATTCATATCAAACGCAGCTACAGTGTAACAGATTCGGACAGTTTGCGCCAAATAACTGTGACCCGGGTAGTGGTGCAGTAAGTTACCTACCGCTGTCATCCCGAGCGAAGCGTCCCGATTCGCTTGCGAATCGAGACCCAAAGTCGAAGGACCCCTGCACGGCCCGTAGGCCCTACCGTTGCCCCAGGGCATTCTCCCGACATGATGACGAGCACGCAACACGCTCCTCGGGAGAATGCCTGGACTCCGCTGCGCAGTACAAGCATGGTACCGGTCCTTCGTCTGCAGGACTGCTTCGCGTTGCGACGCAGTCCCTCCGCTCAGAGGCTGTGACTTTTTCCTGTATCCCAGGATGACAGCGGATTGATAAAGGCACAGGCACACCAGGAATTGTCATTCTGAGCGGAGTGGGAAGTTCGCGAAGCGAACATCCCATGGAGTCGAAGAATCCCTATAACGCCAGGCTTAGTCCGGCAGCTTCGAGGCATTCTTCCTGGAAGATGGTGAGAATTCCCTGCGGCGTCTTGGCAGCGATTGCACCATAGGGGTCCTTCGACTGCGTTGCCGTGCGCTTCGCCCACGACAACTTCGCTCAGGATGACAGCTTTGGAGGGGGCCGGTGAATTCGTGAAAGGCCATGTCATCCTGAAATGCTAGAACTCAAAAAGTCACAGCCTCTCAGGATGACAAAAGGGCGAGAGCGATGCGGTATCTATATCCCCAACTGCGCCACTACCGCAACGCAGTCCTAATTCCCGCTTCGTCTCGCGGTAAGATGCAGGGAGTAAATCCCAGGCAGAAGGATCAGGAGAGTCCGCGAAACGGACCACGCCATGCCTCTTACTTCGACCGATTGGATCGTCATCGCCGGCTACCTGCTGATCAATCTGCTGATCGGCATTTACTATCGCCGCCGGGCCAGCGGAAACACGGAAGAATTCTTCATCTCCGGCCGCGATGTTTCCTGGTGGCTGGCCGGAACTTCCATGGTGGCCACGACTTTCGCCGCCGACACGCCGTTGCTGGTATGCGGCCTGGTGGCCAAGTCCGGCATTGCCGGCAACTGGATATGGTGGGGCCTATGCGTCGGCGGCATGTTGACCGTGTTCTTTTTCGCGCGCTATTGGCGCCGCGCTGAAATCCTGACCGACGTGCAATTTGTCGAAATCCGCTACGGAGGCAAGCCGGCGGCATTTTTGCGCGGGTTCAAAGCGGTTTATCTCGGGTTGTTCATGAACTGCTTCATCCTGGGATGGGTTACGCAGGCCATGATCAATATCATCACCGTACTGTTGGGTCCGGCGATCGCTGAAGGTCGCGTGTTGCAACTGGCCGTCGGCGGACACGTCTTCCAGTACACGCTGGGCGCCCCTCACACCACGGCGCTGCTGATCTGCATTTTCCTGATCATTCCTTTCACCGGGATTTACACGTTCATCGGCGGTTTGTGGGGCGTGTTGGTGACGGACCTGTTTCAGTTCGCGCTCAAGATGACGATGATCATCGTCCTCGCCTGGGTCGCGGTGGCGAAGATTGGCGGCATGCAAGCTCTGCAGGTGCATTTGCAAACCATCGAGAACAATGTTCGCCAGACCGGAGTGCAAACTGCGGACCCAGTTTCGTTTTTGCCGGACTTTCATCTGGGCTGGACCACCGACGCGCTCTGGACCCTCCCCCTGCTCACGTTCTTCGTCTATCTGGTCATGCAGTGGTGGCTGGCCTGGTATCCGGGAGCCGAGCCCGGCGGTGGCGGCTACGTCGCCCAGCGCATGTTCAGCGCGAAAGACGAAAAGAATTCGCTAGGCGCAACCCTATGGTTCAACATCGCGCATTATGCGCTGCGCCCCTGGCCCTGGATTGTCACTGGTCTTGTGGCTATTGTCGTATATTCACCCAACGGCGGCCTTCACCCCAGCGCGGCCTTCGCGCAAAATCCCGAGCAGGGCTATGTGATGGTCTTGCGCGATTACCTTCCCCCCGCGCTCCGCGGCTTGATGGTCGCTGCGTTCCTGGCGGCGTTCATGTCCACCGTGGGAACTCAACTGAACTGGGGCTGCTCATACTTAGTGAACGATCTCTACAAACGATTCATGGTGCGGCACTCAAGCGAGCGGCATTACGTGCTGATCAGCAAAATTTTCACCGTGCTGCTGGTGCTGGTCAGCGGCTATACCGCTATGCAGCTGACCTCCATCAAGCAAGGCTGGGACCTGGTGCTGAACATCGGCTTCGGCACCGGGGCGGTTTACATTCTGCGCTGGTACTGGTGGCGGATCAATGCATGGAGCGAAATCTCCGCCATGATCGCGGCCGCCGCTGTGACTTTCGGACTCCATCGCGTGCAATTCTCGGGCAACAGCGCGGTCGTGTACGCGAAAAGTGCGCTCATCACCGGCGCGATCACCACCATTGTCTGGCTGATTGCGACTTTTGTGACCAAGCCGGAATCGGAGCCGACACTGGTCGCCTTCTACAAACGCGTGCATCCCACCGTGCACGGTTGGAAGCGAATCGCCAAACTCGTTCCTGAGCTGCCAGAAGTGCGCGACGTGGCCGGCAACGCGTTTAACTGGGTGATGGGCGTCATTCTGGTTTACGGATGCCTGTTCGGGATCGGCAAGCTGGTTTTCCAGCAGTGGCTCTGGGGAGCTCTGTTGTTGCTGGTGGCAAGTGTTGCCGGCTATCTGATCTTCTGGGATCTCTCCCGCCGCGGCTGGGCAACTCTGTCGGGCGCTGCACTGCCAGCCTCAACGCCCCACGCAGCGAATGCGGACTAGAGCATCAGGCCCCGGATGGTGACGCTTTGCGCCGGGTGTCTACAAAACTTAACCGCTTCGGAACTCCCTCTGTACTCGCGTATGGAAGTTGTGGTACGTTCCAGCCAACCGTTTCTCCTCTATCGCTATGTACTTTCGTGACCTGTCGAAGGTCTTTGGTGCGTTCGTATCGTTATGGGCAAGCAGCCATTCCGGGAATCGAGACCCGCGTTGCCCCAAGGAGAACTTATGAAATTATCGCTGCGGATCCTTCCTGCTTTGTTGCTGTTAGCAGCTGGTTCCGCTTGGGCGGCACAGCCTGACCGTGTCCTCACCACCATAGACAATAGCCAGACCGTAGTTCTTAAAGGCCACGTTTCGCCCCAAGCCCGGACGGAGTACGACCAGGGGCCGGTCGAGCCGTCGTTCAAGCTGGGATACATCACCATAATGTTCCAGCCCTCCGCGAGCCAGCAAGCCGACCTCACACAGTTTCTCGCCGAGCAGCAAGACCCGCACTCGCCGAATTATCACAACTGGCTGACTCCGGAACAGTATGCCGCACGTTTTGGCCTGAGCACCGGGGATCTGCACAGGATCGCCGCCTGGCTGCGGTCCCAGGGCTTCGGCATCGTTCAAGTCGCCCGCGGCCATGACTGGATTGCATTCCGGGGAACTGCGGGTCAAGTGCAGAGCGTTTTCCACACGGAAATCCATCGCTACAAGGTGGATGGAGAGATGCATTTTGCCAACGTGACCGATCCCTCCATCCCCAAGGCGCTGGCGGACGTGGTGTTGGCCTTTCGTGGCTTGGACAACTTCGGCCTGAGAGCGATGGGGCGGAGAAAACTTAACCCCGGCGGAGCGATGCTGCCCTACGTTCTCCACAGCCAATACACCAGCGGCGGACAACACTTTCTGGCGCCCGATGATCTGGCGACCATCTACGATATCGCCCCGCTTTACGCCGCCGGCTACAACGGTACAGGACAGAAGCTGGTGATCGTGGGGCAAACCGACATTGCGACATCGGACATTGACACCTTCCGTTCGATGTTCAAGCTGTCGAAGAACGATCCTACCCAGGTCCTCGCCACAGGCTGTGTCGACCCTGGAATCACGGGTGATCAGGTCGAGGCTGATCTGGATCTGGAATGGTCGGGTGCGGTGGCGCGGAGCGCGACCATCATCTTTGTGAAGTGTGACGTCAACGACGGAGGAGTGTTCACCTCAGCCCAATATGCCATTGACAATGATCTGGCGCCGGTAATCAGCATGAGCTATGGCTTATGCGAGTCTCAGACCGGCGCCTCCAACATTGCGCCGTTCGAGATCGAGCTGCAGAAAGCGAACACTGAAGGGATCACCTTCTTCGCATCCTCCGGGGATACCGGCGCGGCGGCTTGTGACTACGGCCACAACGTTGCCAGTCTGGGCTTGGCCGTGAATTATCCCGCCAGTAGCCCCGAAGTCACGGGAGTTGGCGGCAACGAGTTTGACGAAGGCGGCGGAACCTACTGGAATACGAACAACAACGCAAACGGCGGGTCTGCCATTTCCTACATCCCGGAAATGGGGTGGAACGATTCGGCGGCCGATAGCTCGCTGGTAGCCAGCGGCGGCGGCGCCAGCAGTTGTGCGATCACGGGCTGCAAAGGATTTCCCAAGCCCTCTTGGCAGACCGGTGTGGGCGTGCCCGCTGACGGAGTTCGTGATGTGCCGGATATAGCGATGACTGCCTCGGCGGATCACGATGGCTACATTTTATGCAGTGGCGGCAGTTGCACAGGCGGCAACTTCGACATCGTCGGCGGAACTTCCGCCTCGACGCCCGTCTTTGCCGGCATCGTGACCTTGCAGAATCAGTATCTGGGAAACAAGCAGGGCAACATCAATCCCATTCTTTACCCATTAGCGGCGAGCAACCCCGCTGCTTTTCACGACGTTACCACCGGAGATAACAAAGTTCCCTGCACAAAGGGCACACCGAATTGCCCATCCACGCCTCCCTACCAGTTCGGATACAACGCGGGTACAGGCTATGACCAGGTGACCGGGTGGGGCTCGGTGGACGCGTGCAATTTTGTGACGAACTCGAGTGTCTCCGGAGGGAAAGCCCCCAGCGCCACAGTGCTCACCGTCGTGCCTACCGGGGTGAACTACCAGGCCAACGTCAGCGTGACCCTCACGGCCACCGTAAAACATGTCTGCGGCGGCGGCAGCGGCACGCCCACTGGAACCGTGACCTTTTACAATGGGTCCACTCAAATCGGCACGCCGCAAAACCTGAGCAACGGCATTGCGAGCCTCAGCTACAGCACCAGCGCGCTCGCGGCGGCGATCTACACGATCAATGCAGACTACAGCGGAGATACAAGCTTCAACAGTTCGACTGGATCAGCGTCGTTGGACGTGGAGGACTTTACGATCGCGGCCAATCCCACAACCGTCACCGTGAGTTCTCCCGGGTTGAGCGGGGAGACCACGCTCACCATCACGCCGCTGGGCGGCTTTAACCAGGCACTGAGTTTCACTTGTTCGCCGCTGCCCTCGGAGACCACTTGCACGGCTACGAAAAACACGACAACCAGCTATACCCTCACCATCAGCACGATGGCGGCGTCAGAACTGCGGAATCCGTTTGAGCGCAGCCGCCGGATATTCTATGCCTTGCTGCTGCCCGGCCTGATGGGGCTGCTGGTTCCGGCGCGAAAGCGCAAGCGAACCATGCGGAGGATGCTCCTGCTTGGCCTGTTTGTCCTGCTAGCCTGTTCGATTCTGTGGATGGCAGGGTGCGGCGGAGGCAGTAGCACGCCAACCAATCCGGGAACGCCCACCGGTACCAGCACGGTGACGGTCACGGCTGCAACTGCCGGCTCGAATCCCCTGAGCCATACCGTGACAGTTACCTTAACCGTCCAATAGCAAGCCATCAGCTGCTAAATGCGCTCCGCAAAAAACGGAGCGCATTCTTTTTTGCGGCAGCGAATGTGGGCGCGGGCGTCCTCGCCCGTGCGCGGCCAAGGTTTGACTTTGTCATCCCGACCGAAGCGAAGCGGAGTGCAGGGACCTGCTTTTTCCGGGCTTGTCATCCCGGGCTTGAGCCGCAAAGTGCGCCAAGGATTCGCAAAGGGGCGCAAAGAAAGGCAGCGGGCAGACCGCACTACTACCGAAACCCGCACCTGTAGCCGTACCCGGAGCCATCGTGTATTCTGACCCTGCGGCCCGAAAGCTTTTGGCCGGAGAATCTCCGCAGAGCCTTGAGTGTGGCCGCGGTCCTTTCGAATATGCTGACCCAACTCGTCACCCTGCAACACTTCCGCGATGTTCCCGAAGCTCTGCTGGCCAAGGGCAAGCTGGAGTCGGCGGGGATTGCATGCGTGCTGGCGGACGGCAATCTGGTGCGCATGGACTGGCTTCTGTCCAATGCCATCGGCGGCATCCGTCTGCAGGTCAGCCGCCAGGACGCCGAATCGGCGCGCGCCCTGCTCGACGAGCCCATCCCGCCCGAATTCAGCGAGGCGGAAGTTGGCGAAGACTACGCCCAGCCGCGTTGTCCGCGTTGCTATTCGCTCGATATCGGCTTTGAAAAAATCGATCGCTTCTGGACCTACGGCCTATGGCTTCTCCTGCAATTTCCCGTGCCGGTCCGCAAGAATAGCTGGAAGTGCTACACCTGCGGCGTAGAGTGGGTCGAGGAATAGTTCCGCATTTTGGTTCAAGTCCCGGAATTAAATCTGATCTCATGCAATTTGCCTAGCGTCGCCCAGAAGTCTGAATCTTGGAATACCGAATGGGCGGCGCTACGGCGTGATCTCGTACACGACGCTGAAAGCGGTACCGTACAAATTGCCCTTCGAATCGAGAACCAGCCGCCCATCGGGCGGGCTCTCGGACGGGTTAGGAAACTCGTACAACACCTTATATTTCCACTCGCCGTGAGGGCCGGGACTCAACTCGTAGACCACCCCGCAGCCATCAAAGCATGAGCCGGTCCCACCGGTTCCAGTGGTGCCGTACAGATTCCCTGCTTTATCAAATACAATCGCGGTGATTGGCTCGAATCCGTCCCGCGGCTTCAGGAACCCGTATAGCACGCTGTGAGCCCAGCGTCCATGCGGGTCGCGGGTTAGCTTGAAAACAGTGCCGCATCCGCCATAGCATGCGTTTCCGCCGCGAGTAGTTGTACCGTAGACATTTCCTGAGCCGTCAAGAACAACTCCGTCCAACGGCCACATCCCGTCCGGGCAAGGGGACCCCCCGCGGCAGAAACTATACGGCAACTGGTCCTTCCCCCCGTCCGATCCGTGCCGCAGACGGAAGACGGTACCGGCCCCGTACAACCCACCATTTCTGGTCGTGCCATACAGGTCCCCAGACTTGCCGACCGTTGGCGGATCATAAGGACCAGATGCGTCGTGGGGTCGCGAGCCGAAGCTGTAGAGAACGTTGTAGGTCCAGCCGCTCGATCCCGACGTCAGCTCAAAGACAACCCCCATGCCGTAGAGACCCGAACCGGCAGTGCCCAAGAGGTTTCCATCCTTGTCCGGAACCAAGCCGGCCGATGTGCCGCCCCCATCAGGGCAGCTGTACTGCTCGCAGAACGCATACAGCACGGTAAAGGTCCAGCCGGTCGAACCGGAGCTTAGTTCAAAGATTGTTCCGCGGTCGTAGGTGCCGCCCTCAGGCGCCGTGCCGTACAAATTGCCAGCTGCATCGAAGATCAAATCGCCGTTGGGAGACGAACCGTCCGTCCCGTCGAAGCTGTGCAACGTCGTTACGGTCCATTTGCCCTTCGAGTCGCGCGTCATCTCGAAGATCGAGCCCTCCGCGTAGTCGCCGCCGCCGCTGGTCACCCCGTACAGATTGCCCTTCGAGTCAAACGTCAACCCGCTCCACAGTCCTCCGGGAATGAACGCAAGCACCTGGTACTTCGGCTTCGCGGATGCTGTTGGGGCCAACATCACAAGTGCCGTCATTAGTGTGAGAAACTTGGTGTGAGCGGCAAACAATTTCCCTTTTGCCATGGCTGACAGCCTTCATCGCGGGCTTCGCGGGAGGGAAGGGTAAGCGGGCGGCGAAGCCTCTGAACCGGCTCGAAGTTTACCACGAATTGCCTCGCGAAGCGCATGATTCGAGGGCGGTTTGCCGTCGAACGGGCCATCACAGAACGGCAAACGCGAATAGCCAAACAACTCCGCGCGCGGGGATCTTGCCACACCCACGGCGGGAGGCGGAGCGTAATCTTCCCGGGCATTCTGCCGATAGGGTAAGCATGAACGCCCCTGTCCCTGCTCTCAGCCCCGGTGAAGGGAAACCATCCCCCAAGCCGGGAAGCCAGTTTGTGGCGCGTCAGCCGATTCTCAGCGGCGACGAAAAGGTTTTTGGATACGAACTGCTCTTCCGCGACGGCGTGGAAGATTATTTTCGTCACACGGACGCCGACGCCGCTTCGCGCCAAACCTTGAGCACTTCCATGTTGATGGGGTTAGACGTGCTCTGTGACGGGCGCCGCGCCTTCATCAACTGCACCCGCGATGTGCTGCTCAAGGATTACATCACTTTGCTGCCTTCCGCCCAGACTGTGGTCGAGGTTCTGGAGTCAGTCACCGTGGATGACCTGGTGATCGCGGCTTGTCGTCACCTGAAGGAAGCCGGATATTTGATCGCGCTCGACGACTTCACAGTGGAGGATCCCCGCGAGCCGCTGACTGATCTGGCCGACATCATCAAAGTGGATCTGCGCCGCACATCCATGGCCGAGGCCGCGGAGCTGGTTAAGCGCTACGGGCCGTGGCGCAGCCGTATGTTGGCGGAGAAAGTGGAGACGCGCGAGGAGTTTGTCGCCGCCCGCAAGGCCGGCTTCCTGTATTTCCAGGGCTACTTTTTCCGCAAGCCGGAAACCCTGACGGCGCGCGAGATCCCGGCCAATCGGCTCAATTACATACGCATGCTGCAGGTGGTCTCGCGGCCGGAGCTGGACGTGCGCGAAATCGAGGACGTGATCAAAAGCGAGGCTTCGCTGTGCTACCGCCTGCTGCGTTATATGAACTCCGCCGCCTTTGGATTTGGCAACGAGATCCACTCAGTGCGCCATGCCCTGGCGATTCTGGGGGAACGCGAAGTTCGCCGCTGGGTACGCCTGGTAGCTACGCTGGGCGCGGGCCAGAATAAGTCCAGCGAACTGGTGCTCTCGGCTCTGGTCCGGGCACGCTTCTGCGAGCTGCTTTCCCCGAAAATCCAGCATGGCGACTCGGATTTGTTTCTCATGGGCCTGCTTTCCCTGATGGACGCCATTCTGGAAACCCCGATGGACCGGGTGTTGGAGAGCGTTCCGCTCGATCACGAAAGCAAGGCGGTGCTGCTGGGCGGAGCCAGCCGCCTGCGGCCCCTGTATCAACTGATGCTGGCCAGAGAGTCCGGCGAGTGGGAGCACGCGGCGGAACTGGGTAAACAACTCCGTCTCAGCGAAAGCGAAGTCGCAGAGAGCCACTGGCAAGCCATGCAGTGGGCGCGGCAAATGAATGCGGGAGCTTAGGCAAAACTGCCCCCCGTATCCAAGTCCGGTCCACGCCCAGGCCTACAGTTACCTCTGTGCAAAATTACAGCTACTTTGCACTTGCGTTTCATCCGTGCTCAGGGATACCATCAAAGTGTTCTCAAGCGGCCGAGCTCCCTAGCTGGCCTCCCGCGCCCTTCGTGCTCCAGGCGCCTAAACGGACAAAGATCATTCGCGAATGAATTCCAACCGCATCGGGTTTCAACGCACGCTTCGTGCATGTGCGCGAGGCGAAGCACCAACCAGAAAGCGGTAGCACAGAGTTAGTGAAATCAGGTCTCGCCTTTCGGGCGGACTCAAACGGAAGACTACACAACGAGAAACCATATGAATGTTGGACCCGGACAACCCTCCGGTGGCGGAGGAAGAGGCAGACGGCGTCGGGGACGCCGCCCATCGAATCGCGCGGGAGGGCCCGGCCGCGATCGGCAGCAGCACAGCGGGATCTACACCGCGCCCATGGATCACAGCTATCGCGCCGCCTTGGGCGGCGACAAAGCGCCGCGAGGGCGCTCCCGTCCCGGCTTCGCTCCCTCCTATGCTCCGGTCGAACCGGAGCCGCTGCCGCTCAACGAGGACGCCTCTTCGCGCATCTTTGCCTTCGTCGAAGATATGTTTTTCCAGGCTAAGATTCAGGAAACCGCGCGCAAGCTCAATGTGAAGGTCGAGTTCGTCAAGACCGACAAAGACCTGGGCGAGCGCATGAAGCAGAACGGGGAAGAGAAGCCTTCCCTGATCATCTTTGACCTGAACAACGCCAACGCCAAGCCGCTGACCCTGATCCCTAAGCTCAAAACCAAGCTGAAGAAAACCTCGATCATCGGATTCCTTTCCCATGTGCAGGGCGACTTGAAGCAGAAGGCGCATGAAGTGGGGTGCGACATGGTGTTGCCGCGCTCGGCCTTCTCCCAGAACCTGCCTCAGCTTCTGCGCCGTCACGGCGCTCCGGAAGAGGAAGCCGCCGGGGAACAACCGGTCAACTGATCGAGCGCCGCTGCCCCGGGGTAAGCAGTTTTTCCGCAGTCTGCGAAGCGGTGCGCTTTTCTGGCGCTAAATATCTATAGGCTAATAATTGACGCCAGGGCCCCTAGGTTGCGCTCTGAGCGATCGCGGCTGCGGGACGATGTTTTCCTTGTCCCCACCTGCGTGCATCGCTCAGCGGGCCTGCAAAGGCCAGCAAATGGCATTCTACGCGACGATGGCTTCGCGGATAGGCGGCGAACCTTCGATTCCGTCGCCAATATCTATAAGTTATTGATAAATCGTGAAGCGTGCCGTTTACCCTGGAGGCCACTGCAAGTTGCGCCCTCCAATCAGATGCACGTGCAGATGAAATACCGACTGTCCCGCGCGCGCGCCTACGTTGAGGACGGTGCGGTAGCCATCCTCTATGCCACGCTGCCGGGCAATGTTGGCGGCGGCAAGATGGCAATGGCCGATCAGTTGGCTGTCCTCAGGCGTAGCTTCCTTCAGCCCGCGGATGTGTTTCTTGGGGACGATCAATACGTGGGTGGGGGCCTGAGGATTAATGTCTTCGAAGGCGTAGGTGTGTTCGTCCTCGTAGATTTTCTTGGAAGGTATCTCGCCGCTGATAATGCGGCAGAACAGACAATCTTTCATGTCAGGTTTCCGTGTTGAGTTGGCAACTGGCCAGAAACACTGGCCGCTGCAGCTTTGGGAGGGAGCGTTCGCCTACTATACCTGATCGGGCAAGAGATTTGCAGTACGGCGGTTAACGGATTGGTTACGGGGCGGGCTTCAGTCGATGCCGGGGCGGCACTCCGACGGGCGAGGACGCCCGTCGCTACATTGCTCTGCGCCATCCCGACCCGGACTCCTGACTCCTGACTCCTGACTACTGACTACTGACTCCTGACTCCTGACTACTGACTCCTGACTCCTGACTACTGACTACTGACTCCTGACTCCTGACTACTGACTACTGACTCCTGACTCCTGACTCCTGACTACTGACTCCTGTACTGACCACTCTACGAGATGTCCGCACTTACGCGCGGTTTCTTGCGGCTGGAATGAACTTTACGGACAATTTCTCCGCAGGCTTTGCGCGCTTTGCCCGGTTCGTCGGCGTGGGTCAGGAAGAGATGGCGCAGCACGCTCCGGCTCACGCGTCCGCCGAGATAGAGATCATACAATTCGCTTCCCAGGCTGTAGCCTAACTCCTGGGCAAGGGAGTCGAACTTCGCCCGATCCCCGGACAAGGCGGCTTGTACGACTTTGTTGCAGGCCCCGCGTGAGAAGTCGCACCAATGCTCATCGCGCACCGCCAGACGGGCGGGATGCAACACCCGCGATCCAAAGTAGGCCAGGGCATGCTCGAGCGTCCGGGCATAGAACCGGTCCATCGGCTCGCTGGCGGCGATGGCATGGCCATTTCTGCGCAAGGGCAAACCGCGGCAGGCATGGTGCAGGAAGCGGGCTGCTTCCTCGGCCGCGTATGCCATCTGAAACTCACGCACGTAAAAAGCATTGATCGCGGGCAGATATACGCTGCCCCGCGTCTCCACTCTCTGCAGCATGGTTTCCACTTTTTCCGGTTCACCGACGGCGCGTGTAAGCAAGCGCCGCAGACGCGCGTCCGAAGACCCGCAGTACACCTCGGGCAACAGATCCACCAGGAATTTGGGCTGCGTCCCGTTATGCGAGGCATAGCGGTTGATGTCGAGAAACTGCAACAGGCTGTCGATCAGGTTATAGATGGTCGGACCAATGTCGGGCTCTTGCTCATCTTCGCGGCTCCAGCGAGCCAGACAGAGGCGGTAGCTCTCGTATTTCTCCAGCGGAGTGGAATTGAAGACGCAAACCGCGTCTTGGCTCACGCGGACCGCCTCCACAGCCTCCTGCCTTTCGCAGGCGGCCTGCCAGTACAGCGCATCCACATTTTGCAAAACCGTGAGCACGCGCTGGCCCGGCAAGCGCTCACGCACAAAACGGGGAAGGTGTTGCGGCGCCAGGTGCGATTCGCCGAACAATACGAGAATTACGGCATTGGCATGACGCTGGCGGATTTCCGCGATCTTGTCGGCGGCATGGCGATCGCGCGCGCCAATCTTGCGCAGATCTTCGCGGGGCATGCAATCCAGACCATAAACGGCATCGGCGTTTTCCCGCGCGGTTACCAGTAATTCGTAGAAGGGCGCCCAATCGTATCCCCAGTCGGGCTCGAAGCGAATCCGCTGGCGCAATTCCGCTTCATCGATCTCCCTCCGCCACCATTCTTCGAGAATGTGCTGCTGGCGGGCAAAGATCGTTTCCACTCCCAGCACCACCGGGCGGTCCCCAGGTTGGGCACGCTGTTCGAGCAGAGTTGCGGCAAAATGCTGGGAAGCCGGTAAGGCATGATAATCGCCGACCAGAATTACGTCGGCGGCTCGGATTGTGGCCATCAATTGTTCCGAATCGATGATGGCTTCGTAGGAGCGGAATGCGTTACGAAAATCCTGCAGGTATTTTCGACGGCCGGTGGAATCGTTGGCCCGGACTTCGCGTTCCACGCCGACCAATGCATGCAGCTGCGCGGCATTGCGGCGTGATCCGAGATTGGTGGTGCTCGCCATGTGTCAGTCGTTGGCCGTTGGCCCTTGGTCGTTCGTCGTTGGCCGTTCGTCCTTGGTTCGTTGTGGTTGCCGGAACCGATAAACGCGAACGACGAACGACCCACGACGAACGACCTGCTTGACTCTCCGGCGAGCTCTCCCTATGCTCAGAACTCGCCAGGAGCTCACTTGCCCAACCATCCACCTCAAAACCTGACGGTGGCTACAACCGGAGCCAGCGGGGCTTTATTCCTCCGGCATTTTCTGCTCGCCGTCGCTGGCGACCCGCGCGTTCAGACGGTGAACTTCATCGCCTCCGACAGCGCCCTGCGCGTCATGGCCGAGGAGCTCGGCCTGCGCGGCCGCAGCAACCTCATCGGCCAGGTTCTGGGACACAGCCCCGGCAAGGCCTCCCGCAAAATTCAGCAGCAGTCGAACGACGACATTGGCGCCAACATCGCCAGCGGCTCCTACCCCGCCGACGCCATGGTCGTCATCCCCTGCAGCGTGGGAACACTCGCCCGCATTGCGAATGGCGTGGCTTCCCAATTGATCGAGCGCGCTGCCGACGTCTGTTTGAAAGAGAAGCGTCCGCTGGTGCTCTGCGTGCGCGAGACGCCGCTCAACAAAATCCACATCCGCAACATGTACCGGGCCGCCGACGCTGGCGCGACCCTCTTCCCGCTGATCCCGGCCTTCTACAACCGCCCCACCACTTTGGATGCCCTAGCGCGGGAGTTCGCTTTTCGCGTGCTGGCCCACATTGGCCTGCCGCAACCCGACGCCTACCGCTGGAAGGGCTGAAAGATCAATTACTTAGGCGAGTCCGCCTGATTTCTCGGGGGAAATGTAAGTGTAGAAAAATTGACATCTCAGGAACAGATTACGAAAGGAACGTGCCACTCCAAGGAAAGCGCTCATCTCAATATTGACTATTAAGTATGACCATGATCTAATATGTTAGTCATGAAAGAGATCGCCATCTCGGAATTTAAGGCCAAGTGCCTGGCGCTGTTGGATCAGGTACAGAAAACCAAGACGCCGATTCTTATCACGCGCTTTGGTAAACCTGTCGCAGAAGTGATTCCTCCGTCTCCCAAGCCCACTTCCGACTGGATGGGCTCCATGAAAGGCAAGATCGAGATTCTCGGCGACATCGTGTCTCCCGCCAATGAGCCCGAAGATTGGGAGGTGTTGCGCGATTGAGGCTGCTGCTCGACACGCACATTTGGTTATGGATTCTGCAAGATCCTGGCCGTCTCGGGAGCCGGGTCCGGCGGGAATTGGACGATCCGGCAAATGAATTCTGGCTCTCACCGATCAGCACCTGGGAAGCGCTAACTCTCAATTTCAAGGGTAGGGTACGTCTCCACGGCGACTTGACAGAATGGGTTGCCCAAGCTACAGCTCCTTTTCGCGAGGCCCCCCTCACGCATGAGATCGTACGGGTCGCACGGCAGCTGCTCGTACCTCAGCAGGACCCGGCGGACCGCTTCCTCGCCGCCACGGCTAAAGTCCTAAACTTGACGCTGGTCACGGCAGATGCCCGGTTGCTCGGGCTGGGAGAGATCGCGACGCTGGGGAATCGGTGAGTTCCTTCCGAGGAACGGTAACCGCTGCCCGAGGTGAACCCACGTTGCGAAAACCCGCGAAACGTGGGGCACCCGATTCACCCGCCCACGGCTAGGCCGAGTTCGCCAAGCAGTGGGCAATTTGTGTTCTCTCGGTCACATTCTGTGTCCGGACTTCAACGATCCGCTGGCCACGACGCGGACGAGTCCTCGACGCTGATGGTTCTCTGGGCTTGAATCACCCCAGTCCTTTCGTTAAACATGCCTAGCACTCCGATAGATCTCCCCGGTACGACCGGGGCACTCCGATGTCTGCTGGCCGCTCGTGTAATGTCGATCTTTGCGACCTTTCCCGATCTAAGCTCAATGCTTACCAGGGCGCCGTCAACCTTTACGATCTTGCCGTAAATCGCCCGCCAATTGGGCTGCGGAGCGCTCGGAGGGTTGAGCTGCGTTGTTCCGTTGGCGCCCACACCGAATATCGCCAGTTGTTTGTAGCTCGCCACGTAGACCTTGCCATTGGAAACAACCGGAACAATGTTGGGATTGGCACCGGGGCTGTTCCAACTGCCTGCGGCCATGTCCAAGATGGGTGCAGTCATGTTCGTCGGGTCAAAGGCGTAGAGCATCGTATGGCGCTCGGTCGTGGTCGGCCGCTGTACGGCCCAAATTATCGAGGAACTGGTTGCATTCGATGATACGGTCGTGAAGAATCCCGCATCGTGGACGGACTGGCCGGGTAGGATTTTCTGTGCTTCCTGTATCAGGCTCGCTGTCGGCGAGGTTTGAATCCTCCAGACCGTGAGGATACTAGCTCCGGTTTTCCAGTTGCCGCCGCTGCTGACCACGCGCCCTACGCCGTCCGAGCCGACAAAGTAAGACTCTCCGCACCAGCAACCATCGACGTTGGCCTCGCCGATGCTCCCATCTACGTTCTTGGCCAAGCCGAGGTTGCTGCTGGCCGGCGTGGTCGACAGTCCACCGAGATTGTCTCGATTGAGCAAATACATGTTGCCGTCCTTTCCAGCCGCGAGGGCGAGGTGAGGCGTCTGCCCGCTCTGGTCCGGAAGGAGAAGTACGCCCCCGGACCCAAAGTCAGTGTCGCCTGAATCCAAATTCTGAGGCCCGTAAGGCGTGAAGATTCCTTCAATGGTGCCTAAATCCGGGGACATTTGGACAACGCTCTCCTGGATGTTGTTTGGGGGGCCGTAGGTGTTCTCGTACTTGTCCGAGTTCCCGGTAACAAAAAAAATGTTGCCTGCGCCATCCGCCGCTGGCCCCCACCCCGACATCCAGATTGAAGACAGAAAATAATTGCCTGGGTCAGTATCGAGGCGATCGTTCAGTTGACTCGCGGCGAGGGGTTGCAGGGAACTCGCATTCCAACCCAACAACCAGCCCCGTGATTGGTTTGCGGGTTGGTCGCAAAAGCTACCAAAGCCTGCATAGATGTTGCCGCTGGCCTCGAGGAGTGCAGGGCGTTGGCGCTGAACCGCGGCGTCGAAGGAAATGGGCGTGCCGTCTGCCGAAGCGGCGGCGGCCGAGATCGCCCGGGGGGAGTTCGATTTTTCTGTCAGGCCCGCCAAATCGAGGGCATGCAGATAGTAGGTCGGACCTTTTTGCGGGTCCACGTTGTACGTAATGACATAGAGAGTGCTGGTAGCGAGATCGATTACCGGAGTCGAGTTTATACCGACAACGAAGCCGTTGTTTCCGCATGCGCCTGGTAGGTAGAAACTCGGCACTGGAGGCCCGAGCGTGCCCAGACCTAGCTGTAGCTGCGAAAGGAGGGTCGTCCCCGTCGAGGCATCGATGGCATAGATCGAATTGTTCTCGGTGGCGACATAAACAACGTCGTGATCTCCTTGTCCAGTTATCGTTTGGCCGCGAACGACGAGTGGCTGCGCGTCAACTTGCTCGTCAAGCGGGACGGCCTTGAGCAGTCCGAAGAGGTCGCAACGTGTACCCCTCAGACAGTGAGCGTTGCCTGTGTTGGCCTTGACGTTGGTTGGGGTGAGCGTCGTCTCGTTTTGATTCCAGCCTGTTCGTAGCGAGTCGAAGTGGTACGTTATGACATCGCCCGGTGGAGTTACCGGCTCGCACGTCACGGTAACGTTCACGTTGGAGCCATTTACCGTGCCCGAAGCGTTTCGCGGCGTGCAGATCTGACCGGCGGGCTGGGGATTCCTCACCGTGACGTTATATGCGGAGAAGTCGGCGACTTGAGCAGCGAAGGCATAACCGCCGTCTCTTATGATCGAAAGCTGTGAGTCGCCGTTGTCGAGCAGTACGAGGGTGCCGCCAGTTAGACCCGAGACGGTAACGTTGATGGCGTAAGTCGGAAGGGGTCCGCTGCAGGTTGCAGTCACATATCGGCCGTGCCCCGCAACAACGCAAGTCCCGGTAATCGGGCCGGCATAGGTTGCGCTGCATGGGGTTCCTGCCGGCTCTGCCTCTGTAACTACCCAGCCCTCACTCTCAATGCATTCCATCTTCAGGGCGCAGGCGTTGTACGGCTCAGGGCCGCACGGTGAAGGTCCACCCTGGGCTTCCACAAGAACTGCAAAGTGGCAGAGCACACATAGAACGATCGACGCCACAGCAAACATTCTTCTCATTATGCGCTCCTTTTATTCTTCGATCATTTGCGAGCTGCTTGGATTGCTATGCGATCAGGCCGGCCTTGATCTCCGCTCGACCGCTCGTGCGCTCCATCAACGGAGTAAGGTGCACTAAGTCAAGAGGCCCCATGAATCCCCTGATGATGGCAAGTAGTAGGGGCTCTCGAAAACGAGACCACTACTCCTTAGCTGCTATTACGAATCTGAATTTTCCCTGGGTAAGTAACCGGTGAAACCTGGGCTCGTTCGTCCTGCTTCTCAAGCAACTCCGTGCTCAATGACCGGAGACAATCAAGGCCAAATTAAGGGAAGCACAGCCATTTTCCTCAAGTAACGTGAAATGTCAAGATAAATCTTCGGCGTGTTCGGTTTTCGTAACAGAACCCGTTGGCAGCGTCCCTTCCACGGCTTGAGACTTTGTGCCAACCGAGCCCCACAGCCCTGATCGGCTAACAAATTCCCATTGGGAGGTAAACCAATGCAATATGTCACGAACACTACGCGCCTCATATCCGTCATTTTCTTGTTGCTTCTCATCGCAGCCGGGGCCGAGGCCCCGACATGGCATGGGGGATCAATAACAAAGAGCGGGTCACCGTGGCTTGGGGCGACTCGGCGGGCAACACCGAAGGCGCCATTTACAACGGCAAGAAGTACCAGACGATCGACGTTCCAGACGCAGTCAACAGCGTTCCTCACGCCATCAAAACAGCCGGAGATATTGCCTTCGCCTGGTTTTGCAGAGCTTAATCAGCAACATTTTGGCGCGGCACCCCTGAGCGTAAAGTTCCAGGCTGGTTTGTCGATGGTGAAGTTTGAGGTCTGTCGATGTCGGAGCCGCGTGACAAGCTTGGCATATCTATGATGCGAGGAGTCGGGATTGAATCGACCCAGATTCTGGAAAGTCTGCCGGACGGAATCACCATCCAAGACCGAGAATTTAACGTTATTTACCAGAACCGCGCCATGCTTGCCGGGTTCGGCAATAAAGTCGGAATGAAATGCTATGCCGCCTACGAAAGGCGAGATGCGATATGCGAAGGCTGCGGTGTTGCCAGGGCGTTTCAGACCGGACAGCCAATCTTGGTGCTTCGCACAGCCTTCGATGCGCAGGGTGGAACTTCGTATTGGGAGAATGCTTGTTTTCCGATTCGCGATGAAACCGGAAACATTGTCGCAGCCGCAGAAGTGTGTCGAAATGTCACGGATCGGGTCGGTCTGGAGGACGAGGTCAAGCGCAGGAATATCGAACTGGGCCAGCTCAACAAACAACTGCAAAAACGGACTGCGGAGTTAAGCACAACATTCCGCCAGTTGGAACAGGAGGTCGAACAACGTGAGCTGGCAGAGGTCGAGCTCAGGCACGCCCAGAAGCTCCAAGCCGTAGGCCAACTGGCCGCGGGAATTGCGCATGAGATTAACACCCCGACCCAGTTCGTGAGCGACAACATTCGCTTCCTCGCAGACACCTTCAAAGCCACGCAGCAGCTGATAACCAAGTACCGGCAAGCGATCGAGGCAGCGAGCGCTGCACCGGGCTACGAAGCGCTTGTCCAACAAATAAGGGAAGCCGAGGAGGCTGCCGACCTCGCCTATCTGGAAGAGGCAACTCCCGCAGCGTTCAGCGAGGCCCTCGACGGAATCTCACGGATTGTCACCATTGTGGGCGCGATGAAGGAGTTTGCTCGTCACGACCAACGGGAAAAGATCCCGGCGGATCTGAATCGAGCGTTGCAGGTCACATTGACCGTGGCCAGGAACGAGTACAAGGACGTTGCGAACGTAGAGACCGAGCTCGGAGAGCTGCCACCGGTGACGTGCCACCTGGGCGACATGAACCAGGTCTTCCTGAACCTGTGCGTCAATGCAGCGCATGCCATCTCCGAAGTTGTCGCCAAGAGCGGCAACAGGGGCTGCATTCGGGTGCGGACGATGAAAGAGGGCGACAAGGCGCGCATCGACATTTCGGATACAGGATGTGGGATCCCGGAAGCGATCCGGGAGCGGGTGTTTGAACCATTCTTTACCACGAAAGAGGTCGGTCGCGGCAGCGGCCAGGGTCTGGCCATCGCGCGCTCCATCGTCATGGATAAGCACGGCGGTTCTCTGACGTTCGAGAGTGAGGTGGGCAAGGGCACCACTTTCATCATCCGGCTTCCGGTCAACGGGTCGTCGGCCGCACCGGTCTCCTCCACTTCGACGGATGTAGCGATTCGATCCCTGACGGCAAGCCTGCGTGACCCAACCTAGACGTGGTCTGAGTTACCCCGGCGCACCACGTATGCGTTACACGGCTCGGCGGTCGCTTGGGGGCCGGGTACCCAAGGTCATCACTTCCGTACCGTTTGCACCTGTACCGATTTTCGGGTAATCTGCCTTTACACCGGAAAGGAGGTGGTCGAATGACAAGTTCTGATTCTAGTAACTGTAGTGGGAGTCTAAGACCAGGTGAGGTGGCTGAGACTTAGGGCTGGTTGCTCTAAGCGGGGCTTTGGGCGCTGATCGACAAACGACGACGCCAGAAGCTACAGCCCGCACACTAACCGGTGAGTTTGGACTCGATTCCGGCGTCAGGTCGCGCCGGGCTTCGATCAGTTACCCGGAGTTTGCCGTAGAGGCCACGTAGAGTGACCACCTCTTGGTCAATCCCAAACAGTCCACCGGGCGGCCCGCGCCGAAAGGCGCGGGCCGTTCTGTTTCTGGCGAGCGAAGTGCCAGCCGCTAGTAGGTGAAAGAACGGAGGCCCGGGGGTGCGTTCACGAATCCGCTGCGGTGCTTTGGCAGCAGGGCGATGTAGCTGAACGGGAGGTTGGGGGAGCTGCCGAAATTTAGCGACTCCACCAGGTTCCCCTTGGGATCGTAGACCTGGATGAAGCTGGCCTGGCCTGTACCAACGGGCTGGCCGACCAGGAACAGCTTGTGGATGGGATCGAACTCCACATCGGTTCCGCTCTGTATCCGTCCCTGCCCGCCGGGAAGAAGTTCAGCAAATCCGGTCTGCGCTTTCAGATCGTAGAACTCAACGTTGGCGTCGTTATTGGTTGTGGTAACTGCGATTCCGTCCTCTGAATCGACGGCAAGCCCGTTGGCCGAACCCACGCCGAGGCCGGTAAAGTGAGTAAATTCGCCGGTAGCGAGGTCGACCAGTCCGATGTCCGGAGTGCTAAAAAGGCCGCCGTCATCGCACGCCAGGACGGCGGTATTGGTTTTAGCGTCGTATGCGAAGACCGGGGTGAGGTAGGGCTCGAAGTTAGGGTCGGTCATCTTAATCTCTGGTCCAAATGTGTTCTTTGCCACATCCCAGCTAAAGACAAAGTTGTTGTACCCGGGGAAGATGTTGTCCAGGACGAGGAAGGCAGCGATAGGCGCTCCCTGATTCCGGCTTAAGCCAAAGACAATGGTGTCCTTGTCGAAGTGCGGCGGCTTCCACTGGCCGGTATACTGGTTCGAATCGAGCGGACTTATCATGCGGTAGGGGCGTTTGGAGACAAAACAAAGGGCGCAGTTATCCTGCTCGTGCTCGACGATTGCGGTCGAAGTACCGACAATGCCAATGACAAGGTCGTTGTCGTAGTTTTCCGTCTTCGAAATCACCTTAAGGATTTTGCCGGTTTTCAGATCGAAGGTCTCGATGGCGCTTAAAGTTTTCCCATTGTTTAGAATTGTCGCGTCAGCGAGGATGCCTTCCGTGCCATTCTGATCGACGTCGAAGCCGAAGATCTGGCCGCCGAACTTGGTGCGCACGACGATCTTACCCGGCCCCTTGTGTCGCGTTGCCGAGGCTTGGGCAGCTGCGAAGCCGGATAAGCTGAACAGAACAACCGGTAGAACGCGAAAGAACAGACGGTAGGACGAACTTTTGAGTTTCATTTTTCTCTCCAATTCTTCGACGACTCTTGTGATCCGATTCCCAGCTTCACCTCGCACGAGGCGACCACGGCTACTCGGAACTCGGAGTCAGGCTAAACACCACGCCCTGCCCATAAAAGCCTTTGGGGGCCTTGCCGCCACATTCGGTCACCCCCCACAGTTTGCCATCTTTTGCTGACATGAGATCGACCGGACAGTCGCCCACCGCAGCTTTCTGGGAGAAGGGTGTGAGAGTTTGGATTATGCTCCCATCTGTGGATGAGATGTTGAGAATCTCGTCGACTCCTCCGTATACAGTGATCCAGAAATTGCCGTCACTGCCCAACACGAGCGGACTTGTCAGCGCATTGTCCGGAAAACTCGGGAAGGAGGGAAACGCCTGCAGATTGGAGCCATCGAGTTGAACTTCAAACAGGCCGATGCCGCCGCCCACCTGAAAGTCTTCGTAGATACCATAGAGATTCTGGTTAGAACCCAAGCCCGGCAAGATGGCGCCACTCCCGACCAAGTTCGACGGAAATTGGAGCTGAGTCTCTTGCAACGTATTGCTGGCTTCGATGTAGTGGAAGAGGATGGCGCCATTCGTGCCATTCGTGAGCCCGTAGAAGGTGCCATCGGGTGCCGTTACCATGCTGCTGGTGTGATTCTCGGTGACTTGGACTACTTTGTACTTTCCTGTAGCGGCATTGATTTGGAAGATGGTGCCGCACTCACAGTCCCCCTGCCCACCGTAGAGCGTTGTTCCATAGACGTTGCCGTCATTTCCCGCCACCATGCCTTCGGGATCGTACCCGTCAGAGCAGTTGTCCGAACAGAAAGAGTGAAGGACGCGGAACCCGGTTCCGTCTTTCTTCAACCGAAACAGTGTGCCCTCGTTCGAGGCTCCGCCGATGGCAGTTTCGCCGTAGAGCATCCCATCCGGACCTTCGGTAATTAAGGCGGGATAGTTTCCGGTGACCGAGCTTTTTTCCTGCTTGAACTTATACAGCGACGTAAAATGGCCCGTGGGTGTCAGGGAAAATACCAGGCCGCCCCCGGGGGGATAGACTTCAGTAGTTACCCCAGCGACGCCGTAAAAGTTGCCATCCGACGCCTGGATGATCCAACCGGGGACGGCCCCCTTCGGACAAGGGCCTTGGTCCACGCCCTTGCAGACGAAGGTGTGCACGGCGACCGGTTTCGGCCCGGCGTACGCCGAGACTGCGAGCAGCATAATGAGAATGGTTAGAAACATTGTTCGGTTCATGGAGCCCCTCCCCAGGGCGAAGTGTTCATCTTCTAAGAGTCCACTGAAGGCTTGTGACCCGAAATACTGGGCAAACTTACCACAGAGACAGAAGATCACAAATCACATGTCTCTCACATCGACCTCACAGGCCAAAGTGTTAATGAATAAACACTTAGCACACGCCTCTGTTCGCCCTGACAACTCAGTTTCAGCGGCTTGACATCCCCGTTACACTGTCTGAAAGATGATTTACAAACGCGGGCGACGCCGTCTTCGATTTGGCCTTGAATAATGTCCCCTGTTGAGCCAGGTAATTCAGAATCCGAGCCCTTGAATAAAAGTTCGTCCGGTGCGAATGGCTCGAGGTTAGCTCCCCGCGTGTGTTTCGGGCTGTATGAAGTCGACTTGCACGCCAATGAGCTTCGTAAAGGGGGCCTCAAGCTTAGGATTCCACACCAGTCATTTCAAATTCTGGCCATGCTGCTCGAAAAACCAGGCGAAGTTGTCTCCCGCGAGGATCTGAGACGGAAGTTGTGGCCAAGCGACGTCTTCGTCAATTTTGAAGCGAGCCTCAATAGTGCGGTGCAGAGGTTACGGAGCGCACTGCAGGATACTTCTCTCGAACCGCGCTACATCGAAACCATACCCAGGGTAGGGTATCGCTTTATAGCTCGCGTCGAATCGGTGATTCCGGTCTCCGAGATTCCAGTCTCGGAGGACGCGCCGCAAAGCGCTGCAACCTTGGATTCCACTGAACTGCCCTCGGTTGACGCGACACCCGACGAGTTTTCGACCGTGCCTGTAAGGAGTCGCGATTGGCCATACTGGGCGGCGGCGGTTTTACTCCTGGTTCTAGTCGTCGCATACGTTGGGTATCGTTATAGGCGCCGAACCGGGCACGTGCCAGAGGCGCAAGCTCATCCCGCGCTGATAATTCCGTCCGGTCTCACGCGTCGGTCGGTTGCGGTGATGGGTTTTACGAACGCTTCCGGAAATGCGCGGGACGTATGGTTATCGACCGCGTTTACCGAAATGCTGGCTACGGAATTGGCTGCCGGCGACCATCTCAGGACGGTGCCGGAGGAGGATGTTGCCCGAGCGAAACTGGAACTCTCCCTAACCAACAGGGACAGCTATGGCGGCAATAGCTTAACCAAGATTCGCAAGGATATCGGTTGTGATTATGTCGTTGCCGGCTCGTACCTCGCCATTGGAAAAACAGGCAGCGGGCGGGTTCGCCTCGATGCCCGGGTGCAGGACGCAGTAACGGGGGATACGGTTGCGAGCTTCGCAGTCGTTGGCTCCCAGTCGGATGTGTTCGATCTAGCATCTCGCGCCGGCGAACAGCTGCGGGCAAAACTGGGCGTCGGAACGCTGACCTCGACCGAGGCGGAAGAGGTTAAGCTGGCCCTGCCTTCTGATCCAGAGGCAGCCAGGCTCTACTCTGACGGACTCGCCAAATTGCGGGTCTACGACGATGTAGCGGCCGGCGATCTTTTGGAAAGAGTCATCCGTCTGCAGCCTGAATATTCTCCGGCGTATTCGGCCTTGGCAACGGCGTGGTCCGACCTGGGGTACGACGCTAAGGCCGCAGTCGCGGCTCGAAGAGCAATGGACCTGGCCGGTAGTCTGCCGCAACAAGCGCGGCTGCAAACCGAGGCGCGTTATCACCAGATGAATGGAGACTGGACGCATGCAATTGAAGTCTATTCCCGCTTGCAGCGATCATACCCTGACAATCTTGACTACGGTTTGAACCTCGCCGGAGCGCAAGATGCGATGGGCAAAAGCGCTGAAGCCGCAGCGACGCTTGCCGCTTTGCGAAAGCTGCCACCTCCCGAACGCGATGATCCGCGAATCGATATTACGGAAGCCAGGATTGCGGGCAACCTCGGAGATTACACACGAGCACAAACCTTAGCCAATCGTGCGGCAAGGAAAGCGGAAATAACTGGGGCAGGCCTGTTGCTGGCACGTGCAAAGCAGATTGAGGGATATTCCTGGTTTTTTCTAGGTACTCTCAGCAGCGCTGTGGACGCCGACGCCGTAGCCCAGCGAATGTTCGCTGAATCAGGGGATTTGGACAGATCAGCCCTCGCCGCAATGAACATTGGTGGTGTCTTAGCGACGCAAGGCGATCTTACCGGAGCCAAGCACAGCATCGAGCAAGCGCTAAACGTCTTCCGGAAACAGGGTGACCAAGCTCATCTGGCGGCCGCACTCTCAAACCTGGGCGAGATGTATGGGATCGAAGGCGACCTGCCAAAAGCAGAGAATCGCGTCCGCGAAGCCGTCGCTATCTTTACCAGATTGAACCGGATGAACGACCGGGACGTTGTGACGTACACCCTTGCCGAGTTGCTCGAGCGCCAGGGGGAGTTTCGCGAAGCAAAAGCCATGTTGGAGCCGCTTCTGGAACATTTCCGTAGCGAGGGAAACAAATCCGTTCTCGGAACTGCCATCGAAGCCCTCGGCTCAATTGCTGAGACCCAGGGAGATATGGCCACTGCATTGCGGATGTACCAAGACGCAGTTGCAGGCCTCAAAGCGACGGGCGTCAAGACGGACTATACGGCCGCCGAGCGGTCTTTAGGGGAGGCATTCTTAAGGGAAGGAAATTTCGTCAGCGCGAAGCAGGCCCTTTCTGAAGCGTTTTCGGTCGATCGTGAAACTGGCGCAAAGACAGACACCGCCCTGGATCAGGTTGAGCTTGCGGAGCTTTCATTGGCGCAGGCAGGACCAGTGGATAGGGGCGCGCTTCGGTCCGCGATCGACCAGTTTCGAGTACAGAAAATAACCGATGGTGAAATCAAAGCGGAGATCATTTTGGCGCGAGAACTCATTAAGGAAAGCAAAACTGCCGAAGCTGCAAAAATGCTAGGACAAACCGCGGTTCTTTCGGCAAAAAGCTACGATCCGACGATCCGTTTCGACGTCGCGCTGGCCACGGCTCAGCTGCGAGCTGCGCAGCATCATTTTGACGACGCAAGGCGCTCGATCCAACCGGCACTCCAGAACGCCGTCGCAATGGGGTGCGTGCGCTGTGAGTTGGAGGCCCGGCTGGAACTCGGCGAGATTGAGATGCAAACCGGAAATGCAGAACGAGGACGTGCTCAATTGCGTAACCTTGCCGAAGAAGCGGGGAGCAGGGGATTCCGCCTGATTGCCGAGGCTGCTGCGGGCGACAGTCGGTAACCCTTACAAAACCGAGTCTGTTATATTTCGCGTCTGGCGCGGGCCGTGCTGTTTGTGGAAGGCTTCAGGACGAAGATTCCTTGGTCAGAAACCGGTCCACCGACAAGGCGCCCGAGCCTTTGATCAGAATCG
The DNA here is from genome assembly GCA_963770485.1 of uncultured Acidobacteriota bacterium. Classification (GTDB taxonomy): domain Bacteria; phylum Acidobacteriota; class Terriglobia; order Terriglobales; family Acidobacteriaceae; genus CAVVEC01. The sequence continues at coordinate 34,191 of CAVYPX010000015.1, forward strand.
CCAAGGCGACGGCAATGGCCAGCAAATGATATTCAAAACCCTCCCCTTTCTGGTTGCCCGCCCAGTTCATGAATAGGCCGTTGTGCCGGTGGACCATCGCAATGGCCACAACCATATTGCACATGATCCCGAACGCTGCGATGCGGCCCAGGAATCCGAGAAGCAGACCGAGTCCGCCGAAGAACTCCGCCGCAATGGCGAGAAACGCGAACGGCGCCGGAATTCCCATCTGGTGCGTGAAGAAGCTCATGGTGCCGCTGAAACCGTAGCCCCCAAACCAGCCCAGCATTTTCTGCGCGCCGTGAGCGAAAAACAATATCCCCAACACCAGGCGAAGCATCGTCACGGTGCAGTCGTTGGCCGTACTCACAATTTTCTGGAACATGATTCCCTCCTTGAGTGTATCCATGCTTCCACCACGAACACATATCGTTTGCACGTTTGTCGTTATAACAGATTATCGCGATTAGAAAATAGTTTCAAGAAATTGTTCGACTGGGCTTCGAATCCCTGAACGCCCGGCATGATGACTCCGCAGAAGGATAACCCAGCCGAGGTGTTTGCAGTGCTGATCAAATCGCTTCTGGACCGGACTCGCTGCCGGCTTTCTCCAGGCCCAGCCGAATCACCTCGGCGGTATCTTTCGCCAACGGGAGGTTCTCGACTTCCGCTCTGGTGAACCAGTGAGCCTCATCAGCGTCACCGGCGGCGTGCAACTCTCCCGCGATCCGGCGGCACAGGAAATCGATCAGCACATAGTGGTAGAGGGTGCGCTCGTCGGCATCGCGCAAGACCCGATCATAAACGCCCAGCAATTCGCCCACTTCGACCGTCAAACCAGTTTCCTCGAGGGCCTCCCGCAGCGCCGCCTCGCGCAGGGTCTCGCCTACTTCCAGAACGCCCCCCGGGATGGACCATTCGCCAGCCAGGGGTTCATGTCCACGCTTCACCAGCACGACGCGGTCTCCCGAGATGATGATCGCGCCCACACCCACCAGAGGCGTATCCGGATATTCGCGTTTCATGTTGTGCAACCTATCAGAAACCGCGGTAGTGGCTCAGTTTGATTTGTCATCCCGAGCAAGCGTTCTTTGCGCAGCGAGGGATCTGGGCGAGCCGCGCGGAAGCGTCGCGTTCTTTGCGACGCAAGAATCGCGCGTTTGGCTCGCTTCCATATCAAACTGAGCCACTACCGAAACCGCCAGCAACCTGAAATTGCAGGGACGATTCCAAGTAAAGCACTGCGCCAGAATAGCAAGTCAGTTTTCAGATGTCAGTTCCCAGTTCTCAGTAAAATAGCCCGGTGGCCTTAGAAGAATACAAACGCAAACGCCGTTTTGAGCAAACTCCAGAGCCCCCGCCCAAGCTGGAGACGAAGACCGGACACCGCTTCGTGGTGCAGAAGCATCGCGCGACCCGCCTGCATTATGATTTTCGGCTGGAGATGGAAGGCGTGCTCAAGTCGTGGGCCGTCCCCAAGGGGCCGTCGCTCGACCCCGCCGATAAGCGCCTGGCGATGCAGGTGGAAGATCATCCGGTGTCATATTTTGATTTTGAAGGGACCATTCCGGAAGGTAATTATGGCGCCGGTACGGTGATGGTGTGGGATGTCGGCACCTGGGAACCGCTCTCGCCCCAACCCGTGAACGGCAAGTATGTGCGCGGAACCGAAGCCGAGGCGATCGAGATGTTAAAGAAGGGAGACCTCAAGATCCGGCTGCACGGCCAGAAGCTTAACGGAGATTTTGCGCTAATTCATATCAAAGGACGCCGCCCCGGGAGTAAGGGCACGGAATGGCTGCTGATCAAGAAACAGGATGACTACGTTGTCAAGGGATATGACATTGATCAGTACGACGAGTCCGCGCTCAGCCAACGCTCCATGGCGGAGATTGCGGGCGACGAGGGTTCGGCGCAATGGACCAGCAGCCGCCCGGCATCCCGCGGAAAGGTAAAGGCGCCGTGGCTGGCCGAGACTTTAGCCAAGTTGGATAAAAAAAAAGGAAAAACCAAGACCACAGAGGACATGGAGGTCACCAGAAAGAAGAAATCTGAAGACTCCGCCGGCATTGCCCAACCTGCGAAAACAGGGTCCTCCAAAACAACGAAGAAGGACAAACCAATCGCCTCTGCGGCCTCCGAGTCCTCCGCGTTGAGCGGTTTGCCAGGCGCACGAAAAGCCCCCATGCCCACCGCCATCCATCCCATGCTGGCCACGCCGGACGAGAAACCCTTCGACGATCCCGAATGGTTATTTGAAATCAAGTGGGACGGATATCGCGCCGTGGCGTTCCTCAAAGATGGCTCAGTCCGACTGGTTTCGCGCAATCAGAACGACCTCACGAGTCAATATTCGGAATTGCACGATTTACCCAAGTTGATCAAAGCGAAAACGGCCGTTCTCGACGGTGAAATCGTCGCTCTCGACGAGCAAGGCCGTTCCTCTTTCAGCCTGATGCAGCAGCGCACCGGCATTCGCGAGCATGGCCGGCGAACGGCCGGCCAACCTGACATTCCCGTGGTCTATTACGTCTTCGATCTGATTTTCGCCGATGGATACGATCTTCGCCGGGTTTCACTCGAGCAGCGTAAAGAAGCGCTGGCCCAGATCATCACTGGCGGCGATTTTGTGCGCTACTCGGATCATTTCAGCGAGGGCATCGCCCTCTTTGAAGTTGCCAAACAAAAAGGACTGGAAGGCATCCTGGCAAAAAAACGCTCCAGCCATTATGAAGAGCGCCGCAGCCGGGAATGGCTGAAGATCAAGATTACCCAGACCGCAGATTGCGTGGTCGGCGGCTATACCGATCCGGAGGGCAGCCGCCAGTATTTCGGCTCGCTCGTGCTCGGGCTTTACGACAAAAAAGGCCAGCTCATCCACGTCGGGCAGGCGGGGACGGGATTCAATCAAGCCACGCTCAGGCAGATTTGGGAAGTACTGAATAAGCTGGGGACTAATCGCAATCCGTTCCACGGCCCGGTAGATGCCCGCAACGTGCACTGGGTGAAGCCGAAACTCGTGGCCGAGATCAAATTCACGGAATGGACGCACGAAACATCGGAAGGCGGGCTCAAGCTACGCGCTCCAGTGTACATGCGTTTACGGGAAGACAAATATCCGAAGGAATGTGTTTTTGGCAGTTAGTGGGCAGTTCTTGGATGTGGCCGCTGGGGCACTGAGCCCGCGCGGCGCGCTATCCTGCTCTTGCCATGGTAATCAAGGCGTGAGTTTGAACACCACTCCACAGCCGTACGGGCCGTTCGGATTGTCGCAGGTCAGGTCGCCACCTTCCCACGTAGTGCCATAGAGGTTTCCCGCCGAGTCCCGGACCAAAGTTGCGTAAGGATATGCGCCGTCCGAGCCTCCGGTAAAGTTGTACAGGGCGGTCTCTGTGCCGTTCTTGTTCAGCTTATATACGACACCGGCGTTGGAGAAACCGCCATCCAAGGTCGTGCCGTAAAAGGTTCCGGCCGAGTCGCGGATCAAGCCTGCGTAAGGATTCGCCCCATCTGACCCCTTGAAACTGTGCAGTACGGTTTCCTTGCCGTTGGTATCCAACTTGAACACCACTCCGCACCCTAACCCATTGCATCCGGTTCCACCCATGAATGTGGTGCCAAACAGGTTGCCTGCCGCATCCCGGAGCAACCCTGCGAAAGGATACGACCCTGCCGCAGCACCCATCGTGAAGGTATGGAGTATGGTCTCGTTGTTGTTCTTGTCCAGCTTGAATACCGTTCCAGCGTCATCAGGACCGCCATCCAGGGTGGTGCTGTAGAGATTGCCCTGCTGGTCTCGGATCAAGCTCGCATAGGGAAATCTCCCGTCCCCTCCTTCCCTGAAAGTGTGCAGCACAGTCTCCTTGCCGTGGCCGTCCAGCTTGAATACCACTCCCACACCGGCACCGCCGATGTAGGTTGTGCCATAGAGATTGCCATTAGCATCCCGGAGCAAAGTTGCGTACGGATTGGCGCCATCGGCTTTTCCGCTGAAGCTGTACAGCGCACGCTCCTTGCCGTTCTTACCCACTTTGTAGACCGCTCCGTAGCCGGAAGATCCACCCCCGAAGATAGTTCCATAGAGGTTTCCCGCGGCGTCGCGAATCAAACTTGATAACGGTAGCTGGCCGTTCGTCGCGCCAAAACTGTGCAGCACAGTCTCCTTGCCGTGGCCGTCCAGCTTGAACACTGTTCCCTGGTTTGCGGCGCCCCCGATTTCGGTGACGCCATAAAGATTGCCCGCTGCATCGCGGGTCAAACCCGCGAAGGGCATTGCCCCATCCGTTCCCCCGTGGAAGGTATGGAGCACAATCAAAGTCTGCGCGCGCGCCACTGATGCCGCGAAAGAGCCCATCATAAGCACGGCCGCAAAAGTCAACGCGGAACTTGGGTGCAGCAGTATCACCGAGATCCAGCTACGATGTTGCCCTTGATTCGACATAATGCCCTCCCCGTCAAGCGCCCACCATCGTAGTTCTTTGGGGCGATATTTTAAAGAGACTTTCGGCCTACTTCACAGGAGGGCTCATGGATTGAGCACACTAGCGGGCAAGGTCTGCGGGAAGCTGGATGGGGAATCGGGTTTTGTCAGAGTTACTTGATGTCCTTCATCGGCAGCAACGAACCGTAATCCTTTCCTGACGGTTCCACGGCGCGGGCCACGACGCCGTCGAAGGCATCGCGGAACTCAGGATACTTCGCTACCAACGCCTTCATCACGGACGCATTGTCCTGGAATGTCTGCGCCGTATTGGAAATGTCGGCGGACTGGTACTTCACCACCAGATCGAAATCCGCACCTACGGTTAGCGGAAACAGCGCCGTGAGCTTGTAGGTCTTTCCGTTAGCCGCCAGGTCCACGGGGTTTGCGCCGGGCAGGTCCGCCGGCTTCACATTCTGAAATTCGTCGTCCAACTTATCGGTAACTTGCGTATCCATGAAAGGTACTGGGACCAGCAGTTGCCTCGCTTCAAGATAGTAAAACCAGGCGTTGTGGCTTTGGCCTTTGGTCTTGAAGGTGCGGGCCTGCTCCGCGAACCATTGGCCATCGTGGCCTTTGACTGGCGCATTCACATAGAACCCGCCCACCTTCCAATCCGTTCCCTTCTGTTGCAGAACGAACGTGACGGCGTAGGAACCCTTTGCGGTAGGGACGTCCAGCGTCACGATGCCGTAGTTACCCGGCGGCAGATCTGGGATCAGGAACTCGGCGCTATTGGCCGTCTGGCCGCTTGCGCCAAAGACGCCGCAAAGAAATTCGGCGCGTTCGAGCGGGGCCTTGCCCTCGGCTTCTAATAGAAATGGCGAGCGCGGATTCGCTTGCCCTGCTGAAAAGTTGGACTGATTGTCTTTAATGGCGCTTTCGATGCCGGAAAAATCCGCAGCCACGCTGGCGACCGAGTTCTCCCGCAGTGCCGAAGAATCGCCTCGGGCCGCCATGTCGAAATAGCGTTTGGCCGTGTTCACCAGGGCAGTGCGTGTGGACTCGTCCATATCGCTGGCGGTGAGACACGTCTGGGCATAGACGGTTGCCGTCCCCAGGCATGACAAAGCCAACATCAGCAGGGTGAAGCAGAGGCGGGAATGCGGCCAATCTTTCCGAAGATCATTCATGCGTGGCGCGTCCTTGTTTGCTTCGGTAGTGACGTTACAAGCAACTGCAGATTTCTCCCCCTCGGCTTCGCTCGGGGCTCGACCTTCGGTCTCGACGAAGATCGCTCGGAATGACAAATTGCTTGAAATGTCACGATACGGCAACCTTTCATAGGACCTCCAAATAATCTTACCTCTGCGGGCCTGTGCTGCGACACATTCTTGACCGGAATGCGGTTTACCGCGATTGCGCCTGCTTCGACGGTGTGGTACCGTCCCTTTGATTCCCAATTCTAGGCGAAAGGAAGACAGAGATGGCCGGCTGGATCATTTTAGGGATTCTGGTTGTCATTGCCTTCGTGCTGATCGGGATGTACAACACCCTGGTCCAGTTGCGCGTGCGCTGCGACTCGGCCTGGTCTGACATTGATGTGCAGCTCAAACGCCGTCACGATCTGATTCCGAACCTGGTCGAAACGGTGAAGGGCTACGCGGCTCACGAAAAGGGTACCTTCGAGAACATCGCCAAATTCCGCTCCATGGCCATGCAGGCCACCGCGCCTGCCGACAAAGCCATCGCGGAGAACCAGCTCACCGGCGCGCTAAAAAGCCTGTTCGCGGTGGCGGAGAATTATCCTGAACTGAAGGCCAACGACGAATTCATGCAGTTGCAAGGCTCGCTGAGTCAACTGGAGGACACGATCCAGAATGCCCGCCGTTACTACAACGCAGTGGTGCGCGACCTGAATACCAAGATTCAGTCGTTCCCGACCAACATTCTAGCGGGTATGTTTGGCTTCCAGGCGCGCCAGTTCTTCGAGGTTGCAGAAGCTGACCGCGAACCCGTCGCGGTCAAGTTCTAGAGAGTTTACGCCGGGCCATATTATTCGCCTTTGGGCGGATTACTTGATGTTGGGTGGATTTGTTGCCTTTGGGTGAATGTGTTGCTTGGGCGGCGCGGTGCTTTCGCGCTGCGATTTCTGTTTTCTTGGGGATTGTCATTCCGAGCGGACTTTCGTCCGCGAGGAATCTGCTTTTTGAAAAGCTATGACCTCAGCGGCTAAAGCCGGGAACTTTTCTCAGTCTCCAAGCGCAGCCCGAAAGGGCTGCGTAACCCAAAAGCAAAGTATGCGGCTCCTCCTGCTCTTGTCCTGTCTTTTGCTTTTCGTCTCTCCCCTTTTCGCCCGCAGCTGGCGCATCGCCGACTTCAACGACGCAATCACTGTCAGCGAGGACGGTTCCGCAACGGTCCAGGAGCGCATTACGCTGGACTTCGTCGGCGAATGGCATGGCATTCACCGTTTCATTCCCATCGAATATCCGGGGCCGCGAGGCACCAACTACACGTTGTTCCTGAACGTCATCGGAGTAACGGACGGCAGTGGCGGGAAGCTGAAATATGAATCTTCCACCTCCAACGGACTGCGCGACCTGAAAATCTATATCCCTGATGCCGTCGATGCCACGCGCACCGTCGAGATCGCCTACGATGTCCGCAACGGCACGCGCTTCTTCGAAGATCACGATGAATTCTATTGGAACGTGACCGGCAACGACTGGCCGGTCCCGATCGATCACGCCACGGCGACCGTCAACTTTCCGGGTTCTGCTGCCGGATCACTTCGCGCCCAAGCCTTCACCGGAGTTTACGGCTCCGCCGAACGCGATGCCGGCGCCCAAGTCGATGGTTCGCAGGTCTCGTTTGAAACGAACAACCCGCTGCCCATGCGCGGCGGACTGACCATCGACATTTACATCCCCAAGGGCATTCTCAAAGAGCCCGGTGCCTTTACCCGGCTGTTGTGGTTTCTGGGCAGCAATCCCATTGTTTTTATGCCGTTTGTCACGTTCGGCGTGATGTTCGCGCTGTGGTGGTACAAAGGACGCGATCCCGATCCTAGGATTTCGGTCGCCCCGATGTACGAGCCGCCATTGGGAATCTCTCCCGCCGAGGCCGGGACGCTGGTCGAGGACAAGATTCATCCCCGGGATATTACGTCGACGCTGGTCGATTTGGCGGTTCGCGGATACGTCAAGATTGAAGAGACGGCGGACAAGGGCATCATCTTCCACCACAAGGACTACATTTTCCACCTGCTCAAGCCGCGGGACCAGTGGGGCAGTGACCTGGCGCCCCACGAGCGGGTCATGCTGGAAAATGTTTTCGCGGGCGGCGATGAGATTCGGCTTTCCAGCTTGAAGAACCGCTTCTACACTGCCATTCCCGTGATTCGTCAGGACATCATGGCGGCGCTGAAAAGGAAAGGCATGTATCTGCTCGACCCCGAGTCAGCGAATGGTTACAGCATCATGACCGGCATTTTGATTGTCGCGGCATTCGTGGGTCTCCAGTTATGGAAGTTCAGCGGGTTCAGTTCGATCCCGCTGATGATCGGATGCGGTCTTATTTCGGCGGTCATCTGGTGGCTGTTTGCCCGGCAAATGACGGCAAAAACCCTGAAGGGCGGGCGCACTTGCGTTGCGATCCTCGGCTTCCAGGAATTCATGAACCGCGTGGACGCCGACCGGCTGAAAGTTATGCCGCGTAATACATTCGAGAAGTTTCTGCCCTATGCGATGGCCTTGGGCGTGGAGCACCACTGGGCACAAGCCTTTGCCGGCATCATCAAAGATCCGCCAAGTTGGTACGTCGCACCCGGCGGATACGGCCCGGGCATGGGCTTCAATCCGATTTTCTTTTCCAGTTCGATGCACAGCATGGCGTCGGATATGCAGCAGGTCTTCGTGTCGGCTCCGCGCGCCAGTTCCAGCGGATCAGGCTTCGGCGGAGGCGGCGGTGGCGGCGGATTCTCCGGCGGTGGGTTCGGCGGCGGCGGTGGGGGAGCGTTCTGAGCTTTCAGGGTGCCGGCCCACCCCTTCCTAAGTGACGCACTGATAGCGGGTCATGCCTTTGATGTCGAGATGAAAGCATGTCTCCGGGGGCGGGATGTTAAGCGCTGCGGGAGCTTCTTGGGCGGCGATTGACTGCACCGCAGCGCACGACTAGAGGCCGTCCCGCCCGGCGGCCAGAATCCCACGTCACTTCCGCTTCTCGCTGTGAATTTTTTACTCGGTTTCAGTCGCCGGACGATGCCAGGTGCAACGAAATGGTTGCATTTTTCTTGGGTACCGAAGTAATATGAAGTTGAGCGCGGCAGTAGGCGTTCGATCCAATCGCAGTACCGCCCTTTCATCCAGGTTCAGAGCCGTAACCAACTGTCCCGTCGCGAGGCGGATACTTTCGCCTCGGACCAGGTTCGGAGAGACTCGATATGGCGTGGTACGCTTATTGCCTTACTGAACAACAAAACCTCACCAACGGAATACGCACCCGGCGACCCTTTCTGCTTGAAGGTATTCAAGGCGTGAATGGCGCCCCAGTCCTGAGCTATCCCAGTGGCGAATTTGGGGTGGTGGTCAGCGAATACGACCGCACTGCGGATAACGGAAAACTGGAGGAGAAGAACGTCCTCGAACACGCTCACGTCGTGAGCGTATGCTTCCGCAACGGTACGGTGCTTCCCTTCCGCTTTGGAACCATCTTCGACACGGACGACGCCTTGCGCCAGGCGGTGCGAGCCAACCGGCGCGCCTTCGGGCAGAGCGTGGCCCGGCTGCGCGGCAAGTCCGAAATGCATTTGAAGCTGCTGGTGAAGGGCGGGTCGCTACGCGAGGCGATGGCCGATGTCGTGCTGCCGGATACGGTGGGCGGCGATTATCTGATCAAACTGCGGGAGAAGGCTTCCAAGGACCGCGAGCGCCAGACCAAGGCGCGGGCCCTCTCGGTTCAGGTACACAAGATGTTCAATCCCCTGGAAGAAGAGATTAGTTGCAAGAGAGTACACACCGACGGGATGCTGATTGACATTGCCCACTTGATCGATTCCAAGTCGGTGGAAAGATATCAGAACCGGTACAGCACAGCCGCCAAGCAGTTGAAGAATTGCGAGCTGGTCATTAGCGGACCCTGGCCACCATACCACTTTATGCCGGGCAAGCTGCGCACGGTAGCGGGCAGTTCGTAGGCGCAACCGGCTACTCCAAAGCGAGCTTTCCCAACCTTCACGCACGAGGCAGTGCCCTGCAGTCAATGTGCAGGAATCTGCATTTATTCTCCTTAGTGGCTGCTTCTGGCCCTGTCACAAAGACTCTTCAACTTGTTACAAGTCGTTTGGCTGCAACAGATTGCGGCTGTCTGATCACAGTGGCTTGTGAGCCGTCGCTTTGGCCGGGCAAATGCTCCTTTACCCGGCAAGCAAAGAGGCCGCTGACGATTGACCTTCACTCTCTGTTCTCGACATCTCTCTTTGAGCCGTTCCGGCTGGCGGATCGGCCCCTTGCATCGCCTACCCTGACCTTCCTTCCTTAGCCTCTTTCGAATTGTGGCCCCAGAAATGGGGCCCTTTTTTTTTGCCGCAGGCACGGGCGTCCGCTAATCTCCGAAGCAGATGCCGATGGCGCGGGCGGTGCGCACCATTTCCCCGTTGGGATCCACAGTCTTCAATTTGCCGACAGCATCGACAATGTTGACCGCTTCGATGGTGGCGTTGCGCAGGCAGACCATTTTGCCGAACTCGCCCCGGGCGATCAGATCCACAGCGGCTACGCCGAAGCGCGTGCCCAGGATGCGGTCGAAAGGTGAAGGCGAACCGCCGCGCTGAATGTGCCCCAGGACGCTGACTCGCACTTCCTTGTGGGCCACCAAGGCGATTCCGTCCGCGATCAGGTTCCCGACCGCGCCGCCGCGGGAGAGTTGCTTCAATTCCGCGGGCAACTTGATGCCCTCCGCTACCACCACAATCGTGAACCGCTTGCCGTAACCTTCACGCTCGCCGATGTAAGTGCAAAGCCGCTGCAGAGTGAAAGGAATTTCTGGAATCAGAATGACGTGCGCGCCGCCGGCGATGCCTGCCTCCAGCGCGATCCAGCCGGCGTCGCGTCCCATGACTTCAATCACCATGACGCGGTGGTGCGACTCCGCCGTGGTGTGAATCTTGTCGATGGCGTCGGTTGCGGTGTGCAGCGCGGTGTCGAAGCCGAAGGTGATCTCGGTGGCGGAAAGATCGTTGTCAATGGTCTTGGGCACGCCGACGATCTTCATGCCCTTTTCAAACAACTCATGCGCGATCTTCTGCGAGCCGTCTCCGCCGATGCTGATCACGGCGTCGATTCCGAGCTTGCGGGCGTTGGCGATGACTTCGTCGGAAATGTCGCGGATCACTTCGACGCCGTTTTCCGTCGTCTTGTAGTGAAAGGGATTGCCGCGGTTAGTGGTGCCGAGGATGGTGCCGCCGCGGGGCAGGATTCCGCTGACGTCCTTCAAACCGAGTGCGATTGATTTCTCCGGCCAGATCAGTCCGTCGAAACCATCGGGAATGCCGATCACCTTCCACTTGTATTTGAGGATGGCGGATTTAACCGCAGCGCGAATGACAGCATTCAGGCCGGGAGCGTCGCCGCCCCCGGTGCAGATGCCAATACAGCGAATGTCAGACATGACTGGAGCCAGTGATGGAGAGTTCTTACATGAATTGGCCGGAATGCTATTTTCCGGACAACCTTCGATAATACCCTTTGCCACGGCAAACTAAGCGTTACTAGTAGTCATAGCAGCGGCAGAGAAGTCTTGCCAAATGCTCTGGTGTTAAGCTAGACTGATCTAGCTTAGTTCTGATTATGCTGAAAATCGGAGCATTTGAGGCGAAGAACACGTTTGGCGCCCTGCTTGACCGGGTGCAGCGTGGCGAAGAAATAATCATCACTCGACACGGCGAACCCGTCGCCCGCCTGGTTCCAAACGCCGGCAAGATCGATCAGAACGAAGTTCAAGGTGCCTTACGTCGTATTCGTGACCGGGCGCAGCGTGTGCAGGGCACCAAGTTCGATTGGGATTCGTTGAAGGAAGCGCGGGATAAGGGTCGTCCGTGAGCCTCGTGCTCGATAGTTCGGTCGCGCTGGCATGGGTTTACAGTGACGAAACCACCGAAGCTATCCGTCGGTTGTTCGACCAATTGAGCGAAAGCGGGGCGTGGGTTCCTGGTCTCTGGCGGCTGGAAGTGGCCAATATTCTCGAAGTCGGCGTGAGGCGCGGCCTGCACGACGCTGCGTTTCGAGACAGCACTCTCGCTGATCTTGCGATCCTGCCCATTCAAACTGACATCGAGACTGACCGACACGCGTGGGGCGCGACTTCACGATTAGCCGAACGCCATCGGCTTACCGTCTATGACGCGGCTTATCTGGAACTGGCATTGCGCAGGGAATTGCCATTGGCCACGCTGGACCATGAGCTGCGGGTTGCGGCGAAGGCGGAGAATCTTCAACTGCTCGGCGTTTGAGTCGCCGATACAGCGGATTTCAGACATGACGCGGCGTGCCCCTATTGGTTAATCGTTAACGTGGCCGTGTTCGATTTAATCCCGGTGGTTGGATCCTGCGCGGTTACGTGAACAGTCTGCGGCGCCACAACACTCGAATCGGCGGTGAGCAGGCCGGTATTGTCAATGCTGATCAGGCCGCTATCGGTGTTGTCAATCGTCCAATTCAGGTCTCCCGCGCCATTGAGCGGTACCTGTTTCCCATTCGCGGTCCCGGTTGCTACATATTGCTCCTGGCCGCCCACGACGATGGAGGTGTTGATCGGGGTAATTTGAATACTGGACAGGCCCGCCAGCGTGACCGTGACGGTGGTCGAACCGTTGACCGAGCCGGAGGCGCCAGAAATGGTGGTTTGTCCGATCGCAATTCCGGTCACCAGCCCCTTGGTGGTGATGGAAGCCACCGCCGTATCAGAACTGCCCCAGTAAACACCGGATGAGAGTGTGCTCTGCGACCCGTCGTTGTAAGTGCCGACTGCCTGCATCTGGACGGTGCCGCCGGTCTGAATCGAGGCCTGCGGTCCGATGGCGAGGGAAGTAAGCGTCGGATCCACAAAAAAGCCGCTGCACCCGATCCCCACGGCGAACAGCAAAAGGGTGGCCAACGAGGCTACGAGTTGAAGTTTCTGCTTGCTGCTCAGCATGTTAACAAAGCTCCGGCTGGACCTCGATCTGGGTCCACGTGCGGCGCAAACAAATTGTAGCAGAGAAAATTGCGGCCCGTGCCTACACGAAAGGCCAAGGCGGAACCTTCCCAGCTAACCGCCAATCTTAGGAACGCCCGGGCCAGGCGGAAGTTGCAGATATTTTTTGTTGAGCGAGGGCGAGGAAAAAGTCCCCTCAGGGGCTAAACGCTCTAATCACTCGCAGCCAGCTACTCTTAGTTTGCTCTCTTGGCCTTGGCAATCTTCTCGTCAATGGGCTTGCGGCCGGCGAAGCCTTCGCTGGTACTGTGCCAGTGCGTGATCCCGGGCTCACCCAATTTCCAACACAGCAGCACGGTGTGGCCGTCCACCTGGCAGGGGAAATCGAGCAATCCGATATCGAGATCCTTGACTTGCACGCCGGTGGCGTCGATTTCGGCGAGCGCGTCTTTCACGCGCTGGATCGCCTTTTCGCGCTCCGCTTTGCGCCGAGCCGTGTGCACCACGTTCACCAGCAACCCGCCGCGAAGAAAGACGCGATGGGCGAGTTCCTGCAGTTCGGCGTCCACGGATTCGATCAGCTTTTTGCCGTCGAGGGCAGCGCGCAGGAGCGACTCCAGCACCGGCAGAAGGGATTGGGCTTCTTCGAGAGTGAAAGTACGGTCGGCCATAGGAGGTATGACTATTTTAGCACCGGGGGAAGGACGTCGTTGGTCGTTCGTCGTTGGCAAAATCGCGTAGGGGCAGGTGCCTGAGCCCGCCCTGAGCGAAGTCGAAGGGGCTGTCCCCGCGTGGTTCCTGCGAACGACGAAAGACCAACGGCCAACGGCGTTACTGGATTTCCAGCATCCGGTCCAGCGCGACCCGCGCCCAGTGCTTCACGTCGTCTTTCACTTTGATCTGATTCACCACGTTGCCTTCCGCCAGGTTCTCCAACACCCAGCAGAGATGCTGCGGCGAGATGCGGAACATGGTCGTGCACAGGCAGCCGGAATCATCCAGCGTAATGACTTTCTTTCCTTCCGCGGCGAATTCCTTGCCCATGCGATTCACGAGATGAATTTCGGTTCCGACGGCAAACATCGTGCCCGGCGGCGCGTTGCGGATCATCTTCAGGAGACCTTCCGTCGAACCGATGCCGTCGGCTTTCTGGCAGACTTCCCATCGGCACTCGGGATGCACGATCACGCGAATGCCGGGGTATTTGGCGCGAACGTTATCGACATGCTCAGGCAGGAAGCGCTGGTGCACCGAGCAATGGCCTTTCCACAAAATCACTTTGGCTGCGCGCAGCCGTTCCGGCGTCAGGCCGCCGTTGATCAGGTAGGGATCCCAAACCACCATTTCGCTGAGCGGAATACCCATCCGGTAGCCGGTGTTGCGGCCAAGATGCTGATCGGGGAGAAAAAGAATCTTAGGAGTTTTCGCGAAACCCCACTGGAACGCGCCGGCCGCATTGGAAGAAGTGCAAACCACGCCGCCACGTTCGCCGCAGAACGCTTTGATCGCCGCAGCGGAGTTCATGTAGGTGATCGGCGTAATACCTTCACCGGCATCGCTGGTTAATCCGGCCGCTACAAGATGCTCCCAGCAATTCTCGACTTGGGTAATTTCCGCCATGTCGGCCATGGAGCAGCCCGCGTTGAGATCGGGCAGGATGGTTACCTGGCCGGGGCGGCTGAGAATGTCGGCGCTTTCCGCCATAAAATGCACGCCGCAGAAGACGATGTACTTGCCTCCGGCATGCGCCGCTTCCTGCGCCAGCTTATAGGAGTCGCCGCGGAAATCAGCGAAGCGGATGACTTCATCGCGCTGGTAGTGATGCCCGAGAATGACGCATTTCCGTCCCAAAGCCTTGCGGGCGGCGGCAATGCGGTCGTCCATGGTGTTGTCGGGCAGGACGAGGTAATTTTCCAGACTGCAAACTGGTGCTGCGGTTGCCATTGTCATGTCTCGCCTTCAGCTCCAAGCATGGGCAGGCGCGCTCAGCGCGCACTCCGCTCAGACTGGAACGGGGATGTTGAAAGCACTCAGCGGCTCCAGCCGATTCACTGTGCGGATTTTCATGCGGAGACGTGACCAGCTACATCTCTGCAGAACCCGCGCCCAACCGGCGGGGATGTTGAAGCCGTCAGCAATTCTTCATAACAGTTAAGATGCTCAGCGGCGGCGTAAAGCGTCGCTTTTTTGTGCGACACACGTCACAGCCGCATGTGACTGAGCACCATAGGTATTGTGCACCGGACAAGGGGAGGAGCGCAACTAGGCGTGGGTTTTGGTAGTGGTACAGTTTGATTTGTCATCCCGAGCAAGCGTTCTTTGCGTACCCGCAATGCTCGTAAACACGAACCATTGCCTGATAAACCTGAACCGCCTCCTGGAAAGTCTGCTTCCGCTCGGTGTCAGTTCTGTAGACGTCTTCCCAGGGCGGCAGCATGAACACGCGCTGGTTGTAGCGAAACTTTTCGCAGGCAGACTCAATCTCACGGACCTCCAGAAGGCTGATAATTCGCGCGTAGCACAACACATCCGGGATTCCACGATCGCAAAACGTAGGCAGGGAAGCCTGTTTCAAGGTAAGAAAAGACTCGATGGATCGCGACAGCATCAGCTCGGTGTAACTTTTGGTATCGCCCCACGGGACTGAGTTTCCCCTCGTCCGCACCTGCTCCTGAATAATCTGCCGGGCGACTTCCGCAACAACCGCGAAACCCCGATGTTCGAGTTCTTGAATAACTGCCGTTTTTCCGGCGCCGGGACCACCGGTAATTACAAACAGACTTTCGTTTTTGATGATGTCAGACAAGGTTTGGCCTAGGGGATCCGGCCATGGGACGGATCGGCGCTGGTCGCGGTATCGACATCGACGTCGAGCTTAGGCCCGGCATCCACTTTCGGCGCATCGCAGTTGCCGTCGGGGTTGTAGTTTGGCGGACATCTTGCCGCTACGTCCTTTCTCTTGGGTGACTGCGCGAACTGCCAAACTTCGGCGAAGGAGATACCACTCTCCGCCGGGCTTGGCGCTTGCTTGGGGAAGGCGCATCCCGGCGAGGGCGGACAGGCATCATTCGTCACCCAAAAAGCAATCTTCCTACCGCCAGCATTCTGGCGGATGTCGTCGGCAGTGACGATGTTCTCGCCGCCTTCCTTTTCGGCAGAAATTCCCGAACAATAAATGCCAGCGCGGAACCCGCTTGCCGTCACCGCGTCAACCCAGGCGTAGATGTAGGCTTTTTGCTCGGGCAGCATACGTCCGCCTTGTTCCTGGTCGAGGAAGATGATGGTTTTGGCGGGAAAGCCCTCGCGCCGCGCCGCAGCCACAGCGGCCCGCGCGTCCGACTTGCCCAGTTTGTTCGCGTTCGAAACCGTTTTGAGTTCGTTGAAGAGTCGTCCGTTGAAGAGCACCAGGAATCCGAATCCCGCCGATTGCAGCTTCTTGCGCTTGCCGCTCCACGTGTTGGTTCTCGCGCTGGGCGGCGCGTTCAGCCAGTAACCGGTGAAGGAAAAAGTCTGGCGGAGAGCCTTGAGGTTGGCGTCGCCGGGATAATTATTGCGATCAAAACCCAGGTAGGATTGAGCATCGGCCCTGCCGACTGAGCCTGCCACAACAATCGAGGCTGCCATTAACAACGGACCGACTCGCTTCAAGAACATACGACAGCGAAGTGTCATCCTGCGCGCAGTCGAAGGATCCCCAGTCTGTCTGCGCGGGTATGGATGCGAAAGGGTATTCTTGCCGGTGCTACGATGCCGCAAATCGACGGGAGAATTCCCTGATATGCCGCTGCCGAGATCGAGATCCATGGGGTCCTTCGGCTCGTCATGACGCGGGCTTTTGCCCGCGCCATTCCTCACTCAGGATGACACGACGTTTTGTTTATGCCCGAGCGGAGCTGACGCTTACCCTCCGATGTGCACCATCGTCCTCGAAGCCGGCACAAAGTCAGGTTCGCCGATATGATGGCGCTCTTCTTTTTTCTGCACCACGCCGCGGATGAATTCCGCCAGCTCTTCGTCTGAAGTGCCGCGGCGCATCAGTTCGTGCAGATCGTGATCCCACACCGAGAACAAGCAAGTCCGGATTTTGCCATCGGAGGTGATGCGAATCCGGCTGCAGTGGCCGCAGAATGGGTGTGACACCGGGGCAATGATTCCAATTTCGCCGATGCCGTCGTCGAAATGATACCGCCGCGCGGTTTCGCTGCGGGCGTGCGGGATCTCGACCAGCGGCCGGTACTCCGCCATGCGATGAACAATTTCCTCCAGGCTAACCACGATCTCGCGTGACCAGTGGCGGTCCTCCTCGAGCGGCATGAATTCGATAAAGCGCACGATTACGCCTTCCTCGCGGGCGAACATGCCAAAGGGGATGATCTGATCTTCATTGAAGCCGCGCATCAGCACGCAGTTGACTTTGACCGGCCACAGCCCGGCGCGCCGCGACGCCCTGATTCCCGCCAGCACGTTGTCGTATCCGTTGGGCACGCGGGTGATGCGGGCGAAACGGTCGGGATCAACCGCATCCATGCTGACGGTCACGCGATTCAGGCCAGCGTCCTTTAGCGGCTGTGCCATCTCAGCTAGCAGATGACCGTTGGTGGTGAGCGCAAGATCGAGCGGCTCGCCATCAGGCGCGCGCAACTTCGATAATTCGCAGACGAAGCGAACCACGCCTTTGCGCAGCAGGGGCTCTCCGCCGGTGAGCCTGATCTTCTTGATCCCCATACCCGCCAGAATACGCGCCATGCGCAGGTAGTCGGCGAACGGCAGATCGCCGTAGAGCGCGCCCTCATTGCCGGTGCGGCAGTAGACACACTTGTAGTTGCAGCGGTCGGTGATCGAGATCCGCAGATCGGTGATCGGGCGGCCGAATTTGTCGGAGAGCAGCAAGCTCTTGGCTCCTAGCTTTTGGCTCTTAGCTTGTCATCCCGAGCCGCCGGCAGCCGAAGGCGAGGCGTGCCGAAGGATCTGCATTTGAACTACAGATTCCTCGCTACGCTCGGAATGACAATTCTGTATGAGGAAAGGGTGCAACGCGGAATAGCTCGGCGAGCATTTCCTTTCCAATGGCTTCTCGCGAAGCCGGGAGGCGCGGGCGTTTCCACCAGCACCCTCGGAGCGGCCCTTCTCGGCGACCTCCGCGAAACCTCTGCGCTCTCTGCGATCAAAAGCTCTTGAACGCAGAGCCCGCAAAGTTCACGCTGAGAAACGTGGAGAAAACCACACCCCTCGCCGCCGCAGCCAAGGTATACCCGAAGGCCACAGCGGTCGGAAACTCAGTTCTATTATAGATGACGTGTGCGATCTGGGAGATGCGTGTCGGCGGGAGATCCCTCGGTTCGCTCGGGATGACGGCGCGCGACTCGCGCTTCGCTCACGCCGCGCAAGCGCCGTCACATCCCGTCATAATTCGGCCCGCCGCCGCCTTCGGGAGGGACCCAGGTGATGATCTGGTAGGGGTCGGCGATGTCGCAGGTCTTGCAATGCACACAGTTCGACGGATTCAGGCTGATGCGCTTGCCGTTGGGCTGCTCCGTGTCGTCGACCATCTCATAGACGTTGGCGGGGCAGAAATTCTGGCAAGGGTTGCCGAATTCTTTCACGCAACGCGCGTTGCAGATGTTGGTGTCGTGAATCACCAAGTGCGCGGGCTGATCTTCTTCGTGCTTCGTACCGGAGTGATAGAGATCGGTGAGCTTGTCGAAGGTGAGTTTGCCATCCCCTTTTGCCGGGCCGAGCAAGTGAGCTTCGTCGCCGCCGTCGGCGGGCAATTCGGCAAGCTTCTTCATGCGCTGGTAACCCGCAGTGCCCGAATAGCGATTGCGCAGGCCGCGGCCGCCAGTGATTTGCTGCAATCCGGCGTGGCACATTCCCGCCCAGAATCCGTGCTCGAATCCCTGATGGAAGTTGCGGACTTTCCACAGCTCATCTTTGATCCAGCTGGCTTCGACTTTTTTCTGAAACTCGGCGAGCGTGGCTCGCGAAGAATCATCTTTTTTCAGCGCCTCGAACGCAGTTTCGGCGGCAAGCATGCCGCTCTTGATGGCGAGATGAATTCCCTTCAGCCGCTGCGAATTAAGGAAGCCGGCCGAGTCGCCGAGAATCATCCAGCCATCGCCGGCGACCGGCGGAATCGCCCACCAGCCGCCATAAGGCAGCGACTTCGCGCCGTAGCGAATCATCTTGCCACCTGCGAGAAGCTTTGCCACAAATGGATGCTGCTTGAAATCCTGCAACACCCGTTGCGGATCGAGACGCGGGTCAGGATAGTCAAGGCCAGTGACGAAGCCGAGCGAGACAATGTTCTCCTTGCCGCCGTAAATCCAGGCGCCGCCATATTCCTTCTTAGTCAGAGGCCAGCCCATGGTGTAGATGACTTCGCCCGGTGCGATACGGCCCGAAGGCACCTCCCACAGCTCTTTTACGCCCTGGCCGTACGTCTGCGGATTGCGGTCGCGATCGAGATCGAAGCGCACAATCAGTTGCTTGGTCAGCGACCCGCGCGTGCCTTCGGCGAGGATCACGACCTTGGCTTGCAGATCGTATCCGGGTTCGAAGTTAGATTTCTGATGGCCCTCTTTATCCACGCCCTTGTCGTCGGTACGAACGCCGGTGACGCGGTCGCCGTCGAAGAGCAGCTCTGACCCGGCGAAACCGGTGAAGATCGTAATCCCGGTTTCCTCGACTTTGCTGCCCAGCCACTTCACAAAGCGATTGAGCGAGATGACGTAGTTGCCGTGATCGCGCAGCGGCGGCGGCGTGATGGGGAACTTAAGCTTGCCCTTCTCGGTGAGAAAATATACCGATTCCTTGCTGACTTCGGCGTCGAGCGGGGCTTCTTTCTCAAATCCAGGTAGCAACTCGCGCATCGACCGCGGATCGAGCAGCGCGCCCGAGAGACAGTGCTGGCCGACCTCGCGCGCTTTTTCGAGTACGTAAATGTTTTCTTTGTTGAGCTGCGAGTCGGGATGCTTTGCATTGTGATCGTCGATGAGTTGCGAGAGGCGCAACGCACACGCCATGCCGGCGGGCCCGCCGCCGACGATGACAACATCGGCTGGCATCTGCGGACGTTCGATGCCCTCAAGAGGTTTGCGAAAGATCAGCATTTAGCAGTTAGCCTTTAGCATTTGGCTCAACAAATTCTCCGCCGTGAATACGCACGAATCAACGCGGATAGCGACTGGCTATGATAGACGTTTTTGCGTCGCCGAATCTGCTCTCGAGGTTTGCGGATTCGAGCCAACAACTCATCGCAATCGCCGGGACGCTCTGGTTCGCTGCCTTGAGGTTTATCCGTGTTCACCCGTGAGAATCTGTGGCTGCTTTTACGTCCCCGCCTTCGCCTTCTTCACTTCTTCGATCAGAGGCGGCACGATGTCAAACAGATTTCCCACCACGGCGTAGTCGGCGATTTCGAAAATTGGAGCCTCTGAGTCCTTGTTGACCGCAACAATCGTGCGCGAGCCTTTCATGCCCACGATGTGCTGAATCGCGCCACTGATGCCGAGTGCGAGGTAAAGTTTCGGAGCCACGGTTTGTCCCGACGACCCGATCTGGCGATCCATGGGCAGCCAGCCCGAGTCGCAGATGGGACGCGAAGCGGCAAGCTCGCCGCCCAGCGCTTCCGCCAACTGCTTGGCTAGCTCGATATTCTTCTGCTCCTTGATCCCGCGACCGATGGAAACAATGATCTCGGCCTGCGTCAGATCCACCGCCTGCTTGGCCTCTTTGAAAACTTCGTGCGGCTTGTTGCGGATCGCGCTCTCGCCGATCTCAACCTTCACCGTCTCGACCGGAGCCGCAGCCGAGCCCGCTTCAACCTTGTCCCCACGATAAGCTCCATTCTGAAAGGTGACGAACCAGGGCGCGTCGCAAGCGAAGCTGACATCGGCTGCGAGTTTGCCCTGGAACATTTGGCGCGTGAACAGCAGCTTGCCGCCTTCCTTCTTGTAGCCGATGCAGTCGCTGATTGCGGTGCGTCCCATGGCCGTTGCCAGTTTGGGGACGAAATCGCGCACCTGGTAAGTATGTGGCATGAGCACCAGCTTGGGCTGCATGGATTCGATGAACTGTTTGAGCGCCGCCGAGAAGGCATCGGGCGTATAGGGTTCGAGCCTGGCTGACTCGATGGCGTAAACCTTGGCGACTTTTTTCCCAGCGATCTCGTTGGCGAAATTCACCACCCCGCTGCCTACGACCGCGGCCTCAAGAGTCCAGCCAGTTTCGGCGGCAAGCGCTTGACCGGCAGTTAACGTCTCCCAGGAGACGCGGTTCAATTTGCCTTCGCGTTGTTCGACGACGACCAGGATCGTATCGGGCATGAACTTAGACCTTATGCTCTTGACTTCGGAAACTTCCAGTTCCCAGTTTTCAGTTCTCGGTTCTCAGCTTGCGCTACAAAACCCGCACTTCGTTGCGCAGTTTGTCCACCAGTTTTCTGGCCACTTCGCCCGCCGGCCCCTCCAGAAATTCCGTGTTCTTGGTTTTCTGAGGCACGTACAGCCGCTCAATCTTTTGCAGGTTTGCGCTCACTCCCGGCACTTCCGACATCGCAACTTTGCGCAGCGGCTTGTTCTTGGCATGCTTGATGCCGATCAGCGTGGCATAGCGCAGTTTGTTAATACCCGACTGGATGGTGAGCACAGCGGGCAGCGGCATGTCCACGAACTGGAAGTACCCGGCTTCGAGTTCTCGCTTCACCCGGATTCCGGTGTCTTTTTTTTCAATCTGCATGATAATCGTAGCGTGCGGCCAGCCCAGAAGTTCGGCCAGCACCACTCCGGTCTGCGCATAGCCGTAATCGTCGGACTGCAATCCGGTGAAGATGAGGTCGAATTGCTCATCTCTGATAGCGGCCGCGAAGGCCCGAGCGGTGTTCAAAGCGTCCAGCCCGACGAAGGCGTTGTCCTCCAGGTGAATGGCGCGGTCGGCGCCCTTGGCCAAAGCTTCCCGCAGCACTTGCTGAGCTCGAGCTGGCCCGGCGGTAATCACGACGACTTCTCCGCCGTGCTTCTCTTTCTGGCGCAGCGCCTCTTCCAGCGCGTAGGCATCAGGCTCGTTGACTTCATAAGAAACGTCTTCGCGGATCCAGGTGCCGGATTCGTTGAGCTTGAGTGGCGCATCCTTCTGCGGTACTTGCTTCATGCAGACCAGAATCTTCAAGCGAACACTCCTCCTGCCTAGGGCGTACGTTGCCCGCAACGTCTCTCCGGATGCTCGGAACCATCCCGGGCAAACCGGTAAGTATAAATGAGCGGTTCGCAATTCGCACTTGGATTTGACGGGCTGAGATCCCCAGCGTTCTCTGCGATTTAAGATTTTGACCCGACCCCTGCGCTATAGTGGTTTGTGCTCCCCTTGAAATCTTGTCGGCAATTTTTGTTCTCGCTGCTGCTTCCGCTGCTGGCGGTTTTCTTGTCCGCCGGCTGCCGCGGCCGGGGCAAAGTCCAGGAGATTGCTTACATCTCGTCTCCGCAAGCCGTCCTGCGGGACCGGGTAGCCGCCGTCTATAACAAAACGGGCGTGGTGAAAAACGGAGATCGGGTCCAAATCCTGGGGCGCGAACGCCGCTTTGCCCGGGTGCGAACGGCATCGGGCGTCGAAGGCTGGATCGAGCAGCGTTATCTGGTTACGCAGCAGGTTTACGACGGATTTCAGAAGCTGGCGCAACTGTCGCAGGACTTGCCGGTGCAGGCGCCTGGCACCACGCGCAATGACACCAATCTTCACCTCGATCCCGGACGCGAAACCGAACATCTTTACCAACTCAACCAGGGAGCGAAGGTTTCCATTCTGAAGCGTGACACCGCAGAGAAGAGTTTGTCCGGGGTGGTCGCCAAGCCTGCCAGCGACGAGAGCCAGTCATCCAAGCCGGTGATGCCCATCCTGGAGGACTGGTGGTTGGTACGCGACCCCGATGGGCACGTGGGATGGGTGCTGGCGCGCATGGTGGACCTCGATGCTCCGCTCGAAATCGCACAATATGCCGAGGGACAACGGATCACCGCGTTCTTCGCGTTGAACCAGGTGACCGACGGAGACAAGAAAGTCTCCCAGTATCTGGTGCTGCTGACTGAGCCCAAAGATGGTATGCCCTTCGACTACAACCAGGTGCGGGTGTTCACCTGGAACGTGAAGCGGCATCGCTACGAAACCGCCTATCGCGAGCGGAACTTGAATGGGATGTTGCCGGTCACCGTTGCCCAGGAGAATTTTGATAAAGAAGGCACGCTGCCGGTATTTGTGCTGAGGGTAAGAGATGACGACGGCAAGGTGACCGAGCGCAAATACAAGCTGAACACGCCGATTGTGCGGCGAGCGCTGGCGCCGGGAGAAGCAAAGGAACCCTCTATGCCCAGGAAAAAGACGCGCCATCCATAGACTCTATTTCCTTTCTACCAATCGCCGTTATGAGATACCGATGCCCACCAGCGTAATTTCTACCGAAGATGATCGGCTCATGCTGATCGCCATCTCCGCGTTGGCGTGTATCCCCCAAGATGTCCTGCATGAAGGCCTGGGCCACGGTGTGACCGCGTGGCTGAGCGGAGCTCATCGCGTGACCATGAGCACGGTTGCGCTGCAGAGCGATATTGACACACGCTGGATCTCGGCGAATGGCACACTCGTGAATCTTCTTTTCGCGGCGATTTTCTGGCTCCTCCTGCTCAAGCCGCGGTCCTACAAACCAACCACTCGCTACTTCCTCGCCCTGGCGATGGCGGGCAATCTCTTTACCGGCACCAGCTACTTTTTATTTTCTGGAGTCACCAACTTTGGCGACTGGGCGGCGGTGATCCGGGACCTGCAGCCGCACTGGGCCTGGCAACTTGGGCTGGTTGTGCTGGGTGCGGCTTCGTACTATGCATCCATGCTGGTGGTAGGCGCCAAGTTGAAAGCGTTTCAAGCGAAGGAGGAAAGTTCGCAGAGGCTTCGTGGGTTGTGCTGGACTCCTTACTTCACGGACGGGATTCTGGCAGGGCTCGGAGGCTGGTTAAATCCCTTAGGACTATTTTATGTCATAGCGTCGGCGTTGCCATCTACTTTAGGCGCAAATGCCGGCCTGCTGAACCTGCCCAGCATGATGCGCCGATGGAGCAAGAGTCAAGAGGTTCAAGTTGGGCCGATCGGTCGGAGCGCCGGGTGGATCGCTACGGGCGCCGTTGCCAGCCTGCTGTTTATCTTCGTGCTCGGCCGCGGGCTCACCTGGTCGCGGTGACTTGGGGCACGCTGGGCGCACCAACGACTAACGCCTAAGAGTAGAACTCTGCGATGCTTTCCACCACCCACTTTTGCTCGGCCTCCGTCAATTCGGGAAACATGGGCAGCGCCAGCACTTCGCGGGCGGCGCGCTCCGATTCTGGAAAGTCCCCCTCACCATATCTAAGATAGGCAAAGGGAGGCTGCTGATGCAGCGGCACGGGATAATAAATTTCTGTGCCAATGTTCCGGTCGCTCAGAAACTTGCGCAGTTCATCGCGCCGGCGCGCCCGGATCACGTACTGATGAAAGACGTGAAACGCGTGGGGAGAGGTCTGCAGTGACCGAATGGGTGTGCCCTCGATAGCAAACCCGGCGTCCGACAGCAGTCCAGCATCGCCAAACAGGCGATCATAAGTGGCGGCACGCTCCCGGCGCTGCTGGTTCCATTTTTCGATGTGCGGGAGTTTCACTCGCAGGATGGCGGCCTGGATCGCGTCCATGCGGCAATTCCAGCCCAGTTCTTCGTGATGGTAGCGGCGCGGCATGCCGTGATTGCGCAAGCGCCGCATATGGTTCGCGAACTCGACGTGCGGCGTCGTCACCAGGCCCGCATCGCCGTAGGCACTGAGGTTCTTGGTGGGATAGAAGCTGAAGGCAGCGGCCGTGCCGAGCGATCCCGCATTCCGATTCCGCCACTTGGCTCCGATGGCTTGAGCGGCGTCTTCAATGATGGGCAACTGGAATTCATCGGCGATTTGCTGGAACGCGTCCATGTCGGCGCATTGGCCGTAAAGGTGAACCGGCAGCAGAGCGCGGACTTTGTCCGGTCCCCCGTTTCGGATGGTTGCTTGCGCCCGCACCGGGCTGAGGTTGAGCGTTTCCGGATCAACATCCACAAACACGGGCCGGGCGCCGGCGCGCACAATGGCGCTGGCGGAAGCAAAGAAGCTGAATGCAGTTGTGAGCACCGCGTCGCCCGGTTGAACTCCCGCAGCGAGCAACGCCAGCCAAAGGGCGTCGGTACCGGAAGAGCAGCCCACGGCGGCCGCGGCTCCGGTGAAAGTCGCGATTTCACGCTCCAGCGCTTCGACCTCCGCGCCCAAAATGAATTGCTGCGAGGAGCACACGCGTTCCACCGCCGCCAGCACCTCCGCGCGAATCTGTTGGTACTGCCGGTGCAGGTCGAGCAGGGGCACAGGATCGAAGGTCTTCGCCGAAGCGCGCGGTTTTGCAGTGAAAGACTGGGCCATCGAAGAAGTGATTCTAGCACTCAGCGGTCTGACATCCTCGAACCAGGTTCCATCGCTTTTCTCTGCGCGCTCAGCGAGTCCTTTGCGTACTCTGCGATTCAAAGCTTTTCCCTACTTCGCATAGACGGCGGAAGAAGGAAAGTAACCGCAAAGTTCGCCAAGGATACGCGAAAGACGCAAAGACGTTTCGATAGACCCTTGCGCACTATCCTTCTTCAATCATCTTTATGCGAGGCAATGAGGGCAGCGCGGAACCGCGGTCGAGAGCGTCGCGCCACTGAGCGAGCGATTGCAGCAGTGATGCCAGTTGTATGCCTGCAAAATTCTCGGGATAACCGGCCAGATTCCTTGCCGAGCGCCCGAGCAAAGAGCGCGCTCCCACTTTATTGCCAGTGGAATGGTGGTGGAATGCCACGGCAACCTGGATCAGCCCCTGCAGAAATTTCTTCTCTTCCCCAGTCGACGCACGCCAGACGTCTTCGAGCACTTCATGAGCGTCGAAAAACTCGGCATGGTTGAACAGGCCGATTCCATGAAGAAAGCCGTCGCGGTCCACGTCTTATTCTGACACAGACAAAAACAAACCTCGCGCCGAAGCGCGAGGTGGGAGGGTAGAGCCGAAGCCCTAGCGGCCGAAAATCACGTAGTGATAACTGGTCGCCATGAAAAACAGCAAGGGCACGGAGAGAAAGAAATTTGTGCGCGACGCCAGGAACGCCTGACGCGCCAGAACGGCGGCATTGGCTGGCGGGGCGCCGGCGAGAGTTCCTTGGATGATCTTTTTCTGGTTCGGCCAGATGATCCCCCAAACGTTGAACAACATGATGATGCCGAACCCTCCACCGACTCCGATCGAGAGCACGTGGTTATCGTCCTGGCCGACCGGCGTATAGTTCAAAAACAACCAAGCTCCAGCGATGCAGACGACAGTGACAATCGCGCCCAGGACGTAGCCGCTTGGGGCTTTCGAAATGACAAAGTACAGAATCCCCCACGCTACGATCCAGATGAGCAGGAACAGACCAATCGTACTCAATCCGCTCTTGCCCATCCGTTCGGCGTCGGGACCGACGTACATCTGCCCCCAGTACCAGAAGCCGAGAAACACCGTGATCAGCGCGCTCCAACGGAACCACTGCAGGGCGGGCAAAGTCATGTATTGAAACACCTTGGGCTTCATGCCCGCGTCCACTTGCTTCATGAAAGGGACGTTGATGAGGTTGAAAAAGTAGAGCAATCCGATCCAGGTGATCCCTGCCAGAAAGTGAAACCAGCGCAGAATGAGTGCCAAGGCTTCTGTGCCGGTGTGTGTAGGCATCACCCAGGAGGCTGCGAAAGCAGTCAGATGTTGCATCGAGGTTCCTCCGCCAACGCTAAAGTTGTGAGCCCGCGGCGCCCTCGGCTCGGGGAGGACAGCAATTCGCCAAAGGAACTCGGGCCCGTTGAGCTAACCTAAATTGCGACTCCCGCGTCCGATTCTTTTGCTGCTTTTGTCCGGTGCCACGAATGTTTGCATTTTGTTGGGTTTATGTCAACTGGCGAAACGGGGTAAGCAACTGGATGGCTACTGGAGCCATTGAGCGCTCGAGGCCCATAGATTTCACCATCGCCAGCGGCCGGCCTCAAGCACCGGCAGATGCAAGCGGAAGGCTGTTCGGATTCTGGAACAAAGGCCTTATGAGGTTGAAAAGTGGGGAGTAAGGACGTATTGTACGCATAGTTGTTTGTGTGCGCCGGCGCAGTGGATGGGCGCTTGCGCAGCACGAGGTTCCCCCCTGTTCCTCGCGCGAACCAATAGCGTAGGGAATTGATGCTTCGTCGCAGTTCAGAAAGCTCTTGCCGCTGAGAGAGCTAAGGAGATCGGCATGGAAACCAAGCCGGTGCAGAACATTCAGGATACCTTCCTCAACACCGCGCGCAAAGAAAAAATGAACATCACTCTTTATTTGCTGAGCGGGGTCAAACTAATCGGGCGTATTCGCTCATTTGACAAGTATTCCGTGGTGCTGGAGACCAATAATCAGGAGCAATTGATCTTCAAGCATGCGATTTCCACCGTGGCCATGGGGAGAGTTGCTCACGGTCACGCTGAGAAACCGAGTGTGGTTCCAGCTCCGAGCCCCGTTGCCGAGCCTGACCCGGCACCAAGGGCCTCGGGTACGGAAGGATAGGGCGGACCTTTTTGACCGCACGGCAAGCAAAGGGATCCGCGAAAGACGCAGGTGCGGCTCGGGTCTCTCGCTGCGGGCATTAGGAATTCCAGACTTTGCGGTAGAGAATTTGTCCATTGAGTAGTGGATTGCGAGGACTCCGGAAGAACGACGGCGGGCGGCGCAGGGCGACGGCAGACGGCCGGAACCCCGTGGAGCGGGCATTTCTGGTCGGAATCGATTACCGCGTGCGGTCTCGGGCAGGTTCGGGCGCCAAGAACGCGAAGAGTTCTCTGACCAGCGGCGCCCAGGCGGCCCGCGATAGCGCTAACAGCGGGGCGAGTGCCTCGAAAGCACCTCGTATTCCGGAGTTCAGCGCGCAAGAGTCTCTGGAAGAGTTGCGGTCCCTGGCCACGAGCGCCGGGGCGCAAATTGCCGGCGAATTCCTGCAGCAGCGCGACCGGCCCGATCCGGCCACGCTAATCGGGCGCGGCAAACTGGAGGAGATCGCGGGCGCGGCGGCGTCAGTCTCCGCTGATCTTCTTCTGTTCGATCACGACCTGACCGCTTCTCAACAGCGGAATATTGAGAAAGTCGTTAACGCCCGGGTGATTGACCGCACCCAGCTCATCCTCGACATTTTTGCCACTCACGCGCGAAGCCGGGAAGGCCAGTTACAGGTGGAACTGGCCCAGCTCGAGTACCTGCTTCCCCGGCTCACCGGGCGCGGAGTGGAGATGTCCCAACTGGGCGGCGGAATCGGCACGCGGGGTCCGGGTGAAACTCAGCTCGAAACCGACCGGAGAAAAATCCACCGGCGCATTCGGCATGTTAAGGAACAAATCGAAAATGTGCGGCGTATCCGGGCGCAACAGCGGAAACGGCGCGAGTCGGTTCCCGTGGCCACCGTGGCTCTGGTGGGCTACACCAATGCGGGGAAATCGACGTTGTTCAACGCCCTGACCCAGGCCGCCGTGCTCGAATCGCCCAAGATGTTTGCCACACTGGATCCGACGATTCGCGCAGTGACGCTGCCTTCGCGCCGCCAGGCTCTGCTTTCGGATACTGTGGGATTCATCCGCAACCTGCCGCACACGCTGGTTTCGGCCTTCCGCGCCACTTTGGAGGAAGTGCAGCGCGCGGCGCTGATCCTGCATGTTTCCGACGCCAGCAGCCCGCTCTCGGCGGAACAGGACGCGCAGGTGGAAAAGGTGCTGAAGGAGCTGGAAGCGGACGGAAAACCGCGTCTGCGGGTCATGAATAAGATTGACCTTTTGCCTCCTCGACAGCGCGACAGTTTGCGCGATGATGCCGGCACGGTTCACGTCTCCGCAGCGAAAGCCATCGGCATGAGCACGCTGCTGGACCGCGTTGACCAGATGCTGCACGAAGACGCAGTGAGCCGCGTGCGTCTGCGCGTGCCCCAGAAAGAAGGCAAAACGCTGGCACTGCTGGAAGCGCGCGCGCGGATTTATTCGCGGGCGTATCGAGATGGGCTGGTGGAGTTGGAAGCGGAAGCGCCCGAGTCGGTGGTAAGGAGGGTGCGGGAGTGGGTGGTGGGGTAGGGATCATCTTGTATTTTTGCGATCTCACTCGTAAGCTCGTTTCTCAAGTTTCGATTCCGATCTTTGGACGGATTTGGAGCGCTAAATGAGTCCCAAGCGACGTGGAGGTCGGCCAGTCGACCCTCGAAACAACGATCAAACAATACCGGAAAAGGTTTCGCCACCAAGGGCGGCATCCCTGGGGAACGGGTCGGTTTCGCCCACGCCCGAGTTCAAGCCGATCAAAATCAAAGGCGAACCGCTATCCGCCATCATCCTCCGCGAGCGGCGGTGAAAGCGGGATCTCTGCCGTGTCAATATTGAGGTCAGAACCCTAAAACCCATTCCTGATCTGGCTTTTCCGCACTCGAAAGGGTCAAAAACACCCTATAAATTGGCCACTTTTGATGGCGAGTTGCCTGACCTCGTTGAAGCCAGCCGGGACATGTACGTCATGCGGCTCGGAGCCAGGATTCACGAATCTACGGCGGGTTGGTCACAACATTATCGAGCGCCGCGTACATGGGAAGTCGTACTCTGAATATATACTCATCCCTCCGGCGGACGCCTGATGCCGCCCGCATTCCTTCCCTAGCAACCCGCCACAGCCAGCAAAAGTATCGACAACCAAATCTATTTGCAGTATGACCATCGATTTTATCGACCACCTCGCCGACGGGCGACCGCCTGAAGATTTCTTTGCGGAGTTTTCCTAAAAAGTGGCGCGACGAAATCATTCCAAGCCTTGCAGGTTCCGTACGCGATGAGGAAGATGAGCGCGAGCGTCCCGCCGATCTCCGCAGCGCCGATCCTCACGTTAGCCAAGATTTGCAAGAAATGCGTCATGTTCGCCACCAACAAAATCCAGTGTGTCTGTTATCGGACATCCGAGCAAGTAACCAAGAGCCTATGTCAAGAAACTTCAGTAACGTTGCCCATTACGAAAGGCCGATATCAACTATGACAGATGTTTGGCAGGTGCAGAAGGCGAATTCCGGTTACCAAAGGTTACTTTAGGAACAGGATCGAATATCTACACATGTTCTAGTGGGGTAACGGTTTGGCCGCCGCTAACTCACTGAAACTAAAGCACTACCGGAGTGAAAGAGTCTGAGATCCAAAAGCAAATCCTCGATGACCTCGCCCTGAAGCAGATTTTCCATTGCCAGACAAAATTCAGGCGTGTTCCAGCCGGGTGCCCTATTTCTCGCGTTCTGTGCGAGAAGTGGGGCTTGGCGGAGGATCAATTCCCAAGTGAGTTGCGCTGTTTGGCAGAGACTTGTGATACCCACTTTTCGCAAGAGCGCGAAAAATGGGGCACCCGTCACCCCCAAGCAAAAGCCCCGCCTTGCGGCGGGGCCTTGGTTATCCTGACTCCTGACTCCTGACTCCTGACTCCTACGTTTCAGTTCACCGTGATGCTGACCGCCTTGGAAGGAATGCCATTCGCCACCACTTCGAGCGAACTGGCTCCCGTCTCCATTCCAGCGGGAACGTCAAAGTTGGTTGAAACCGTCGCCGTTCCAGTGGCAACTCCCATGGTGCTGTGGTCGTGCGTTTTCGCATAGACAACGTGACCGCTGCTGGTGTTGGTGATCCGGACCAGAGGATAATTGGTCGCGGTTTCGTCTTC
The DNA here is from genome assembly GCA_963770485.1 of uncultured Acidobacteriota bacterium. Classification (GTDB taxonomy): domain Bacteria; phylum Acidobacteriota; class Terriglobia; order Terriglobales; family Acidobacteriaceae; genus CAVVEC01. The sequence continues at coordinate 64,586 of CAVYPX010000015.1, forward strand.
GTCCCCGAAGGCAGCCGCTTGCGACAAGCCGTTAAACTGCTGGCCGGAGATTTTGTAAGTGTTGCCGCGGGTCACGCTCGAAGGATACTTGGTGATGACCGGAGCCCACGCAGAATTGTATTTCCCCTTGGGATTGTAAACTTCGACGCTGTTGCCAACGACGATCACCTGGCCAGTCGGCAGCATCAGAATCGGAGCGACGCCGCCCACCGGGTCGGTCGTCAGCTTCTTCCCATCCCACTCGTAAAGCGAGCCAGAATTGCCCAGCACCAGCACGTTCCCGTTGGGCAGCAGCACGGCAAAGGAATCACCGGCGGCGTCACCATTGGGAAAGTCGGGGCCAACTGTCCACTTATTGGTGGAAGGATCATAGATGGCCGTGTGTCCAGCGCCATTGGTCGAATAGGCGCCGGTAGCAAACACCGTACCGTCAGGACGGAGCATGCCCGGGCCTACTTCACCGGGTGGGTGGTAACACTTCTTCCCATTGTCATAGGGGAGGCAGCTGCCTTGATAAGGCGCGTGCAAGTCCACAATGGTGCTGCCCGCACTCACCCATTTTTGTTGCGAAGAGATGTATCGCTCCGAATGCGGCGCGTTCTTAACGTCGAACGTCAGCACCGAGCCGTCGGGCAGCAGAGTCCAGCCCTCTTCTGCGTTGAAATCGCTCTTTCCGGTATCGCTCAGTTCGGTCCACTGCAAAGTCTTGGGATCCATAGCGGCAATGCGCTTATCAAGTTTCCTTCCCATCAGCCACCTGCCATCGGGCAGCACGGCAGAGGGTGAGTCGCCGATAAAACCCCAATTCTTCGGGTGTCCCAGTTTGGTCCAGGTATCCGCCTTGGGATCGTAAATTGCGCCCATGTTGGTGAGATAAAAGTTATTGTTGAGGTATTCGCCGCCCAAAATCACTACCCGGCCGTCGGCCAGTACAGCGCCACCAAAGTACAGGGGCACATATCCGGAAGGCAGGCTGGCGATTTGTGACCAGGTTCCGTTAACGTAGCTTCCTTTGTTGTCAGGCGTCAGCTTGGCCCAATCGGATTCACCGTTGCCTTGAAATATCACCGTGCCATCGGTCAACAAGTAGCCGATCCCGGCGCTGTCCGGCGGCTGGTTTTTTAGCGGGGTTAGCGTCTGTGCCAGCGAGACTCCAGAGAAAACAATCGAAAGCAGGATTACCGCGAGAGATAACTTCCTTGGCAAGAGAAACCACCTTTCTTTAAAGCTGAGCGGGCAAAGAGATACCGCCATCTTTCCGCAAAGCTGATGTATTTTTCACCCCAGATCAGTAGGGAGGAATCTGATCGTAAGCACCCATTGCCGGGTGATGATATTAGCACAGGAATACGGCCTGTTGGGAAAAAAGGAGTGTGAAGCGGAACTTTCCGAAGCCCTTGAGTGAGGGCGGAAAGGGAACTTAAAATGGGCCGGCAACCAAGAAGCGGTGACATTCCTTGGCTATCGGCCCACTCGATCCTGAATTGGATCGGAGGTGATGCTTATATGCTAGTCCCCTCAGCCCAGAAGTCAAGCATTCTTTCCTTGAGAATTTGGTCCACTTGACAAATCGTCCAGACCTACCTCCCACTGTGGAACTTTGTCTCACCCGGGGACAACGTCCGCGTTGACACTAAGCCTTGTAGGATGTTAGGTTTGATGGTTTCTTAAGCCCTCTTTCGCTCAGGATTCTATCAAGCAAAACGCATGGACGATACGCTCAGACAGGTAGGGGAATTACTGCTCGGCTCCATACCGACCATTGTGTTCGTGGTCCTGTTGTATGCGACCTATACCGTGCTCGTCCACCGGCCTCTGACCAAGGTTCTGGCGGAGCGGCGGAGCAGAACCGAAGGAGCGATCGAGAGAGCCCGCGCCGATGTTGCTGCCGCCGAAGCGCGGACCGCGGAATACGAGCAGCGTCTGCGGGAAGCTCGTATGGCCGTATTCAGAAGTCAAGAATTGCGCCGGCAGCAGGCGTTGCAGGCGAGGGCCGCAGCTGTGGCAGAGGCGCGGAGCAAGGCGCAGGCGCAAGTACAACAGGCGCGCAGTGCGATTGAAAAAGACAAGACTGCCGCGCAAACAGTCCTGCAGGCGGAAAGCGGCAGACTCGCTGCCGAAATCATCCGCACGGTTCTGCAGCCGGCGCTGGCGCAGGCTCCCTCAGGGGGTAGTCAATGATGCGGAATCTAAAGCTCTGGAACGGACGGCGAGGGATTGTGCAACCGGGAATGATTCGGCGGGGGATCGTTCATCGGGGAAACGCTCGGCGCGGAAATATGCTGAGCCCTGAACTGAGAACTAAGTCGTTGCTGTTATTCGCGGTTGCGACGGTGCTGCTGCTTACGTGGTTTGCGGTGTCGGGACGCGCAGCCCATCAGTCGCCGTCCTCTCAGGTTTCCGCCCAGCAGGCGAACCACGACTCCGTCCGACAGGGCTCGCTGAGCCAGCAACTGGCAAAGGAAACCCGGGAAGCTGCCGGTGAAGATGACGCGGGTCAGTTTAAACGCTCGGCGTCAGTGCAGTTCGTTGCCAAGGTGACTGGCTGGAGTTTGGAAAATGCCTACCGGTTTTGTGTTGTGCTCAACTTCGCCGTGATCGCCGGGGTAATTATTTGGCTCTCCAAGAAGAGCCTGCCTGGATTATTCCGCAACCGCACGGCTTTTATCCAGAAGGCGATGGCGGAGGCACGAAAAGCCAGCGAGGACGCGAATCGGCGCCTGGCAGACATTGAAGCCCGGCTTTCGCAACTGGATGTTGAGATCATCGAAATGCGCAGCATGGCTGAGAGGGGAGCTGTGGCGGAGGAACAAAGGATCAAAGCGGCGGCGGCGGAGGAGGCACGAAAGATTGTGGAGTCGGCGGAGCAGGAGATCGCTGCGGCTGCCAAGGCGGCACGCCGCGAATTGACCGCGTACGCGGCCGATCTTGCCGTATCGCTGGCCGCCAAGCAGATTCGCGTTGACGCCGCAACCGACCAGGCATTGGTTCGCAACTTTGCGCAACAACTCTCCGGCAACGGCGGGCCGCGGAAGGGAGCCCAGTAGATGGCATCAGTGACCAACACCTACGCCCGCGCCTTCGCCGATGTGGTCTTCGACGTTCATCTTGATCCCGCCAAAACTCTCCGGGAGGCACAGGCTCTCGCCGAATTGGTAGCCGCGAGCAAACAGCTCCGGGACGTGTGGGAGACTCCGTCGATTCCCGCCGAGCAGAAAAGGGCGGTGTTGGATGCGATTGTCGCCAGGGAGGAGATCTCGCCCACCGTGCGGAACTTTCTGGCCGTGCTGATCGATCATCGGCGCATCCAATTTCTGGCTTCCATCGTCAGGCAATTCGAGAAGGAACTGAACCAGCGGATGGGATTCACGGAGGCGGAAATTAGTAGCGCTCGCGATCTCAACGAAGCGGAACGGCGTGGGCTTGAAGCGCGGGTGGAAACACTGACCGGGAAAAAAGTCCGCGCACGCTACTTGCGGGATGCGTCCATTCTGGGCGGCGCCGTCGTGAAGGTCGGCAGCACGATTTATGACGGCTCGGTGCAGGGACAGTTGGAGAGGATGAGGCAAGCACTTAGCAACTAGCATTCAGCATTCAGCATTCAGCACTCAGCTAACGCTGAGCCGTGCTGGTATCTGGAAAGACCTGGGAGGACTGAGTGCTGACTGCTAAGTGCTGAATGCTAACTTCTGCGAAGAAAAGCCGCAGAGGATATGAAGAAGAGCCAGGAGCTAAAAGCTAAGAGCTGAATTTATGGCACAAATCAGAGCAGACGAGATCACGCAGTTAATCCGGCAGCAGATCGAAAACTACGAATCCAAGATTGCGGTGGACGAGGTCGGCACGGTTATCACTTTGGGTGATGGCATCGCTCGTGTCCACGGCCTCGACAAAGTCATGGCCGGAGAGCTGCTTTCGTTCCCCCACGACGTAGCCGGCATCGCCATGAACCTGGAAGAAGACCAGGTCGGGGTGGTGCTGCTGGGCGAATACACGGAAATCAGTGAAGGCGATGAGGTCAAGCGCACGGGCCGCATTATGAGCGTGCCGGTCGGCGACGCCCTGGTCGGGCGGGTGGTGAACTCGCTGGGGCAGCCGATTGACGACAAGGGCCCGATCTCTACCGACAAATTCATTGCCCTGGAACGCCTGGCTCCGGGCGTGATCGACCGTCAGCCAGTGCGCGAGCCCATGGCCACGGGACTCAAGGCTATCGACAGCATGATCCCGATCGGCCGCGGCCAGCGCGAATTGATCATCGGCGACCGCCAGACTGGCAAGACGGCGGTGGCGCTCGACACGATCATCAATAACAAGGGTAACGACCTTATCTGCATTTATAACGCGGTCGGCCAGAAGCGGTCGTCGATTGCGCAGGTGGTAAAGCTGCTATCGGATTACGGCGCCATGGACTATACCATTGTCGTCGCCGCCTCCGCCTCCGAACCGGCCCCCATGCAGTACATCGCGCCGTACGCGGCTTGCGCCATGGGCGAGTACTTCCGGGACAATAAGAAACATGCGCTGGTGATCTACGACGATCTCTCCAAACACGCGGCGTCTTACCGCGAGATTTCTTTGCTGCTGCGACGGCCGCCGGGGCGCGAGGCTTATCCCGGCGACGTGTTCTATTTGCACTCGCGTTTGCTTGAGCGTGCGGCCAAGCTGAGCGACAAAAAAGGCGGCGGCTCACTGACTGCGCTGCCTATCATTGAAACTCAGGCGGGCGACGTTTCGGCGTACATTCCCACTAACGTCATTTCGATCACCGACGGCCAGATTTACCTGGAGACCGATCTGTTCAACCAGGGCGTACGTCCGGCGGTGAACGTAGGTCTTTCGGTGAGCCGCGTCGGCGGCAGCGCGCAGATCAAAGCCATGCGGCAGGTTGCGGGAAGCCTGAAGCTAGATCTGGCACAATATCGCGAACTGGCGGCTTTCGCACAGTTTGGCAGCGACCTGGACAAAGCCACGCAGGCGCAGCTCAATCGCGGACAGCGACTGGTGGAAGTGCTCAAGCAAAAGCAGTTTTCGCCCCTGCCATTCTCCAAGCAGATTCTGATGATCTATGCCGGGACGAACGGGTTCCTCGACGACCTGGCGGTAGGCCAGGTGCGCGATTTTGAGATCTCACTATACGAGTTCGTGGACGCGACGGCTCCCGCGCTGCTGCGCACGATCATGGAGAAAAAGATTCTGGACGACAGTCTGAAAGCCGAAATGAGCAAAGTGATTAAGGAGTGCAAACAGGCGTTCGTGGCGGAGCGGCAGGTGGTCGCGAAGTAACCACTGACTACTGACTACTAGCTACTGATTTATGGCCAACATTCTCGACATCCGGCGCCGGATCCGCAGCGTGACCAACACGCGGCAGATCACCAAGGCGATGAAGATGGTCTCGGCGGCGAAGCTGCGGCGGGCGCAAGAGCGCGCCTTGGCGGCGCGCCCGTATGCGCAGATGCTGACCAACGTGCTGAAGTCGCTGGTGTCGCGGGCTGAGATTTATGATCCGGACACGGGCGAACCCAGGCATCCGCTGCTGGCGCAGCGTCCGGAGAACAACATTCTGCTGATCGTCGTGACGGGAGACAAGGGTCTCGCTGGCGCTTTCAATACAAATATTCTGAAAGCGGCGGCGCGGTTTCTCGAGTCCAAAGCGGGGAAGAACATCGAGATCGAGACTATCGGGCGCAAGGGGCGCGATTTTTTGCGCCGGCGATATCGCGCGGCCGCTCCGAGAACGTCGGACTCCCAGAGACCGCTCGGGGTCACGCTGGTCGGCGAGCAGATCGGAGTGTTCAACAAAATTGACTATGCCATGGCGTCGGAACTGGCGGGCCGCGTGATCGAGCGTTATGGCAAAGAGGAAATTGACTCGGTCTACATCCTCTTCAACGAATTCAAGTCGGTGATTTCCCAGCGGCTGATTGTGGAACAGGTTTTGCCGGTCGAACAGGTCGGTGAGATGAGCGTGGCCCAAGCGGAGGCCATGGGCGAAGCGGAACGTAAGCGGGCCCTGGAAGCCGCAAAGAGTACTGGGGTTGGCATTCGCCCGGCCGACACGCGAGCGGTAGATGCAGCCGCCGCCAGATTTGCCGCCGCTCCGGTGGACTATATTTATGAACAGAGGGCGGAAGAATTGTTCAACTCGCTGCTGCCGAAGTATCTCGACATACAAGTATTTCGCGCGCTGCTGGAGTCGGTAGCGGCCGAGCATGCGGCGCGCATGACCGCGATGGATGCCGCCACCAGCAATGCCACCGACATGATTGATTCGCTGACGCTGGCCATGAACCGGGCCCGCCAGGCGAAGATCACGAAGGAGATTATCGAGATCGTCAGCGGAGCAGCAGCCGCAGGATAAGCAGCACTTAGCAGTTAGCACTTAGCATTCAGCCAGCGTCGGTTTGTGCCGACCTTTGCGACAGCGTTTGGGGCCGAATGCTAAATGCCAAGTGCTAATTGCTGAGAGCTGACAGCCGAAAGCCAAAACTTATGCCAGAAAACATCGGACACGTGATTCAAGTCGCCGGTCCCGCCGTCGACGTGCAGTTTGTGGAAGGTTCCATGCCGCCAATTTACGAGGCGTTGCTGGTTGTCAGCGACGGCTTCAAGGTCCCGGCCCCGATCAAGGTCGTTTTGGAAGTGCAGCAACATTTGGGCGAAGGCCGCGTGCGCTGCATCGCAATGGAAGCGACCGACGGCATGGTGCGCGGCATGAAGGCCATTGACCAGGGCGGGCCAATTTCCGTGCCCGTGGGCAACGGCACGCTGGGCCGCGTGATGAATGTAATCGGCGAGCCCGTCGACCAACTTGGCCCGATCGCGCACACTCAGACCATGCCGATTCACCGTCCGGCGCCGCTGTTCGACGAGCAGGCCACGACGGCGGAAATGTTCGAAACCGGCGTCAAGGTGATTGACCTTATCCAGCCGTTTTTGAAAGGCGGGAAGATCGGACTGTTTGGCGGCGCGGGCGTGGGCAAGACCGTTGTAATCATGGAGCTGATCAATAACGTCGCCAAGCAGCACGGTGGATTCTCCGTGTTTGCCGGAGTCGGGGAGCGCACGCGCGAAGGCAACGATCTGTGGCTGGAAATGACCGAGTCCGGCGTGATCAAGCCCGGCGATCCATCAAAGTCCAAAGCCGCCTTGATTTATGGCCAGATGACCGAGCCGCCAGGTGCGCGCTTGCGCGTTGCGCTGACCGGCCTGACCGTCGCCGAATACTTCCGCGACGTGGAAGGCGCAGATACACTGCTGTTCATCGACAATATCTTCCGCTTCACGCAGGCCGGATCGGAGGTTTCCGCGTTGCTGGGCCGCATGCCCAGCGCCGTGGGCTACCAGCCCAATCTGGCGACGGAGATGGGCGAGTTGCAGGAGCGGATTACTTCCACGAAAAAGGGATCGGTAACCTCGGTGCAGGCGATTTACGTGCCCGCCGACGACTTAACCGATCCGGCTCCGGCCACGACGTTTGCTCACCTGGACGCGACCACGGTGCTTTCGCGCGCGCTGACCGAAATCGGAATTTATCCGGCAGTGGACCCGCTGGCTTCGACCTCGCGCATTCTCGATCCGCGGATTGTGGGTCAGGAACACTATGACGTGGCGCAGGCGGTGAAGAAGACGCTACAGAGCTACAAGGATCTGCAGGACATCATCGCGATTCTCGGCATTGACGAACTCAGCGAAGACCAGAAGGTGACGGTGGCGCGAGCCCGCAAGATCCAGCGGTTTCTCTCGCAGCCGTTCCATGTGGCCGAACAGTTCACCGGCGCGCCGGGCCGCTACGTAAAGATCGCCGACACAGTGAAGGGCTTCAAGGAAATCAACGAAGGCAAGTACGACGATATCCCCGAACAGGCGTTTTACATGAAGGGCACGATTGATGAAGTGCTCGAAGCGGCAGAGAAGTTGAAGGCGGTAGCTTGAGAAGCTATCAGCTGTCAGCGATCAGCTTTCAGTTATGAAACGAAAACGGGCATCAGTGAGAAAAAGCTGAGAGCTGACGGCTGATAGCTGACAGCGGTTCTTATGGCAGACACTTTCCAACTCGAAATCGTCACCCCGGAGAAGATGGTAGTGCGCGACGTTGCCGAAGAAATGCAGATTCCCGGCAAGAGCGGTTATCTGGGCATTCTGCCAGGACACGCACCACTGATCACTGAACTGGCGGTGGGCGAGATCACTTATCGTAATAACAATTACGACCACCGTCTTGCGGTGGCGTGGGGATTCGCCGAGGTCTTGCCGGACAAAGTGACGATCCTGGCGGAGACTTGCGAGCGCCCTGAGGAGATCGACGTGAAGCGCGCCGAAGAGGCGAAGCAACGCGCAGAGAAGCGTCTGTCGAGCGGCGACCCCGACGTGGATTTCCCGCGTGCTCAAGGTGCCTTGCTGCGCGCCGAGACCCGTCTGGACGTGGCGGAGAAGAAGAGCTAGTGTTCTGGGACCTGCGTTCCTGCCTAGATTATTGGCATCTCTACCGAAGCGAAGCGCAGCGCAGTGGGCGCTGCGCTCACGCCCGCAAAACGGCTCAAGTCGAATCCTATAGCGCCCACCATCTGACCCTTGAGCCGTGGTGACCGGAGATCCCTCGCTGCACTCGGGATTTCGGCTGCGGGCTCCCGCTGCGCTCACGCCCGCAAAACGCCTCAAGTTCGAATCCTATAGCGCCCACCATCTGACTGCGCATCGCCGGCAGAGAGCCTCACTGGATCTCGACCGAAACCAAGTCCCCGTCCGCTTTCCCTCCCGCCTTGTAGTTCACGGCGACCGGGCGGTTCTTCCATTCGCAGGAAAACTGGTCGGCACCGATGAGGGTTAGCGATTTGTAATCTGCAATGCGCAACTTTATGACTTTCGTCCCTGCCGAAACCGTCAAAACCGCTGCTGGAGCCTGGGAGCAATCTACTGCCGTCAATTTTCCTCTCAGAAATTGGATCGGGCGTTTGTCGGGTTGAGGCGGAGCCGGGGGCTCTTCGGGATGATCGGCTGCCGTTTCGTCAGCCGGAGGGAGATTTTGTTCGCCGCGCTGGGGCTCCGAAGACTTCGTTGCGGGCGGCGGTGCGCTTGCGTTCGGCTGTGGCGATGCTTCGCGTTGCGGCAGCAAGCCGTACTTCTTCAGCGTGGGGAGGTCTTCCAACTTGGTGCGCGCGGCGCTGGCGATCTGAGCATTTTGGCTTGTTCCCAGCCGTCCGAGCAGCGCGGTGGCGGCGTCCCACTGCTTGGCCGCCAGGTAGATTTGCGCCATGTTCAGCTGGTAGCTTTCATTGCGCGGGCTAAGCCGAATGGCGGCCCGCATAGCTTCCATCGCCGAGTTGATTCCGCCGCCCTCGACCCGGGCCAGGCCGAGCATGTTATAGGCTTCAGCAAATTCTGGATCCCAGTCGAGAACGATCTGCAAATCCACCATCATATTTGCAATTCCATGCAAGGGCTGCCCGCTGGAACGCGCCGCGCGGTACTTAGCCAGCGCATCATAATAATGTGGCCAGGGATCTTTAGGATCAAGGTCCATGGCCTTGTTGAGCTCTTCGGTCGTCTGGTCGAATTCCTTCCTTTCCAGGTGAGCCCAGGCCAGCGCACGGTGCGCAATCGCGTTTTCCGTCTTGGGCTGGCTCGCGATGGACTCGAGTTCCTGCAGGGCGGAGTCGCGGCGCTCAGGCAATCGGATACTCATTTCAGCGAGCAATGCTTGCGCATCTTCCTCGGGTACTGGCTTCGTACTTGTGCCGATGTCGTCCGGTGCGACCGGACTAGGGAAGTCGTACACTTCGCCCGCCTGACTACCCGGAGCTGACTGTCTGCCCGTTCCCTGAGCCAGCAGCGACGCGAGTGAATGGAAGTAATCCTTCACCGCCTGCTCGAACTGAGCTGGCGTCATGCCGTAGGCCTTCTGAATGGCCTCTTCCACCGGGAGCTTCTGGTTCTCGACCAGATCGAAATAGGTGCCGGTCTCCGGCAGCTTGTCCTTGTTGAGCAGGTAATGCAGCACGATCCATGACTGCGCGTAGAACAAAGTGTGATGCGTGTTTTCCTGATAGTCCTGAATCTCGTGGCGCATAGTAAAGAGATCAGGAATCGCAAGCCAGACCGGCCCGCTCAGCAGTTCGACGAACGATTTGGGGGGATTGCGATTCTCGATCTGGTTCGCGGCCAGGTTTTGACGAGTGGGTGGTGGCAATTCGGGGTCGCCGCCGATGTGGACCTGCTTGTCGTCCAGACGAATGCTGGAGAAATATTCGGCAAAACCCTCGTCGAACCAGCCTTGCGTGGGTGGATAGTTGTAGTTCAGAAAAAGGTGAGCGAATTCGTGGGATACGGCCCGCCAACTCTGGTCCTCGAACAAATTCAGGACGACGTAATTGCGGTCTTCGCCGGGAACGAAGAAGCCAGCTTCAGCGATGGGCTGGCCCTGGCGAAGAGGAGCGACCTTAGCGTAGTCTCCATCGCTGCTGAGAGCGATGATCTCGAGCGGCTCTGGCATGCTGAGCCGGGTCTTCATCAGCAACTGGGCGAAGACCGAGCGCATCTGCTCGAAGCGCACCAGGATCTCGCGGCCTTTCCTTTCGTCGGCGTCGGTGAGGACGGAAAAGTGACTGGAACTGACGCGAATCCAGTGGGGCCCGGCAGCCTGGGCCGGAACCGAGCAAGCAAGCAGGATCACAGGAAGCAATCGGTGCAGAAAAGAGGAGGCGCGGAACGTCATGGTGTCGCCGGGATTCGAACCACAACGATGCTACCACGCCAACGGGATTTCGGAGGTCATGGCACTACCGCACTCATCCCGAATGCCACAATAGTCTTTAAGCGCAGAGGTCGCCGAGACCCCCCGCTGAGGACTTCGATCAAGTTCTCGACATAAGCGCGGGGGGAAATGAGCATCACGGTCGCACGCATCACGGTCTATTGCGACTTGCCGAATACGTACGCCATCGGATTGGAATTGATCTGCGCCCCCGCAACTACGGTGCTGCCGCTGATGGAAACTGGCCCCAGAGCGGCTGCGTCGGAATCGCTTACCTTGTCGGTTTCGGTAGTGGTGATCCAACCGCTCGCGGGCTTGACGAATATATAGACCGAATCGCCGCCCGTTGCCACCACGATATTGCCGCTGATCGCTACATTGCCCAACCCGGTGCCGTCGGATGCGGTCAGCTTGGCCATCTCCGTCATGTTCGCCCATCCGCCTTTCGGCTTAACGAACAAATACACCGCCGTACCGTTGGCGGTGACCACGGTGTCACCGGCAATGGCTACACTGCCCAAAGCCGAACCATCGGATGCGGTCAGTTTGGCCGTCTGTGTCCGGCTTTTCCAGCCGCGCGCGGGCTTCACGAACACATACTCCGCCCCGCCTCCGTAGGCCACCACGGTATTGCCGCTCATGGCCACGGACGAGCCCAACCCGTCGTGCTTCTTTGCATGTGAGGCGGTCAGCTTGGCGGTCTCCGTCATATTGGCCCAGCCAGTTGCCGGCTTCACGAAAACAAATACTGCGCCCCGATTCCGGAGAGGATCCCTCTCTACTTGAGTACTATCGGAGCGTCCGGGATCATAGGGCCCTCCGGCCACTACCGTGTTGCCGCTGATAGCGAGGGACGCGCCCAACCCGGGAACGGCGTAATCACCATGCCATTGACCGTCCGAAGCCCCCAACGAAGCGACTACGTACGACCTTCTTTCCCAGCCATGCCTCCCCGGTAGAAACACGAATGCGTAGCCCGGTGACCAGCTAATGTCAGGGTCGGCGACTACCGCCATGTTGTTGCTGACTGCGACAGTCAACCCGTATTCATACCCGTCATCGACATTCATCAAATCGACGGCCGGCGCCGATGAATTCCAGCCTTCCTTCAGCTTGAGGAACAGCGAAGCTGCCCCGGCCGGGTGATTGCACTCACAGGGCTCGCCGAGCGCGATTGTGTTGCCATGGATCGCCACCGGACCGGGCGAACCCCAATCCCCTGATCCAGCCAGCTTGGCTAATTCGACCCACTGCTCAGTTCCAGGGAAAGAAGCCCTGGTATCGGCACCCATCGCTGAGGAGCTCGAACGCCCCGACTGCGCCGTTCGCGGCAGCCTAGCGGCAGCGTGGTCTGCCGCGCCTGCGCATAATGACGAAACTAACAATGAAGCGACGAAAAAGAATCTGTAACCCTGCGTCTTGCTCATGGCAGTCCTCCTTCAATGTGTAGAGCAGCTCTCGCCTGGGCCTTACCGGCTGAGCTTAAACACGATTCCATACCCGTACGCCCCTCCCGCAGACGTCGTCCCATAGAAATTGCCGGCTGCATCCTGGACCACGGGGCCAACGGGAAATATTCCCTCGTTCCCATGGCAAGCAAACGAGTGCAGAAAGGTCATCTTGGTCCCGGTTAGCTTGAATACCGATCCCCAACCATAAGCGCCACCATAGTAAGTGGTGCCATACAGGTTGCCATGATTATCCCGAATAACACCTGCGTCGGGACCCTGTTCGTCCTCGGGCTGGCCGAAGTTCTGCAATATCTGAACAGCATGTCCATGCAGCTTGAAGACTATTCCACAGGCGTCCGATTCAGAGGAGCACGCGAGCTCACTACCTGTGGCAGTGCCATATAGAGTGCCTGCACGATCTCGAACCAGAGTTTCAAGGTAGGGGTTTCCATCAGAAAACCCGTCAACGCTGTAGAGTACGGTCACCTTGAGCTTCTTGCTCAATTTGAAGACCGTTCCGCCGAAGGTGGTGCCATAAAAATTCCCAGCCGCGTCGCGCAGCAAGCCGCCCATTGGCTGTGCGCCATCTCGCCCATCAAAGGCGTGCAGCACGGTCTCGGTCCAGCCGCCCGAACCCGGCGTCAGCTTGAACACGGTTCCGCAACCGTTGCAATTCGTGCTCGTTCCCCCTGCCGATGTGGTCCCATAGAGATTGCCGACCGGGTCCCAGATCAGACCAGCATAAGGATTGGCGCCGTCGCTCCCATTCATGAAGCTGTACAGCAGCTCTTCTGCACCGGTAGTGTCGACCTCGTACACAGTCCCGTAACCGTAGGCGCCTCCTGCGCAGGTGGTCCCATACAAATTGCCTGCTTTGTCCAGGATCACACTCGCCCAGGGGCTGGCCCCATCGGTTCCACCCATAAAGCTGTACAGCAAGGTTTCCGTGCCGGTCGAATCCAGCTTGAACACCGTTCCGTAGCCGTAGGCGCCGCCCGCGTTGGTAGTCCCGTAGAGATTGCCTGCTTTGTCCAAAACTAGACCGGCGTACGGAGTTTGCCCGTCGGGCGCTCCGCTAAAGCTGTGAAGCACTTTGTAAGTGCGCGCGTATGCCGCTGGGATCGTTACGACCGCGAGTGTAAGCACCACCGCTAGCGCAAGGATGCCCTTTGTCGCGCGCAGCCGAGTGCGCGTAATTGAGCCTTGAGATTGCAGTTTGCACCTCATGACGGATCTCCTTCTCCTACGAAATATGTTTTCTGGTCTGGTCTTCGCCCGCACCCTGGGTCGGAACATTTTGCGGGGCGAGAACTCGGTCGGGAAGATATTGATCGTTTCCCGACTTGCCTGGTCTCGGCCGATTTCGAACCTGAGGGGTCCAAACCTCAAACCACTACAAACTCAGGGTCCGAGACTCGAAGAAGCTGTTAGGGTCGGTTCGACATTATGTGACGTGGTTCAGCGTCACAAGGACAGCGATCACAGTGCCGTGTGATGGGAGGGAGAAAGCAACTGTAAGGCGCTGACTCGGTGACCGCTCGGCGCGGAGGCAGGAGAAACCGATTCAGCCAAGATGCTACCGGACTGCAAGCCTTCGTGTGGCCCAGCGCGCGGGTTCGGCCACCGCAGAATCTTCGTCGTCTGACAGCGTTTGCAGAACCGGTACAAAGCGTTGATCTCCGCTGTTGCCCATGGCGATCACCGCGTTTCGCCGCAGCCCGGAGCGCTTCGCGCGTCGAATGGGGGAACCGCGAAATGTTTCCCGGAATTCTGCCGCGCTGATTTCGGCCAACCATTCCAGCGCCGGATTCACCAGCCCTTCTCGCGGCTGAAATTCTGCAGCCGCAGTGGCCGGGGCCTTGCGATTCCAAGGGCAGACATCCTGACAGATGTCGCACCCGAACACGTGCCTCCCCATGCCCTCGCGCATTTCCTCAGGAATGGCGCCGCGCTTTTCGATGGTCAAGTACGAAATGCACTTATTGGAATCGAGCTGATAGGGCGCGATAAGAGCCCCTGTGGGACAGGCGTCAATGCAGCGGGTGCAGGTGCCGCAACGATCCGGCGCAGGCGGGTCAGGCTCAAGTTCGAGCGAAGTCAGAATCACACCGAGGAACAGCCACGACCCCATCTTCTGATTCAGAATGCAGGTGTTCTTCCCGATCCATCCGATGCCCGCATACTTCGCGTATACACGCTCGACGAGCGGCCCAGTATCAACGTAACAATGGGTGATCAAATCTCCGAGAGGCGCTGGAGTTCGACTGGATTCAGTTCCGCTTGGGGAGGGAGCGGTTTTCGCGGAGCCGTTAGCCTCCAGGAAGGCGCGGTCCTTACCGCCTCCACTTGCGAATTCCTGCTGTAGCCTGGCATCAACCACACGCAGCCGCCGCATCACCGCTTCGTGATAGTCTTCGCGACTCCAGGCGTATCGTGAAATCCATCCGCGCTCGGAATCGTGCACTTCGGTCGAGTAAGGATGTGCGGTGTTGTAGTTCATGGCGCAAACGATCACGCTGCGCGCCCACGGCGCGACCGAGCGCAGAGACGCACGCTTGAGATTCCCCGCGTCATCACGCGCTTCCATATATTTCATCTCGCCCGCATGACCTGCGGCAATCCACTCCGGAAAGCGATCCAGCTCAGGGAAGTCTCCGACGGCGGCGATTCCCGCCAAGTCAAAACCGGCAGCGTTAGCCGCCTGTTTCACCAGCATCGTGACATGGCTGATCTGCTTCAAGCTGCGCTCCCGGAACCCAAGCCGTATTATTCCAGCCCTGGGCCCGCGGGTCACCAGAGAAGAAGAGAGACTTGTCGAGAAGAAGGAGTGTTTTGGGAAAAGGCCCGGCTCCGTGAGCCGCAGAAAAACCTACGCGCGAAGGCTTCGAGCAGGGGCGCGATCCTCACAGATCGCAGCGATAAGAGTGTGCGAAGAACTGCTCAGTCCGATGCTCGTGAGCATTCTGATGCCGGTGCTCGAGTAACGGACTCGACTCAAGTGCGGCGTGCTAGCTTCTTCCGAATCACACCCGACAGCGCGAGAATGCCGGTCCCCAACAAGGTCAGCGAGCCGGGCTCGGGAACGACTGGGGTGTAACCGATAAACTCCTGCGGCAATCCACAACTCTTGCAGGATTGCGTTCCCGGAATCGGGGTGTACAAGAAATAAGGAGCGAAGAAGCTCTTGGGCAAGGTCCCCGCGATTTTCAGGGCTTCGTTATAGAGCTTCTGAGCATTGGAATCCCAGCCGATTCCCTTCATCGCACTCGGGGTGAACAGCGCCCAGATCGCCCAGTTGGCGTCATGCGCATTGGCTCCATCGAACAGCACCTCGCTGAAAAGCCAGGCAGCCGCTTTGTAATCGAGCAACTTATTTCCGAATAAGCCCTGACCACTCAGAATGTTGGTGACCTTCGCTTTCCATGTCTCTCCGACAACGATCTGGTTCGAGAAGGAATCGCACATCAATGTCATGGGAGCGCCATTGACGTCGAAGTTCCAGGGATAGACGGGATCCTGCTGAGTACCTCCGTGGCTGAGGAACTTCATGTGCACGGTGTCTGCGTTGGCCAGCGCAGACGAAGCCAGAAGTATTCCGAGAAGAACAGAGAAAAGAGCAAACCGACGAGCGTAGCGCATGACCTACCTCCAAGAAAGGAAAGCTAGGCACAAGACGAAGATACAGGTCGCAATTATAGCCGATTCGGGCTGATACCGCGCACCCATTGCTGCAAATTGTCAGCCAAATTGACGCAGCCCTATGATCTTTCCTCTCAGGTGGTTACGTTTGCGAGATTCGGCCAAGGCGCAAGAGTTTGCACACATTGGACAAGCTCATGCCAAGCACTGGGTCGATCGTCGCAGAGGTGTTCGCAGACCTCGCTGCGCAAGCTATCCTTCCGAATCGAAATCGATTCGCGGCATCCGGAGAAACGGTTCTCCACGGCGCTTGTCTAGCGACTGCCATTGCGGCTCGACTGCGAAGCTTGTCATCTGCCGGAGCCGCTCGATCTGCGAGTCCTGCCGCAGTCTTGGATTGGGTATGTTAGATTGAGCGCAGGGCCCGTAGCTCAACGGTTAGAGCAGCAGACTCATAATCTGGATAATTAGTGTACTTTCAATCACTTAGCAACACTCTGTGACACGATAAGACACGTAAATACACTGCGTCGCGCAAAGACTGCACGCAATCGGTGTCCATAGCGGTCACTAAAT
This sequence comes from uncultured Acidobacteriota bacterium, assembly GCA_963770485.1. Taxonomy (GTDB): domain Bacteria; phylum Acidobacteriota; class Terriglobia; order Terriglobales; family Acidobacteriaceae; genus CAVVEC01. Next base: position 81,008 of record CAVYPX010000015.1, read on the forward strand.
CGCGGCTAACGGTCACTAAAACGGAACAGCAGATGGGCAAGCAGATTTTTCGGGCCTGGTGCGGGTTGCATGTATCGGACAGAGTCGATATTCTTTGCCTCGACCTCCCAGCACTCCGTTTTGCCCGACCCGATTGGGGGTTTTGAGCGTTATCGCGATTTCTCGCCAACCCCGCACAGGGCAAGCAACGTCGCACCACAAAAAGAAGCCGCCCGCCTCCTGTGTCCGACTTTCCTCATGGAATGCCCACGAGGCTCAAAGCTGTGCTCGTCAATTCACATCAATCACTCTGCCGTTCATACGCGCCAATGTCGCAGCCGCTGGTGTCCTCCTTGTCGGGACGCGGCTTGCCGCGTTGATCGGTCTTCAGCAGGTTGCCATTGCCATCGGTGCAACCGTTCGGGTTTCCCGCGTCAATCGCCGGACTGTTCTTAAGCAGCGGAATCGTCTGTGTGGGCCCGCCGTGGCTGCCAAACTTGCCGAGTTTGGGCTTGGTGTTGTTCATATCGCCGGGGCCAGTGAAGCTGCAGGTATTGTCGTCGCTCAGGTTGTAGCCATTCGAGGTCATAGTGCCATTGCAGTTCCCCCCCGAATTATTCGCGACAATGCTGTTCTGGAGTGCCGCCACGTCGCCGGGGTAGTTGTAGATGCCGCCGGCGACGAATCCACCATTGCCGCTGACCGTGCTGCTGCTAATCGTCAGCGTGCCGATGTTGCAGATGCCGCCGCCGCTTGCACCCGCGCTATTCCCACTGAGCGTACTGTTGTTGACCGTCACCGTGCCGCCGGCGTTGTGGATGCCGCCGCCGTATCCACCCGTATTCCCGCTGATAGTGCTCTTGTTGACCGTCAGCGTGCCGTCGTTTAAGATGCCGCCGCCGTCTACACTCGCGCTATTTCCGCTGATGGTGCTGTTGCTGATCGTCAGCGTGCCGCCGTTTGAGATGCCGCCGCCAGATTCACTCGCGCTATTTCCGCTGATGGTGCTGTTGCTGATCGTCAGCGTGCCGACGTTGAAGATGCCGCCGCCCCAATAACTTGAGGAAGCGCCATCTTGGATGGTCACCTTGGCAAGACGGACCTGGGCGTTCGAGGAAATTGTGACTACCGAGCCTTTCTGCCCGCCATCGATAATTGTCGTCTTGGCACCGGAGCCGATAATCTTCAAGCTGATGCTGATGGTGAGATTCTCTGTGTAGATCGCTCGGGCCACCATGATGGTGTCGCCCGACGAAGCCAGCGAGATGGCGTGCCCGATGGTCTTGCACGCGGTCTGGGGTGACTTGCAATCGTTGTTGTCGCTGCCGTTTACCCCATCGACATACCATGTGTTGCTGGCCAGAGCCGCCGGGGCCAAGGCCAGAACCAGAGCCAAGAGCAGCAATTCGGGTAACCTCGATGTAATTCTTCCAAGCGATTTCATAGTTTTTCTCCTCTTGGGAAATCCGAGACTCGCCTGAGGGGTACTGCGTCCCGTGTGGGAAATGCTCTTCGGAGGCGAGCCATTTGCTGCGCCGAAACCGACGCTAGTCGCACTTACGTTGTTGGATTGTTAATTCTCTACCTTCTTACTCCGGCAGAGCGTTGGCTGTCAGTGACGGGTGTCACCGGTAAGTGTTTGTAACAGGCGATTACGCTCAAAACCCCTGCCAAGAGTTCTATCTGACGATAGCGACCCCATCCGACAGCATGGTATGCAAGGTCAAGTCTTAGCTATCACAGATAAATGAGCGCGACGGATTAGGCGCCGCCCCTTCGCCACGCCCTGTTGCTGAAACCAAGCTGGGCTAACGCGCGGCCGCGATTCGACCACCCTGTTGCAGGTTGGTCATCTGCCGGAACTGTTCGATCTGCGAGTCCCACCGCAGTCTTGGATTGGGTATGTTAGATTGAGCGCAGGGCCCGTAGCTCAACGGTTAGAGCAGCAGACTCATAATCTGTTGGTTGTAGGTTCGAATCCTACCGGGCCCACCATCCCTCTGCTTATGAAGTACTTGGCGAAGTGCTGTTAGGCTGCATCGCCCGATTTAGTAACATTTAGTAACAACTCTCCAGACACGTGCGCCAGCGGCTGCCGAAAGTCCTCCGCCTCCAAGTGATCGTAGGTGTTCATGGCCAGCGTTACGCCGCTGTGCCCGAGAATCCCAGAAATCACTTTCGGATGCACCCCGCTCCTGCGCATGTTCGTTGTAAGCGTATGCCGAAAATCGTGCCATCCTCCGATTGCGATGCCAAGCTCTTTTGCAACCGGTCGGACATATCGCTTCAGAGCGTTCCCCGGATTGACAGGTGTGCCTTCTTTGGAGCGGAAGATCCACTGGCCTTCTCCAAGTTGTTTCATCCGAAATATGAGCTCCGGCGGAATTGGAAGTCTACGGTTTGAGCCTTCGCTTTTGACCGTGTCCAGATCACCATCACAGATTCTTCGGGTAATTGAGAGTACGTCACCATCGAAATCTGACCACGTGACAGCGATGGCTTCTCCGATCCGGAGCCCCGTGACGGCGAGGAATAGCACCAGAGTTGAATAAGGCTCTTCTAGCTTCCCCGCGATAGCAGTCACCTGTGCGAGTTTGAGAACTGTTCGTACAACTCTCCTACCCGCACAATTCGAATCGCGAGGCAGCTTAACTCCGGCGCAAGGATTCTTACCGATCCATCCACAAGCGACAGCCCAAGACATGACCAGGCTGAGCGAAACCCGCATGCTGCGGAGAGTACTCCGGCTGTATTTCTTGGAATGCTGTGACAGGAACGTCTCCACATCAAAACGCCCGATGGTCGAGATCTTGCGCTTGCCAAACGCTGGCATCACATGCGCACGCAGAGCGTTTCGATAGTGAGCGCCTGTGGTGAGTTTTAGCGTTGGCAAGACTACCGCGTGCCAACGTTCCGATAGCTCACAGAAGTCCATCTCCACTGAAGGGTCTGAATTCTGCAAGCGATTGGCCAGTTTGTTTCGAGCGGCTGTTTTAGTTGGAAGTTCGGTGATTGTGCCGAGACGAACGTTGCGCGACCGTCGAACGATCTGCCCGTCCGCTTGCGGCACATCTTCGCGAAACCTTCCATACCACGTTTTCACTTTGCTTCCCGTCTGATACACGTAACCTCGTTGATACCGAGAAAGCATAGGCTTCCTTTCCGGTTTCAACGATTTCCCGTGCGAGATTGTGCCCTGGATCTTGGCGAAAAGCAATACAGAATCGATGCGAACCGCTCGCCCTAAGCGGACGACCGGCAGTTCTCCGATATGACGACGCACCCAAGACTCAGAAACACGGAGCAGTTCCGCCGTTTGTGACACGTCTAGCAAGCGGTGGGGCTCTAGTTCCGGATTTTGCCCTTGGTGATTCATCTTCAGTTATGACAAATCAAATAAAACGCAAGTTGATCTAGCGTGTTTTCAGTAACCTGAATTCTTTCGAGCCGGGCTAATCGCGCAATACAACTTGACCGTCATGACTTCGTCCATTCTTCCGACGTTTTCGCTTGCGATATATGACAAAAAGCAAGAAAGCCGAGGACAAGAGAAGAGAAACAAAGACAAGCATTCCCAAAATTTCGCCTTCTGTCATACCGGCTGGAAAATCCTCGTCAAAACAATGGGCTTTCGCGCGCTTCGAGTCGCTGCTCGCGGCATAGTCGCTCGGCGCAGCGGAAAGTGCCGGAGACGAATGCAACGCGCCCAAGGCAAGTCGCCTAAGGGCCGAACTGGAGGAGCAATGGAGGAGTCCCGCCAAGTCGCGAACCGATTCAGTCGGCAAGTTGAGTGAGATCCGGTATTCTCCTGCTCCAGGGTCAGCGGGTAGAGGGTGAGGTCGGCGTAGAAATTCCGCGACCCAGGAGCGCATCTGCCCGGAGCTCAACTGGCCTCCCAAGGCTGTGGTTGTGCGAAGCGTGTATGTCATAAAGTGCCTCTTCCTTGCGTTTGTCGTAACCTGCCGTCCGTTTGTTAGCCTCATGCCGCCAGGCTCTAGACATCGTATGCAGGGGGCCTGAACTTTTCAGGTACGCGTAATTCTTTTTCGTGTCCCGCTCTCGGATCGGGTTTAAGCTCCGAATATGAGCAGGAAATCGGTTGTAAGCTCCGGAATATGAGCCGCACACTCGATTCGTGGAAGAAGAAAGTCAGTCCAGCGTTTTGTGACATCGCAGCTATGTATGGTGCTCTGGCTGCCGCGCAGCGGCTATCTGACCGCGAAAAGCGGTCCCGAGAGGTGCGAAAGATTCTTAGTTTGTCCTTCCAAAGACGGCGTGACTTGTTCAATCACCATCCCCATAATTCTCCGGGAACGCCTTGGCAGCAGGTAAAGACCACGGGCTACATGCCACCATCACCCGAGGAAAAGTTGGAACAAGTATTGGATTGGTTCTTTTTCAAGCGAAATAGAACACCGCGCTGGCTGGCACAAGAGAAGGAAAAGGAGGGAGATTTACGGGCCCATAAGCAGTTGGTGCGGGCAAACGATGAGTTCTGGCGCATGTTAAACGGCCATGGTCAGATACCGCGATTTAAGGTAGACCAGTTCCATACTGATTTGTTGGAACTTGGTCTTCATTTGGGCTTGCAAGTGCTGAGTTCCGAAGAACTGGCCGATTGCTTCGAAGAACTATGCGGCTGCGGAAAGTTTCACGATGCGGATGCCTTAAAGAAGCAGAGATCGCGTGTTCTTAAAGATCTTGAAATCGCTCTTCAAGAAGGGTTGCGATATACCTTGCGCAAGCCTGCGTGGGAACGATTCACGGTTTACGGTGCGAATGGATTTATCGCCAAAGGGTATCGTCCCCGAGATGGAAGTAAATACGTCGAGATATCCCGTCAGGGAAAAGGGTTCGAATGCATGGTTGAGGCGGATGGCACTGTCACCGGGTTTAGAGAGAATACGGAGGTAGGCTATCCAGAAGTTCTACGGCATATTCCGTCGGCGTTCTTTGTGCCGAGCAACGAACAACTGTTCAAGATGTTTTTCCCGGAAGGATGATCTAAGACTGATTTTCGAATTTTGATAAAAAGCCATATATAAGAACGAACGTTCGTGCTATTATAGACAACTGTGAACCTATCTAAGCCCAATAAATCCCGCGAAAAGAAGGATGGCTCTTCGAAAGGGGCAGAAACCAGAAGGAAGATCCTGGCGCATGCCACGGGCATCGCCGCCAAGGAAGGATTAGCCGGTTTGACCATTGGGCGATTGGCCCGAGATTTAAGAATGAGTAAGAGCGGCTTATTTGCCCATTTCCGATCAAAACGTTCGCTGGAGATGGCAACCATTAACCAAGCTAGAAACGTGTTCTCTAGCCAGGTATTATCGCCCGCCAGAGCTGCCAACGAAGGAATTGAACAACTATGGGTCCTGTGTAATTCATGGTTGGCGCATATCGAACGCCGGGTCTTCCCTGGTGGGTATTTCTTCACGGGAGCATTCTTTGAATGTGCGGAAAGATCAGGATCAATTGAAGACGAAATTAATCGCATGGCACGAGAATGGTGGGAGACGTTAAGGAATGCCGTTCAAAAAGCGCAAGATCGCAAAGAAATTGATTTAAGTATTGACGCAAGACGGATCAGCTTCGATTTGAACGGAACCTTAATAGCTGGCTATTGGACCTATTTAGCGGAAAAGAACGAAGAAATCTTCGCCGAAACCAGAAGTGCCTTATTTGCCAAGATGAAGGGGTTGGCTACGGCTCGAATCCCGGATTATGCCTTCAAGTCCGAGAAGGCTTGGAAGGAATACCTGGAGAGAAGACATGCATATAAGGAGAAGCCACCGAGCATTCTGCGGCATGTTGGAAGACCAGAAGCACAGTCCGGCCTTCCTTCGTCTTCAACTCCTTCCCAATCAAAGCAGCCCCCAAAGAAGTCCGGAAGCGTTTTCGACAGTCTAAGGACACTCTGAATAAGCGCCCCTGCTAAGTCGACTAATAACAGTGCTCAGGAAACCGCGCTACCGGTTCGGTCTCGGATGCCGGAGCTGGTCAGCACCGCCGTTGCAACTGCGCGAAGGAGCGAAGCCGGACGAGCCTACGCTGCGGCGAGCAGTTTTCTGCGACTCACAAACAGATTCACCAGCGCACAGGTCACGAACAGCCGGTGCGCGTTCTTCTTCAGCCCGCGATAGCGCACTTTCACGAAGCCGAACTTCAGCTTCATCACTTGAAACACATGCTCCACCCTCGCCCGCACCTTCGACTTCGTCCGGTTCTTCGCCCACGCCACTTCATCCACGATCTGGCCCTTGTAGCGGCAGCGCCGCTGAGTGAAATCCCGCGCTCGTGGCGCGCACTCGCGGATCACCCCGGTTTGCCCCTGATACGCTCCATCGCCCCACACCCGCGTTTCTTCGCCATGCAGCAGCTCCGGCAACATCGCCACATCAGACACATTGGCTGCCGTCGCCACCGCCGTGTGGATGATCTTGCTCTTGCTGTCCACGCCCACGTGCGCTTTCATCCCGAAGTACCAGTTCTTCCCCTTCTTCGCCTGGTGCATCTCTGGGTCCCGGCTCTGCTCGCGGTTCTTGGTCGAGGAAGGCGCGTGAATGATAGTCGCGTCCACAATCGTACCCCTCGTGATCCGCACGCCTTTGGCTTGCAAATACAGGTTCACCGTGCCCAGAATCTCTTCTCCCAGATTGTGCTCTTCCAGCAGGTGCCGGAACTTGCACACCGTGGTCTCATCCGGCACCGGCTCCGCCCCCAGGTCAATCCCGACGAACTGGCGCAGGGTCGCCGAGTCATACAGCGCCTCTTCCACCGCCGGATCTGCCAGGTTGAACCACTGCTGCAGAAAATAAATCCGCAGCATCTGTTCCAGCTCTTTCGGCCGTCGTCCGTTGCCCGGCTTGGGATAGTGCGGTTCGATCAGCCCACACAACTTCGCCCACGGCACCACCTGCTCCATCTCTTCTAGAAAGATCGCCCGCCGCGTTTTCTTCGTATACCGCTCGAATCCCGTCATCATCGCCAGTGTCCTCTGTTTGCTGAGAGAGTTCATGCTGGCTCGACTTTATCTATCCTCGCTGTGGAAAGGGAGGGCTTAATCAGAGTCTCCCTAAGAAGACTCACGAAGCGTTAATCCGGTTAAATCGGCGTGCAACATCAACTTCAAACACCAAACATTCAAGAATGAAGCCAAAAAGAACGATGTGTCCGATTAGCAACCATTGTCGGTGCCTTGTGATCCCGTGTTATCAGATACTTATAGATCATGCTCGAAGGCTTGAAGCAAGCTTGTCTTCGTTTAACGTCTTCATTGAGGTTCAACTTGAACTTAGCTTAAATGGAATCTTTACGATGACGGCCCGCTATTGAAGTCCAAGACAATCTTTGTTCAGCGGATTGATCATTGTCTGAACGTAGTCATGAGTGTAATCGCGATGTTACGTAAACCATCGGACTGTCGGTTTACGCTTGCTTCACTAACAATCGAGCGCAATTCAGCGGACGATCGATTGTCACAAAGAATAGACCAAAATGTGACCGGGATTTAACACCTTTTTCTTCTCGTTCTCCTAATCTGACACTGTCGTGCGGCCAAATCTCCGCAGACAATCTGCAAAAATATAAGGACGAACTAGTCATGATTTTCGAAAAGCCTCGTGCAGTTCACACTCTGATGTCTTTTGCCGCCGCATTGGTGCTCTTCTTGCCAATTACCGGCACGGCTCAAACCCAAGACTTTGCGGACCCAAGCGCGTCTTCTGTAACCAAACGAATGTTGCCCAGGAGCGGAAGTCCTGACCGTTCCGTCCGTATGACCACCGACGTCGCAGGAAGGAAAACCCGGAGTTTCGCTGAGATGCTGGCCGCAGTCTCCGCCAGCACTTCTTCCCAGAAACTGCCCCGCTTCGTCGCTCACCGCGACTACCTAGCAGCCGACGGCCCGCAGAATATCGCAATGGGCGACCTCAACGGCGATGGCATTGCAGACCTCATAGTGAACGATGGAAATACAAGCAACATCAGCCTACTTCTCGGAAATCGCAACGGCAGTTTCCAACCGCTGAAGTTGATTAACGCGGGCGGAGCCAACCCTTTTGACGCTGTGATTGCCGACTTCAATGGCGATGGCAAGAATGACGTCGCTGTAACTACAGCTTCTGGAGTTTCCATATTGCTCGGCGACGGCAAGGGGGATCTGGGTGCGCCGACCGTCTTCGCTGCCGGAACGATTCCCGGGCATATCGTGCTCGCCGACTTCAATGGTGACCATAAACTAGACTTAGCGGTTACCAACATTGGTTCCGATGATGTCTCGATTTTGTTGGGCAAGGGCGACGGTACTTTCGCCGCGGCGGTGAGTGTACCCGTTGGCATGGGGCCTCTGGGAATCGCCATCGGGGATTTCAATCATGACGGAAAGTCGGACTTGGCGGTGGCCAATACCGGCATTGTCGCCGGCAGCAACAAGGGACCCCACGGCAATACGTTGGCAATCCTGCTGGGGAACGGCAAGGGCGGTTTTCGGCCTGCATCCTTCATTCCGGTGGAGAAGACGCCGCTGATCGTGGTGGCGGGCGACTTTAACAACGATAAGAAGCTTGATCTAGCTGTAAGCAATAACGGCAAAGGCGACGTCTCTGAACTGCTGGGCAACGGGGACGGCACCTTCCAGGCGCCACGCCTGTTCCAGGTGAGAGGCGCTGCCAGCCTGAGCGTGGCCGACTTCAATGGGGACGGCAACCAAGACCTGGCAGTGACCAACGTGACAGCAACCCTTGGCGCCGGCTCCAACATAGCCATCCTGTTCGGCGATGGTAAAGGGAGCTTCAAACCTCCAGTTACCGCTCCGTCCGGCCGCACTGCGGTTGACGTCTTCGCGGGCGATTTCAACCACGACGGCAAAGCCGACTACATCACGGCCAATTCCGACTCCAATACCGTCTCCGTCGTATTAGGGAAGGGTGATGGAACGCTCTTCGACATCGGACCAGGCGTCAACTCAAAGGCCCAGTTCTCGCTGCAGACCGTCACGGCGGATTTCAACCACGACGGCCTTCCGGACTTGGCCCTAGTGAATACAGGAGCAAACCCATTCGGTCACACCGTCTCGGTCATGTTAGGCAAGAAGGGCGGCGGCTTTATGCCAGGAAAGCTGTTTGCCGTCGGCCAACAGCCTACAGGATTGGCTGTGACGGATTTTAATCATGATGGGCACCTGGACCTGGTAGTCGCCAACTTTGGAAATTTTCCTACAAATGGCGACGTATCTCTGTTGCTGGGTAATGGGGACGGCAGCTTTCAATCTCCGCTCAACTTCGCCGCTGGGGACTTCCCTGCTTCGATCGCCGTCGCTGACTTCAACGGCGATGGGAATCCAGATGCAGCCGTCGTCAATTTCGGCACGACTCTCGGCACACCCAGTATTTCCGAGATGTTGGGCGATGGTAAGAATAGATTTGGAAAATCGAAGAGCATCGCCACCTTCCCTCAAAATACCCAACTGTCCCACATCACCACCGGGGACTTCAACGGGGATGGAAGAGCCGACATTGCATATATCAGTGTTCTTAACGATAACAGGGTCTCAATACAACTTGGCAACGGCGATGGCACTTTCCAGCCTCCTCAGGCCGTCACTGTCGGAGATTTATTCACAACCATATTTTTCACCTACTCGGTCGGCGACTTCAACAACGACGGCATCTCCGATTTTGCCGTCGAAAAAGGAGGAGAAGTCGAGATACTTCTGGGCGATGGAAAAGGGAATTTCACTTCGGCAGGAGTGTTTTCTGAAGGTGAAGGCGGTCTTTTCATGAACCCCGACAACGTTCTGCTGGCGGACTTCAACGGAGACGGATTCCTGGATGTTGCCGTTACCGATGGGTTTGACGACAACGTGTCCCTATTGCTGGGCAACGGCGATGGCACCCTGGGCACTGCCAACTTGTTTGCTGGCGGCTTTGCCAACGGAGCGGTGGTAATTGATTCCGGCAATACCCGGCCCGGTATCGCCATCTCCGAGCAGGTTAGTTTCACCCGCGCGGAGGTGATTGTCATTAAGAACGCCACACCTTCGAAGTAACGAGTGTGTGGAGAGTGGGCGGGGGCTTTGATTCCGACAAGCGATTCACGTCACCGCCCTTCCACTGAAAATGGACCAGCCAACGCAAATCACAGAAAAGAGCACTGAGTTGTCATGACTTGCTATACCTTGCAACCACTACTAGACGAGAGTTCATCCCCCTACTCATATAGCTAACGGGACGTTGTTTCAAGTCTGCTGCAATGAATGAGGACAACTGACGATAACAGGCGTGGCTGTTGAAAAACTCCCTTTTCGTCCAAAACAGCCAAATTTAGGGGATAGAAAATGTCTAGGAAAACTGAGAACGTCGTTTGTAGCGCGTCCTGGCGCGATTTTATTTTGACGAATTTCGAGGCAACGAGTTTTTCAACAGCCACAGGCCATTGCACTCATTGAGAACTGAGGCGATTACTGCATCCGAGTGATATCGGAGCTACGGAGGGTCACGATGTCAGGGGCTACTTCCAGCCGACCGCAAGTGAACGGAATCCTTGAAACGTCGCTCTACGTCGAACGCCCGACACGATCGGTCGAATTCTATCGGCGCGTATTCGGCTTTGAACCGATCGACCCTGATCAGAAGGAAGGTATCACTGACCAGACGCGACTGTGTGCGATGCGTGCCGGTGACCGCAGCATATTGCTGCTGTTCAAAAAAGGGACCACCGCGGACACCGACGCCACAGGCGCAATCCACATCGCATTCGGAATTGGCCGGTGGGAACTACCAGCTTGGGAAGCATGGCTGTCGCAACAGGGAATTCCGATTGAGTTCAGGAAGACTTGGAAATACGGCGGCGAGGCGCTTTACTTCCGCGACCCCGATGGTCATCTGCTGGAGGTGGTCACACCGGGTGTATGGAGCATCTACTGACGCAGTCTCTCGGATAACTGTTGAAACATCGCCATTACACTCATTGGCCTTTGAAGGGGGTTTTGAGCACTATGGCCTGGTCACAGCAGTTGACTTCCGGTTCGCCCGTGATCCAGACGGGATCATCTACAGACCGAAGAGTTGTTCACAAAGACTGCTCTCGGCAGCTTTTTAGACTAGTTCACCCACGGTAGAGGACATCACATCCGTGAAAAGAGGCATGATTTAAACTACGTTGTAACGGGATTGATCCGGGCCGCAACGCCCCATGTCTATCTGTCGACAGTGATCGACGAGACCCCGTGCGACATTGCCTGCGCGTTCAGTCTGGCCACTGTCTATGGCCAAGAGGGGTTATTGTAGTGGAACCATTTCGGATTCACGTCGCGGATGAGGTGCTCACTGATTTGCGGGCACGGTTGCGCCAAACAAGATGGCCCGACCAGATACCCGGTATAGGCTGGGAACAAGGCACCGAGTTGGACTGGTTACGACGCCTCGTGTCCTACTGGGCCCACGAGTTCGACTGGCATGGCTGGGAGCGAAGGCTCAACGAGTTCAACCACTTCACCTGGGAGGGCATCCACTTTGTGTACCAGCGTGCGCCATCAGGTAGGGGTGTGCCGCTCATTCTCACGCACGGCTGGCCCAGCAGTTTCCTCGATTACGTGGACATGCTGCCGATGCTCGAGCACTTCGACGTCGTCGTACCCTCCCTGCCGGGGTATGGTTTCTCGCCGCGTCCAGCCAAGGTCGGCATCAACTATCGCTACGTCTCGGAGCGCTGGCACCGGCTCATGTCTGAGCTTGGGTATTCCCGCTATGGTGCGAGCGGTTATGACTTTGGGGCCGGGGTGACGACGATCCTTGCGCTAGACCACCCCGAGTCGGTGATCGGGATCCATCTCACCACACTGGAGTCGGATCTCGCCCCCGTAGTGGACGATATGGAGCTGTCCGATGTCGAGCGTTCGTACGTTGCGGTGAGCCGGGGCTGGGATACGACGGAGCGGGGCTACAGCGCGATCCAGTCCACCAAGCCGCAGACTGTGGGCTATGGACTCAACGACTCCCCGGCAGGGCTCGCGGCGTACGTGGGTGAGAAGTGGCACTCGTGGAGCGACGTTACGCCGACCGACGACTTCCTCTGCGCCACGCTCACCTTGTACTGGATCACGCAGAGCATCACTTCGTCGATGCGCGACTATTGGGACAATCGCTGGCACCCGGTCGATCCCGCCTACGTCAGCACGCCCACGGCGTTTGGTGTTTTCGCGCACCAGACCGTTCCCGAGGGTGAACTGCCACGCTCGTATTTGGAGCGCTTGTACAACATTCAGCGCTGGACAGTCTTTCCGCGCGGCGGGCACTTCGCCCCGGCTGAGGAACCAGCGGCGGTCGCAGGGGACCTGACCGCCTTCTTCCGTGGCCTAAGCTGAGGCCATGCTGACAATCCGCACTTCCAAATGCAACGCGATAATAAGAAGCCGTCCTCAGCTTTTTTTCGTTGGCTTCATAATCCAAACTGCTGGATGGTCGGCAAACAGGAAGTAATCCGAGCCGCCAACTGCTAGGCAATCGCGTCAACTGGCGATAAATCGCCATATCGCTCATTGACGAGCGGTCAAAATGTGTAATCGCCTGTGGCTGTTGAAAAACTCCCTTTTCGTCCAAAACAGCCAAATTTAGGGGATAGAAAATGTCTAGGAAAACTGAGAACGTCGTTTGTAGCGCGTCCTGGCGCGATTTTATTTTGACGAATTTCGAGGCAACGAGTTTTTCAACAGCCACGCCTGATTGCAACAGTTGACAGTAATTTCCGGGTTGCTCGTCATTGACACTTCGGGGCAGCGCCTCGAAAATGTCACGAGGACAACCATGTTCCACGATATTCCAGAGAGAGTTTTGTCTCGGATGCGCGAGTTGGAGCAGATTGACCTGCGCGACCGCATCGATGGTACGCCCCGAATGAAGCGGCTCCGCCAGATTCCATCCGAGGTGGGCAGGTTTATCGCCATCTTGGCAGCGGCAGCTCCAGATGGACGTTGCATTGAGATAGGAACAAGCGCGGGATATTCCACGTTATGGCTGGCTCTAGCTTGCCGAGCGAGCAGCCGGAAGGTCACCACCTTCGAGATTCTGAACGAAAAGGCTGAGCTTGCGCGGTTGACTTTCGACGCTGCTGGCGTCAGCGATGCCGTCGAGCTTATTCATGGTGACGCCTTGGATCACCTGCCGAACTACAAAAATATCGCTTTTTGTTTCCTCGACGGCGAGAAAGAGGTCTACGAGCGCTGTTATGAGGAAGTCGTGACGCGCATGGTTCAAGGCGGCATCCTCGTAGCCGACAACGCGATCAATCACCAAGCGACATTGCAGCCAATGCTTGATCGTGCCTTGCACGATGATCGGGTCGATGCGTTGATTGTGCCAATTGGCAAAGGGGAGTTGATCTGTAGGAGAAGGTAGAGCCGCACCTTGTCGATGACTCAGAAGTTGTCGTCTACTCGGAGTCAATCCGCTGCCGTTTCCCGCCCCAATGTGGTCGGCACAACTGTTGATAAATCCCGATAACGCTCATTGAGGTTTTTGAGCGCTATTATCAACAGCTACGCCGAGCGGAGCGGTGCTTTCAGCAGTCGTTGAGCCTGCCAGATCTCGTAGAGGTACCCGTCCGGTCCACGGAAATGCGCCCACGCCTCTATATCGTCGCCAAACACATCAGTCATAAACTCGATGCCCTTTGATTCCATTTCCTGCTTGGCGGCACGCACGTCCTCGACCTGGAAGCCAACGACGGGACAATTATGGAATTGGTAGTACCGACTTTCGGAGCCGAAGACCTCGAACAGTTGCCCCGACGGCAGCTCAAACTGCACCAACCCTTTGCCATCGTGAACGCGCCGAAGTCCGAGGATGTCGGAAAAGAAACGCGAGGACGAGTTCAGATCGGTGGTTCGCACGCCCGCCCACGTATACCCAAGCACACGCACTGGCATCCTCCTGGTCGCATAGGTTGCGTCCAAATGGCAGTTGGTGCATCAGAATACCATCTGCATCCGAGTGATATCGGAGCTACGGAGGGTCACGATGTCAGAGGCTACTTCCAGCCGACCGCAGGTAAACGGAATCCTTGAAACGTCGCTCTACGTCGAACGCCCGACACGATCGGTCGAATTCTATCGGCGCGTATTCGGCTTTGAACCGATCGACCCTGATCAGAAGGAAGGTATCACTGACCAGACGCGACTGTGTGCGATGCGTGCCGGTGACCGCAGCATATTGCTGCTGTTCAAAAAAGGGACCACCGCGGACACCGACGCCACAGGCGCAATCCACATCGCATTCGGAATTGGCCGGTGGGAACTACCAGCTTGGGAAGCATGGCTGTCGCAACAGGGAATTCCGATTGAGTTCAGGAAGACTTGGAAATACGGCGGCGAGGCGCTTTACTTCCGCGACCCCGATGGTCATCTGCTGGAGGTGGTCACACCGGGTGTATGGAGCATCTACTGACGCAGTCTCTCGGATAACTGTTGAAACATCGCCATAGCACTCATTGACCGGGGTTTTGAGCGCTATGGCCTGCTTACATCAAGATCTCACTCAAAGTGTGCCGTGGAAGCACCAGTCGGTACTAAAATAGCGTCGCGCCATCAGTTAGGAGACTACTCGGGTTGTGCCAAGCCTGCGAACTCAATTCGTATTGTTTTGGCTGTTATTTGCACATCCTTGCTTCCCTCAAACGGTGGCAGGTCTCCCAGTCGACCGAAGTCCAGCCTCGGCGACCGAACAAGTTCGACTGAGCGAGATTCTGATAAGCACCCCACAACCTTACGACCCGGCCCAGGTCACTGAGGCGCAGCACAAAGCCGAGCAGGTACGCGCTGCCATTGGGCGAGGCGGAACTTTTGCGGACATTGCGAGAGCCAATTCCCAAGGTCCTACCGCCGCGCAAGGCGGGGACATCGGCTGCTTCAGTCACGGTAATCTGGCTCGAACCCTTGACGAACTGGTCTTTCGAATGAAAGTGGGTGATGTTTCCGATGTCCAACGTACAAAACAAGGGTTCGTCATACTGGAAGTAAGCAATCGCGGCGCAGATCCTTGTGCTGACTTGGAGTTACTGAGTCAGCCGATCACAGCCGAGCTGAAACCGTATTTGGAAACGCTTAAGAAAAGGGTGCGCGAGAAATGGTACAAGCTGATTCCGCGGCCTGCACGCCCACCTGAAATGAAGCAAGGCAGCGTTACGATTGAGTTTTCAGTACAGCGTAACGGGGCTATCACGGACCCGACGATCGCTTCCGGTTCCGGGGATATCGATCTTGACAAAGCAGCATTGAATGCCATCCGTGAGGCAAGCCCGCTCTCCCCCTTGCCAAGCACAACGAAGACGGACCATCTCGTAATGCGCTTTCACTTCCAATACAATCCAGCCAAAACCACGGGTTCATAAGTGACAGAAACACAGTTTCAAAACTCGGCGTCTCGGACGGTTCGTTGACGTAATATCGCCATTACACTCATTGTCACGTCTTTTGGCGAATAAAAAGCGCAAAGTTGTGTAATCGCCTGTGGGTGTTGAAAAAGTGAAGTCTGGCGCGAACAGGGCTTCCACCTTCTTCCTTTGCCGCTGTGCATGGGCGAACTCTGACGTGTGGGCTAGCTCGCGGGCACGTCGCCGAGCGGGCTCATCCATGTGAATGGCGAGAAACCGGAATGCTCCGCTGGTGCATTGCGCCTTTTGTAGACAAGCACCGCAACGCTTGCGCGTGCCGATATAGGCATAGGTGCGGTTGCGCATACTGCGGCCGCCGTAGTTGAGTTGTTCCCCGGCAGGGCAGCGATAGCTGTTGCTCTCCGGCTGGTACGTAAATTGCTCGGGGCCGTAGAACGGGCTGTTCTTGCGGTGGATACTGTCGCGGGTTCGCATGTAGGGAGTAATGCTGCGATCCACCAACCATTGCAGAAACTCTCCGTTGCCGTACGTAGTATCCGCCGCGACCGATTCTGGCTTTCGTCCCTGCCACTGCGCAAAACGTGTGAGCATGTCTTGTGCGGCGACCGTTTCCTGGCTCATCCGGGCGGCTGTTGCCTGCACCCCCACAATCACGCAACTGTGATTGTCGACCAGATAGTTGTCGTAGTACCCCAGTCGGGCCGGAGTGCCGCCCTTAGTGGCATAGGTCGAGTCCGGATCGGTGGTCGACACCTGGTCTTGCTCATGCACCGGTTCTTCGACTGGATTCTGCTGTTCCAGTTCCTGCAGATACTGACGCACCGCATAATGGACCTGTGCCACTTCCACCAACTGCTCCCGCGGTATGCGACTTTCCTTGGCCGCATTGGCTTCCACGAAACTGCCATCGACCGATAGCTTATCCCCCCGCACTAGTCCTACTTCCACACACTGCTTCACGATCTGTTCAAACAACTGCTCGAACAGCTTCGACTCCTGGAACCGCCCGTGACGGTTCTTGGAGAACGTGGAATGATGCGGAATCTCCTCATCGAACCCCAGTCCGGTGAACCAGCGCCAGGCCAGATGCATGCGCAGCTCCTCCACCAGCTTGCGTTCACTGGTGACGCCATACAAATAACCAATCAGCAGAATGCGCAGCAGTAGTTCGGGATCAATCGATGGTCGGCCCGTCTCGCTGTAGCTGTCCTTCAATCGTTCGCGCACAAAGTTGAAACTGATGTGCTTCTCGATCAGCCGGAGCAGATGATTCTCGGGAACTTGATCTTCCAGACGGAAGTAGTAGAACAATGCTTCTGAGCGCGAGTGTTGCCCCATCATGATCAGCAGGCCTCCGAAGATTGAAATCCAGCAAAACATGGGAAGGAACTTCTCCTTCTAACATGTTTTCGCTGAATCTCAGCTGCTAATCGCAGTGACTTTTTCAACACCCACGCCTGGTTTCATCAATTGACTTCCCGCCCATCGCGGGAGGATACTGCATGCCGCCAGTTGAGGGGAGAGTCATGCCGCGCACTACCAAGGAATCTGCCAATTCTTATAGGTCACTTCGTCAACGGCTCGTCAACAGGAGACGCCAATTGACGCTAATCGTTGTGCTTGTGCTTGCGGCTCTCGCACAGGCGAAAACCTTCACAGTACTTTACAATTTTACCGGCGGCTCCGACGGTGGTTATCCCTATGCGGGCGTGATTCGGGACGCAGCCGGCAACATGTATGTGACCGCCGCGTTCGGTTCCTATAGGGACGACGGTACTGTCCTCAAGATCGACAGTGCCGGCACGGAAACTGTGGTGCACACCTTCTCCGGATCCGACGGGGCAAACCCTTACACGCCGGTGGCTCGAGACGAGGCTGGCAACATCTATGGGACCACCGGCGTGGGAGGCTCCGATGGTAGGGGGACCGTATTCAAGATCGACACCGCGGGGAACGAGACGGTGCTGCACAGCTTTACCGGCGGCTCGGAGGGTTGCAACCCATTGCAAGGCCTGGCCATGGACAAAGCCGGAAACCTGTATGGCACCACTCTTAGGGGCAGTGTGCCCTGCGGGTCTTCGGACTACGGGACGATATTCAAGGTTGACCGTTCAGGGAACTTTACCCTCCTCCACTCCTTCGACGAGCTAGACGGCGAATCTCCCTCCGGTGGGCATCTGACGTTGGACGTGTCTGGCAACTTGTACGGTGTAGCCACGGAGGGTGGCACTTATGATTACGGAGAGCTGTACAAGCTGAGTAAGAACGGAACGCTTACCGTGCTGCACAGCTTTGCCGGCGGCACAACAGATGGCTGCAATCCGTATGGATCCGTGGCACGGGACAAGGCAGGAAACCTCTATGGAACCACCGAATACTGCGGTTCCAACAACTATGGGACTATATGGAAGGTGAGCAAGAGCGGCAAGGAAACTGTCCTGCACAACTTTGCTGGGTACCCGTCGGATGGCTGCTGGCCGCAAGCGGGCGTAACTCGGGACTCGAAAGGTAATTTGTATGGGGTCGCCTACGCGTGCGGTGCTAACAACGTCGGAGCGTTGTACAGGCTGAGCGCAAAACGTAAGCTCAACCTGCTGCACAGTTTTGACTTTTCAGGCGGCGGCACACCTGCCGGCGAAGTACAGCGGACTACCAAGGGCACGCTGTTCGGCACCACCCTCGGGGGCGGCACCTACAGCTACGGAACGGTGTGGAAGTACGTGCCCTAAGCAAATTGCCGCAGTCCGGGCCAGAATCGATGAGACGGGCGGCAACTAATGTAACATCGCCATTGCACTTATTGACCGGACACAGGTATTCAAGGGGAGTTGTGCCAAAGTAATTGCGTTTACTGCCGCGACAAAAACTCGTCACCAAGTGGATGGAATGCGGAAAAGCAAGACAAGCAAAGGGTTCTAGGTTGTTGACCTCAGAATTGACACGGTAGAGGTCTTCTGCGTGCTATGCGATCAACTTCGTAACATCCTTCGTAACAACCTCGCCTAGAACTGTCTAATTCTGCCCACTAAGAACCTCAGGAAATCGTTGAAACCATTTACATTTAGCTGTTGAGAGGGAATCTGTTGGTTGTAGGTTCGAATCCTACCGGGCCCACCAGTCGCCCGTTGAACTGTGGTGACGGGAGGTCCCTCGCTGCACTCGGGATTTCGGCTGTGGGCTCCCCCCTTCGACTGCGCTCAGGGTCACGCCCGCAAAACGCCTCAAGTTCGAATCCTGCCGGGCCCACCAGTCGAGCGTTTTCCGTCATCGGTCAATCCCCGCCTTCTTCTGCATCTTGCTCAAAGAAAGATCCTAAGTTCCACGTCCCAGATCGAGCAGTTCAAACGAGGCCGGCGAGCTTTCCTCAAAAATCAGTTCGTTGTCGATTCCCTCTATTCCCTGATGAATTCGGGACAGGCCGTACCATGAAGAGAACATAATCACGAGTAACGAAGTCATCACAATCGGGTTCGACAACCCCCAGCGTTCCAACTTCGACGTCAGCACCACAAACACAAAGAACCCCAGAACACAAAACAGTGCGAGCACGACGGCGGAATCCCGGAAAGGTCGGGATAGGAACAAGTGAAGGGAACTTTGCGAAACCGGAGAAGCAGGAGATCCGCCAGACATAAAGACCAGAGCGTAACGACGACCGCGTGCAGAATACCCACTCGCCAACCCCACCGGTATCCGTACAGCGGAAGGACGATCGCAACGACCCATGGAAAAACAAAGGTCAATATGAGTTTGCGGGCCAGGGGAATGCATTCGTGCCTGGTTTTGTCGAGAGAAAGTCGGAACATCCAATTGGCCCGCATCTCAGTGGGAATGTCGAAGACAAAACGCATGCCGAAAATGATGCAATAGCTCAAGATCAGCGGAATGGCGACGACTTCGGCGGAAGGAAGATTGCCGGCCTCAATCTGCGTGCCGTTGAACGACGCAAACAGAAATTGAGAAGCCATAACAATTCCCAGGCCAAAGAACCCTCCAAGCACCAACCCGTGGCGCTCGCTGCGCAAAAGAGTTTTCATCACGAAGCGGTAACCGGCGCGCTGGAACGGGTTGCCGTCAACATGGTGCGGTCAGTACCGGGAAAATCCACAGAAGGTTTGCGCGACCGTAGGCTGGAATCGTCTCGGTGGTCTCGGGGATTCGCACAAAACACCTCCGGTAACTCAAGGCGTAGGTCACAACCGCGGCCACGAGGACGGCTGCTGAGCCTATGAGCGCTACGTGTCCCAGTGAGGCGAGAGGCGGGCTGGCTCTGCCCCGAATCAACTGGCAAAGACCCAGAAACCACACTGGAGGCAAGAACCGTGCCGACGTTCCCGGCAACTGCCTTAGCATCGAAGGAACCGCAAAGCTGGTCGCCAGCAGAGCTGCGAGGCAGGCAATGATCGTGCCACGCAAATAGAGTGAGAGCCTGCGAAAGGCCGCGTATGGCAGCGTAACCATAAGTAACCCAACGGTTACGAATACGGCGAAGAAACTGAAGATGCTCGCCAGCATTACGACGAACGCGTGCACCCACAAAACTTGGGCGAAAAGGGTGAACGTATTCTGCGATGCACTAACAACAAACGGAAACAGCACTGAAGAGGCTGCGTTCACGTCGAGGGCGAGAACCAGGGTCAGGAAAAGAATGGCCGCCAGGTTGGCAAGAAAAATGGCTCGCATCGGGATGGGAAGAGGAACCAGATTGGCGTAGTCCCGGCGGTCGGGAAATATGCTGTCCCATCGCCATACGGCCACGACGCCGGTCACGGTCATTGAAAGCACAATAAAGAAGTACTCATCGGGAAGTGCGGCCGCGAGCGGATCGAAGTCGTGCTGGCCGCGCATCCATTGCAGCAGCGTGGAGTATTTGTCCAACAAGAGAATGGAGTAGAACCCCCCGGGCAGAAGCCAGCAGGGAGAGAACCAGCCCCAGGCTGAGGTCGAGTTCACCTTCGGCAGATTCGCCGCTTCCGTGAAAGACACGGCCGACGAAGAGGCGCACCAGCCGCGTGAAAGGCCTTTGGGAATGAGCGTCCCACTTCCGTCGCGCAGGTGTAACAGAGCCGAGGTCAAGCGGCCTCCATCGCGCTGATGATGTCGCGCGTGATCTTGTCCGCGTCCACCTCCTCGACCAGGTGCATGAACGTTGTTTCCAGCGAGGATTGCTCAATGCCACTGTGAATGGCTTCCGCTGTGTCACAGGCAAGCACGGCGCCCTTTCGCAAGATCAGAAGATGGGAACACACCTGTTCGACAACCTCCAGAACGTGAGAGCAATAGAAAACAGCTTTCCCTTGTTGCCCCAATGCTTTGATCAGGTTCTTCAAAACCAGCGCAGTAGTCACATCAAGACCGGAAAGCGGCTCATCGAAGACCAACAATTTCGGGTCGTCCATCAGTGCGGCGATGAGCAGGATGCGCTGGCGCATTCCCTTTGAGTAAGACGCAATCGAGGCGTGCCGATGGGCGTGGAGCGAGAACAAATCGAGAAGCGCATCTATCTTTCGCTCCAAGCTGGAACGCGGCATTCCACGCAGGGTTCCCACGAGTCCCAGGTATTCGCGACCGCTCAGGTAAGGGTAGAGGTTGGGCTCCTCAGGCACATAGCCGAGGCACTTTCTGAAGCCGACGAGGTCTTTGTGGATGTCCTCACCATTGAACAGGACTTTTCCGCGGGTGGGCTCCAGCAGCCCAGTTAACATCTTCACGGTCGTGCTTTTTCCTGATCCGTTCGGGCCCTCAGACAGCCCAACACCTGTCCCGGCGCCAGCGAGAAGTTAACGTCCTGCACCGCAGGCACGGACGCGTAAGACTTGGTCAGTTCTCTGGCCTCAAGCATAAGAGTTTCTTATGGAAAACCCCACTTGCGGTTAGGACACCGCCGTCAACAGAAAAGTTCCACGAAACGAAGGGGATGTTGTTCGTCGCTGTCGGCTAGCCAATGCCCAGCTTCTTCTGCATCTCTTCCAAAGTAAGCGCCTTGGTTTCCGGATACACCAACCAGACTACAAAGAACTGCACGACCATCATCAGCGAGAAAAAAACAAAGGGATAGCCGCCGGACGAAGCTGCCATTAGAGGGAATGTTCCGGAGATCACTGCGTTCATGAACCAATGCGAAAAACTACCCAGGCTCTGCCCCTTCGCTCGCACGGCGTTGGGGAAGACCTCCGCAAGATAGACCCAAATGACCGCGCCCTGGGAGAAGGCGAAGCAGGCGATGTAGCCGATCAGCAGCCACAACAGAAGATTCTGGTGCTGGGCTGTGAAGAAGATTGCCGCGACTCCGGCCAGACAAGCCGCCATTCCCACCGCGCCGACCAGAAGCAGGATTTTGCGGCCGATCCGGTCTATCACGGACATGGCAAGGATGGTGAAGAGCAGATTCGTGCCTCCCACCGCGACCGCCTGCAGGTTGCCGGAAAGCTTGCTGAAACCGGCGTGGGCAAAGATATCGTTGAGGTAATAGAGGATGGCGTTGATGCCGGAAAGCTGGTTAAACATTCCAATGGTGACGGCCAGGAAGATCGGGAAAAGATACTTTCGAGAGAACAGTGTTTCGGCGGCCTGCTTTTGCTCGAAGTGAATGGACTCGACAATTTCCTGCAGTTCCTGCTCGAAGTTCACCTCGCCTGTCATCTCGAGCACGGTTCTGGCTTCAGAGATCCGTCCCTTTTTCACCAGCCAGCGCGGGCTGCGAGGAATTCCAAACAGCATCATGAAGAACAGAGCCGCAGGAATGGCCGATACACCGAGTTCCCAGCGCCATTCCGAGGCGCCGAAGCGCTGCAGCCCGATCAGGTAATTGGAGAAGTAGGCGAGCAGAATTCGAAGACGATGTTGAACTGAAAAAAACCGACCAGGCGTCCGCGGAGCTTCGCCGGCGCGATCTCGGCAATGTACATGGGGCCGAGAACCGAGGAGCCACCGATTCCCAAGCCGCCGATAAAGCCGAAACCGACCAGCGCGTACCAGTTCCACGCGCCCGCGCACCCAAGGCAGAGATCAGGTAGTAAAATCGCCATCGCCGCGGAGACTGTCGCGGCGGCCATAGCGGTCGCCCGGAGCCCGCCACATCGCGCCCAGAATCGGTCCCCAGAGACGCGCCCGCCACGGTCACGCCCGAGCAAAGCCGGGCGAAAGCTGGTGACTTTTGTGGTTAGAGCGTGCTGTAGTTCCAGAAATGACGGCGGTATCGAATCCAAACAGAAGACCGCCCAAGGAGGCGACTACAGTGCCTTTCGCCAGATATGGATTCAGCTTCATGCCCTTTGTTCTCTGTGTAGAGACGTAGCTAGCTGCGTCTTTACGGGTTTCGGAATTGCACCTTCACCGTCTTGATCTCATAGGGCTTGGTATGCACCAGTGACAGCGCCATTCTGCACCGTGAGGGTTGCGATCGGCCTCTCCATAAGATCAGTCTCGGAGGCTGACTCAACTCCGGCGGGGAGCTGCAATTTCACATCGCCTTCTTTCCCAGCCCACTCATAGAAGCGCAGGATGAGAGCGCTGTCATCCTCCGCTTTCTTCACCGCCGTGAGCACCACGTTTTCTGATTGCACTTCGACGAAAGAATGCCGAGCCCGCAGCGGTCCCTGGTGGTTCTCCGTCTGCATGGCGATCGGCTCGTCGTTGAGCTCATACCCTCGTCGGACCGTGTGCGCCTCGCGCCAGGTTCCAGCGTGAGGATAGAGGGAATACGTAAATTCGTGATGGCCTTCGTCGGCATGCGGGTCAGGCCACTCGGGCGAACGGAGCAACGAGAGGCGCAGCACGTTGCCTTTCGCGTCGTATCCATACTTGCAGTCGTTGAGCAGGCTGAAGCCGTGCTTTGCATCGGAAAGATCGGCCCAGCGCTGCGCCGGCACTTCAAATTTGGCTTGCTCGGCGGGTGTATTGCGAGTAGTTGGGCGCTCGATCGAGCCATAAGGGGTTTCGAACGTGGCTTTGTCGCTGTGTGCGCTCAGCGGGAATGCGACCTTCAGCAGAATGTGTTTCTCGTGCCAGTCCGCCTGCATTTTGACATCGACTCGCGGCAGCACCCGCGTACATGGTGATATCTTGCACGAATGCTGAGTTCTGGAAATGTTTTCGTACGCGGATAACAGCGCGCAACGGCCCACTTTCGATCAGCTTCACCTCGTCGGCTTTGTCCAGATCCCAGTGCTGCTTCTCGAAAATCGGCGTCGATGTTCCAGGCATCCCACTGCTTGGGTTTGTCATAAAAGGCTTGTAGCAGGTTCCCGCACGTGAAGGTCGTGGGGCCGCCGGCATCGGTTTCGGCAGGCGCCAGCGCTTCGTTCTGATTTTGCTTATCGAAAAGGCTGGTCAGGCAGCCGGTTTGAGGATCGACTTTGACGCGCAAAAACTCATTCTCCAGCGTATCGTTCTTCATCGCATCGGTGGAGGATTTGACGACTGAGCCGTTAGCCGCTGGCTTGGCCGCTGCCCGCACGAAATACGTTTCGTAACCTAAGGCCGGAATTTTGGCGAGAATGAGCAGGTGCGCGCGGTTTGTTCCCGGCTCAAGCGCAAGCAACTGGGACTCCACCGGTTTTCCTGTAGCATCCACAACTTCGACCTGTTTCGCTGACCTGGGCAGTTGCACTCGGTCTCAATCACTTCTGTTCGCGGCCAGGAAAGAGAATTGAAAACTACCACCGGTACGCCTGTGCCTGGCGTGTTGATGCGAGCGGCAATCTCTCCAAGCGCACCGTCCATGATCTCGCTTCCCGGCCCGGGCGACATCTTCCAGATTGCGCTTGGCGTCTAGATAGTTCACTGCAATTCCGGAGCCCGGCATAATGTCGTGGAAATGATCAAACAGCAGGTTCTTCCAGGCGAGCTCAAACTCATCCTGCGGATAGGCGGCCGACGAGACGCCACGGCTGAATATTTCTCGGC